>CAJUCT010000038.1:0-18964 GCA_910585015.1 uncultured Acetatifactor sp.
ATTGTCAGTAATTACAAGCCTTTGCACCGCAAAAGATTATGGGAAGTTTGAGTAATTTATTATACACCAAAGTGCCTCATACGGCATTTTTGTCTAAAAGTTGTAAAGTAGTGTTTGTTATAACTGAACCACCATAAAATAACAAAACTGCCATTACTTGAATATTTTCACACTGCCACCAGTTTCACCTACAAAAGCGATATAGCCGTCCGGGGGAAGGTCGATGGTGTTCACTGCGTCCCTGACATGGGTGCTGTACAGCAGTTCACGGAACTTGTTGTAGACGAATACGGCTGAGTTGTCAGGTCGTTCGACAGCGATACTCTTTCCGCCCATATCGTTCCTGATACGATACCATACGGCTTCACCGCTGTGAAGGGGAATTTCGGTGGTATCAGCGGTAAATTCCGGGAGACTGTCCACACTGCGGCATCGCGTCCCGTCGCTCAGGTTAAGGGAGACTGCCGACGTTTTGTCCGCATAGGTTTGCTCAGTGATCTCTATGTCATACAAATCCCTGTTTGCAGTGCTCGGTATGGAAGTAAAGAAAAGGGCATGTTCTTCATCAGTCATTTTTTCCGCTTTTGCGCCTCTGCTGTTTTTTGTCAGAATATAACCGGGGAATGCCTCATCTGTCACAATCTGGTAAAATGGCGTTTCATAGTTCTGGGAGGTCCATTTTTCGTTATATGTGACGAATACTGTCTGTGAAAGCTCGTCCCAGCTTTGCTGCACACTGGGGGAGACGGGATTTTCTTCCATTTTTTCCCCTGTGTACATACTGTCTGACTTATTTCCAAGTCCTGGGTATACGGCGAACAACTCCGTTCTGATGAATATTTTGCCATCCTTTTCCTCGAAATAAACGATCTCTCTGTCTGCAGTCATCCTGCCACTGTCATTTACCCTGACAAAACTTCCGCTTTCGGTAATCTTAAATCTTTCGGGCAATGTGTTGTCAGTGCCCAATTCCTCCTTGTACATCGTGGTATCGTCAAATGTAATCCTGCATATTTCGGCGATTCCGAATATGCCGCAGCAGTATAAACCCTCATATTTTTGATAATGATCGGGGATGATGTCCTTTATTTCCGGCTCTGGAGGAGTCAGATCGCTTACCGCTTTTCCCCGTTCTGCAAGCGCCACGTCCATCAGAGCAGACGCCATAAGTCCTGCATATTGGCTGCTGCCATTTCCGGCGGTCAGCACCGCTATGCTGATCTGTTCATCGGGAGCGACAAGGAGGCTCGAGTTCATGTACGGCACGTCTCCGCCCTTGCCCATGACCTTTATGTTTTCTTTCTCGTACTTGACTTGTTCCACAAAGTCCCAGCCCAGACCGTAGCTCTCGTATGTTGCGTCATCATTCCAACGGGTGGACATATGTGTTTTTGCCTCATCGGAAAGAAGAATATCATTTCCCGTAAAAAAAGCACTGCCGAAATTTGCCACGTCAGAAGCGGTGGCACAGATGCCGCCTGAACCTGCCGTCATTTGATAAGGGTATTCGATTGGCAGAAAGCCGCGATAGAGAGATACCCGTGCATCGCCCAAATCGCCCGCATACAGGCTCCATGCCGTTCCCGTATGATCTGCGCCTATCTTTGCGGCGATGTTATTTCTTACATAATCTGTAAAACTCATACCGGTGACATTTTCTACGATAAGCTCAATAAGACTAAAGCCCATATTATTATAGCTGGCATATTCCCCGGGGGCGGCTTTGAAACGCAGTCCCGATACGATATCAAGTGTATTGTCATGAGCGAAGCTGTCAACATCATCATAAAGATAATTGTTTATCGGCAGCCCCAAAGGGATACCCGATGTGTGGTTCATAAGCATACGTACGGTGATGTCCTTGTACCGCTCGTCATTCATACTGAAATCGGGGAGATACTTTGTGACAGGAGCGTCAAGTTCGACCTTTCCCTCGTCAACAAGCTGCATAACCGCCAATGTGGAATACATCTTGCTTATAGACGCAATACAATATATCCTATCCTGCGAAGCGGTTGCTTCGGCGGTATGTTCCGATTGTGCGGATTCAGCATGCACCGCATTTCCAACAGATGCGTATACAGTTCCTGCCATACACAAGGCGGATATTGTTGCAATTATTTTTTTCTTTATCATGATTTAACCCCACTTTCATTCCGTCATAAGTTCTGTCACGGATATTTTTCTGATACTGCCTGCACTGATGTAGGTGACAATCAGGCAGAATAATACAAGCACTGTCGCCGTACCGACGATTAGCGGCAGGCTTTCAGGAATCTGTACGCCGAACGCCGCCATCCAAAATGCACGCTGTACCCATACCGACAACACCGCAGCGATGCAGGAGGAAGCGATCGTTACAGGGAGAATGCGCAGGGTAAGCTGTAGCATAAGCTCCCTTGATGTATAGCCCATACTTTTCATGATACCAAATTCCCTGCGCTGTCTTTTAACGGCGGATATGGCTATAATGCCCAATATCACAGCCACCACAACGGCAATGAATATCACGGCACCAAACGAGAATGCCTTAGTAACGGCGGCTATGGATTCCATTTGAGATTTCAAAAAATCCTTCATGGAGGATATCTCTTTTATCACGAAACGGCTGCTGTTTCCGCTGATGACGGTGTCGCCTATTCTGATGGCATAGTCAACGTCGGTAACGCCGTACTGAGAGATCAGCACCGCCATTTTCTCGTCCGCTTTCGCCCTGATACGCTCCTCAAGACTTCCCTGCGCAGTCTGTTCATACGCCGTATCCTTTGCGCTCGCACCGTACAGAGCGGTGAGTTTATCCGTAAAGGCAGGGCGGTCTTCCTCGTTTTTGAGCGTGATCTCCACTGTGTTCGGGCGGTCGTTTGGGCGAATGCGACGGTAACCGTCTTCGGTCATGTAGACGCTTATGCCGTTGTTGTTCATAGCGGTGACAATGCCTGTTATGATATAACTTTTTTCACAGACATCGCCCTTGATGATGATACTGTCGCCTATGTGCCGGTTTTCTGTCTTTTCTCTCCTTGCGGAGATCATGATCTCGTTGTCATACGCGGGGAAACGTCCCGCTTTCAGGCGGATATTATCTGTGAGGGAATAATCGGCGTAGGAAAAGACAGCCGCACTCTGGTTGCAGCCTTTTACTTCCACATAATCCCCCATTGCGCGCGTCAGAAGAACCTTTTCCACTTCAGGGAACTCACGGATTTCCTCGCAGAATTTTTCCCCATTCACTCCGCTCATCATAATGATGTTTATGTCGGGAGTTTCCATTCCCAAAACGCCTATCAGTCCGTTATAGCCGCTCTTGAAAAAGTCAAAGAGGTACACGCTGAACATGATGGCAACTCCTGCGGCGATTATACAGATACCCGTACCTATATTCGATCGGAGATCGTTACAGATACCCTTGAAGGCAAGTCGGACATTGATGTTGTGTCTCATTTTTTCAAGCGGAAGTATATTTTTTCTGAAATGATGGGTATTTATGCCTTTGCGAAATGCCATGACGGGAGGGAGCTTTTTCACCCTTGCCGCCCTTGACAACGCAAAGAGCGTGACAAGCACTATGATCGATATTAACACGATAAGAATGCGGAGAATGTTCACATCCGTATGCACGTCACGGTTCATCATACCTCTTATGAGCGTATCCATGACTGGGGAAAAGGCTGCCGCCGTTATGCCGCCGATGCCCGCGCCGATGCCCCCTGTAAGGATATATTCGCAGATGTAGGAAAGAGAAAGCTCACGGCTTGTATACCCCAGTGCTTCCAGCACGCCGATCTGCACCATCTGTTCCTCCATATCCTTTGAGATCTTGTGAAGGATAAGGAAGAGTGCGGATATCATGGTGACAACGGAAAGAAATACGCTCATATACAGAAAAACAGTAAGATAAGTGGTTTCTACCATTTTCTCCGCATCTTTATCAAGTGGTATTACTGCACTTAAAACATTCTCATTTGACTTTGCGGCGCATTTTTCATAGTATTCCTCATAGGAGAATTCCCTTTCCGTGTCAAATGCGATCATGCGGTAGTCCTCATAGACAGCGGACAACAGCACCATATCATCCTCTGAAATGATACATTTTAACATACTGCTGGAATTATATAAACCCGTGTTGTAAAACCCGGCTATGGTGAAAGGGTAATCCCTGCCGCCTGAAACAAAAGTAAAGGTTTCCCCCGGTGCATAGCCGGCTGTAATCTCAAAATACTGGGGCAGCCATATTGGATGAGACAGCTTTTCAATCTCATCATCGGGGAAGGCATTCAGTTTTTGGAAATTTTCCATCTTCCGCTCTGTGTTTTCGTCCACAAAGATCATATTATAGGCGATACTTTCACCCTGCTTTGATAGTGCCGATGCACCCGCACCGTAAAGTACACTGCTTTCCCGAACGTCGGTTACATGGTATTCCTCTTCCAGAATATCACGGTATATATTGCGATATTTGTCAGCCTGGAATAACAATATAAAATCAGCAGAACCTGTCTCCTCAAAGGCGCGGTCAAATGCGCTGTCAATCTGTGTAATGCTGACCGCAAAGGTTGCCATGAGAAATGTCGTGACAAGGGTGAGAAAGACAATGGCTGCCGCCTCACGCTTGTTTCGCTTTAGATTAAATAAGGATAATCGGAATATCTTCATAAGTCACCACCCCATCTCATCAAGGAATCCTGTCAGCTTTTCACGGCGCTCTTTTAAATCGTCCTCGCCGTATTTTGCCATTCTGTGTTCGCCGACAACTTTACCGTCACGCAGATAGATGACCCGTGTCCCGCGCAGTGCGGTCTTGATATCGTGCGTTACCATAACGATGCTCTGGCCGTTCTCGTGTACCCCGGTGAAGATGTCAAGAACGTCCCTGCCCGATGCGGAGTTGAGCGAACCGGTAGGCTCGTCCGCGAAAAGAATTTTCGGCTCGTTTATCACAGCGCGCACGATTCCGACGCGCTGTGACTCACCGCCGGAAAGCTGGTTTGGGTATTTCTTCTGCATCTTTTCATCAAGCCCGACTTTTGCGAGCAGCTCCTTTACCCTTTTGATCAGCTCGGGGGAATTTTTCTGCACGGCAAATGCGCCCGTCAGCACATTGTCTAGGACGTTCTGGTTTTCCAGCAGATAGATGCCCTGAAAGACAAATCCGCAGTTTTTTCTCCGAAACACCGCAAGCTGATCGTTCGTATAGTCCTGAATCTCGGTGTCGCCGAAGAATATTTTTCCGAGAGTGGGTTTGTCCATTCCCGAAAGCGCGTAGAGCAGGGTGGACTTGCCCGAACCCGAAGCGCCCATGATAACAGTGAAATCGCCCTCCATAATCTCCAGATCGAGGTTCTTGATAACATGCTGCTGTACGGCGCCGTTTGAAAAAGACTTGCATAGCTTTTCTGTACGTAAAATAGGGATCATATATAACACTACCTTTCTTATTATGTTTCTGATAGAATTATATATGATCCCGTTCCTGATTTCCTTGTCAGAATCTTGTTAAATTCTTGTCTTTTTCTTAACTGAGCGGAATAAGCAGTGTTACGCACAGCCCGTTTTCACTCCTGACAGACAGTTCTCCGCCCATTTTATCCATGAGTATCCTTGCGATATACAGGCCTAAACCGCTGCCTTCCTTGTCGCCATGTTCCTTTCCGCGGTAGAATTTGTTGGTGATAAGCCCGATCTCATCCTCGGGAACGCCCGGGCCGCTGTCACGGATTGACACCTCAAGAAAGCTCTCATCCAGGCGGAAAGAAATGTCTATGGGCGTATCTGCGTATTTGTAAGAATTAAATAGGATATTGCCAATAACCTGCGATAAACGCAGCTTGTCCATATGCACAATGACCTGCGGTATTTCGGATATACGCACAAGCCTTCTGTCATCGTATTCAGACACAAGTTCTGCGATAACAGCGGAATTTTCGTCCGAACATTTTATTTTGAACGCACCTAAGTCCTCCAGGGTGGAAGCAAACAGGTCGCCTACAAGCAGCGCGATCTCATCCGCTCTTTTATAGATGTTATTCATCTTCACGATCATATCTTCCGTGACGGTTATTTCCTGTCCCTTATTTTGAGCAAATACCGCCGCCATCAGCTCAGATGTGAGTTTAATCCCTGTCACAGGCGTTTTCAGGTCGTGAGAAAGCGACGCGATAAGCTCTTGCTCTCTTGCCCTGGACGCTTTCAGTTCCTCCCGCATGATATCAAAGCTCTCCGAAAAAGCGCCGAACAGATTGCCCTTATCCATTTCAAGCGGCCGGTCAAGGTCGCCTGCCGCCACATAAGAGGCAAACTCTTTCATCCTGGCAAATGGGAGCAGGATCGCTTTGCGGATATACGCCCCGAAAGCCGCCGCCGCACCGATCAGGAGAAAACCGCATACACAGTAAACAGCGATGATATCTGTGCGCAGACGGTCGAACTGCTTCCTGCTGTCTGTGAGTACGACGCTGCCTGTTATCTGATTATTTTCTATGATATAAGTGTAGGGGTAACACTTCTGCATTGCCGTCTCAACGGTTATCACTTCCGAATAGTTGGAGCGGTTATCGTAAATTGCATTTCCGTTTCTGTCAAGTATCACATATTCCCGTTCCGTGTTTTCAGGCGGCATATCGTCCAGAACCATCTTGTGCGCAAGCTCATTGAGCAGAAGTACATCCTCATTATTTTGTGAAAAATCATCTGTGCCGGTGATTTTCACAACAGCAAACAGCCCGGCAGTGAGCAGCAGAACAAGAAGTACTGTAAAACTGTAATATCTTTTCATGGCGCAGTCTCTTCCATCATGTAGCCCACACCCCATACGGTTTTTATGAGCTGTGGTTCTTTGGGATCGGCTTCGATCTTTTCACGCAGATGCCGGATATGTACGGCGATCGTACCCTCGTTGAGATATGCATCCTCCCATACATCTCTGAGCAGATCTTCCTTTGATACGACCTTGCCCCTGTTTGTGTAAAGATAATACAGCAGCCTGTATTCGAGTGCTTTGAGGGTAATCTCCCCGCCGTCTGCAATGAGCTTGTGCGTATTTGTGTTGAGGTACACTTCACCTGTCAGTTTCACAAGGCCGTCCTCATTCTGCTGAAAATTCCCGACAATGTGCGTATTATCCCGTGTCCTGTCGTATCTTGAAACGGCAGCTTTCACCTTGGCAAGCAGGACGCTTAGCGTATAGGGCTTTTTGATATAATCATCGCCGCCTATGTTCAGGGCGATTAGCACATCATCATCGCTTGTCCGGGCACTGATGAAAAATATTGGCAGGTCATAGTTTTCCCGTATCTGCCTGCAAAGATCGAAGCCTGATGTCTCGCCGAGATTGATATCGAGCAGGAGCAGTGAAACATCGTGTTTTTCGAGAAAAGCTATCGCATCCGCGTAGCTTGTTACATAGGAAGTCTTTACGCCGAACATATTGAAATATTCGGAAGTAGCCGTGGCTATCATTTCATCATCGTCTATCATTAGGACTTTATAGCTTTCCATATCCATATCTCATCTCACTCGCTTATAATATTTGTTGTTTCAATATTATTCCCAGAATCCGTGATATATCCGGCATTTTGGAATATTGCAAATTCCTCATTGCTAATCACACCCGCAGCATACGCCATTTCCATTAAAAAGCTGATTCGACTGTTTGATGTCCCCACGGACAACAAGACACCTTCTATCCTCTTTGCGTGATAGTACAGAGTTTTGCCTGTTAGTATCCGAGTTTCCGTGATAATAACCGACTTTTGTCTACGAGTATATACTCGCAGGCAAAACAACACCAGAACAAAAGTTTGCGCTCTCGCTAATGTAAAAATGCCCCTAAAAGTACACGGAAATAATGTAACTTTGGAACCTATGTAGCGCTGAAAGTGCCGTGTTTACGAGTTTTGTAGGCTTTCCGCAATTTTATCCACCGAAAACTAAGACACCGTTAGGTGCCAGAGTTATTGCTCTCAAATCAGGACAAATTCCAATCGCTTAACTTGAGTCATTTGCATCAAATAGTAATACGCAACCCCAAAATTTACTGTACTATTATCATATCCTTCTTTTTCATAAATTTCTTTTATAATTCCTGTAACTACCCATCTATATTATTGATGGAAAAATCACTATTCTTTTTACAAACAATACGCAATTTATATGGAGCCTTTATTTTATGAGAACTTAATTTATATGACCAAATCATCATGTTAAGTAAATCTTGCTGTGAAATGGAGGCTCCGCTCCCGCCATCAAATGATGTTGTTCCGGCTCCTAATATTGGTACGCATACATCTTTTTCAGAATAGTAATTCTCTAATTCCTTCCACAGTAAATCCAAGCACTTGATATATTCATCTCGAGAAAAGAATCGCCCCTTACCCCTTTCATCTAATTTGGCAAATGCCATCAATAAGTCATCGCCATTCGGAACTATCGTTCCTGAGTCATACCGAGTCTTATGCTGATACTTTGATTTGCTCCGTGCCGGTGTTATTTGAGCTGTTTCAATCAACTGCTGGACATCTAAATTCGGATGTAAGGATAAATACTGTCCACATATAGAATTGGGATCAATATCTGCTGTTGCATTTCCTACTTGTGTTGTGAAACACTCATCAAAACTAATTACTCTTTTGCACTTTCTCTTTTTAAGTATATTCCCATACTCAACTTTAATTGAATAATTCTGGCCTTTAATTGTAGTCCATCTTCGAAATTTCAGGAATGCTCCATATAACAACGATGTTCCAATCCACACAAGCAGAAAGCATACAAGTCGTGAAATTATTATGTTAATATCTTGAGCATCGCAAAAAGCAAACCATTTATATTGTTTAAGAGTAATCTGCGTTACCCATTCGTATTTTCCAAAAAACGCCTCTGGCACAAAAGTAAATATACCTGTGGCGATACCAAATGCCATCGCTACGCTTTTTAGGATAAAGCCAATCAAAAGCCAAGTGCCTCCTTTATGTATGCGTAATCTCCAACTTTATTTCCATTATCATCAATTTTCCAAAATGGTCTCGCAATGTCTTCGTAACCATTCATATATGAAGGAAGCCAGCTTGATTCCTTACGTGTAGAATTATATACAATTATGATTGTATTTTTCTTCTTTTTGGCTTGTTCAAATTCATGACGAAGATATGAACATTTATTTATGTTTCCATAATCATCATTCTCGCCAGGTGTTGAAACACTGGGAACCTTGCATAGCTTAATTACATATCAATGAAATCTACTTTATGGAGACTATCACTTCCCCATTTATTTAGTTCTTCAACAACATTACGATCACCATAAAGCTGGTCATAGTCGGCACTGATATAGACTTGTTTGCTCATAATTTTCTATCCTCCCTATGCGAATCATAATCTGTATTGTTAGCACTCATCAACGTCGAGTGCTAACAATAGCATATCACAGATTTCCAAACATTACAAGTATTCATTGCAAAAATTTTACATAATTTTACATATAAACCTAATAAGAAAACGCAATCCCCATCAGCATTCTGTTTTAACATTAAACTCCATTTCACCCACCCATACCAGTATTCCATTCTTAAAGTCACTAAGACAATCAAATATTTTTGAAAAAATTTCTTACTTCAACAGCATTTTTCTACAAACAGGCAAAACTCCAAACAAACACGGAAACTCCGGGCAGTTTCCGTGCTTGTATCATATCCCCCGTTTTTCAACAGCATTTTCCGTCAAGCTAATACACTTTTCACCTAAATCCAACAATATCCTACTCCTTTTTACCTTTCCGTTTTATACTATCACGGAAACCCCCGACTTTTGCGTGAAAGTATACTTTTGCCTGATAGTACGATTTTTTCCCCAATCGCCATCCTATCAGCGGCATCCAAAAACAAAAAAATTGGGGTCCACCACCCACCGTGATGAACCCCACCAAGCCTTAAAACCCTTGATTTTAAGCCATTCTTCAATACTTTCGCCTGATAGTACCCAAATTCCTATGGCATTATTTTTTTATTGCAGCCTGGGCGGCTGTTAGATATTGTTCACATAAATTCTCCAAGACGCAGAGGGGCCACGCTGGACAAGGGGAGGGGTCAAAACCGTGACCACAGGGGTCACATTCACACCATAGGGGTCAGACCTTTAGCCGCAGGGGTCAAAACAGCCACAGAGGGGTCAGACTTGTGACCACTGTGGCCGTCCGTAACCGCCGCTCCCATGCTGCCCTAGCACAGCCCCAAAATCAAACAAGGGATTCCGGCAACAACCAATGTGCCGGAACCCCTTGTTTTCAGCGGTTCCCCCGATATTCTGTTCATGCCCTTTGTATCAATTAAGCGGTTTACATTTCGGTAAAATGGCGTATACCAGTAAAACCGTTTTTCTCCGCATAACCTTCAAGCATTGCCTTTTGGTTGGATATGCTGTTGCTTTCACCTTGTAACTCATCGTCATGGCTCAATCTCTCGTATAATGCTGTTAAATCGTGACTCATAATCAATTTCCTCCTTTCTGCCAGTACCGCATAAATGCTATGCTGTGGCTCTTTTGTATTTGTTTTGATTAAGAAGTCTTTTATATTTTATAACTCCAGATGCGGCGATATACATATTGTTATGCGGGACACTGATTAGGAGGAACTATTATGAAAATGCCGCTGAGACAGACAGCCGATGCGTACAAAGGAAAATTCCAGGAATTTGAACCCTTTCCCCGGGCGGGACATCCAGAGGGGTATAAAAAGATTTCCCCGAATCTGAGAAAGCGTATTCTGGAGGAGGGAGAATCCTATCTGGGCTACAGATACCCTTCTATTTTTGCCACGGATTTTATGAATTTTAAGCGCACCGGCAACCGGGTGGCTTACGAAGATCTGTATTTTGCCAGGCGACATGCCCTGTGTGCCCTGGTGACAGCGGAGTGTGTGGAATACAAGGGACGCTTTATGGATGACATTGTCAACGGCATCTTTGTCCTGTGCGAGGAAAGCGGCTGGCAGCTTCCCCCGCACAATTCCTACCAGCGGGCCAAGACTCAGCTTCCCCTGCCGGACAGCGCCAGGCCCGTGCTGGATCTGTTTGCCTGCGAGACCGGGGCGCTGCTGTCCTGCGTCTCCTATCTTCTGGGACAGGAACTGGAGGGAATAAGTCCCCTGATCACGGCCAGGATACAGGAGGAACTCAGCCGCCGCATTGTCACGCCTTATCTCAGGGAACATTTTTGGTGGATGGGCCAGGGGGAGGAGCCCATGTGCAACTGGACGGCCTGGTGTACCCAGAACGTGCTGCTGACCGCATTTCTGGGGGACACGGACCAGGACACACGCCGGCAGGTCTTTCGCAAAGCCGCCCGGAGCCTGGACTTTTTTCTGAAGGACTACGGGGAGGACGGCTCTGGCTGTAAAGGCCGGGGACAATGGGGACAATCACAACCACAACGATACGGGCAGCTTCACTCTCTACAAAAACGGGCACCCCTTGTTCGTGGATATCGGCGTGGAAAGTTATACGGAAAAAACCTTCTCTTCAAGGCGCTATGAGATATGGACCATGCAATCCGGCTACCACAATCTCCCCACTTTGATGGGAAAAGACCAGAAAGACGGAGAAACTATTGTGCTACAGAGGTATATACCCACTTCGGCCACAATGCCTCCATCTCCATGGAACTGCTGACGGCCTACCCCATCCCCCGGCCAGAGGACGCCGGCGCCGCCCCGTTCACCTACCGGCGCAGCGTAACTCTGGACAAAAAAGAAGGGAAGGTGGTGGTCAAAGATACCACTAACCTTCCGGATGTAATACTGAACTTTATCACCTATGAAAAACCTGTAGTGAGCGAAGGACGGCTTCAGATCGGCAGCCTTTACCGGGGCAGCGCCCCTGACCCGCCCAAAGGACTTCCCCGGCACACAACCCCCGGATTCTTCCCCTGCCGTGGAGGTCCTGCCCGTCACGGATGAGCGGCTGAAAAAAGCCTGGGACCACGATCTGTACCGGGTGCGCCTGCGGATGACAGGGAGCATATTTACCATGGAAATTAAATAAACACCCTTCCGGACCGGATGCTCTACTGCAGGGTTGCCGTCAGCTTCTCTATCATGTTCTCCAGTTCCCCGGACTGCTGGGACATTCTGGCAATATCCCTGGAATTGTCCTCGATCATGGCAGCTATGTCATCAAACTGAGTATTCTCCTGCCGGATCGCCTCCACGATCTGCTCGTTGATCCGGACCGTATTCTCCAGAATCTGATTCTGGTCCGTTCTGACAGTTCCAATGGTCCTGACGGCATCCAGGGACTCACCAATGATCGTCATCATCTCCTGAATACCGTCAAAGGTTTGGCGGAACACGGCATTCTGGCTTTCCAGGCTGTCTGCGCTCTCACTGACCATGGTCGTCACCTGATCCACACTGTCCTGTAAATTGGCAATCACATTTTGAATGCCCTTCAGTGACTCTCTGGTGCTGGCCGCCAGGTTGCTCACGGACCCTGCCACTACGGCAAAGCCCTTCCCGGCTTCCCCGGCTCTGGCCGCCTCAATGGAAGCATTCAGTGCCAGCAGTCCCGTCTGGGAGGATATGCTCTCAATCACCTTCAATGCCTCCGTGATCTCACTGACACAACTCAGCAGGCCCGCCGTCATCTCTCTGGCATGTGACGAAGAATCCGATACTTCCCTGTTCTTCTCCTGCAGTTCCTTCAGCAGAACCTGGTTTTCCTCGGACTTTTGGAGCAGGCGCCTTGCCACAGACTCCACTTCAGCTATATTCTCATCCATCTTCCGAGAGCTTTCCTCCAGCGCCGCGATGCTGCCGCGGCCCTCCTCCACGTCATTGAGCAGTCTCCCGCTTTTCACCAGCAGAGACTCTCCTGTGGCGGAAAGCTTCTCCATGGAGGCGCTCTCGCTCTGTGATACGTCTGTCAGCACTTTTCCGGCAATCTTCAAGTTCTCCGCAATCTCCGCCGCTGTGGACAAAACTTTTTCGATCCTTGCATTGTTTTCCTCCAGCTGGCTCTTCTTGATGTTGATCAGAAAATGGCTCACCATATAGTTGAACAGAAGGATTGCGGCAGCAGAAAGCGACACCGCCACCCACCTGAGAATCAGTTCGGGGATAAATATGCTGTCTTTAATGGGCAGTGCCGTATCCATTCTGATAAAGGAAGCAATCACGGTAGATGCCATATTTAATACAGCTGTCCACACTGTCATCTTCATGTCCAGAAAGAATCCCGCAAGAATCAGGAAGAAAAAGCAGTAGCCCCAAAACTGTCTGGATGGAATCAGGTACAGCAAAACATTCCATTGGATCAACTCAACCAAAAATATAAAAATCTTTCCCTGTCTCAACTTGCCTGGGAGCAGATGCTTTTCCCCCGCTCCGTTGACTACATAGGAGGTACGCACAATCCAGATTCCACATAGAAAATATAATACACAACTCAACATGAAAATCCCTATGGCAATCCAGGACACTTCCGGATAAAATCCAAGCGCTTTGAATCCTCCAAAGGTAACCGCAGCTATCAGAGTTGCTCCCGTTACGGCAAATATAATGATCGTAAATACTCTGTTCATGTATTCTTCTACGATGTTTAAGTTCATATGTATCCTCCTTAGTTCATTGCCTTGTATTCCGCATATATTATAGTGCCTTTATCAGCAAAAAGCAATGACATATTTAGATAGAGAAAAATGAATTCGCTTTATATCGGCAGCATCATCGCCAGCGACATCAGCGGTGAGATGGTCTGTGCCACCGCGGCAAACCTGGCTCTGCTGACCCGGAAGGGACTATAACAGCGGAGGCGGGAATCGGATGATCTTCTGCGGCAATAGCAAAAAGCCTCCCACCGGGAGGCTCTGGAAAGTCTGAGGAGACTGCATATACAGAAAACACCATATTTCACAACTTGCTAAAGGCTAAAAGCACCAGAATCACCCCGCCCAGCCAGCCCAGGGACATATTAAATCTTTTAGACAGCCGCTCCCCCAGCCAGGATCCCAGCAGTAATGTGAGTTGATTGGCGATCAGAGAGGCCGTTACCACCGCCGGGATGCTTGCCTGCCCCAGCGCCGCGCCAAAGCCCGCAGCCGCCCCGTCCAGGGACAGCGCCAGCGCCAGTGATGCCGCCTCCGCCGGAGAGATGGATTTGGAATGATCCAGGTCTACCGCCGCAGGATCTGCATATACATGTAATACGAAGCGCAGGCTGAACAGTGAGAAATGCAGCCTGCCGTCCAGGCTGCCATACCTGCGGATCGCCGCCCTGACAATCCCATCCAGCAATTTTACCAGGCCCAGAGCAAACAGCAGACCAAAGCACAGCCCCCTCTGCAGGCTCTCCGGAAGAAAACCGGCCACCAGACTGCCCAGCCCCAGAGACAGTCCCACAATACCGCTGCAGATCAGGTTGATCAGCAAGACGGACCGCCCGGACATCCGAATCTGCCTGGCCCCATAGGCAAAGCCTGCCACGAAGGCATCTATGGAAAGTGCGGCTGCGATCGCAGCGGCCTCCACGATTATCTGAAAAATTCCCAAGAATATCACCGCCCGAAATCATACGACTTACTAGCATAATATTCCTGTTTTCCCCCATGGGTTACTCCGATATGTAATCAGTCCATGCCCCGGAGCGCCGCCTGGGGGACATGCTCCGCCATAGCCCTTATCATATCTTCCAACTGCCCCCGCTCAAAGCCGGCAAAGCCCCGTTCAATCACTTGTTCACTGTCACGATAATTTTGCAGATAAAAGGCTTTGCATCCCTGCAGCCACTCACCGATGGCTGTAAATTCCTCCGCCGTATGGATGCCCTTTACCGCCGTGGTGCGAAATTCATAGGGGATACGGCAGTTCTTCAGCAATTCCACGCTCTGCTCTATGAGTTCTATCTTCACCTCCGGCAGTCCGCAGGCCAGGCTATAGTGTTCCCTGGATGCCTTGACATCCATAGCCACATAGTCCAGCAATTCTTCCTCCAGCAGATACCGCAGCACCTGCGGCCTATATCCGTTGGTATCCAGCTTCACCAGATAATTAAGCTCCTTCACCCGACGGATAAAACCTTCCAGATCGGGCTGAAGGGTTGGTTCCCCGCCGGTGATGCAGACACCTTCCAGAATGCCCCTTCTCTTTTGCAGAAAGGCCAGGATATCCTGCTCCCGGATTTCCGGCTGGGACTGAGGCTCCAGCACCAGGCCGCTGTTCTGGCAGAAAGGACAGCGCATATTGCAGCCGCCCGTAAACAGGGTGGCCGCCACGTGACCCGGATAATCCAGAAGCGTTGTTTTATTTATGCCGCAGAAACGCATGGAAGACCTCCTTTAAAACTGCCTGCCTTGACGGTTTATGGATTGTGCGTTACAATAACTCCAGTATATACGTTTTCCTCCTGCTATGCAATGATGATAGGAGCGCCCAATACTATTTCACTATAAATCCTTATTTGGATGTATACATCCAAACTTGCAAAAGGGAGAAGAGCATGGCTAAAATTATCAGTGTACAGGAAAAATATATGAGAATGGCGCTGAGGCTGGCCCGAAAGGCTCTGGAACTTGGCGAAGTGCCCATCGGCTGTGTCATTGTCTATGAGGGGAAGGTCATCGGCCGGGGCTATAACCGCCGCAACACAGACAAAAATACGCTGGCCCATGCGGAGATAACCGCCATCAATAAGGCCAGCAAAAAGATCGGGGACTGGCGGCTGGAAGGCTGTACCTTGTATGTGACGCTGGAGCCTTGTCAGATGTGCGCAGGCGCCATCATCCAGGCCAGAATCCCGGAGGTGGTTATGGGCTGCATGAACCCCAAGGCCGGCTGCGGCGGATCCATCCTGAACATTCTGGAGATGCCGCAGTTCAACCATCAGGCCGCCGTGACCAGAGGGGTGCTTGAAGCGGAGTGCAGCGGGATATTGAAGGAATTTTTTACACAGCTGCGCATCCGCAACAAACAGGAGAAAGTGCGGAAAGCCTTGGAAGTCACTTCTCCCGGAACACAGATTTAGGCTGTTTGCACACGGGACATACATAATCCTCCGGCAGTTCCTCAAAGGGGATGTCCCCATTGTATTCATAGCCGCATATACTGCATACATAGGCAGTCTCCGCCTTGGTCTCCTGTTCCTCCGGGATATAGGTGGGCGCCGCCTTGGGGCTCTTGCCCTTGATCACATTGTGATAGTAGGCATAAGTCATGGGATCATCATTGTTCAAAATATCCGCATCCACCACCTTGCCCAGGAACACCGTGTGGCTGTCGGTCTCCATCTTGTCCACCACCTCGCACACAATATAGGCGCAGGCATCGGGAATTATGGGCATATATCCCCGGATCTCCGGCTTCACCTCGTCAAACTTGTTGTTGTCACGTCCGCTCTTAAACCCGAAAACACCGATGGTGCCCGGATCGGAATGCACTCCCAATACGGATACGGCAAATTTTCCCAGCTTACGGATACACTCGTTGGTATAATTGTCGTGGTTGATGCTCACTGCAATCGTGGCCGGATCCGAGGTGATCTGCATGGTGCTGTTGGCTGTGCAGCCAGTGGCTCTCCCCTCGTCCCAGGTACTGATCACATACACTCCATAGGATAACTGTCTGAATGCGTTTGGGTTCATATTTACCTCTTTCCTGCATAACACGGGTCATACTCATGTTATTGCATTAATCAGTATTTGGATGTTTCACATCCAAACCTCTTGCTCCTGCATGTCTGCGCATTGTCACTTCTCTATTGTTCTCCAAATTCCAATAGATATGCATAAGCTTTATAGCTACAGTATAAATAATTCACAGAGCAAATGCAACAACTTCCTGTGGATTTTATGGCATTTTATGGCAGAGCACCATATTTTCCTTGACAAAACCTCCGTAAGACGATACACTATAAAAGCCGTATATCGTGGGAGCACTGCAAAGCAGGTGTTGAAGTTTGGTCTCACGCAATGGGAATCTACGAACCGTGTCAGGTTGGGAACAAAGCAGCACTAAGTAGAACCTTCCATGTGCCGTGAGGGTGCCGGGCGGAGCCTGTGGAGCAGCCTGCGGTATGCGGTCTTGTTATCTTCTCCCAGACTCTGACAGGCGATTGCAAAACTCCCTTTTTGGTAACAGTGGATGGGCAATATATACACAATAAGGGCGACTTGTCACTGCGTCGGAGCCCGATTTTGTATATATTGACCAGCCACGTCACTTCCAGAGAACCTTTCGCAATTGCCTAAGACTCTGACAGCGAAAGGAGCATTCCGACAATGTCCGATCGTCACCCCAGCCGCTCTGAAAAAGATATACTGCAGCGTTATGCCTCCTGCGCCCTCTGTCCCCGGCGCTGCCATGTCAACCGCCTGACAGGGGAAATCGGATATTGCGGTCAAACCACGCAGCTGCGCGCCGCAAGAGCCGCCCTGCATATGTGGGAGGAACCCTGTATTTCCGGTACGGCAGGTTCCGGCACCGTCTTTTTCAGCGGTTGTAATCTGCGCTGTGTATACTGTCAAAATCACGACATTGCCCTTGGACAAACCGGCAAAGAGATTTCTGCCGGCCGCTTGACAGAGATCTTTCTGGATCTGCAGCAAAAGGGAGCCGCCAATATCAATCTGGTGACTCCCACTCATTACCTCCCCACCATCGCCTATGCCCTGGAGCAGGCCCGCCTGGCCGGCCTGTCCCTGCCCGTGGTCTACAACTGCGGCGGCTATGAATCCGTGGACGCGCTGCAAATGCTGGAGGGGCTGGTAGACATTTACCTGCCTGACCTGAAATATGTATCCGGCGAACTGAGCGCCAAGTACTCCCACGCCGGGGATTATTTTGAGAAGGCACAGGCCGCCCTGGCAGAAATGTTCCGGCAGGTGGGCAGGCCGGTGTTTTATGATCCCGCCTGTAGGACGGAGAGTATCCGTCCCACACCGACTAATCCCGCACAGCCCGCCGCCAACCGTGCGCCCGCCATCCGGCCCCATACCCCCGGGGACGCTCCTGTTGCCGTTTATCCGCCGGATACGCCCCTGCTACGCCGGGGCATGATTGTGCGCCACCTGGTGCTGCCCGGCCACGTGGGAGACAGCAAGAAAGTCCTGCATTATCTCAGGGACACTTTCGGAAACAGCATCTATGTCAGTGTCATGTGCCAATACACGCCCCTGCTCCATGTGGCGGATATTCCGGAATTAAACCGCAGAGTCACACCCGCCGAATATCAGCGGGTGGTGGATTACTGTCTGCGCCTGGGCATGGAGAATGTATATATCCAGGAGGGAGATGTGGCCCTGGAAAGCTTTATTCCTCCTTTCGATCTCTCAGGGTTGTAGAAGCGGCTCATTGCCCTTATTCTGCCATCTACAGTTCCACTTTGATCATATAGTATCCGAAATCCCCCTCCTGCGCGGGCTCCCGCCTGCATTCAAAGCTTCCAAATCCATACATAATCGCAACCTGCTTTTCCTTCTCATAAAAATTTCCCGGCACACCTATGTAGTATTGATTGCCGTTTCTATGTGTCACTTGTGTCAACATAAGATGCTCATAGTTGAAATAGCCGTGGAGCAGAAAACTGTTCTGCGCCAGCCGGTAAGCGCTGGAATGCAGTATCACGAAATCCTCCGGCCGTAGGGACAGGTATTCCCGCTCATCCTGAAACGGGCGTATGTGGGGATAGATTTTCCAAAGCTGCTGCCATTTGTCCTCACTCATGGCGGCCATGCGTGGAGGCTGGGATGTCTGACGGTTTTCCGGGGTAATTTCGTTTTCCCCGGACTTACCGGAAGCGTCCGCCTGGTGAAGTTCCGCCTCTTTTGTTACTGTTTCCGGCTTGCCCCCTGCTTTGTACCCGGCTCCTGCTTTGCCCGCGGCTCCTGCTTTGCCCGTGGCTTCTGCTTTGCCCGTGGCTTCTGCTTTGCCCGTGGCTCCTGCTTTGCCCGTGGCTTCTGCTTTGCCCGTGGCTTCTGCTTTGCCCGTG
>CAJUCT010000038.1:19064-32890 GCA_910585015.1 uncultured Acetatifactor sp.
GCTTCTCCGGGGATTTTTTCTCCTGCCGGGTTCTCCGTTTCATCTCCTCTTTGATCAGCCTCCATCCTCACAGACCTTCCCATCTCAGTCCTGCCTGCTTCACTTCCATCCGACGCGGCGCTTTCTGCCACGGTTCCGGCTGTCATTCTCCCTATACCGTCACGCTCTGCCTCGGTTCTGCCCGTCCCAATCCTCTCACTGGCTTTTTCTTCCACGGTTCTGCCCGTCCCAATCCTCTCACTGGCTTTTTCTTCCACGGCTCTGCCTGTCGCGGTCCTTTCACTGGCTGTCTCTTCCACGGCTCTGCCTGTTGCGGTCCTTTCACTGGCTGTCTCTGCCTTGGCTCCGTCCATTGCGTTCCTTTCACTGCCTCTTTCTTCCGAGACTCTGCTTGTTGCGGTCCTCTCACTGTGTTTTTCTGCCTCGGTTCTACCCATCGTGGTACTCTCACTAGGTTTTTCTGCCCCGACTCCGCCCGTTGCAGTCCTCTCACTGGCTTTTTCTTCCGCGATTCTGCTTGTTGTGATTCTTTCACTGGCTCTCTCCGCCTGATCTCTGCCCTCCTCTGCCGCTGCCTCAAGTACATATGCACCGGGATTATATATCTGTGTGTCTCTGGCCCTATCCGGCGTTTCCGGCACTGGCTCTTCCAATTTTCTTACATTATTTTGCAAATATTCGGATCCGGTCTGTGCCGAATCCGCATAATTATCCTCCGGCATACCCTGCCCGACAGTCCGCGGCTCAGACTGCCGCAGGACAGCCTGCGGCTTGGGAACCCCCTCCCTCCACACGCACCGCAGACTTCTTCTGGGGGACAACTGCACACGCACACGCTCCAGTTGTCCATAACATAGCCCTTCTCCAATGATCAGCGCCTCCCCTGTATGCGCGGAGTCCTTGATTTCCCATCGGAAACTGCCGCTGCCCTGCTGCACCAGAACCGTCCCGATGCGCCGCTCCGTACCTGCGCCTTCCAGCGCCACCTCGGAGACCACATCATCCGTCTCATATAAACCCTTGATCTGCATCTCCAACAGTAACCGGTTATCCATAACGGTTATTTTGACATACCCGCAGTTACTCTGTTTTTCTCCGTTTTCCAAATAATCTATATAGCGGATCTGCTTGTCATAATACATAAAAATCCCCCTTAACACACCTATGGTTTTCTCTACTATAAGTGTATTAAGGGGTTGTCCGTTATATTCCTGCTATTTAGTGTTCCGCATGTTCCTTACAAGCACTGCTTTAAAACTCCAGAGAGTCCAGATATTTCATATAATTCACCACCATTAACGCAATCTTGAAGGTAAGCGCATCATCAAAATTGCGCAAATCCAACCCTGTGCTTTTCTGAATCTTCTCAATCCGGTATACCAGCGTATTGCGGTGTACAAATAGCTGGCGGGAAGTTTCCGACACATTCAGGTTGTTATCAAAAAACTTATTGATTGTGGTCAGCGTCTCCTCGTCCAAATCAATAGGTAAATTGTCTCCAAATATCTCTTCTATGAAAATCCTGCATAGGTTAACCGGCAGCTGGTATATTAACCGGCCGATTCCCAACGTACTGTATGCCACTACGTTGCGCTCCGCATAAAAAATCTTGCCCACATCCAGCGCCAGCTTGGCTTCCTTGTAGGACTTGGACACATCCTTCAGTTCCTGTACCACCGTGCCAAAAGCCACCCGCACATTCAACATGGCCTCCGCGTTCATCATAGCCACGATAGTACGCGCCACATCGCACAGATTCTCGTAGGTGACAGCCTGATCCAATGTCTTAATCAAGATCACGTTGGTCTCGTCAACCGCTGTGATATAATCCCCTCCCTGGGAGGAAAACATCCCTTTCAGCAACTCTGTCACAATATTATCCTTCTCCAGCCGTGTCTCTATCAGGAACACAGCCCTGGGAGCCGTCACCTCCACATGGAGCTTCTTGGCTCGATTATATATATCCACCAACAGCAGATTATCCAACAGCAGATTCTGGAAAAAATTGTTTCGGTCAAACCTCTCCTTATATGCGATTGTCAGGTTCTGGATCTGGCATACGGCAATTTTACCTACCATATACACATCGTCCCCGGTTCCACGGGCCACTAATATATAGAGTATTTCCCCTTCATCCAATATTTTCAACAGATGATGGGGGCCGATGACCTGGCTATCGGCAGGTGATACAGCAAAACCGCTGATCAGATCCCCCTGTATCTCTTTCATGTCAGTGGTTGCGGCGATCACTGTGGCGGAAGGGTCATACACACACAGATCCACCTTGGTGATTGCCTTTAGCTCGTCTATACTTGTCTGAATGATCTGACTAGATATCATAACTCCTCCTATTAAGAATTCCGCATGTTCCCTGCAAGCACACAGAACGGTGATGAAAATCTGACCGTTTTGGTATTCGGATATTCGCCAACGTGCCTTGCATAAACATGCTGTTTGGAAGGTCCAGGGACCTTCAGTTCCGCCGATTGACAAATGATATTTATTTAAAAAAAGAGGTGCTGGAAACCAGCACCTCTCTGGACAATCTCACTAATTGGTAATGATCTGCTCGGTCTCTTTGTCAAATACATGGATCTTATCAACATCCAGAGCGAACTTCACAGCATCACCGGGTCTTGCAGTTGTACGAGAGTCTACTCTTGCAGTCATCGGGAAAGTATCCAGATCAAAGTACAGGTAAACCTCGGCGCCCAGCAACTCGTATACCTTAACGGTGGACTCGAATACGCTGTTAGGAGATGACTGAATAAACGCCTCGGAATCATATACATCCTCAGGACGGATACCAAAAGTAACAACCTTGCCGTCGTAACCGCCATCAATAATCTTCTTGGACTTAGCGGGAGGCAGGGGAACACTGTGTCCTGCGATCTCCAGATTAGCAACATCGCCGGTAACCTTTACAGTTGCATCCAGGAAGTTCATCTGAGGAGATCCCATGAATCCTGCTACGAACAGGTTCTGGGGCTTCTGATACAGATTCTGAGGGGTATCTACCTGCTGAACAACGCCGTCCTTCATAACAACGATTCTGGTACCCAGGGTCATAGCCTCGGTCTGGTCATGTGTAACGTAGATGATGGTGGTGCCCAGTCTCTGATGCAGTTTGGAAATCTCAACACGCATCTGTACACGCAGCTTAGCATCCAAGTTGGACAGAGGCTCATCCATCAGGAACACCTTGGGGTTACGCACGATAGCACGTCCCATAGCCACACGCTGTCTCTGACCACCGGACAGAGCCTTGGGCTTACGATCCAGCAGCTTCTCCAGATCCAGAATCTTGGCCGCTTCCTTAACCATCTTGTCGATCTGATCCTTGGGAACCTTTCTCAGCTTCAGACCAAATGCCATGTTGTCGTATACAGACATATGAGGATACAGAGCGTAGTTCTGGAATACCATGGCGATATCCCTGTCCTTAGGCTCTACATCATTTACAACCCTATCACCAATCTTTAACTCACCGGAGGAGATATCTTCCAGACCCGCAATCATACGAAGGGTAGTGGACTTACCACAACCGGAGGGGCCAACGAAGATGATGAACTCCTGATCTGCGATCTCAAGGTTAAAATTCTTAACTGCCTCAAAACCATTGGGATATACCTTGCAGATATTCTTTAAAGATAAACTAGCCATAAAATAACTCCTTTCATAAATAGATGATTATTTTTTCGTTGATGCAGCGATATGTATCACTACAACTTTGAACTAAGTATACCTAAATCACAGTTGAAATTCTATGCCACTATTCCACAAAGATTTCGTTCCCGATTGTGGGAATTGCTCACAAATCCGTATGTTTTTCGTTTTCACTGTCATTTTACACAAAACTTGTTTCTCGTATTAGACATATTTCACAGTTCTCAGCCAATACCTTTCTCTTCCAAAGAAGTATCCAACTTGTCATGGAAAATTTTTTCTCCGTCCTCTTCCTGCTCTTCATCTTTCCCAGCGCCATTGGCCTCATTGATCCTGTCCTCCAACTTCAGGAAGAACTTATTGTACATCTTGGCCGACAAGAATGCGGGCAGTGTAATGCCGAAAAGCATAACCAGAGGAAATACATTGGGCACAAAGATCATCAGCGCCATGGGGATCAGGTACAGCACCAGCATAACCACGCTCTTGGGAGCCTGCAGAATACTCATTGCCAACGCATTCTTGATGGTGCGAAATACCGAATTGGCAAACTTGGCCTGGGCAGGAAACACAAACAGCAGCGTAAAGACGGCAAAGATAGCGATGGCTCCCATGATCGCCCGGAATACCACATGGAACTCTGACTCCGAAGTGCTCATGATATAAAAATCCCCTCCCAGAATCAGCCCGATGACCAGCATAATCAGCCAGATGGCTGTGGACTGCCAGAAATTCTCCTTAAATGCTTTAAAATAGCCCCTCACAATATAGCACTCCTCATCCCGCACGATCTTCAGCACCTGATAGTGCATGGCTGTGAGGGCAGCGCCCGTGGTGATCAGAGGGATCATGCAGACAACCGTCAGCAGATTTAAGATCATCAGGTCCGCCACCTTGTTCATAATCTGCATAAAGGGACTGTCAATGTTTAAAAATTTCATACTTTCGTTTTCCTTTCTCTATTTAGAGTTCCTGGGCGATTGCAAAACGCCCTTTCTGGTAACAGTGGATGGGCAATATATACAAAATAAGGGCGACTTGCCACTGCGTCGGAGTTCGTTTTTGTATATATTGCCCATCCGCGTCACTTGCGGAGAACCTTTCGCAACTGCCTGTTAAGAGTTCCGCTTCGATGCTCCGCTTTCGTTCAGTGTGCTTTCCGGGAATTTGCTGTTCAGAGTTCCGCCTCCCCGGTATCCTTTAGAAAAATTTCTCCATGGAAGTGACACGGATGCCGGATATCTGTTCCTCCGGTTTTATGGCATAAAAGCCCAGCTTCCTGTAAAAATCCACCGCATAGGGGGCCGCCGTCAGCGTCATGCTGTGCTCCCCCGCCTCTCTCTCCAGATACTGGCACAGGCTCCTCATCAGCATCCTGCCAATGCCCTGGCGGTGGTATCTCTCATCCACAAACAGCAGGGACAGATGATTGCCGTTGCGCACAGAGGCCAGCCCCACCACCCGGCCGCCGTCCAGGGCCACCAGTACCTGGTAACGCCCCTTTAAAAACAGCTTCCTGAGAGTTCCGTCATGTATGAAGGTATCAAAGTTGTCGATACCCTCCTGGGAATAATCCTTCCCCTCAAATTTCAGAAAGGTTCTCCACACCATGTCCATGGCTGGATCCCAATCTTCCGGCAAAGCCCATCTGATAGTATAGGGGAATTGATTTACTTCCATATTCGTTCACCTTTCTATACGGATTCCGTTCCGATACCCCCCGGATACCTGCCTATTCCTTCGCGGCGCAGGCCCCCACCTGATTCTCCAGCGGAAGACCGTTGTCCAGCGCATGGGCATTCTCCATGGTAACCTTTGCAATTGCCTCCATGGCCTCTGTGGTGAAAAAGCCCATATGAGAGGTAATCAGCACATTGGGGAAAGTCATCAGCCGGGCCAGATTGTCGTCCTCGATAATCTCTCCGGAACAGTCCTCATAGAAGATGCCTTCCTCCTCTTCATACACATCCAACCCCACACCGCCAAACTTTTTATGCAGCAGACCGTCGATTAAATCATCGGTGTGTATAAGGCTTCCTCTGGAAGTGTTGATCAGATACACTCTCTCCTTCATCATTGCAATGCTTTCCTTGTTGATCATGTGCCGGGTCTGGGCTGTCAGCGGGCAGTGCAGGCTGATTACATCCGACTGTCGGAACAGTTCTTCTCTGGACACATAGGACACATCCAGATTGGGGTTGGGATAAGGGTCATATGCGATGACCTTCATGCCAAAACCCTGACAGACCCGGATCATGGCCTGCCCGATCCGCCCGGTGCCCACGATTCCCGCCGTCTTTCTATACAGATCCGTCCCCATCAGCCCCTGCAGGCTCATATTAAATTCTCTGGTACGATTGTACGCCTTGTGGGTACAGCGGTTCAAAGTCAACAGCATAGCCGTCGCAAACTCCGCCACCGCCTCCGGAGAGTAACTGGGCACACGCAGCACAACAATCTTGTCCTCCGCCGCCTTCACGTCCACATTGTTAAAGCCGGCGCTCCGCAGCAGAATCCCCTTCACATGCATGTCATAGAGCACCTCTATCATCTCGCTGTCAACATGGTCGTTGACAAAGATACAGATGGCGTCGCATCCTTTTGCCATAAACAAAGTCTCTCTGGTACAGGGAAATTCAATAAAATGGATCTCGTATCCATACTGTTTCCCCAATGGTTCAAACCACATACGGTCATACGGCTTAGTACTGTAAAATGCTATCTTCATAACGATTCCCTCCTATTTTAAGTTCCGCATCTCCCCTACCAGCACCTCTTCCGGCAGAGCAATTTTCGGCCGCTTTGGCATCCGCAAATTCTCTGGGCGCTGTCCGGGCAGATGCTGACTAGAACGTTAGAAACCTTCCGTTCCGCATCTCCCCTGCCAGCACCTCTTCCGGCTGAGCAATTTTCGGCCGCTTTGGTGTCCGCAAATTCTCTGGGCGCTGTCCGGGCAGACGCTGATTAGATGGTTAGAAACCTTCCGTTCCGCAGGCTGTCTGCCTGTTTGGGGAATAGTCTTGGTATTTTCCTCTTTTTTATGCGTCAGCCTTCAGACAATGCTTCTGTATCCAGCCATAGATTACTTCCATTATCTGGGCGCGCTCCGGCTCGTTCAAAAGCTCATGCCTGCCCGTCTCACACAAATGCATCTCCACATTCTTCACGCCTGCGCTGCGGAGTCCCTCGCATACCTTGGGAATGCCCTTTCCATATCCGCCCAAAGGATCCGCATCGCCGGAAATCACCAGCAAAGGCAGGTCGGCGGGAATCTTTTGAAGCCGCTTGGGATCATGGGCTCTCATAATCAACTCCGAAAGGGTCTGGAAGCCGTTCAAGGTAAACACATTGCCGCACAAAGGATCTTCTATATACCGCTTCACACTCTCCTCATCTTTGCTCAGCCAGTCAAATTCCGTCTTGGCATCCGGTATCCCCTTGTTATAGCTGCCGAAGCTCACCTTATCGCTGAATTTGCTCACATGCCTGGAGCCCAGGAAAATTTTTTGCAGCTTCACCATGAATATAGCCGCGGCCATGGTACCTCTGGACTGATAACCCGTGCCCATGATCACCGCCCCGGTGATGCCGCTGCCGTACATGGTCAGATAATTGCGCAGAATAAACGAGCCCATGCTGTGCCCCACAATCACATAGGGCAGACCCGGATATACCTGCTGTGTCATCTTCTTCAGGCGGTGGACATCCCGCACCAACACTGTTGCCGGATCCTGTTCGCAGAAATAGCCGTAGAGCCCGTCTTCCCCCACACTTTTGCCATGGCCTAAATGATCGTTGCCTGTGACCACACAGCCCTGCTTTGTCAAAAAACGGGCAAATTCCTCATACCGCTCAATATACTCCGCCATGCCGTGGATGATCTGCACCACGCACACCGGATCCTGTTCCTCCGGCAAATACCTGACCGCATGGATTCTGGACTTATTGTCTCTGGAATCAAAATAGAACTCTTCTTTTTTCATGCTTCTTACGTTTTCCTCTTCCCGCGAAATTACACACTATGAAAATAGATGCACGGCTTCAAAGCCATGCACCTATTATACACTATCTTTTCATATATTTTAACCCATTTATGGAAATTTAATAAAATGATCTCTTAACAGATCTCCGCGCCGGAGGGCATGGACTTCTCCGCCGTCATCAGGGCCAAGTTGCCATGGGCATCCTCCGCACACAACAGCATCCCCTCGGACACCACGCCGGCCAAAGTGGCAGGCTTTAGATTTACCAGCACCATCACCTTTTTACCCACCATCTCCTCAGGAGTGTAATGGGCCTTGATGCCGGATACGATCTGACGTACCTGACTGCCAATCTTTACCTGGGAGCACAAAAGTTTTTTGGACTTAGGCACCGCCTCACAGGCGATGATCTCTCCCACCTGGAACTGGAGTCTGGCGAAGTCCTCATAAGTGATCTCTGGTTTTGCCTCGATATCTACAGGCGTCTGCCCTTCGGACGCAGGCCCTTCACTGGAAGTCTCTGCCGCCTTTCCTGTCTCAAAGCTGCCGTTGGCTGCTTCTTTCTCTGCTGCCGCGATCATGGCGGCGGCAAGCTCATCCTCCCGCTTTTCCACTTCTTTCATATCCAGACGGGCAAACAGGATCTGGGGCTTGTCGGTTACCTTATTGCCGCCGGGATACAGGCCGAACTCTTCCAATCGGTCAAAATCTCGCAGGGAAGTGTTCAGCTGGGCCACAATCTTCTCCGCAGTCTCGGGCATATAGGGCTCCAACAGGGAAGCACCGATGGTAATGCCTTCCACCAGATTGTACATCACGGTGGCCAGCCGATCCGACTTGGCCTCGTCCTTGGCCAGCACCCAGGGCTCCGTCTCGTCGATATATTTATTGCAGCGCTTGAAGATGCCAAAGATCTCCGTCAGAGCATCCGCAATCCGCAGGGATTCCATCTTCTCCGCCACTTTGGCGTAAGTGCCGGTTACGGTCTTTTTCAGATCCTCGTCAATGACACTGTCCTCCGGGGTGAGCTGTACACCCTTGTCCTCCACCACGCCGCCAAAATACTTGTTGCTCATGGAGATGGTGCGGTTCACCAGATTACCCAGAGTGTTGGCCAGATCGGAATTGGCGCGCTCGGCGATCAATTCCCAGGTGGCGTTGCCGTCATTGTCATAGGGCATCTCATGGATCATGTAGTACCGCACCGCGTCCACGCCAAAAAAGTCAATCAAGTCGTCCACATAGATCACATTGCCTTTGGACTTGCTCATCTTGCCCCCGTTCATCATCAGCCAAGGATGGCCGAAAATTTGCTTGGGGAGCGGCTCTCCCAGGGCCATCAGGAAGATGGGCCAGTAGATGGTGTGGAAGCGGATGATGTCCTTGCCGATCAGATGAAGATCCGCGGGCCAGAGCTTTTTGTACTGCTCCGTGCTTTCTCCGTCCGCGTCGTAGCCGATGCCGGTGATGTAGTTGGACAGCGCATCCAGCCACACATAGACCACGTGCTTTTCATCAAAATCCACCGGAATGCCCCACTTGAAGGAAGTGCGGGACACACACAGATCCTGCAGGCCCGGCAGCAGAAAGTTGTTCATCATCTCGTTTTTGCGGGACACAGGCTGAATGAACTCCGGGTGCGTGTTAATATGCTCGATAAGCCGATCCGCATATTTGCTCATGCGGAAAAAGTACGCCTCCTCTTTGGCGGGTTTAACCTCTCTGCCGCAGTCCGGGCATTTGCCGTCCACCAGCTGGGATTCCGTCCAGAAGGACTCACAGGGGGTACAGTACATCCCCTCATAGGCCCCCTTGTAAATATCGCCCTGATCGTACAGGCGCTTGAAAATCTTCTGCACCTGCTTTTCATGGGGCTTATCCGTGGTGCGGATGAACTTGTCATAGCTGACGTTCAGCTGGTCGCACAGCCCCCGGATAATGCCCGCCACATTGTCCACAAACTCCTGGGGCGTTATGCCCGCCTCCTGGGCCTTCAACTCAATCTTCTGCCCGTGTTCGTCCGTGCCCGTCTGGAAAAATACGTCGTACCCCTGTCTCCTCTTAAAGCGGGCGATGGCGTCCGCCATCACGATCTCGTAATTGTTGCCGATATGAGGCTTGCCGGATGTGTAGGCTATGGCAGTGGTAATGTAATAGGGTGTTTTGCTCATATACTTGCCTCCTCCTGAATAAAAATTCCGCAGTTCCCTTCTACAGCATCACCTCAAAAAATATCCGTCCACCGGGTGGTAAGTATTTTCCGGGCGCCGCTTCAGGGCTGCCACTTAATGTTACATGCGGGCCTTTCGTCTGTAAGCGGCATAACAAAAGGCCCGCCCTCCGCATGCAACGCATGAGAAGACGAGCCGTAAGCCCGTGTTACCACTTCTCTTCGCCCCTTCCTCACGAAAGGAGCCTCATTAGGTCTGGAAATCCCGGCTGATGTGCCAAATCGCCAAACCCTATCCACTATAACAGGCGGATCCTGTCGCAGCCTAACCCTGGAGGCCCTGTGTATGGCCTGTTCTCCGGTTATGAGACACACAGGCGCTGCATGGACAGCCGCCGTGATAATCCTCTTATACTCACGGACGATTAGTTTTTCCTTCCTGCCCGTCACATGTTGCCTGATTACGTGACATACGAAGGGCAGGAATTGGAAAATCTTAACGTTCGCCAGTATAAGTCCCCTGGCTCGGTGCGCCGCTCAGAAGCCATCTTCCACATACCTCCCGCTCCATCCCTCTCAGCCACAGCCACCTGTGGGGATGTTCTCTGGAAAGCTTTGGTACATGTACTCTCTTCGTCAAAGCGTTTCGTTCACTGTATACATGGCATTATACATGAGGTTTGGGGTTTTGTAAAGAGGATTTGCGGCACATCTGCAGAATTATGTAGGTGTGTTACTTTTTACCTTTTTTAGTATATACAGCTTTACCCTGCACCCGGTATTGAGAATCGTCCTGTGGATCCACATCATATTTCTCAATCCAATTCTTGGACAGAAAAGCATCCAGAAGAGCTTTATTGCCGGGGGTCTGCTCCAGAGAGAGCTTCTTTCCCTCCAGCAGGCCCACAAACTCGCTTAGTTTTACAAATTTCAAGTAGTGTACCATCGCCGGAATCGTGTGAAAATTAACACACCTTGCCAGCGCTTTCTGTTTCCGCTCCAGCGGCTCCTCCGGGTCAGCGAGAAAATCTTTGAGTATTCCTTTGTCTGAAGTCATGATCCCAAGGAACTCCTCCTCCCGATACCCCTCCCCTTCGGGACAAAACAGAGCTATGTATTCTGCAATATTCTTTTTGGCAAATCTATTTACAAGCCCGGGATAGGATGTCCTTACGTATTCCAAGGCAGATAAGGTCATCCGTACAATTTTCCATGAAATCAATAGTCGCATTTTGCCTTCACTGATATCTCCAAGATCAGAGATGTCACATTCAAAGGGAAAGGACTTTACCAACGCGCAATACTTCTGGTAGTCCAAGGCATCACAGCGTGCCTACATATTCCGCCAGTAGCCGCAAATCGGAAGCATCTTTGGAGCAATAGCTTTCCCCCTGTAAGACGGTTTGCATTGCATACTTGCACTTTGTCCGGTCGCTGAGCGTCGCGTCCGCCAATACCCAAGTCGCGGCATTCGCACATTCCGTATTCAACTGACCGATAAAATCTACCGCATATTTTCCATGCCATAAATATCCCTCAAAAAACTCCCGGGCTTTATTTCTGAAAATATACCTTACCAGCCTGTGCAGTCTGCCCTCATAATCCACATCCTGCCTCTTCAGGCTCCCCTGCAGTTCCCCGGAATGGCAGACAATCAGCAACAGCGTGTCCAGCAGCTGATAGTTGAGACACTCTGCCGCCTCAAACTGACTTCCATGCATCCAGTTAATGACTTTGTAGGGCTCCTCCAGATGGTAATTCGCACCCTTATTGTTGTGTTCCAACAGGCTCCGCAAAAATATCTTGTCCTCCCGGCGCAGGCCGTCCGCATAATAGTAGGACATATAATCCTGATAAGTTTCATCAATATATCCGTTCCTGATCAAATAAGGGATCAGGGGGAAATAGCTTGAGCGCTTTACATCCTTATAGGGCTCCTGCTCCCCCAGTGCGTTCGTATATGCCGTTCCAAAGATTTCATTCGCATTCGCGCTGTTGATAATGTCGTGCAGGGACATGGATTCCAAGTGCTCCATGCCGTTTTTGAGTTCCGAAATCCGTTGGCGGATTTCCTCCGTATCCGCCTTTTTCTCGACCAGCTTCCTGTGGTTTTGATAATCAGGATTTTCTGCGAGTTTGTCAAACTTTTCTTTTACGTTCTCACGAATCCATCTTCCCGAATAGGCGTAGTTCTCAGAATAATACTCTATGTCATAGGAATTCGCCTTGATGGCCGCAATATACTTAGGGCGGCTGTCAAAAGAAATGTCTTCCCTCCCTGTCCCGGGGATTCGGGTTTTCCGATTCTCCACATAATAAGCGGCATCCAACTCATCTATGTCCAGAAAAGATTCCTGTTGTAGCTTCTCCAGTTGAATTTCCAGCAATTTTATTTCTTCCTGAAGCGCTGTCATTTTTTGACTGACAAACTGTGGCTTATTATGGAACAATGTATAGACATACCCCTTTCCCCTCTGCAGCTTTGAGTGGTCTTCCGGGAAAAGGTTCTTATACACTACCATAGCCAGAAGCTTGTCCATATTCAATTCAATTACATTGTTCTGTTGATATGTGTGGTAGTAGACATAATATTCATTATAGATATTGCCCAATAGCCGCATATCGTCTATATACAGGGAGACTCCCCGCAGGAAATCGTCGCTGGGCCGCGCCTCCTCCTCAAGCTGGCTGAACAGACGAATCAACATAGCGTAGGAATTAGCTCCGTCCATAACCGGCACCACTGGGATAATCATGTCAAAGAACTTAGTGCGATCCTTGGAATTAAAGACATCATCCCGAATCAGAAACAGAAGGCGTAAAGGCTTTTTCTCCTTTCCCTGTTCCCTGATGCGGTTAGCCAACGTATTAATCTCCCGCAGCCGCTCAAATATCATATTCTTGTCATATCGGTCAATATCTTCAAACACCACTGCGTCAGCGTCCACATGGCCAAACAGGTACAGCACCTCATTCAGATATCGATCAAAATAAGAGTCCCCTTCCCCATTGAACAACTCAATGTCCATATTTGTGCCCTTGAAACTGACCTTGCGAAGAATCCGTTGGTTGCGCTGGAGAAAAATATATTCTGTCAAAGCGCGCACCGCCAATATCACACAGATTACGGCTGCAACCAGCACAGCCTCTTTGCGCTGGGTCATTCCGAGCAGGGCCCGCACGGATTCCAAAGACAGCTTATTTACCAGTTCGCACCATGTGTCATGAAAACAGATAAATGTCAGCAGAGCAGCCAGCAACACGCCCCAATAAATATATCTTTTGATCTTGTCGCGATCTACCTCCTTCAGCAGTTGGAAATGGGTTGTGGAATCGTTTCCGCCGGCATCTGGTGGATCAGCTGATTGATGACCTTTCCCTCAAGCCGTGTCTCATCCGGGAGCTGCTTGCCGCTTATGGCAAGGTCTTGAAAATGCGCAAAAGAAATATGCAGAAATTTCTTTTCCGGATGCTGCTTTTTATAGGTGGCCAGAATACTGCTTTTACCGGCTCCGTAGGGACCGGACAGCGCAATGTTCTTCACGTCCGGATCAGACAAGGCGAACGTCAGCTGCTCCTCATAGATGCCCAATTGTGCATCTGAAGTGGGGGTAAGTTTTATCAATGTGTTCATTCGTACTTCACTTCCTTTTCATCTGTTATGCGGCTTTTTCAGATACCACACTCTTTCAACGCGTCCTCTCGCGGCCTTTGCATGGGTATTTATGTTTTTTGCCATCAAGACATTCTCCGTTGTTTTGATATGTTTATTTATAACGCGGACCTCCGGCCGCAACCAAAAATAAAATAGAGCCAAAACTCTGCTAAGTGTGCTACAATGCACATAGGCTAATCCCAACAGGAGGTTTGACTCTATGTGCAAAATAATAAACCAATATGCCGGTAAAATCAAGGGGCAGTTTTCTTTTTTTGACCGGATGATCATAAACGGCGTAACAGTTCAGACACCCCATTACTAAGACACAGCAAATAGACCAGTTATAGTA
>CAJUCT010000039.1 GCA_910585015.1 uncultured Acetatifactor sp.
CCATAAAAAATAGCAATATAACGATTTGAGTCAATATTTTACAACTTTAGGGATAGAATACCACAATTACACTTATATTTCTATCACATGATTCCCCAGGCGAAAAAAACAGCCGACAGTTGCCGAGGGAAAACAGCGCAGAAAGAATGAGGTATCAAAAGTGATTGAGAACAAAAACGACGCAGGCAAAAACTTAGTTATGCGTTAATATCAGATTTCCGCCTTCATCCCACGTGAAAGGCAAATAACCACATCTCACAAGGACAGGATTCCATGCGTTTCTCACTCCTTGAAAATGTTCAGCTACAGAATTACGTCCTATGGGGTTATCAAAGCAGTGATGGGTAACAGTCAGAAATGCTTTCAAGGAAAGAGGCAGTTCAACACCTATTTCTTTTTCCAATACCTTGATTTCCCCATCCGAAATCATAGCCGGAACCAACTTCCATTTCTTCCATTCATCATTAGGGTTCACATCATCACTCCACATTTCTTTTTCATCTTCCTCAAGAGGAAGTGTCACACGAATTTCTTCCTGTGAAAGCTTCTGATAATACTGTTCAAAAAAATTTCTCATGTACTCCTGATACTCGGCATAGGTCATTTCAGCACTCTCCTTTTTAATCCGATTTGTTGTTGTATTTAGTCTAACACACTTACCAAACATCTACAACATTCCGTATATGAAAAAGTTAAAAGAATGAATTCTTCACTTGACAATGTGGCATACAGCTTATGACGGAAGATGAAATTGCGGTCATGGACGGAGGGAAATGTATCTTGCAGCTATGCGGGGTACGCCCGTACTTTTCGGACAAATTCCACATAACGAAGCACCCGAAATATAAGTACCCGTCCGACGCAGACCCGAAGAACGGGGCGTTGCGGAAGCCGCCTCCGGTACAATCAACGCTTTCGGATATTTTTTCTGCATTTTATCCCGTTCAGAAACTAAAATCTGCCATTCGTAATCCATTTTTCTGTATGTGATAATATCCGATTTATCCAACGCGTCAAATTGTGCCGCTCCGCATTTTATAACGCCATATTGTTCAAGCAGTTCATCTTTCGGTTTGGAAAAAACAACTTTTCCCTCATGGATAAAAACAATGTAATCGGCAATTTTTTCTAAATCGCTGGTAATGTGGGAAGATACCAGTATGGAGTGTTCTTCGTCCTGCACAAAGTCCAAAAGCATATCCAGAATATCGTCCCGGATGACAGGGTCAAGCCCGCTGGTTGCTTCGTCCAAAATCAGCAGCTTAGAATGGTGTGAAAGGGCTACAGAAATAGCCAACTTCATTTTACGCCATTTTCTCCAATCAGTCCGACAATAGAGCCGCTTGGAACGCTAAAGGAAACATTGTCCAAAACAAAATCTTTATATGCTTTGGTAAGACCTGAAATAATCAAAGCATTGTTCATTGTCAATCCTCCTCATACAATAGTGTCAACAAATTGAGTAATTTATTAAGTGATATTCCACTTGTGCGGGCTATCTCAATAGCCTCATTAAATCGTTCCTCTATTTTTTTCTGCTGTTCTTCAAGATAAAAATCTTGGTTTTGCACTGATACGTAGCAACCTTTTCCGGCTGTCGTTTCTATAAAACCGTCTGTTTGAAGAAGGTCGTATGCCCTTTGTACCGTCAAAACACTAATCTGCAATGATTTTGCAAGAGAACGGATAGAAGGAAGCGCTTTCCGGCTTTCAGTTCGCCATTCATAATCTGCGATTTAATTTGTGTTGAAATTTGCTCATACAGAGGGCGACTTGTTTTGTTGCTCACGACAATTTCCAAAGTCTCACCGCCTTTCTGTCTTTAACTGTATTGCTTCAACAAGCACAGTATAATACATAGCGGCTGTCAAGGGGGAATATAAAAAAGCAGGCAAACGATTTGTGTTTGTCCTGCTCTTTACTGCTTATAAAATTTAGAATAGCGCGCTGGCCAGCAATAATTTTCTCCAGCAGCTTTATCTTGGCGCCTCAACAATGTATCGGATATACCTGTAATGCTGTCCCTATCAAATAATATAGTACTCTTCATCTGAATATCCCTTCAGCGAAACACGATTTATATGCCTGATTATAAAGTATTTGCCTGCTGCCTGCAATGCATATTTGATTGTTTATCCTGTCTATTTAAGAGGGGTTCCGGCACCCTGCTTTATGAGTTATACTGCAGACCGCCGGAATTTACAGTACGAAAATGAGCAAAGGTACCTTGCCGGCGGTGTGCAGTCGGGATATGCAGCAAGTTTTACTGGTGCGCAGTGTAAAATAAGAAGTTCATAAATAGTTCTGGCAGTATTCATAACTGCCGGCCTCCAGCATGTGAACCGTGCCGTCCGGCAGCGTCAGCCGGGTCTCGGCGGGAGTGGCAACCTGTATCTTAACTTTGTCCCCCTCCGCCTGCCAGGCCACTTTGATCTCCCCCCTGCGGCTGCGGTAGCTGCCCTCGGCATGCCCCAGCCGCCGGTCTATAAAGGGCTGTACGGCGATTCTGGCATAGCCCGGCTCCAGGGGCCGGATGCCCAGGATATAGCGATAATAGAACTCGCCCACACTGCCAAAGGAATAATGGTTGAAAGATACCATATTATCACCGCTCATCTTGCTCTCGTTGACGGTGCCATCAGGCCGCAGGGCGTCCCAGCGCTCCCAGGTGGTGGTTGCGCCGCAGTTCACCTGGTAAAGCCATCCGGGGCACTTTTCATTCAACAGCAGATCAAAGGCCAATCCACTCTGTCCGTGGTCTGCCAGCATGGGCAGCAGATGCTCTGTGGCAAAAAATCCCGTCTGCATCCCCTCCGTCCGCAGCTTTTCCACCAATTTCTCAAAGCAGGCGTCCCAAAGTTCCCCCTGAGGTATAACCATCTGCAGCGCCATGACATAAGCGCCTTGGTAATCGTCTTTCATGGAACCGTCCTTTTTCACAAAGGCTTTCATATAAGCCTGCCTGGTCTTCTCCCGCTGGGCACGGAAACGCTCCTCATCTTCGCTTTTCCCCAGCAGCTTTGCCGTCTCCGAGAGAATACGCAGATCATTTACAATAAAGGCGTTGGACACCGGACCGTTGTGCATGGCCATATATTTTACGTCCTTGCCCGGGGCCAGCCAGTCCCCCAGACTGGGACCTATCCACAGATCTTTTTTGCCCATCAGTCCCTTTCCCATATGTCGGATCTCACACTCTACATGGGTTTTCATGCTATCATACTGTTCCTGCAGATGCCGGAGGGTGCCGAACTGCTGCCACATCATCCAGGGCAGTATGGTCACGGCGTTGCCCCAGCCCAACATGCTCATAAAGCCTACGCCCTCCGGCCCCCGGGCAGGCACCACCGGAGCCACGTAACCCTCGGAATTGTCCATCTGGGTATAGCGGATATCCCGCAGGAATTTGGCCAGGAAGTCCTCCGTGTCATAATTGTACGCTCCCGTCAGGGCAAACACATGCCCGTCTCCGGTGTAGCCCATGCGCTCGTCCCGCTGGGGGCAGTCCGTGGGCACTTCCAGATAATTGCTGCGCTGTCCCCACACCTGGTTGCGGTACAGCTGCTCCACCTTGGGGTTGCCGCAGGTAAAATATCCCGTGCGCTCCATCTGGCTGTGAACAGCGTAGGCGGTCAGCAGGCCCTCCTGGTACGCCGCGCCGGACAGTTCCACATAGCGGAAACCCATAAAACTGAACCGGGGACGGTATTTCTTTGTCTCTGTTCCCTTGTAATACACGGTTTCCGCCTTGGCTTTGCGCAGATTGGCGGTATAGAGACTGCCGTCCTTGTTCAGGATCTCCCCATGGCGCAGTTTGAGCACTTCCCCCTGCATATGGGCCGGATCAATCTCCACAAAACCCGCGAAGTTCTGCCCGAAATCCAGTATGGTCACGTCCCCCCGGCGGGTGACGGATTTTACCGGGATCTCCTCCTGCACTTTCGTGTACAAAATTCCGTCCTCCAGCACTTCCGGAAGCTTGCCCGTATAGACTGTGGGGCATGCCTTTTCCGGTACATCGCCAGACGCAATTACTGTATTGAATTGATCCGAATTTGAAGACGGCGCATTGGAATTATGAGCGATGGGTTCCATCTCCGCAGACTTTGCATGGTAAATCTCGCCGTCATAGAGGCCCGCGTAGTCATAAGGACTTTCCAACACAGTCACCGTGCCGTCGTTGCTGGAGAAAGTCACAGGGCCCTCCGCCGTCTCCACCGTCAATATCCATGCCACGGCGGAATGTTCCCCGTAAATCCGGCATTTGTTGTCAAAAGTGTAACGGCCGCAGTACCAGCCCTGGCCCAGATAAACCCGGAGTGTGTTCTCCCCTGCCGCCAGCATCTGTGTCACATCATAGGTCTGCACCTGGAGCATATGATGATAGTAGGTATAGCCCGGGGCAAACAGAATATCCCCCACCTTTTCCCCATTCAGTTCCGCCTCATAAATCCCCAGAGCGGTGATGCATAAGCTGGCTTTTTTGACTTCTTTGGTCGGTACACCCACGGGGATGGTCTGTGAAAATACATCCACCGCGCCTTCCACATAGGGGCGATCGGCCTGGATAAATTGAGATCTCAGTTGTTCATACATGGCAATTTCTCCTATATTATTATGATGATCACTAAAACTTGCCAATTAACCCGACTCACCAGCGAAAGACACCAGGGACACTGCGGCAAATATCATCGCCCGTGAGTATATGTTTGAATGTTTCACATTCAAATACTGATTGGTGCAGTATCGCAGGCCAGCCTGCGATATGCAGGAAAGAGGTAAGTTTCGGGCATATGCTGTTAGAAGTTCCGCATATTCCCTATCGGCACACATACCTAAAAATGTGCGTTCAGAAATTCCGCGCTGCGCTCGAAGCTCTTCACCGGGCTCTTGTCGATCCAGTTGCGGTGGCTTTCCAGAATCACCGCCTCCACGCCCGCCGCTTTGGCTTTCTCCGCCAGAGCCGCCAGGGGCATGGCACCGTAGCCCAGTTCCATACTGTCACTTTTCAGGATGGGTGTCATACAGGGTCCCTCCTGTCGGGTTCCCCGGTCGTTGATATGCCACAGCTTCATCCGGTTTCCCAGAGCATTCATCACTGCCAGGGGATTGGCGCCGCACTCGGCGCACCAGTAGCTGTCAAACTCAAAATTTACCGCATCCGGGTCTGTCTCCGCCAGCAGCAGCTGATAAGCGTTCTGGTTCGGAGCCACCTGTAAAAATTCACAGTTGTGGTTGTGGTAAAGCAGTTCCACCCCCTCTTTCCGCAGGGCGTCCCCGGCCTTGTTCAGCCTCTGGGCAAGTTCCCTGACCGCGTCCTTGTCATTGTAAGCAAAACGGTACATTCCTGTGATCACAATTTTGTCCGTGCCAAATCTTCCGGCCTCCTGGGCCACAGCCCCCGGGTCCCGCTCCACGCTGCCCAGATCCTGGTGAATGGAAACCACCTTGAGTCCACTGTCCTTTACCAGCCGCAGCCAATCCAGCTTACCGCCATTTCCCACCGGCATCCCTGCAGCCCTGGTCATCAGCCTGACCATCATCCCGCTGGGATGAATCATGAATCCGCATAGCTCAATCCCATTATAACCGGCTTCCTTCATTTTTCTCATAGTGTCCGCTGCCTGGGCCTCTTTGTTCATCACCGTGCCCAACATAAATTGTTGTACTGCTTTTATCGGCATATTCTTTACTCCTCATATTTCAGAAAATCCACTATTTGACGCTCCAATTCCGCCCCCGCCAATCACCTCTCTTGGCGGTCTGCTCATACGGTTTTCCTAATCCCCTGCAAAACCCGGTTCAGCTGCCGGATGCTCTCCTCCTCAATATTGCCGGCCTGTTTGAGCAGGCTGATCAGCGTCATGCGGCCCATCATCCGCTGCAAAGCGGGATTGTCCTTCACGGACTCCGCCACGTCCCCTCTGGAAGCCGCGCCTTTTGCCATCATCTGCTCCACAATGGCCCCGGCCTCGGGGTTGGCCCGCAGATCCGCCAGCGTGTCGGACACGGAGAAGCAGTCCGGGTCAAGGGCCTCCTGATCAAACCAGTTGACCACATCCTGTTTTTTCACAAAAATATAATCCGGGTTTTCCTTTTCCACCCTGCGGATCAGAATACTTTCGCTCTGTCCTGCCGCCCTGGCTTCTATTACATGCTCTGTCACATGCTTTTCCATGGATTCTCCCTGGGCCCCGGCCGTATGCCCCTCGGAGATGGGAACCTGGAAGCGGAATACCCGATGCCCTTCCTGGGTGGCAAAATGCTTACCGTCCACATACAGGGACACCTCATCCGCGTTGGAGTACACCTTGACCTCCGTCACGTCCTCCGCCCGGTCCACATACCTGCTGCCGCAGATATGCACCATGGGTTCCTTATTCCATGCCGCCTTGTAAAGATAGAACGCGTCTTTCCTCGTCTGGCGGTCAAAAGTCACCAGTCCCTTTTGATTTTCCCCGTGTTTGCCGCCCTCGTCCCTGCCGTCAGCCGCAAAATCAAACAGGTTCCACACATGGGTAGCCCAGAGCCAGGGCCGCTTTTCGATCATCTCCAGCATGTGCTCATGGTACACTGCCTGATAGGATTCACTGTAGTCCCCCTTTTCGGGCCTGCTGTTCTGAAACCCGGGATTAGCGTCCGCCCCGTACTCGCTGAAGCCGATGGGCCTGTCAGGATATTTGCTGTGATACTCGTCAAAAAACTCCTCGTTCTGTTCCAACTCTCCCAGATACCAGCCAAAATACAGATTATAGCTGTTCACATCGGGGATATCCAATATGGGGCTGTCCGTCTCCAGCATAAACACATTGGCCATGGTGGTGAGGCGGGTGGTATCCAGCCGGTGGCACAGATCGTTCAGCAGTCTGTGGTTTTCCATCAAATCCTCATTTACGGCGCTGGCGGCAGTGATCTCATTGCTCAGGCCCCAAACCACGATAGAGGGATGGTTGTAGCACTGGGCCACAAGCTCTTCCATCTGGCGCAGGGTGTTCTCCCGTCCGTTTTTCATATGCATGGTGATATAAGGAATCTCCGCCCATACGATAATGCCGTTCTCGTCGCACAGATCATAAAATTCCTGGGCGTGCTGGTAATGGGCCAGACGCAGGGTGTTGGCGCCCAGTTCCCGTACAATGGCCATGTCCTGCCTGTGATGCTCCATGGTCAGCGCATTGCCCACGCCCTTATGATCCTGGTGGCGGCTCACACCCCGCAGAGGATAACTGCGCCCGTTGAGCAGAAATCCTTTCTCGGCATTTATTTCATAATGGCGGCAGCCAAAGCGGGCAGATATCTGATCCCCGCTGTCCAGAGCGGCCGCAGCTGTATATAAATATGGATCTTCCACCCCATCCCATAAGTGGACATTCTCAATTGTAAACACCGCCGTGGCGTGATTCCCGTCCGGGCTTACCCGCTGGCTCTGGCCGTTTGCGCCATCAATGGTGATGGTCACATCCCCCTGGCCCACCTGCCAGGTCTCCACCGTCACCCGGGCCGTACCGGTGCGCAAATCCACCTCGGGCGTCACCTTGATGCCCGGCGCGCCGCAGTAGGAAAGATCAAAATGTGTCTCCGGCACCAGGATCAGGTTCACATCCCGGTACAATCCCCCGTAAAAAGTGAAATCCGCCTTCTGGGGATAGACGATGTCATTATCGCCGTTGTCCACGGAAATGGCCAGTTCATTGCGCTCCTGTAGATATTCCGTCAGTTCCACGCGAAATGCGGAATAGCCTCCCTGATGGGATGCCAGAAGCTTTCCGTTTAAGCTTACCTGCGCAGACATAGCGGCGCCGCATACTTCGAGATATACCCTGGTTCCCTCCTCCATGACAGGTTTATCCAAAGTGCGGGTATACAGGCAGACACCCCGGAAATAATCATTTCCCCCGTCCTGTCCGTCCACGGCATTCCAGGTGTGGGGCAGATTCACCTCTGTGCTCTGACCACTCTGGGTAAAAACCCAATTTTCATTCAAAGATATTATCTTTCTCATGCAAACCCTCCTGTTATTTTTTGTTATATTCACAAACGGTTAGATTTTCCTTCCAAACTTTCCTCTTTCCTGCATATCGCAGGCTGAGCCTGCGATACTGCGTTAATGCGTATTTGGAAGTTTTCCTTCCAAACTTTCCTCTTTCCTGCATATCGCAGGCTGGCCTGCGATACTGCGTTAATGCGTATTTGGAAGTTTTCCTTCCAAACTTTCCTCTTTCCTGCATATCGCAGGCTGGCCTGCGATACTGCGTTAATGCGTATTTGGAAGTTTTCCTTCCAAACTTACTTATATCTATTTTGTATATATGCTATAATGACCTAAATACCCACCCCTGGAACGGAGGCATCTTTATATGGATATTGAACAGAACCTGGCGCTCTTTCAAGAACTGCTCTGCTGCGGCAGCAACATTTATACCTGGCGTTATGATTCAGACGGGAATTTGCTTTCCTCCAACTGTCCCGATGAATCACTCTTCGCCAAAGCCTTTTCCCTGCTGGGCTGTCTGGATCGGGCATTGCACCTGAGCCAAAACCCCGGTCAGCCCCAGGTGGTGGGAACCTCCTTTGGACTCATATGGGGCGTGGATTATGTGTACCGGGAGAATACTTTTCACAGGATGTATGTCATAGGCCCCGCTTTCTCCTACAATATCTCCATGCAGGATATGGAAAACGGCTTCCAGCATTACGCCGGGCAGGATATCAGCCTGGCCTGGAAGCATCGACTGATTGGCGCCTGTTGTCGGATTCCCATAGCCCAGAACACCCTCTTTATCCGGTATCTGCTGATGCTGCATTACTGTCTCACCGGAGAAAAGCTGAATGCCAGCGACACTTCCGTTCAGCAATCCTTTTCCGACGTGGCGCCCCCGGTTGAAAGACGGGACCGCCGCCATGTATGGCTGGCAGAGCGCGCTCTGTTGGATATGGTGCGCAGAGGTGACCTGAACTACAAGGAGGCCCTGAATACCTCCCTGCTGATCAGCGCGGGGGTTCCTGTGATGGGCCGCGATCCCCTGCGGCAGGCCAAGACTTCGGTAATCGTCTTTACCTCTCTCGTCTGCAGGGCCGCCATCGAGGGGGGGCTATCCCCGGAGAATGCTTATTCCCTGGGGGATTCCTATATCCAAGCGGCGGAAAACGCCCGCACCTATGATGAGATCAACGGTATTCCCCTGCTTATGTATGACGACTTCATCCACCGGGTGCATAAGATCCGGCAGGTTCCCGGGCTGTCCGCTCCCATTGCCCAGTGCCGGGACTATATAGAGATGCATCCGGAAGAGAAAATCCGGGCCAAAGACTTAGCCGGCCTGGTGGGCTATACGGAATATTATCTGACCCACAAATTCAAGGAGGAAACCGGGATCAGCGTCAGCGATTATGTGAAAAAAGCCAAGATAGACCGGGCTAAAATTCTTTTGCGCAGCACTGACCTTTCTATCCAGGAACTCTCCGACCGCTTCTGCTTCAGCAGCCGGAACTATTTCAGCAGAGTGTTCTCGGAAACGGTGGGATGTACGCCCATGGAGTATCGGGAACATGGCGGCTGATGCAGGCCCTGCCTGCAATGACTTTCTGCATTGCCGCCTTGGCGAAGGGAGGACAATGCAGATCGGCTTACTGTAGGTTTTCCTCAATCACTTTATGGCGAAGTTCCGCTTTTTTCTCCGCAATCCGCTTCTGCACATTTACCATCTCTTCCTTGTCCAGTTTACAGAACCGCATGGCCAGAAGCGTACAGAGCCAGCCCAGGATGGGCAGACCGAACTTGACGGCCATGGTCACCCAGAATAACGCGGTGGTACAGGCATCCCCGGGCTGGGGCATGGTGTGGGTGTAGCCCACCAGGGCCACCGCGCCCGCCGCTATGGTGGCGCTGAAGGCAGTGATGAGTTTGTCAACCAGGCTGTAGGTGCCTGTCACCACGGCGGGCACATATTTTCCGCTGCGGTCCAACTCATAGTCGATGGTGTCCGCCATAAAAGAGGTGTTGGCTGTGGTGATGCACATATTGGATCCGTTCTGCGCCAGAGTCAGCAGCACATACAGGATCATAGCCGGACTCATCATCACGGCGATCTGACTGGTATCAATGACCACAAAGAACAGCAGAGTGACTATGGAGATAGCCATACTTACCCAGGTCCATGTGACAATGGCTTTGCGGCTGCCATGTTTTCCGGCATATTTGGCCCCTACCACCGCAAAAAGTATGGAGGGAATCATGCTCACTACCGTCAGCATGGTGGAGATTCCCATATTGCCTATGACAATGCCGAACAAAAGCGTGGTGATCACGGATTGACTGGCGGTCTGCTGGGCGATCTTGTCGGAGGCGTTGGAGGCTATGTAGCATTGCAGGGGACGGTTGTGGGCCAGAATATCCGCCATATCTTTCAATTTCAGCGGCTCCTTCTTCTTTTTCAGACCCGAAAAATACTCCGGCTTGTCAAATGCGGACACACCCACGCAGACCAGCACGGTGCCCACCGCTCCCATGGCCAGGCACACATAGCAGGCGGCGGACAGGAAAGCCTGGTTGTACTCGCCGCCGAACATGGGCAGCAGCACCATGTTCAGAACCATCATCATGATCATGGGCACAAGATAGTTGAAAGCCGTGGTCCATACGCCGATGGTGGGACGCTGCTTGGGATCATTGCTCATGATGGCGGGGATGGTCTGGGCCGTCATATTGGTGATGGTGTAGCCGATTACATATACAATGTACAACAGGGTGAAGGTAATCCAGCCGAAGCCCTTGCTGGAGAACAGGCTGAACATGCCCAGCAGGGCTGCCCCCTCGATCAGAAAACCGGCTATCAACAGCACCCGCAGCTTGCCGAAGCGGGTATTAACCTTGTCATAGATAAAGGCCAGCAGGGGATCCGTGACCCCGTCCAGAATGCGGGTGCAGGTCAAAATATAGCCGATCACAATGGTGGTGACTCCGTAGCCGATGCTGGCGCTGTAGCTGGCCAGGTTGATAAGGGAATAGACGCTCATGCCTACCAATCCGTTGCAGGCATACAGGATGATTTGCCAAAGTTTCGCGCGGCGGTACTGAACGCCGTCCATCTCGCTGGCTGTGGGTTTCTTGGACATAATGTGGCCTCCTTTTTGATTTTAGATTGTTTTTAGATTATGTAATAAGGGATTATCTATAGCCTGATTATATCTTGTGCCGCTCTTCGGCAATGGACAAAAATTTATGTTAGTGTATAAAAAATGGTTGTATTTTTATTAGTACACGAATTTTTGCACGGAATCACTATTTTTTATTTTCCGATGTGTGTGCCGATATCTTACAATCAGAATATCTTAAGCATTAAAAACACCACAAAAAGGAGGCATTTCCCATGACATTTGAAAAAGATTTTCTGATGGGCGCGGCCACCGCCGCCCACCAGGTGGAAGGAAACAACATCCACAGCGATTACTGGGCGCAGGAACACATGGTACATACGGATTTTCTGGAGCCCAGCGGCGAGGCGGTGGACCATTACCACCGCTACGACGAAGATATCCGGCTGATGGCCGACGCGGGGCTGAATGCCTACCGCTTCTCTATCGAGTGGGCGCGGATCGAACCCCAGGAGGGATGTTTTGACGAGGCCCAGATCGCCCACTACCGGGATGTGATACATGCCTGCAAGTCAAAAGGTATCGAGCCCATCGTCACTCTGCTCCACTTTACCAGCCCCAAATGGCTTATCTCCAAGGGCGGCTGGGAATCCGACGAGACTCCCGGATACTTCGCCCGCTACACCCGCTATGTGATGGAGCAGCTGGGCGGCGAACTTCGGTATGTCTGCACCATCAACGAGGCCAATATGGGCATTCAGGTCGCCGCCATCGCCAAGCGGTACATGCAGCAGATGATGGCCAAAATGCAGGCCGGCAAGACAGGGGACGACAAGACAGACGGCACCGTGCAGATGGGATTGAATCTGGAAAAAATGATGGCCAATCAGCAGGCCGCGGAAAAGGAGCGCATGGAGGTCTTCGGCGTCGCCAAGACCGAGTGCTTCACCAGTCCCCGGACAGCCCACGGGGACGAGATTGTGTTGGAGGCCCACAAGGCGGCCAGGGCCGTGATCCGGGAGGTTGCTCCCCATGTGCGTCTGGGGCTGACTTTGAGTCTGCACGATATCCAGGCCCAGCCCGGCGGAGAAGAGAATGCGGAAAAGGAATGGGCGGAGGAATTTACCCATTATCTGCCCGCCATAGAGGGGGACGACTTCCTGGGCGTACAGAACTATACCCGCACACGGATAGGCGCCGAGGGCTCCCTGCCCACCCCGGAGGGCGCGGAACTGACTCAGATGGATTATGAATTTTATCCCCAGGCTTTGGAAAATGTAATCCGCAGAGTGGCCAGGGATTTCAAAGGCGATCTGCTGGTGACGGAAAACGGCATTGCCACCGACGACGACAGCCGCCGGGCGGCCTTTATAAAGGCGGCTCTTTCCGGCGTGAAAGCCTGTATTGATGACGGCATTCCCGTAAAAGGATATATGTATTGGAGTCTGCTTGACAATTTTGAATGGCAGAAGGGCTACTCCATGACTTTCGGCCTGATCGCCGTGGACCGCGGTACCCAGCAGCGCAGCCCCAAACCCAGTCTGACCTTGCTGGGGCAGTACATTTGACCCAGGAATCCCAAAGGAGAATGCCATGAAACAATATTTTTGCAATCCCATTAATTTTACCTACCAATACCAGTTCAATCAAAAGGGAGAGGGATTTTCCCTGAACCGGGAGGCGGCGGATCCCTCCATGATTCTGTTCAAGGGAAAATATTATCTCTTCCCCAGCATGACCCGGGGCTTTCTGGTAAGTCAAAACATGGTGAACTGGAAACAATGCCCTCTGGAAGGGCTTCCGGTGTACGACTATGCCCCGGATGTGCGGGCCGTGGGGGACTGGATGTATTTCTGCGCCAGCCGCAGGGGAGAGGTCTGTGATTTCTACCGCACCAGGGACCCGGAGAGCGGTGTGTTTGAACGCATTCCCGGCACCTTCGACTTCTGGGACCCCAATTTGTTCCTGGATGACGATGGCAGGATGTATTTCTACTGGGGCTGCAGCAATATGACGCCAATCTGGGGCGTAGAACTGGATCCTGCCACCATGCATAGGCTGGGAGAGCCTGTGGCGCTGATCGAGAATCATAAGACCGAATACGGCTATGAGCGCACCGGGGAGAACCATCATTACGACCCCAGCGGGAGTCATATCATACAGATTTTAAAGGAGCAGATGGCAAAGACCATGGGCTGCGACCCGGCGGATATCACGGATGTAACCCCGGCTATCGAGGCCACCCCACAGCAGTACCGCCCTCTGCTTAAAGCGGCCCTCTCCGACAATCCCTACATAGAAGGGGCATGGATGACCAAGCATGAAGGGCAGTATTATCTGCAATACGCCTGTCCAGGCGCCCAGTTCAATGTATATAACGACGGCGTGTATGTGTCCGGCAGCCCCTTGGGGCCTTTCACCGTCTGCCAAAATAATCCCTACTCCTACTCTCCCGGCGGCTTCTGCCCCGGCGCGGGGCACGGCTCCACTATGGAGGATCTGGCGGGCAACTGGTGGCATACCAGCACCATGCGGATCTCCGTGAATCATGAGTTTGAGCGCCGTGTGGGGATCTGGCCCGCGGGATTTGACGCGGACGGGGAACTGTTCTGCAACCAGCGGTACGGGGACTGGCCCCAAAGCGTCACGGGAGACAGGCAGGACCCCTGGGCCGCCCCGGAATGGATGCTTTTGAGTTATGGCAAAAAGACTGCGGCCAGCAGCCAGGATCAGCCCGCCCAAAACGCTGTGGACGAGAATATCCGGACCTGGTGGAAGGCTGCCGCCGGGGACAAAACCCCCTGGCTGCAGGTGGATCTGGGAGATAGCTGCAGCGTCCATGCCGTGCAGATTAATTTTGCCGATGATATGGGACTGGCACCCCAGCTTCCCCAGGGTGCTCGACTGGTGGGGGAGGCGGGAAGGGGCCGCTATATCGAGGAGCGCTCCTTTTGCACCGGATGGCTGCTGGAGGCCAGCGCCGACGGCATAAGCTGGTTTGTACTGGAAGATAAGAGAAATGCGGGAACTGACCTCCCCCACGATCTGGTGGTAAAGCCGGAGGGCGTCAGCGCCAGATATATCCGTCTCACCGTCACGGACACCCCCTATGGCGCTCCCGCCTGCGTCAGCGGCCTGCGGGTATTTGGCCGGGGCCAGGGCAGCGCCCCCGGCCGGGCTGTAAATGTCAAGGCCCTGCGCACGGACGGCATGACCATGCAGGTGAGTTGGCAGGGGGACGCTGTGGGCTACGAAGTACTGTGGGGACACAGGCCGGATAAGCTCTATCACAGTTACCGGGTGTTCGCCAGTACGGAGTTGGAGATCCGCGCTCTGATGGCGGATGTGGAACACTATTATGTCCGGGTAGACGCTTTTAATAAGAATGGAATCACTGTGGGGGAAGTGGTTTCTGTGGAATGGTAATTTCGGCGCTCTAAGAGAGATGTTTCTTATATGCTCTATAAGACAGTTTTGCCGTTCCTACCCGATACAGACCTGTATCGGATAGGAGCGGCTAAAAATTTATTATAAGAAGTCTCTGCTAAGTTTCTCCAACATTTCAAAATTGTTTGTTCTTTTTGCCAGTGGTGTTAAAATTCCATTCCGTTTTTTATGATTATAAACTATCTCCGCATTTTTTCTTATCCGATTTTTCTGCCTGTTAATTTCCCGGCTTTCAGCCTGCAACAGAAATTTATAGTGCGGATCTTTTTCATCATTAATATTCAGTTCAATCAATTGCCGATTCGGCACAGGAATCATATTGTTGATATTTATAACCGCATAATCTTTAATTTTTACAAAGTCCACACTCTCTTTCATTTTCTTATGCTTTGGCTTAAAAGAAGATAATGGTGCAAAATAAGACAGTTTATTAATCTCAAAAACAACTCCAATATATTTCCGCCCCGATGAAATACCTTCATGCAGAAATAGATGCTCCTGATACTGACTTTGCGCACCCCAATACGTTTAGTCATTATATTATCTGACAGAAATGGCAGAGACTCTGATAGTCCCTGCCATCTGTTAAGTTGCTCACTTATTACGGGCTGTGCATCACCCGCTTATAACTCGCTCATTTATAAGGCTGTGCATCACCTACTATATCTAGTATACACTATTTATTTTTGTTTACAACTCATTTTATAAAAATTTTACTATTTATTTTAGATTTCTTCACTGAATATGGCTCTTCAAAAATCAGTGGTTCATATCTGCTGCCAAAGATGCCATTGCCAGAGGCTTTATCATAATCAGGCAGGGATTATCCTCGTCCCACATCTCGGTCAATGTGATCAAGGGTTCAAAACCTATGCTTTCATAAAAATGTCTGGTCTTCTCATAGGGAGTATAGTCCACCGTCTCGCTCAGCGTCTCCACCATGGCATACTTGCAGCCTTTTTCCAAAAAGAAGCGCTCCGCCTGTTCATACAGGGCTTTCCCAATACCCATGCGGTGGCACTCCGGACGCACACCGCAGACATAGATATCCCCGGTATGCCCGTAGTGCATCCTGACGGAGAAAAATCCCAGACATTTGCCTTCCTCGTTCAGGGCGGCCCAGAAAGGAAGTTCCTGCACCTTTTCCACATATTCCTCCAGGGACGCCTTGTTGCCGAACCACTCCGGCAGACTCTCTAAAACCTCCCTTGCGTAGGGGGATTTCTTCCCTTGCTCTTTGATTTCTGTAATGTAGTAATCCTTTCGCATATACGTGCCGTTCCTCAAATCTTCTATGCCGCTTCGCGCCGCCCGGCAGCCCATGTGGTAAAAGTCCCGGTTGTCATACCCTCTGTAATCCGTCTCCAGACACCAGAGCAGGGCCACATAGACATCGTACCATCTGGCGCGCCGTTTCTCCTCCCCGGTCAACTCTTCGATCCCGTATCCTTGGTAAAATGCTTGGTTGTATTCATAATTGCGGAAACCCACCTCCATCAGCGCATCCGCCCAGAGGCATCTCTCAAAGTCAATGATTCCCTCTATTCTGTTATCCGCTACAAATACATTTCCCGCCCAGATGTCCCAGTGGACAAACCGTGGCGTCTTTACCGCCTCGAATATGGATCTGTCCCGCTCCAGCAGCGCCAGGGTTTCCTCCTCCTTAACAGGCATGGGGATATCCTTGCGTCCGGCATCGGCATAGGTATCCCGAACCATATCCCGAAATACCTCATACCAGTTTTCGCCCTGTCTGTCCGGCTGGCCGTAATAGCCAAACCGCTCCCCCCGGATATGGTTCAGCTGCCTGGTATACTGCCCCAGCCGGTAATAGATCTCCTGTTTGTCCTCCTCCGGCAGGGCATCCTGCAAACCGGACAGGCTGCGCAAGGCGGCGATGGTCTCCAATCTTCTGGTGGTTCTGTGCGGCAACCGGGACGCGCAGCCCATTGTAAACTCGGGAAGCCTGTATTGATATGGCAGACAGCAAAAAACAAGTCCCTCTGCGACTTTCTCCAAAACTATACAATGCCATCGCCGCCTGGGCGGAAGACGATTTCCGCTCCGTAAACGGGCAGATTGAATATCTTCTGACGGAATGTGTCAAACAGCGCAAAAAAAATGGGAAATATGTCTCTGATGAAATAGACGCCGCGCCGGAATTAGATATATAAGCATACCTGCCCTTTTTTCTAACATTCCCACTGGCATGATTTCATATCCACATGGGTATCATCCCTGAATTTGACTTCTTCCGCCAGCAGCAGACTGCGCTGCTCCCAAAAATGGGGGGCCAGTCTGCCAGCGTGGTTTACCACCCGGTGGCAGGGATAATCACCATAGCTGTCCGCCTGGCTCAGCGCTTTTCCCACCAGCCGGGCATTGTTGTCCCGGCCGATCAGCCTGGCAATCTGGCCGTAGGACGCCACCTTTCCCGGCGGTATCTCCTCCACCACGGAAAGTATCTCATAGATTAACTCCTCATCCAAAACCGATGCCATATATCTCATCCTCTCCTCTACAGCCTGCACTCCAGCTGGCAGTCAAAGGGTTCCTTCTCCACATGCGCCTGCTGGTACTCCAAAGCCTCCACACAGCCCATGGCCCTGTAAAAAGCCTGACTCTCCACTGCGGAGTGGGCGGATATGTATAACTTTCCCGCACCTTTTTCCCTGGCCCAGTCTTTGGCCGCCAGGAAAAGCCGCTTACCGATGCCCTGTCCACGCACATCCTCAGAGATATGAATGCTGGATAAATCCATGTATTCCTGTTCTCTGCCAAGCAGCCCCGGCTCCACAGAGACAAAGCCCTTCAGTACGCCGCCGCAGAACGCCCCATACACAAAGCCGCCTGTGGCGGCGGTATTTTTCAAACAGGAAACCAATATCGGATAGTCCTCCTCCGTCCAGTCATCCACAAAAGGCGCATCCTTTATCACCCATGCCCCTTCCTCTTTCCGCCAGCACTTTGTGACGTTCTGGCGCCGGATGAACTCCCGGAACAAATCCCTGTCTATTTCCTCTTCTTGTAAGATTCTATACTGCGTCATATGCTGTTCCTTTCCCATCAGCCTTCCTCCCACAATGCCTCCCACTCAATACCCTTTGGGCGGTCCAATGTATCCCAAAACTCCTCCATAGAGCGGATGGCTTTTTCAAGGGGTATGATAACATACTCCGGAGCCGTCCACTCCATGCCGCCGGCTAGGAATGTCACTTCCTCGTCAAAATCCCCGCTAGACTGCCATGCATGGCCTTCATCTTTTCAAAATAGTGGACACCGGCATATTGGCCTTTTACAAGAATCGACAGCTGCGGATACGGTTTTTCATGAAACGCCTACAATCATGTTTCCTGATCCTTCGCATATTGCAGGGCATCCTCCCACTCCCGGATCAGCTGCCGAAGGCTCTGCTGCCTGCTGCCCCTGTCATCGGACACCGCTTTCTTTGCCACCTCATAGCAGGCTTCTGCCAGCGTCCAGTTGTCAAAATCGCGGCAATAGCCGCCAAACAGAGCGAACGCAAAAGCCCCTGCCGTGTAGACATTTGTAACCTCGTCAAGCTCCGCTCCCAGCGCAAATTCCTCGGGAGACATAAACGAGGAACTGCCCCACATACGCCCCATATGGTTATAATAGGGCTTTTGGCCGAAGAAGTCTATATCACATATGCTGGTTTTACCTTGCCCATAGCAGGAACACGTAATCTCATTCCTTTCAAAAGTCACGGTGGCTCCCTCCCGATCACAGGCATCGTACATAACGCTTCCGTCATAAAAATCAATAGCCACGTACCCCCGGTCATGCACATATTCCAGGAATGCCAGCACATCCCGGAAAACCTGCAGCCGAGCCTCCACAGGAAGATTCATAAACCTGTGATGCTGGGCCGGGTACATTCTTCCCATGCAGTCCCCCTCCGCCCATCGGAAAACCATGGCAAATCCGCCTGCAACGTCCTGGGCGTCCAGCAGCTGGATAAGGCCGGGATGCTTTAAATCCATATAAATCGGCAGAGTAGCCTTCAGCCGCTCCACAGCATCCTCCGGCAAACCGTCATAACTTTCTGTGGGAGCGCCCGCAAACTTGACAAAATAACGAGAACCGTCGGTATCGCACACGCCAAAACAGATATTCCCGGAGTCCTGATCGTCAAACACCTTGAACACTTTCCCGTATTTATGGATAAACTCAAAATCAAAGGGTGCTTTCATCTTGTAGGGCAGGCCATCTATATACTGAAGATAGTACCCCTTGAAATACCATGTGGGCACAGGATTGCGCATATGATCATACCATTCCAGCACATCCCCGGCCTGCTTTAGCATGGTCTGAATCTCCTGTTCCCCAAAGGATATCGCCCAGGGGATGGAGGAAAGCATGTTGCTGCTGATATACAGAGCCAGCAGTCTCCAAAATTCCATAGGCACTTCCCCGTCAAAATATCCGTTGACCATGCCCGAGGCAAACAGGGGCGAACACTGGGCGCACCAGGTAATACGGTTAAATTCTTCCCAGGGATCTCCATAGTCATATCGGTCAAAATCAATAATGACGATTCTTTTTTTTTCAATCATCATATTGCCCACATGGTAGTCCCCATGCTGGAAGCTCTGGGGTCTGCCCTTCAGCAGATGGCGGTTGGCCTCGATATAAGCGATAATATCCTCCGCCCCGTCAAACTTCACCGGGCACTCGCGGTACATCTTAATCTTGCGGTCCATCTTGGCGTTAAAGCGCGTCTCCCACTGCGGCTGGGTATCCGGCGCGGGAATGGAGTGGATGGTTTTCAGGATCCGCCCCGCCTCCAGACCGTATGCGTACTGCTCCGCGTCCGTCAGGCCGGGGATGGTCTCCTCCGCGTCACTGCCCTCAATCCAAGTCTGTATGCTGTAAAAACCATCCTTGCACCGGCCGCAGGCTATCGGTCTGCTCATGGGTACACCCAGGGCGGTCACTTTCTGCTGGATATGGAACAGATTCACCTGCTTCGCGTTTTGCATTTCCTGTCCGCCAAAGGAAGGGCCACTGCCGGACTTAGGCTTATCCTCCGGCGTGACCCGCAGCAGGTATTTTGTTCCATTGGCAGCGGTTATCCTGTATTTTTTATCGCTGGACCAACCTTTGTCAATAGGATCAATATCCGTGATATGGCTCAGCTCCGCAACGGCAGCCGCCGCCATATGGCCCCATTCCTCATCCTGGTCCGCTATCACCACTGTACCCTGTTGTAAGTCAATCATCTCAATACCCCCATACTGTATATGTCGCCGACAATATAATATTCACATCCTCTACAGCGATATTGGCGGCTTCGGCTATTGCCTGATTATACATATGACTCGATTTCATGCAATTGTTCCTCCTGAAATACTGAATGGTTTTATTGTATCATAGCTTCAACAGGATTAACAACCCCCAATCAGCCCGGCCCCCTCTTGTCACCTGCTTACTTGGCCGCTTTGATTGCCTCCGCCTGCTCCCGGGTGATAATCTTGTATTTTACCATCTTATTCAGCACCTGCTGTGCCCGCTGCTGCGCCAAGTCTTTGTGACTGTCCGGGGAATAGGCGGAGGGGGCGTTAACGACACCTGCCAGCATGGCCGCCTCATAATCTGTCAGTTCCGAGGGTTTCTTTCCGAAATACCCCATAGACGCTTGGTAAATCCCGTAATGTCCGCTGCCAAAATAGGCCGTATTGGCATATAACTCAAATATTTCCTGCTTTGTGTATGTAAGTTCCATTTTCAATGCGGCAATCATCTCAGCAATCTTTCTCTCCACCTTCTTTTCCTGTGTGAAAAGCATATTCTTGGCAAGCTGCTGGGTGATGGTGCTGCCGCCCTCCACAAAGGAACCGGCCTTTATGTCCGTCCACAGCGCCCGGCAGATGGCGATGGGGTCAATCCCCCAATGCCATTTGAACCTGCGATCCTCCACGGCCAGAGTAGCATCAATATAGAATTGCGGCAGTTCGGAATAAGCCGTAAAATCCTCCGAACTCCTGATCTCTTCAACTCTTTCCGTCAGGGACTTCTCCTGGACCGCCCTATGGTACGTCCCGTACCCTTTCATGCAGAAAAAAGCCCCTGCCCCCAGGTATGCCGCAAAAAAGAGAACCAACAGGCCCAAAAGCATATTTTGTACGACCTGCTTTCTCTTTCTCTTCTTTTGCAGCTTAATCTTCTGTCTGCCCACCTTGCCACACTCCTCCATCAAAATCAATCCAGCTTTTTGATCATTTCATCCGTCAGCACCCAAACCACATCGATCAAAACAAACAGCGCACAGAAGGGAATCATCAGTGTACACAGTATGGTTCCATTAACCACAATAACGCTGTTTTTTAAGAATTTACGGCATTTGTATTTATTTATCCTGTTTTTCATATGAATCCTCTGCATATTGATTAATAACTTATATGTTCATATTATAAACCATCAAACTTACATTTCCGTGACATCCGCCTTACATTTACATGACTATTGAATGAGAGATCCGTCACATTGCGCATACAAAAACCGCTGCCTTTAGGGCAGCGGTTGGTGAACTGGTATAATAAGGGCATTTATTGTGCGGCCGGGTTTTCTCCCAGGCGGTACCCCGTGCCGCGAACCGTCAAAATAATCCGGGGATTGGAGGGATCATCCTCTATCTTTTCCCGCAGGCGTTTCACATATACTGTCAATGTATTGTCTGTGACAAACTCCCCTGCGGTGTCCCATAATTCGTCCAGCAGCCGTTCCCTGGTGAGTATACTTCTGGGATTATTGCAAAATACCAGCAGCAAGCGATACTCAAGCGCGGAGAGCGGAATCTCCCTGCCTTCCTTTTTCACGATGCCGCCCGCCATATCAATGGTCAAACCACCCACTTCCATGACGGCCAAAGTCGGCTGCGCCTTCCGCAGCGCCACCTGAATCCTGGCGATCAACTCCCGAATGCGGAAAGGTTTGATGATATAATCGTCGGCTCCCATGTTCAGCCCTGTCACCACGCTGGCCTCGTCCCCGAAAGCGGTCAGGAAAATAACGGGCACATCCCGTACCCGTTTGATCTCCGTACAGACCGTAAATCCGCTGCCGTCCGGCAGCGATATGTCCACCAGCGCCAGATCATACTGTTCCTGCGTCAACATGGCGATGGCCATGCGCTGGGTAGGGGCATGGATCACTCCGAAACCTTCTGCGCATAATAAACGCACCAGGTTTCTGGCTATCTCTTCATCGTCCTCCACCACAAATATCCGCTGCACCGCTTATTTCCTCCCTGATCAACAATTCCAAGACGAGAATTTTTCTGCATTACCGGGCCCCATTGCTGTTCTCCGCAGAATGAATCATCTGCAAAGCCGTCCGGGCCATTGTGCTGTGCTCCGTTATATGCGGGTTCCAATGTATGACAGAGGTCAAATCCTTACAGGGAAACTCCGGGCACAGGCCGCAGAACTGCACATCATGCTCTCCGGCGCAGGCATGTACCTTACAGCGGCCCGATCCGGCCCATTCCGGTACATACCCGTCCGCCTCAATACAGCCCTTGCAGGAGCCCTCCAGCCGTTTTATGCACCCCTCGCAGCACTCCCCACAGGCGGTTATTTTAGTAAAATCTATCCTTTGTTCCATCGGACACACCTTCCTAAATAAGCAGTATTAAGCTATTTTCTGTCATGTAAGTTATTTTACAGGATTCGCACTGTGCTTACAAGCCCTAAAAAGGGAAAAACACTCTTTCAGGGCAATTCATCCCTATGCTCCATCAGATAGTCAATAAAATATTTACTCGCCATGGGCAGGCTGTCCTTATCCTTGTAAGCCACTGCCAGAGTCCACGGCCCCTGTTCTGATCCACTTCGGAATCAGGGTATAATCCCCCTGATGAAACAAAAACTGTAATTTGTTTTACTTATTTTATATGCCTGATATAATAAAGTCAAGCGACAGGAAAATCTGTTTGGAAACGAAGAATTTCCGCTTATACAAGCTCTGCTGATTAAGCACTTTTTCTATGGGAATTTTGCTGTAATTTTACATTTTTCTTGGGGAATTTTTGTTCCATGACGCAAAGACATGCCGTTGGTTCCCACAATCACACCGTGATCCACAGCCGGCAACCGTCCATGGTATGCTAAGAACGGCCCTGGGAAACTCAAATATTCTTCCGCCATTGTCAAAAATAATAGAAGATGATATAATGGCGCTGATTATAAGTACGGGTTTGCCATAGAAGGAGATGATTCCGGGTGATAAAGGTAGCAATTGTGGATGACAACGAGATATTTTTGCGTGAGATGCGGCAGATTGTGGAATCATGCTCTGGATTCATGGCAGATATGGTCTGTGACACTTACACCAGCGGCATCGATTTTTTGCGGGTGGGCTGCGGAGCCTATCAGCTGGTCATACTGGATATGCAGATCGAGGGAAAAAACGGATATGAGACGGCAAAAAAACTAAGGGAGATCGATGATTCCGTCGTTATTGCCTTTATTTCCGGCGTGGTTTTTCCAGAGCCAAAGCATTTCAGGGTACAGCCTTATCGGTATCTGCTGAAAAACGCGGACTCGGAGGAGATACGTCGGGACGTAGAGGAGCTTTTACAGGAAACAAAAGAGCGATATCTCAATGAGACTGTGGAAGTGACCGGTGACGGAAGGGCTTGGCGGGTCAACTTCTATAATCTCAACCAGTTCATTTCCCTTGTCGTCTTTAAAAAGCATCCCTACCTCTTTTCTGTGTATTCGCTGCCCGGTATCGTCACCGCAGCTTCGCTGCCAGTTCTTCCAGCTTGGCCTTGCTCATGGGTGGGATCAGCACATGATCCGCGTCAAAGGGCCGGATGCCGTATTTTTGCAGTTCCTCCATAAAACGGTCATAGGGGAAAAGGCCGTCCAACACACGCTGCTCGCTGTAGAGTACAAACTGCACGAAGCATTCTGACACCTTGATTTCACTCAGATTCAAAAATCCGTCCCCTCGGACAGGGAAAACACTCTCGCACTCCTCCGTGAGCGCATAGAATGCCCCGATTAGCCCCGTGTCACCTTTTTGCAGCAGCCGCGGCTTGGCATAATACACGTCCATGGACTGGAGCGTGTGCAGCGTCTGCTCAAAGTCCGAAAGATCTGTACATACCTCCCATGCCGCCACTTTTTCTGCCGGTATAGTGTAGGGCCACATTGCCAAAGAAAGTATGTAACTCTTATACTGCTTGTTCCCACAAAAATCCTTCAATGACTTTAAGCTGAAATCTGCGAACCTGTCAATTCCCTGTTCCAGTTCCTTGGAAGTGAAAAGCCGCCCCTCCTCCGGGCAGTACATCTCCACCTTGCCCAGCCGCCGCTCCATCTCCTGCACAAGCCTGGTAAAATCCGCTATCTCCGCCCTGGTGGTAGGAATATTATAACTCACCGTAAAGAAACCCTCGCCGCCCTTCGACCCGTCAAAGAAGATGCCCCGCCCGATGCGGTTCGGATTGTAGAAAATGGCAGTGCCCTGGTTCTCCTGTTCCTCCTGTAAAATATGGAATTCATTGTCGGATCCGTACCGAAACCCACAAGCTCCCGCCAGCGACGAAATATCCAGTGACTTCTTTCCAAATAACTTCTTTTGCTTGATCTCCAGCGTAAATGCCATGGTCAAATCCTCCTCCAGTCTTTTTTTTACTAAATTGTTCCCGCAATATTTTTGTTCTGATTTTATCATACCGATAATTATTTAGCAACGATCATTTTCAACATCGGGAACTTCCTATATAAGATAGTAGCGGGAGAAAAATAAGAAAGGCAATACAAGATTATTGCTTGTATTGCCTTATACATGAAACATTTAACTATCTTTTGAACGACAGCCGAAAAGTAAAGACTTCTTTGCCCTGTGGGAGCGTTATGAGGAGCAGAGAGAAGGCTCAACCCGCGATATGCATTAACATCCCTTGAGTCTGGCGGGTACATGTGATAAAATGGATGTAGCAGTTTACATCATACGAGGAGGACAGGCAAATGAATGAACAGAGGCAATACGCCACAGCAGTGATGGAAGAATGGCTTACCCATCCCCAGGAGCTGGGAAAGAAACCTGCGAGACTTGAGATTGCGGGGGAGTTCGATCTGCACGACCTGCACTACTATATTTTCAAGTTTAAGAAATCCGTTTTTGATTCATGGAGAGTGGCCGTCTGCGGGGGCTATGAGGGAGACAGCCTGGGGCACTGCGGCCATATCTTCAGCGAGATGGAGCCCTATGATCCGTCCACCGCAGAGGAAAAATGTGTGGAAATGGTAGAAAAAATGCGTCAGTACTGGATGGATCGGGCCGCCGGAGAGGAAGACGGGGATCAGAACGCGGACAATGCCGGCGGAAATTTTGTTGGATTCGTGCTGCTGTCTACGCCGACGCTCGATGTGGCGGAGTTTTGCAGGGTTCTGAAAGAAGACTGGGGAATTGAATGCCCGGAAGAATCTGAAAATACAGAAGATCAGGGTACAGCCGTCGCCTTTTATGAGGACGGCATGATGGCCACGGTTGGCTTGATGGAGGCCAAGGTTCCGGATGGCGAGGCGGAATATTGGGCCAATAGTAACTTTATGACCAGGGATAAATCAATCGCGGCGGCCCAAAATCATCAGGCTCACCTGCTGGTGGCCGTTTTGGGAAAAAATTCACCTATGAAGGCAGGGGAGCTTTTTGTCAAAATCGCTTCCACCTGTCTGAAAGCCTCCAACGCTCTGGGAATATATGACTGCGGTACGGTATGGCTGCCGGAGGACTATATCCGGTTCGCGATGGTTATGAAGGATGGGGAATTTCCTTTGACCAATCTGGTATTTGTGGGATTGTATCAGAACGAAAAGGGTGTCAGCAGCTGGACCAATGGCCTGCGTTCCTTTGGGAAGGAGGAACTGGAGGTGATCGAAAGCGGCCAATCCCCTTCAGAGGTTTATGAATTAGTGCTGAATATTTCCTCGTACATCCTGCAGGAAGGCGCGGTTCTGCGGGACGGGGAGACATTGGGTTATTCCGCGGAGCAAAAACTCCCCATAAAGCTCTCCCAGGGTGTTTTTGTGGAAGGACAGTCTTTGAAAATCGGATTTTGATTATTTACCCATATTTTACTGTGCCCTGACACAGAAAGGAGAAAAAATGAATATACAAAACAGTTCAGAAGAACAGAATTGGGAAAATGTAACTACTCCACTGGATGATGTGGAGCGTTGGGTCCTGGCTACATATGCCATGTGGTCCGAGTATTATTCCGAGGGTGGCTGGCAGTATATTGCGGGGTCCTCGGATAAGGAGAAGTGCGCCTCCGACATGCAGGTGATGTTGAGCAGAGACTGGGAAATTGATAACCAGGAAGATTTGCTGGATACAATAACCTATTTGACTGCTCTCTACCTGGACGATGAAAATGTTGATCTGGAAGACATTGAGACAGGGGCATGGGATCTCTGCCGTGCATGCCAGATCCTTGGAATGGCTTTTGTGGCTGGTATTATCGACCGCGAGGAGATGATGGAATTGTCTTTGATGGTTGGCAGTATTATGCAGTGCTATTACCCCTCCTGGATGCATCTGTACACCAGCTACATCAATGGTTACAGGGAATGGCGTCTGGAAGATGATGAAGAGGACGAGGAGGCTCTGGAAGCCGTGGAAGCCCGGGAACAAATCTGCAGGCAGCTGCTGATTATGCCCAATGGCCCCTGTTCGGTGCCCTGGGATCTGGAACTGCCGATTGAATTTGAGGACGACGAAGAAGAGGACGACGAGTAAAATTTTAAAGGCGGCAGCAAGGTATACATACAATTTTGGCGGGGCACTGAAAAATGATCTTTTCAATGCCCCGCCATATTTTTAAATACTCAGGAATTTTCCTTCCCTTTTCCGCCTTTAACAATCCCGGAAACAATCAGAACAATTCCCGCCAGGATACAACTCAGCAGAAGCAGCCACTTCATATTGCCGTCAATTGTGCTGACCCTCCAGACAAACGGTCTGAAAACTGGCAGCGGTATTCTGCTGCCCATACACATATGAATAAAATAATCTGCAAAAAATCCGAAAACACCAATACCCGCCGTACAGATTCCCGCCTTGAGCAGCCCGCCCAATTTCGCATAGCGGATCAGCAGGAACAGGAGCCACACAAACACCAGAATCGGCAGGGAAATGACGGGCGCAATCTTCCGAAATTCAGCCGATTTCGTATAAGTCCCAATGCCAAGCATCATCAACCCAAAGAACAGCGTAGCCGATGTCATAACCGTCAGTCCTTTCTGATTGCCAAGCAGTCCTTTGAGGGGCTTGGTATAGACCGCAATGGGCAGAAAACACACGGAAAATCCCAGCAAAACCGATGGCGCCGCAATGAAAAACCACCGCCCCTGCGTATAAATGCAAATGACTCCCAGGAGCAATAACAGGCTGGCTGTAAATGTGCCCAGCGTCCAGAGCAGTTTATTTTCCGGCATGACCAGCGGTATCACAATCAGGGACGCCGCCGTGACCAGTGAGGCCAGAACGATGAAGAACCAATCCAGCGCCGCCCCGGTTGCCAGATTGACAATCAGGCACACCAGAACCGGAATCATAAAAATGCCGGCAATGACAGCGCCTATCGCAGTGGATTTCCGTTTAAAAAAGCTGGCCTGACGGCGAAGCACATCCCCTGTCTCCGCTCTCAGACGGGTCTCAATCTCCATGCTGTGCATTTGCCCCAGAAGCGCGGAGCAATCCCCGCACTCCGCAAGATGCTCTTTTACAAGTTCCCTGCTCTCGTCACTGCAGATCTGATCCGCATAGAGGGGTAATAAATCCCGGATTACATTACAATTCAGTTTCATGAACACTCATCCTTTCTACAATTTAAGTTCCGCATTCATCCAATCAGCGCCTCCACTCACAGAGTAATCTATGGCCGCATATGGCGTCCCGGAAACCTCTGTGTACTGTCCGGGCGATTACTGATTTAACAAATGCTGGAGTTTCAGTTTTGCGCGATGGTATGTAACCCTCGCCCAATTTTCTGTTTTCTCGCAGATAGCTCCAATCTCCCGGAAAGACAACTCACCGAATATCCGCAGTTCAAATACTTTGCGGTAAGGATCCTCCAACTCCTGCAGTGCCAGATGAATTCGGCAGGACGCGTCCTTGTCCTCCACCTCGCTCTCGATATTGATGCCGCTGTCCACATCCGCGTCGAAGTCTATCTCTGTGCTTTTTGACTGCCGCCGCATCTCGTCGAGATAAAGATTTCTGGCAATGGCGCATAGCCATGTCACCTCGTTTGATTCCCCACGAAACGCGCTTTCTGCGGTAAACGCCTTGTAAAATGCCTCTTGGGTAATCTCCTCCGCCATATGCCTCTTTTTGGCAAGCGCCATAACATAGGAGTAAACCCGCATATAATACGTTTCATACAGTTTTTCAAACGTTTCCCTCTCCACGTACCATCACCTCTTTTCTGTTGCTTCATAGGTTGGACGCATAAATCTCTAAAATGTTACAAAAAATTTACCATTAATATAGAGGCTGTGAAAAAATCTTTTTTCACAGCCCCCATACTCATTCATAATACTGTGCCTGGGCATGCCAGAGTTCATAGTACCTGCCGCCTTTCTGGGCCAGCAGCTCGCCGTGGCTGCCGGTCTGCACTATTTGGCCCTGGTCGAATACTGCTATCTTGTCGCAGAATCGGCAGGAGGCCAGCCTGTGGCTGATGTAGACGGCCGTCTTGTCCTTGGCGATCCCGTTAAACCTGCTGAACACCTCATATTCCGAGACCGGGTCCAGGGCGGCGGTGGGCTCGTCCAAAATCACAAAGGGCGCATCCTTATAGAGGGCGCGGGCCAGGGCTATTTTCTGGGCCTCACCCCCGGAGATCTCCACACCGTCCTTGTCACAGTCCTTATATAAATAAGTGTCCAGTCCCTTGTCCATGGCTGCCAGTCGTTCCCCAAATCCCGCCTGTACCAGACACTGTCCTGCCCGCGCCTCATCATAGACTGTGCCTGCTGCCACATTTTGTCCCAAAGTAAAGGAAAACAGCCGGAAATCCTGAAAAACCACGGAGAAGATAGACATATACTCGTCATAGTCATACTTTTTGATGTTGACGCCGTTGAGCAGGATCTCTCCCTCCGTGGGATCGTACAGGCGGCACATCAGCTTGATAAAGGTAGTCTTGCCGCTGCCGTTCATGCCCACCACAGCCAGCTTCTCCCCCACCTTGAATTTCAGATTCACATGACGCAGGACATATTCCCGGGTATGGGGATACCGAAAAGACACATCCCGAAACTCCACGTTGTAGTCATTGTCATCCCGCTTTTCCACCGTCAGTGATCCCTGGTACATATGATTAGGGATATCAAAATAGGAAAAATAGCGTTTCATGTATTTCTGGTTCACAAGGGCTGTCTGCAGGCTGGATGCCAGACCGGACGCCGCCTCCAGCAGCAGCATGACGCAGGACACATATCTGGCGATGGAACCCACACTGACCCCTCCGCCCAAAGCGGCGGACAAAAGCAGCAGATACACGCCAAACTGCAAGGCACGACTCATAATCACATTGGCAAGCGAAGCTCTCGCCTGTCCCATATTTTTCCTGTGCTCCGCCTCACAGTACGCTCTGTTTATGGACATGCTATACGCCGAGAGTCCCTCCGCCATTCCATAGATCCGGATGTCCTTGCCGCTGTGGTAATCATCCACATATTGCTGAAATTTTCCCCTTAACATATTTCTGTTGACGCATTCCCCATAGAAGCGGTCGCTAAGTTCTTCCACTCTTTTTGTGGTGATAATTTTGCACAGGATCGTCAGCGCCAGTCCGGCGGCCAAAGCCGCCTTCGCGGAAAGGGAGATGGTTTTCAGGAAGAGAAGGGACGCTGTCAGCCACAGGGACATCCCTATTTTAGTCACATGGCCGGTGATCCCCTCCAAGCTGCTGAACAGCCGATAGATATTATACCCAACCCGGGTCTCTCTCTGGATTCTGTCACGAAGCAGGGCCACCTCCCGATCTTCAATGGACTCAAATGCCATCTGCATGGTTTTCTCCGAATATTTCCAATCTTCGCTGCGGTACATCTCCGTAGCGGCCATGCGGCGCCGTGAGTCCAGATAGGCGCGCGCCAGGCTGAGGAGGAAAACAATCCCCACTGTGAGAAGCACATAAAGCGCAAGTTCTCCGACCCCGCTCCCCTCATACAGCCGGTCCAGCAGCCGGGCCGAAAAGTAAATCGGCACATAGGGCAAAACGGCTCCTATAAAGCTGGCCAGTATCATACATATGGTATGGGCTTTACTCAGGGAAAAGAGCAAGCCCACGGACTTTCTGGCAATCTGTATATGTTCTGTTAATTTCATCGTTATACCCCCGCGCGATTTAACCGCATGCCAATCAATATTTGACCCCTTCCTGCGCATCACAGGCTGGCCTGCGCAGCCTCCAAGCTTGTTTCTCCCTCATAATCCTCCCTGTACCAACAGCTTTGCATCTGATACAAATCGCTGTATTCGCCGCCCAGCGCAAGAAGTTCTTCATGGCTTCCCTCCTCGGTGATTCTCCCCTCTTTCAGATACAGAATCCTGTCACAGAACTGCGTAGATGCCAGCCTGTGAGAGATAAACAGGGATGTCTTTGCCTGGGACATACGGTTGTATTGTAGGTAAATCTGATTTTCCGCTATGGGGTCCAGCGCCGCAGTGGGCTCGTCCAGCACCAGAATGGGGGCGTTCTTGTACAGCGCCCTGGCCAGCATCAGTTTTTGCAGCTGGCCTCCCGACAACTCCGTGCCATCCTGGTTGACCTGCTTATCCAGTTTTGTGTGGATTCCCTGGGGCAGCGCGTCTATTTTGTCCCCCAGGCCCGCCAGCCTTATACATTTCTGTATTTTCTCTAAGTCCAGTCCATCGCCGATTTCCCCGGCCACAGTCTCCGCAAGAGAGAAAAAAGCGGTTTTTACCTCCTGGAACACCGGTGAGAACAGGCGGTAATAATCACTGAGAGCAAATTGCTCCGCGGGTATGCCGTTAATCCTGATTTCTCCCTGCGTGGGCTGGTACAAACCGCACAGAAGCTTTACCAAAGTGGTTTTTCCGGCTCCGTTCAGGCCCACCAACGCAATCTTCTCGCCGGGTTTTACAGTAAAATGAATGTCCCGCAGGGTATCCGCACTGGCCCCCTCATAGCGGAAAGACACATGTTCAAAAGTAATCTCCGGCGCTCCCTGTAAGTGCTTTTCTATGTCCGCCTCCCCTGTGCCATCCTGCTGCGGCAAGTTCATGTACTGACGGTAATCACATATATTCAGGCTGGATGTATGCATACCGCTTAACTCGTCTAGGATGTTGCCCACAAAGGAAGCAAACATGGAGATGGCGGAAAAATACAGCACAAAACCATCCACGGTTATCTCCCCCGCAAGAGTCATACGGATCAGCAGGGCATACGCCGCCCCATCCCGCAGCAGGATTACAGCCAGATCCGCAATCCGGGACAAAAACTCTCTCCAGGTCTGTCTTTTCTCCCATTTCAGGCGCTCCCTGGCCAGTCCACGATATGTCTCCCGAAGCCAGCCCGCCAGCCCATAGATTCGAATGTCCTTGGCGGCCTCAAAATCCGAGGGCATACGCTGTACATATTCCAGCTTGCGCTCAATGTCCGCCCATTTCCCCCTGTTGGCGTATTCCCACTTGCGGTACAGTCGGGCGCAAAACCAGTTGACCAGAGGGGCAATAGTCAGAATCGGTGCCAGCCAGGGGCTGACAATGGTAATCACCGACCCGAACAGGCAGTAGCAGCCTATATTCTCCGCCAGCTTCAGGCTTCTCCTGGGCAGGTCGCAGACAGGCAGTGCGCCGTTCCACTGAGCGGTGGCCCACACGGCCCGATCATGCAGATCCCGGTTTTCCTTTTTCTCATAAATCTGGTAAAAGCAATCCATGGATTTCCTGTCCAGTTCCCCGATCTTTTGATACCGGTATCTGCTCAGGCCGGATTGGGACATGCCAGTGAAAAACAACATAAGCGTGTCCGCCGCAAGCATCAGTAACAGCAGCATACCCATGCGCCAGGCCCCGTGGGCCAGACTCTCCCCCCTGGTGACTTCTCCCACCACCAGAGCAGGCAGATATACCGCCCCCCAGGCCAGAAAAATATTGAGAGGCACTTGCAGCACCATCAGCCCAAATAGCACGGGAGCGCCCTTCAGCATACCTTTGAAACTCCAGACGGCATTGCTGAATACACTGCGGTAAGGTCTGCCGCTCTCTTTCTTTTTTTCCGATTTCAAAATTATCACCTCTTACTCCGATATACTAAACTTTCCTCTGCCTGCCCATTCTATCATGCACACTTAAAAAAAAAGCAATCCGTACACGAAACGCTCCGGCCCGTACACGAATTGCGCATAGTCTTATCGCACAATATATTCTATTCCAGGGCGGGTACCAGAAACTCCGAGGTAAAGGCCCCGTCCTCGCTGTTGTATTTGCACCAGCCTCCATGTTCCGTTAGGATCGCCTCCGCCCGGCGCAGCCCAAAGCCGTGAAAGCCCTCCTTGTGAGAGAGGAACAAAGAACCCTTCCTGGCCTGTTTGCTCCCGGCAGAATTCATCATGGAAAAATAAAGCATTTTCCCCTTCATATTCATGAAGATGCGGATGAACCTCTCCCCCTGGGCCGCAGCGCAGGCTTCGATGGCATTGTCCAGCAGATTGCCCGCCACAATGCTGAGTTCCAGATCCGTGAGCAGCAGCTTGTCTGGGACGGACGCCTTAACCGTAATTGCAATGCCCTGGGATCTGGCTTGGGCTATTTTGGCAGACAGAATGGCATCCAGGGCCACATTCCCGGTCTTTAAAATATTGATTTGCACTTTCACATCACCGCCTGGACGCGGATTATTATCACCGGA
>CAJUCT010000040.1 GCA_910585015.1 uncultured Acetatifactor sp.
GTGCAGGAAGAACTTCTAAAGACGGCCCACGGAAGGTGGGCCGCCAAGAAGTTCTAAATCCTGCACTGAAAGAATGCCTGAAAAGAGGCATTCTTTAAAGGGATTGTGCAGGAAGAACTTCTGAAGGAGGAGTTAAATTGGATTTCGGTAATTTAATTCGCAATTATGGGGAGGCGGTAGCCATGATCCTGTTTGGCATCGGCTTTTCCAATCTGCTTTTGCAGAAAAATCTCATCAAAAAGATTATCGGGCTGAATATCATGGACACGGCCACATATTTGTTCCTGGCCCTGAAAGGCTATATTGACGGGCGGAAAGCGCCGGTGGTGGTGGACGGCATCCAGAGCGTGGAGGCTTATGTGAACCCTATCCCCAGCGGTCTGGTGCTGACGGGTATTGTGGTGTCCGTGTCGGTAACGGCTTTGATGCTGTCCCTGACGATCCGGCTGTACCGGCGGTACCATACGCTGGATCTGGACGAGATCTCCACGCTGCTGAAAAAGGAGGAAAAGTGATGGATTTCATTCGCAATTTTCCCTTTTTCTCCATTGTCCTTTCCCTGTTTTCCGGCCCCCTGTCCTCCATTCTGGGAGGAAAATGGGCAAAAAGGGTAAATCTGGCGGTGATTGTGCTATGCGGCATTCTGTCCGGGGCGGTGCTGTGGTATGTGTGTCGGACGGGGGAAGCCTTTGTCTATACCATGGGGCATTTTCCCGCCCCCTGGGGCAACGAGATCCGGGCAGGCATACTGGAGGCGCTGCTGGCAGTCTTTTTCTGCGCGATTATGCTGCTGTGTATGCTGGGGGGCGCCCGGGAGAGAGAGGCGGAGATCGAAACCTCCAAGCAGAATCTGTACTATATTATGGTGAATCTGCTGCTCTGCTCCCTGCTGGCGCTGATCTATACCAATGATCTGTTCACCGCCTATGTGTTTGTAGAGATCAATACCATCTCCGCCTGCGGCCTGATCATGATTAAGCAGAATGGCCGGACCATCGAGGCGGCTACCCGGTATATGATTATGAGCCTGCTGGGATCGGGGCTGCTGCTGCTGGGCCTATGCTTTCTGTATGACCTGACGGGGCACCTGCTCATGAGCAATATTCAGGAGAGCGTTCATGCTCTGGTAGCCAGCGGACAGTACCAGAGGCCCCTGCTGATGGCCATCTGTCTGATGTGCGTGGGTCTGGCCATCAAGAGCGCCCTGTTTCCCTTTCACACCTGGCTGCCGGATGCCTACGGATACTCTACTGTGTCCTCGGCGGCGATCTTGTCCTCTCTGGTGTCCAAGGGCTATATTTTCCTGCTGGTGAAGATTTTTTATCGGGTCATCGGTTTTGACGTGTTCAGCGGAAGCAAGGTGATTCATGTGCTGTTTGCGTTCGGTATCGCCGGCATGATCATGGGTTCCGTTGACGCTATCCGGGAGAGTGATATCCGGCGGATGATCGCCTATTCTTCGGTGGCGCAGATCGGCTATATCTATATGGGCTTCGGCCTGGGCACCACGGAGGGCGTGACTGCCAGCATCTATCATGTGATATGCCACGGGGCCACTAAGTCCCTGTTGTTTGTGGCGGCTTCCGGCATCACGGACGCATCCGGCGGCAGCAGATATTTTAAGGATTTAAACGGTGCGGGACACCGCAACAGACTGGCGGGGGTGGCCTTTACCGCAGGTTCCCTGTCCATGGTGGGTGTACCTATGTTCGCCGGTTTTATCTCCAAGCTGTTCTTTTCCCAGGCGGCGGTGGGACATGATATAAAGATGCTGCCCACATTGATCGCCTTGGCCATCAGCACTATTTTGAACGCGGTATATTTTATGAAGACAGTGATCCGCATCTACTCGCCCTTGAAAATTCCGGTGATAGATGAAAAAGCCGCAGAGACGGGGAGCCAGGAAACAATGACCGGAAAAAACGCCGGACTGCCGGAGGGCTATAGGGAAATCACAATGAGACAGCAGCCGGTAAAGGCCGCGGCCATGATACTGTTTATCCTGCTCAATATCATGCTGGGACTGAACTCCGAGCCTCTGATTGGTCTGATTGAGCGGGGATTGAGGATGTTCTCTTGAAAAGGTAAGAGCGGTCCGGGCCAGGAAGGAGCCGGATAAGAGGGTAGCATGAGTGAAGTCGGGATCCGAAAATGCGGAAAGAGGAAGATATGAGCAGTCTGTGGATATTAAGCCCTGTTTTGGTGGCATGGGCAGCAGGAGCGTTCCTGTTAATTTGGTCCTTTAGGGAACACTTGAGGCAAAAAGTGTCCAAAGAGCAACTTGCGGGGAGCGCAAAACAGATTCCGGCAGCAGATACGCCGGATGGATTATCACGTGAGCCAAGGGTAAGGACAGTACACGGCCTTGCCATAAGCGCGCTGCTGGCGGCAGCCCTATTGGCGCTGTGGGTGGCCTGGAGCGGCGATGGAAATGTCATATTGTTTTATCTGATGAAAGACATTCCCATATATTTCCGGATAGACAATATCGGCAGGTGGTTTGTAACCCTGGTGACAGTGGTGTGGGTGCCTGTGGGGATCTACAGCACTCTTTATATGCGGCATGAGGGCGAGGAAAAGAGATTTTTTGGCTTTTATCTGCTGCTTTACGGTGTGTTAGTCTGCCTGGATTTTGCGGGAAACCTGGTGACTATGTACTTGTTTTATGAACTCATGACACTTACATCCTTCCCTCTGGTGCTGCACAATGGCAGCAGGGAGGCCATCATGGCCGCGCTGAAATATCTGTTCTATTCCCTGTGCGGCGCGTATATGGGGCTGTTCGGCATTTTTTTCCTGCATCGGTTCTGCGGAAACCTGGCCTTTGTCCCGGGCGGGATTCTGAGCCAGGATGTGATAGGACGGCATGGAGGCATTCTGCTGGCGGCAGTGATGCTCATGCTTATAGGCTTCGGCGCCAAGGCGGGCATGTTTCCCCTGCACGCCTGGCTGCCCACGGCCCATCCCGTGGCTCCCTCCCCCGCCTCCGCGGCTCTGTCCGGCATCATTGTAAAATCCGGCGTACTGGCAATCATCAGAGTAGTCTACTATATCGTGGGACCGGATTTCCTGCGGGGAACCTGGGTACAGTACACTTGGATGGTTCTGTCCCTGACAACCATATTCATGGGATCCCTGTTGGCCTACCGGGAACCCATACTGAAAAAGCGCCTGGCCTACTCCACAGTCAGCAACCTCTCCTACATCCTTTTTGGTCTGGCAGTGCTGTCTCCCACAGGATTTACAGGGGCCCTGCTCCATGTGGCCTTCCACGGAGTTGTAAAATGCGGCCTGTTTCTGACAGCGGGCATTTTCCTGTTCTGCCGCAATAAAACGAAAGTAGAGGAATTAACCGGTATCGGGCAAAAAATGCCCGCCGTCCTATGGTGCTACACCCTGCTCTCTTTGGCCCTCATCGGGATTCCGCCCACTGGCGGCTTTGTGAGCAAATGGTACCTGGCCCAGGGCGCGCTGGAGGCCAATCTGGGGCCCTGGAGTTACGCAGGCCCGGTCATACTGTTAATCAGCGCCCTGCTCACCGCCGGCTACCTCCTGCCCCTGGTCACAAAAGGCTTTTTCCCCGGAGAACCCGGCCAGGACCAGGAAAGCGAGGACATTGTCACCGAGCGCAAAAAGCCTGGTGCGGCCATGCTAATCCCCTTGCTGATCCTGACAGCCCTGGCTCTGGTCATGGGTCTGTTCCCCAACGCCCTTATAGAATATGCCAACAAAATTTCCAACATGCTTTTACAATAGCGCAGCAGTATTATAGGAGAAATACACAATGCACATAGCAGTAATGATAACAGTAGTACTGCTGCCCATTCTGGGCGGCATCCTGATCCCCATGCTCCCCTTCCGGGACAGAAGAAAAATGCTCTGGTATATAGAAGCCCTGGTGCTGATCAATTCAATCCTGGTGCTCACCGTGCTCCTCTTCCAGCCGGAAGAAGCCTTTGTCCTGTTCCGCTTTACCGGAAACCTGCGGGTCAGCTTTCACCTGGACGGCATGGGCAAAGTGTTTGCGGCCCTGGCGGCGGCGCTCTGGCCCCTGGCAGCGCTATATTCCTTTGAGTACATGAAAAATGATAGCAACGAGAAAAGCTTTTTTATGTTCTACGTGATCACCTATGGCGTAACGCTGGGAATTGCCATGGCGGACAATATCCTGACCATGTATTTTTTCTTTGAGATGATGAGCCTGGTGACGCTGCCTCTGATCATGCATACCCGGACCAGGGAGGCGGTGTTGGCCAGCCGTCGCTACTTGTACTATATGCTGGGCGGTGCGGCCTTTGCTTTTATCGGCATGATCTTTATCCTGTCCTATGGAACCACCTCCACATTCGTGCCGGGAGGTGTGCTGGATCTTAACAAAATAGGGGACAAGACCAATATGATGCTTTTGGTGTATGTGCTGTGCTTTCTGGGATTCGGGGTTAAAACTGCCATTTGGCCCTTCTCGGGCTGGCTGCCCAGGGCGGGCGTGGCGCCCACGCCGGTGACGGCCCTGCTTCATGCGGTGGCGGTGGTCAACACAGGCGCCTTCGCCACCATGCGTATTACCTATTACAGCTTTGGAACCGGACTGCTGCGGGGTACCTGGGCCCAGAGCGTGGTACTGTTGCTGGTGATTTTTACCATTCTGTACGGCTGCAGCCGGGCGTTGAAGGAGACCCATATCAAGCGCCGCCTGGCCTGGTCCACGGTGAGTAACCTTTCCTATATATTGTTTGGGGTGGCGCTGATGAGTCCCCTGGGGCTGGCCGGGGCGCTGTGCCATATGCTGTTCCACTCTTTTATGAAGATCGGATCTTTTTTCTGCGCAGGAGCAGTGATGCATGAGACGGGCCGCAGCTATGTGCATGAGCTGGACGGTCTGGGACGAAAGATGCCCGGAGTCTTTGTAATTTTTACCATATGCGGCATGGCCCTGATGGGTGTGCCGGGGCTGGCGGGTTTTGTCAGCAAATGGCAGCTGGCCCAGGCGGCGGTGGCCAGTGAAAATCCCCTGGCCTGGGTGGGGGTAATGGCGCTGCTGGCATCGGCGCTGCTCACCGCCATCTATATGCTGACAATTTCGGTGAGAGCCTTTTTTCCGGGAAAAGAATTTGACTATGACACAGTTCCCGATGTGAGTGATCCGGGGTGGATGATGCTTTTGCCCCTGGTGATATTTGTGGCGGTGATTGTGCTTTTCGGGCTGCATTCCCAACCCTTTGTGGAATATCTGCAGAGTGTGGCATCGTCTATGCCAACATAGGATAGGGTAAAAGGAAAACGGAAGCCTTCGTAAGTATAAGCGGACTAAGGGAGAGGAGCGGCTATGATAGAGCAGGGTATACAATGGCGCGATATGGCGGATATGGCAAACAGGGTGTTCAGTCCCGGCGGTGTGGCGCGGACGCAAGCTGCATCAGGCGGTAATTTCAGTCTGGCCGTCCTGGTATTTTTGCCCTTTTTGATGGGACTTGCGGTATACGGAGCAGGCCGGGCAGGCGGCAGAGAGCGGCATGGCCGGGATATCTCCCGGGCCGGACGCATTCTGGCCGTCTGTACCGTGACAGGGGAACTGCTGCTGGCCCTTCTGCTGGCAGGCGTATTTTACCGGGATTCACGGATCATGCCGCTGCACCTGTATGAGGCCGCAGAGATGACCCTGGAATATACGATCCCCGCTGTCTGTGGCTTTGGACTGCATTTTTCCATGGACGGACTGCGGCTGATCTATGGGGTGGTGGCAGCGCTGATGTGGTTCATGACCACATTGCTGTCGGGGGAATATTTCGCCCATCATCGGCATGTGAGCCGCTTTTACCTGTTTCTGCTGTGGACCCTTGGGGCCACTATGGGCGTGTTCTTGTCGGCGGATCTTATGACTACCTTTATCTTTTTTGAAATAATGTCTTTTACCTCCTATGTGTGGGTGGCCCAGGAGGAAAACGAGCCCGCCCTGCGGGCGGCGGGAACCTATCTGGCGGTGGCGGTTCTGGGGGGACTGGTTATGCTGATGGGCATTTTCCTGTTGTATCATGAGTTTGGCACTCTGGAGATCGCCGGGCTTGCCGCGGCGGCGGGGGACTGTGAAAATAAGGAGATTTTGTATGCCGCAGGCGTCTGTATGCTGGTGGGTTTTGGGGCCAAGGCCGGGGCGTTTCCCCTGCATATCTGGCTGCCCAAGGCCCATCCCGTGGCGCCGGCTCCCGCCTCCGCCCTGCTGTCAGGAATTCTGACCAAGACGGGAATCTATGGGATATTGATTTTAAGCTGCCAGCTGTTTGCCCATGAGGATGAATGGGGAATGCTGGTTCTGGTTTTGGGAGTTGTCACCATGGCGCTGGGGGCGGTGCTGGCGGTATTTTCTCTGGATCTAAAGCGGACTCTGGCCTGCTCTTCCATGTCCCAGATCGGCTTTATCCTGGTGGGGATCGGTATGCAGGGACTGCTGGGAGAGGAAAACGCCCTGGCGGTCCATGGGACGCTGCTGCATATGGTAAATCATTCCCTGATCAAGCTGGTGTTGTTTATGGCGGCGGGGGTTATCTATTTTAATGTGCATGAGCTGGACTTGAATGTGCTTCGGGGCTATGGGAGGAAAAAGCCGCTGCTGAAAGGAATTTTTCTGACGGGAGCGCTGGCCATGGGGGGAATGCCGCTGTTTGCCGGATATGTAAGCAAGACACTATTGCATGAGAGTATTGTGGAGTATGGGGGAGGCACTGTGTTTACCGCCGTGGAGTGGCTGTTTTTAATTTCCGGCGGGCTGACAGTGGCTTATATGACCAAACTGTTTGTGGCTGTTTTTGTGGAAAAAAACGCGGATGCCGGGAGGCAGGCTTCTTATGAGGAGAAGAAACCCTATATGAACCGTGTAACAGGCTTTGCCCTGACGGCCAGCGCCGTGATTTTGCTGCTCTGGGGGCTGGCGCCCAAGCTGACCATGGATCCGGCGGCCCGTCTGGGACAGGGCTTTATGGGACTGAAGGAGGCAGGGGAAGAAGTGGCCTACTATAGCCTGGGCAATCTCTCCGGGGCGCTGATCTCCATAGGGATCGGTGCGGCGGTGTACTTGGTGGTGGTGCGGGGAATGTTAAAGAGAGGCTATGTGAATCCCTGGCCCTCCTGGCTGGATCTGGAGGAGCTGCTGTACCGGCCCCTGCTGCTTTCCCTTTTGCCTCTGCTGTTTGGCGTCTTGTGCAGGATCCTGGACAGCGCAGTGGACCTGATTGTGGTGGCGCTGCGCAGGACCCTCTACCGGGACAGTCCGCTGCCCCGGGAACTGTCGGAGGGCAATGCCATAACAGTGGCTCTGGGACATGTGCTGAACGGCATCCAGTGGCTGGGCAACCGCACCTGGAAACGCAGATTCCCCACCAGGAAGGAGTATGTACATCTGCTGGCCATGAAGCATACTCAGTTCAAAGAGGAAGGCTTCATCATCCGCCGCAGTCTGTCCTTCGGCCTGCTGCTGTTCTGCCTGGGTCTGGGGCTGACGCTGGTGTATATTCTGCTGTTTTAGGCGTTCAATATCTGGAGCGTGCTATTATGACAGGCATTACCAGAGTGAGCAAGGAGTCTATTTTCCCGGATTTGAACAACCTGAAGGTCGTGACAACTACCTCGGATAAATATGCGGATTGTTTTGGGTTCACGGAAGAAGAAGTGTTCGCGGCGCTGGATGAATATGGTATGTCCGAACAGAAGCAGCTTAACAACGCATTTCTGCAGGCATTGCTGGTTATCCAGAGCAGAGTCAGTGTCTATCTGGTGGAACAGACTCAATAGGGAACAACCCCTCCGCCCGCAATTCCAGTACCCGATCGCATACTTCTTGGATATACTTCCGGTCATGGGAGACGCTGATTATGGCCCCCGGGAAACTGCGCAGCAGGTCCCGGATCACCGGACCCGACAGAGGGGAGAAATTCCGGGTGGGTTCGTCCAGTATCAGCACATTCCGGTGTTCCATGCTCATCTTTAAAAGCAAAAGTTTGGCTTTTTGTCCGCCGGAGAGATCGCGGATGGCGTGGTCCATCTCCTGGATGGTATATTTCATGCTCCCCAGATAGGTACGGATTTTGGTGATATTCTCTTTGGTCAAGTTCTGCGTCTGCCCTGCCAGTACCATTTCCGACAGGCCCTGCCCGGACGGCTGCTGTTTCCATGTTTTACACAAATATTCCACCGGTGTGCAGTTCAGGGGCAGAAGTTCCTCATAGTTCTGGGGCATGTAGGCGGCCCGTATATCTGTTCTCTCCAGGAGCTGCAGCGCGATGGTCCGCAGGAGCGTAGTCTTTCCCACACCGTTTTTCCCGATAATGCAGACCTTCTCCGGCCCTCTGATCTGCAGGCGGATGTTGTGAGCCAACTCTTTTTCCCCTGCCATGAGCAGCGGCAGTTCATAGTCGATAACCCACTTCCCGGCAGGGATACCCTCTCCCGGAGCGAAGCGGAAAAAGATGGCCTCCTCTGTCTCCGGTCTCTGGGTCATGTTCTCCGCCTGGCGCTCAAAGCGCTTTTTCATGGATTTAACGGAATGCATTTTCTTTTTAAGCAGGGCCGCCTTGCCGGGGCACTGCCTTGATATTGTATCCTGCTGGTACGCTACCTTTTCATAGATTCTGCGGTACTTTTCCTGCTGCTTATCATAGGCTGCTTTCTCTTCCTGGGCCAGCCGCTCCTGCCGCTCATATCCCTCCTGCCGGATTTTTACATACTCCCGGTAGCCCGTGCGGAACACAGTGCAGTGGCTCTCCGTCTTGCGCTTTAACTGTTCCATGTGCAGGATCATGTTGGCGGTGTGCTCCAGCAGCGTCTCGTCGTGGGAGATGTAGAGCACGGGGAAAGTGCAGCCGTTTATGAAATCCTCCAGCCATTCCAGGGTGTCAATATCAATATCGTTGGACGGTTCATCCAGCAGAAACAGATTGGGGCGTTTGCTTAGAATCCGGATTAACTGCACTTTTATTTTCTCTCCGCCGGAGAGCAGCCCCATTCGGGCATCACTGTACAGCATACCCGCATCCAGGCCCAGCTTTCCCGCCAGGGAGGCCAGTTCCCGGTAGTCCGCCTCTAAAAAGGCCGGTTCTTCGCTCAAAAATTCATAGATGGTTTTGCTTCGGTCCGCCCCTGCAAGTTCCTGGGGCAGATACCCACAGATCAAATGGTTTTTGATGATCGCTCCATCGTATTCGGCGTAATCCTCCACCAGGGCCGGGTCATACAACAGTTTAAGCAGAGTAGACTTGCCGTTTCCCTCCTCGCCGATAATGGCGGCCCGGTCCCCGTCGTTTAGTGTAAAGGAGAGATCTGCTGCCAGAGGACGCAGATCCTTTTTGTGATGGATATTTAAATTCTTAACCTGTAACATAGGCACCTCCTGTTGGGGGTTGCCATTTTCCACCTGTGTTGCCTGGAAATAGGCAAAAACCCATGAAAAAAACTGCCTCCGGCCATATTATGTAACCGAAAGCAGATCCCATACGTACACGCTATGTCACAGGCGCAGTAACACGGGTTACATCCGTGTTATGCAGGCAGAGGTAAGTATGCCTGTTTTCATAGGATAAAGCAGATGGTCGGATATCTATCAACGGTTACACAAAGAACACAGCTTACAAAATATAAGCCGTAATGCCGGAATCTCTGTGTAGTTACTGTTCATAGATTATTTCCGCACTGCTCATCCTCCTGTTTTTATGTACAAGGGTATAGATATCGTTCCCTCGCAGTTACAGTCTAACACACTTGGCACAAAATTACCAGCAGAAATTTGCAATTGGGGGTTGTCAAAATGCATGAATTTTTTGTTAAAATGCGGTATCTTAAATATATAGATGTATATGCTTTACATGTGGGAATGGAGTTTGGTAAGATATGTGGTAGAATAAAGTGTAGCAATTTGGACTGGAACAATGGGAGGCGGGACATATGAGAGGGAAGCAGGCGGTTGTTGTATACATGGCTGTTTTATCTCTGACAGCCTGTACTTTTTCGCCTGCTGATGTTGTGGAACCATCGAGGGAAATGTCAAAAGCAGAGGCGGAGAAAAAGCAGACGGCGGAACAGGGGGGAGAACAAGGAACCGAACAGGCGGCGGTCCAAGATACGGAACAGAAGGACGCACAACTTCTGGCGCTCTATGAGATCTTTATAAATCAGGAGTACGCAGGCGCAGAGGGCTATGCCTATGTTATCTGTGATGGGGACGGCGACGGCAGCGCGGAACTATATATTGAGCGGGCCGGATCACAGGGTTTTTATGTAAATACATATAAGAACGGGGGGCTTTGCATCCGGTATCAGGAGGAACTTCCCCCTGAGTTCAATGGACAGCTCTGGACAGATACGGAAACGCTGGCCGGGACCCAGAGCGGGGAAATGGCACATTCCGGAATATATGTCTTTGCAAAGAATGAAGACATGGGGGAAAGATACTGGTATCCGAGTGAAACGGATTTCGTGAGGGAAAACGGATTCGGGGAAGTGGATCCGTTCTATGAGTATTATATCCCGGACGGACAGAAGCGCCTGACGCTCTATTATGACGAGGCGACGCAGAAAGGATGCGGAATCCGTTACTATGAGTGGGATCCAAGCACTTTTACGACCACGGGAATGTATGGGTTTGTCTTTGAAGGCTTGAAGGACGGGGGAGAGAGCGGTATTCGGGAAGATTATCTGAAGCCGGAATCTGTTGACGGTGTCGACGGTTCCAATGAAGTAGAAGATTTTACGGAAAATATAGAGTACGACGACCAGGGACAGATCACACATTATGACGCCGCGGGACTTTTGACATTTTTGGCAGATGATAACACGGAACCCGGTATGGTGCTGCGGATTGATTATGAATATTATGACAATGGGAACCTGAAAAGCCGTTTTTACGGGCATAACGGGTATATTTTCGGCACATGGTATTCGAATTGGGACTGCTATTTTGACGGGCAGGGCAGAATTGCGTATGAAGATATTTATATCACACATGGGAGTTGGGACATCTACTATATCTATAAGGATGACACAAAAGAACCGGCATATATTCTGGATTTAGACAATAATTTGGGGGAATGGATACCAACGTTTCGGAGTGGAAGATGATATAATAGGAGTTTTCTGATGAAGACAGGAAAGATTGTTTGTTTTACAATGATTATATTGCTGTTCTGTGCCGCGGCATGGCCGACAGGCTGTGGGACCGCGGCGGGAAGCGAAAGCAAGGAAGGTATGCCTAAAACAGCCTCAGAGGCGAATGGACCCGTAGCGCCGGTGTCCCGGGATGAGGAACCGGCGGAAACGGCGCCGGAGGATACAGTGATTCATTTTCTTGATCCGGTCATAGAGGCGGAGACGAGAAGAATCCTGAATAAGCCCGCAGGCGATATTATGAAGAAAGAGGTTCTGGGGATTACGGACTTTGGGGTGGACCGGGAATATGAGGACTATGGCAGTCTGGGAAAAATCGGCAGTGTCAGTGGGGAGATAACCACACTCAAGGATTTACAGTGGTTCAAGAATTTAAAGGTGCTGATATTGTCCGACTGTGATCTGGACAGTCTGGAGGGAATTGAGGAACTCACGGAACTTCGCGTTTTGTATGTGCGGAGGAACCGTCTGAGAGACATAGAGCCTGTAAGAAACCTGGAACATTTGGCTTATTTCGATTGCGCTTACAATAATATTGATGACTATTCAGCGTTGTGCAGTCTGACAGAAATGAAAGAGTTGGGGATCGGAGATAACGGTATGGCATATACGGATCTGTCGCCCCTTGAGAATATGACTCGGTTATCCGCTTTATATGCGCCGTTTTGTGGGATAGACGATATCTCTGTGCTGAAAAATATGCCTGATTTGGAATATCTGCAACTGTTTCATAACGACATCAGCGATATCAGTGCGTTGGCTAATCTGGAAAAATTGGATTATCTGGAACTTGGACTGAACAAAATTGAAAACATTGACGCCCTGTCCGGTTTGAAGCGTCTGACCCATATCAATTTAGAGAGTAACCCTATTCCCCAGGATGATCTGGAAAAATACTATACCCCAAAGGAGGAGGACTACTTCGACGTAACTTTTTGTGAGAAAATAAGGGATGATATGCCGGAATTGCAGTTTGTCCTGCGGGTATGTATTAATAAGAAGAGGAGCAGCTACTCCGTGGATTCCATCACGGTTTCCGATACTGCGGACGGAAAGATAATGCAGACCATTTCCATTCCGGAGAAAACTCTTTTCGGTGAGACCAATATTTCTGTATACGAGGAGGATATGGGATTCGAACTGGAGGATGTGAATTTTGACGGTTACAGGGATATCAGGCTGTTTGACACTGCCAACGGAAACTATCGCCTGGAATGGATCTACCTGGTTTGGGATCCTGATAAATCCATATTCGAGCAGGATACACACCTAAATGCCATATCCCTTGCCACCTTCGATCAGGAGAAGCAGCTTATTTATGGAATGGAGAGGGGAAGTGCCTTCGATCACTATTATTCTACCTATCGGTATATAGACGGACTTCCTGTTGAGGTCAAATATGAGTGTGTTGAACATGTATATCAATTTAGTCCAAAACGGATACAGGAATATCTGTCTTCGGCATCTATTGAGACAGAGGCGACGGATTTTAAAGTGGTTCATGAGATGGAACAGGAGAGGAACGATGCCACAGGAGAGATGGAAACACGCAGAGATATATATGAGATATACCCTGAGAACTCCGAAATCTTTGAAGACGATCCATTGTTTTGTGTGGATGTGGAATCGGAGTTGGGGCGGTTAATAACCGGTGAGACTGATTCGTGAGATTCAACGGCATGTGATTTATAAGGCAGCGAGATAACAAAGGACAGCAGGAAAGACAGCAAGATAGCAAAAAGCTCTTGACAGATTCCCCGAAACAGCATAGACTGGTTTATAACAGCAGAGAGAAAACAGGAGATTCGCATCCGGAGATGCAGGATCTGTGTTTTCTCTTTTATTTTACAGTAAAAAAGATGGAGGCATGATATGAACAAATTATTTTACCCGGCATTATTCCATATAGCGGAAGAGGGTAGTTTTAAGGTCCTTTTTCCGGACATTCCGGAGTGCCTTGCGCAGGGGAATGATCTGACGCAGGCGTATGAGACGGCCGTGGAGGCCCTTGGTCTGGCGGCGGCAATTTATGACAGGCAGCGGCGGCCCCTTCCTGCCGGTTCCGATCCCAGGACAATCATACCCGAACGGGACACGTTCCTGGTTGTGATTGAGTTTGACATACTGGCCTATAAAAAGCGAACCAATTCCCGGGCAGTCAAGAAGACGCTGAGCATCCCCCAATGGATGAACGAGGCCGCTATGGCTATGGATGTAAATTTCTCCCAGGTGCTTCAGGAAGCCCTTCTTGCGAAAATCCAGGCACAATAGGCTGAGAGCGTATGGGGATAAACAGCCGAAAACCATTGAAAGCCACGCAGACAAATCACTCGAAAATCTGCTGTTCTTCCTTTAGCCTTTTCTTTTTTAAAGAAAGCTTTGTGATTCCGATACACAAAAGCACAAACGGAAGGATACATATTGCGGTGTTAAATAAATATAATGAAAACCCAAACTGCACATAATTACATAAACTCATACATAGATTAAAAAAATTTGGACATATCAGAATGGAGAGCAATGTAATAATATGGTTCATGTGCTTAATGCGGGCTGAGTATGCCGGATATCACACTGCTGATTCCTCTGTCCCAGGCACTGGGGGTCACGGTGACAGAGTTGCTGGAATGTCAGCGGGTGGAAAGGGCAGTCATGGATTCGCATCGTGTAGAGGAGCTGATGCACAAGGTGATAACCTACTCCGAGGAGACTCCCGTGCAGCGACAGAAGAGACGCAGGCAGGAGACGGTATTGCTCGGGGTGAGTCTGGCGGTGGTGATGTTGGAGATACTGGGGCTGTGGATCCTGGGGTACAGCTGGGAACAGATCGGTATAAATCTGCTGATCTACGAAGGGCTGTATCTCGTGTTCGCCGGATATTTTTGTTTTTTTACCAAGGATAAGCTGCCGGAGTACCATGACGAGTACAAGATTGACGCATATAGCGACGGACTTTTACGAATGAATATGCCGGGTATCCATTTTAACAACCGTAACTGGATACCTATTAAGCATACAGCCATATGGGGAATGATGATATCCGCCATGGTGCTACCGGTGATGTATTTCCTCTGTGGTTTGCTGTTTCCTGCTTACTTTATGGAAAGCATTTTTGTGTTTGCCTGTAAGCCGCTGTTCTTTATTGCTTTTTTTGGCCCCATATATGTGACGGCCAGGAGGCATGAGTGAGTTCTGCACAAAAAAGCTGCCGGGAATTAGTCTGGCGGGGCGGCTACAGGCCATGGAGAGTGGAGCGATAACGGCAAGCACTATGCATTTTTATGGCAGTTCCTGTATGAGATTGTCTATTGTGTGGGGGCAGTGGCCCTCACGGAGGAATTTATTTTCCGGAGATTTCTGTATCAGAAGCTCCACGCTCTCACCGGTTCCCACCTGGCGGCGATCCTGGTGTCCTCTCTGGCTTTCGGCCTGTTCCATATCTTTGGAGGCTCCCTGGTGCAGGTGGCTATGACCAGCCTGATCGGGCTGGCGCTGTGTCTGGTGAGACACAAGGTGAGAAACTGTACTACCCTGTCTTTGATTATCGGTCATGGGGTGTATGATTTTCTGATTACGGTGTGGGTGAATGTGTTTTTATAGGGGTGTTTCACGCGGTTTTCCGATTATCCTCAGTAAAATGAAAAGAAATAGCATCTCTCACATTGCGAGGGCAAGGATGCTATTTCTTTTCAATCAATGCCCAGAAGTGTATCCAACTATCTGTTTTATATTTTAATTCTCCAATTTCCTGATTTCTTTATTCCGATAGGAAACAATACTCACAAGGAATCCGCATACCCCCGTACACAGGAACATTACCGCCATGCCGCTGCCCGCACCGGTTCCCACCAGCCCGCCCAGCAGCTTGGACAGGTTCCTGCCTGAACTCATAAAAGGCTCAAACACATAGTCCGCCAGAACACCGCCCAGCAGGATGCCAATGGGGATGGTGCTGTACTGGATGGCGTTTCTCACGGCAAATACACGGCCCTGCATAGTCTCGGGGACTTTTCGGTACAGGATGACATTCTGCGCCGCTACGATGAACGGAATGGGGAGGCTGGCGGCAATTCCCGCAAAGGACCACCAGAATGCGTTACGTCCCAGAGCCATGGTCACATCCCCCAGCAGGAAGGACAGCGCGGCGGAGATATAAATCATGGGGATCTTGTGCCTGCTTTCCTTTTTAAAGGATACCAGAACGCCGCCCAGAATGCCGCCGATGCCCATGCCGGCATTGACAATGCCCAGCGCGATGCTATTGTTGCCGCTCCTTGCCAGGATCATGGGCGACAGAATATTTTCGTAGGTCAACCTGGAAAAGAAGTTGATCAGCGCCATGGTAAGCATGATATACAAAAGGCCCCTCTCCTTTTTCAGGAAGCGAAAGCCTTCCACCGTACCGGCAAACGGGGATTTCCGGGTCTTTTTTTCCGGCTGATCCGGTATGTGTATATAGAACAATAAAACACAAAAAGCCAGCGCAAAGCTGAGTAAGTCAAGGAGCAAAAGCAGCGAAAGTCCGCCCAGACCATATAATGCCGCTGCCAGCATGGGTTTCACCACCATGATCAAATTGCTGGAAAAGGAGTTCATGCCGCTGACCCTTCCAAGTTTATCCTTGGGCACCAGCTTGCCCACTGCCACTGCCGACGCGGGCTGCTGGAAAGCGGTGGTAACACCCATCACCACATTGATCAGGTAAATATTCCAGATGGAAAGCTGTCCTGTCACCAGAAGCAGCATAACGCTCAGGGTTCCCAGAGCGGCCATGCTGTCCGAGACTAACATGATTGCCTTCTTGCTGTGGCTGTCCACAAAAGCTCCCACAAACATGCTCACCAGAATATAGGGCACATAATCGCAAAAAGACATCAGGGAGACGGACAGTGCGGACCGGCTCTGCTCATAGGCCCACAGGATCAGCGCAAAAGAAGTCATGGAACTGCCCAGCTGGGATACACACTGACTCAGCCATAACACAATATATTTTTTATAATTATCCATTGAATTTTCCTCCAGATTGAATCCCGTATCCGCTCCTGCAATACTGTTTCCGGCGGATACCGTTTTATATTATGATCGATATCGGAGTACAAAATCCAATGTTGGACGACGCTTTATCTCTGTACAAAATTCGTCCTCTCATCAGACTTTGTACAGAGATCACAGCTTAAATCAATGTTCATATGGCACAGCATATATTTCACCTCCCATATAGAGTCTGCAGCTACTCACCTAGTATAGCACAGATTTGGCGATACTGCCACTGGCAAAATCAGAAGTCAAACATAAAAAAAGCGCCGCTGCCGGATTCCACAAAAAACAGTAGATTTCTAATAGAAAATGAATTATAATACAGAAGAATACTAACATTACATATTTTACTGTAGATTAGCGGTGGTATCTGTGATAAGACGAAAATTTATAAGCACAAGAGCAATAAAACAGGGCATGGTGATTGACCAGGCCATCATAGACAGGAGCGGGCGTATTTTGATTGCCCGCAAGACGACTTTGGACGAGTTCCTGATCGATGCCCTGCAGAAGATGAAGATAACCGGTATCTACATCCGCGAGGGCGAGGAAGATCCTGAAATGGACGGCGACATAGAGTTGGCGCCGGAGATCCAGGTGGCCATCGAGAAACTGACAGTGGAGGATCGGTCAAAGGTGAAGTTGTCTGAGAGCGTGAAGAAACGGGTGTCGGAGGGCATCAAGTTTCTTTACCACGATACCTCTGCGCCCAACTTTATCGACACCGCGGCCAACGTCACCAACAGTCTGGTGGGATCCATCATGGATAACGAGGCTGTGGCGCTGAATATAGATACATTGAAATTCAGTGATGAGTATACTTTCCAGCACAGCGTGGACGTGGCGACGATAGCTATGCTGATCGCCAAGAACAGTGATATGTCCGAGGCGGAAATTCAGAAAATAGGTATGGCGGGACTGCTCCATGACATGGGAAAGTCCAAAATTCCCAATGAGATTCTGAACAAGGCGGGGAAGCTGACAGAGGAAGAATTTGCCATCATGAAAAATCACTCCGTCTTCGGCTACCAGATTCTGAAGGAAAAGGGAGGCATTCCCCAGGAGGTGCTGATGGGGGTGCTCCAGCATCATGAGAAACTGAATGGCAAGGGGTACCCCATGAACGTGGCGGTGGACAAGATCCATCCCTACGCAAAGATTCTTTCAATTGCGGATATTTATGATGCTCTCGTGACAGAGCGTCCATATAAAAAGGCATTTTCCCAGCAGGATGCCATAGAGATGATCATGGCTATGACGGACGAGTTGGATATCACGTTTATGCGCAGTTTTCTGGGTATCGTCATCCTCTATCCTGTGAACAGTATTGTCACTCTGAGCAACGGAGAAAAGGCGAAGGTGCTGAAGAATAATCCCCAGTATCCCCTGCGTCCCAAGGTTATAGGGCTGCGCTCCGGAAAGGTTTACGACCTGTCGGAGGATATCAAATGTGCCAGTCTGATCATTGAGTGAGGCCCTCCCCGTTGTGCCGCGCATCGGCGGGAAGGGGACGAAAGCCCAGGTCCGGATAGATTTTGCAGGCCGTCCGGGTGTTAGGCTGGATGGGGAATATAGCCTGCGTGTAACCCAGAGATGCCATGATTCGCGGCATACAAACAATCTTGGGATTAGCCGTAAAATAAGGAAAGGCAATTAATGAGGGGGATGTGTGACATGACAAAATTGTTGGAACTGAAAAAGCCCAGGATGGTGGCGGAGGCGGCCGAGAAACGTAAAGGGCTGAATATTGTGCTGGAGATACTGGTCTTTATCGCTTTATTTGTGGTTTGCAGTATAGCGCAGATGATAGTGGCAACGCCCGTGCAGCTTGTATTGATGTATACAGACCCGGACTATTTGAACGCAGCTATGCATGGGGATATAGCGGGCGCTGTGGAGGCGGCTAACGCGCTGGTGCAGACAGATACCATGACCATTTTGATGCTTTTCTCCAATGCCGGGATTATTCTGGTGACACTGTTGTTCTGTAAGCTGATTCAGAAGCGGAAAGTGACTACGGTGGGTTTCCAGAAGCCGGACATGTGGAAAGAATATCTGACCGGTATGGGAATTGGCTTTGGTATTTTTACGGCGGCGGTGCTGCTCTGTGTGATAACGGGATCGCTGAAGATACAGGGTATGTCTCCGAGTTTTTCCATAGGAATATTTGTGCTGTTTCTTTTGGGCTACCTGGTCCAGGGGATGGCGGAGGAGGTGCTGTGCAGAGGGTATTTTCTGGTGTCCGTGAGCAGGCGCTATCCCCTGGCGGTGGGCATCATTGCCAATGCGGTTCTCTTTGCGGCCCTGCACCTGCTCAATAACGGTATTACAGTGCTGGCATTTATTAATCTGGTGCTCTTTGGCGTGTTTGCCTCCGTGTACTTTGTCAAGCGGGGCAATATATGGGGTGTGGGCGCACTGCATTCCATCTGGAATCTGGCCCAGGGCAATGTTTATGGCATCCGTGTCAGCGGCATCCAGACCAGCTGCTCCGTGCTGTCCTCGGAGATGGTGGCAGGGCGCGAACTCATTAACGGCGGCGATTTCGGCCTGGAGGGCGGTTTGGCAGTAACCATTGTGTTGGTGGTGGGAACTCTGGTTCTGCTGGCAACCAGGCAGCGGAGGTATGTGGAGGATTAGTTACGTTTCTTACAGTAGGCTTCAATGGCCCGGTGCGTAAATTCCGCCGTGCCGTCTTCCCCCCGCATTATCAATATTTTTCTTGAATCTGCCGTCCCCGACATACATCCGCCCCAAAGAGGACAGGATTTCATCGGAGCAGGCATAGTAGTGATTGGAGATATGCTTTTGCAGCTTTTCCACCTGTGCCTGTGCGGCCTCGTCAGCCGGGTCGGACTTCTTCATTCTGCCTAACTCCGCTATAATGCTCATGATCCCGATGCCCAGCTGCTGTTCCTGAACCAGGCTTTTGCCTGCAAATTTCTGTTCATACTCCTGGTATGCCTCTGTCTGCCCCCAGGATTCCCTGGCCTGCCGGGCATATTCCTCCATTTCCTGTGTGCCAAATGCATTAAAATCCAATTTACTCACCCCCGCCAGTTCGCTTACTTCGTGAACGGTCATCATGGTCAACCTTGCCTCCTTCCGTGTAAATATATCACTGTACGCATTATGCTCATTGCAGCACATCCGTGAGAGGAAAACCAGCAGATAATGCTTGCGTTCTTTTTACTAAATCTATATAATATGCCTTATCCATTGCTTGAAGGATCAGTATGGCGGACGGGCTGGAGTGAACCGGCGCGGAGAGAGGTAAATATGAGCGTGATTCCCTGTATTTATATCTTTTTACAGATAGTGCTTTTGTTTTTGCTGAGAAAAGTGTTTTTAATGACGGTATATCAGACGGTGGCGGCATATGGGGCAGTCTGCCTGGCCGGACTGGGGCTGATGGCGCTGTCGGACAAGAGTCCCCGCAGGCCATATGGGCTTGCCGTTCTTCGAGACAGTTACCTGATTTTCTGGAGCGGCGTCCATGGCGTCATAGTTTTGGGCATACTTACAATGGGAAGCTATTATCTGACATTGACCCAAATTACACTTGTGCAGATCGTCAATATTTTTCTGGGAATTGCTCTCTACTGGATTTTGTATCTTGTACTGGGAAGGACGGAGTGGGCCATCGGCTGGGGAAACTTCATAATCGGCCTGGTTGGCACGGTAAACCATTACCTGATGCGGTTTCGGGGAGCGCCCTTCCAGCTGTCCGACATCAAGGCGGCGAAAACCGCGGGCAATGTGGTTCAGAACTATGATTTTACCCCCGATATTCTGTTGGCAGCCTGTCTGCTGGATATCCTGCTGTGGTATCTGGTCTGGCGCCAGTATCTGCAATGCAGGGACCAAAGGAGGACAGAATCCGGCGAGCAGGGAGAAAAGAGCAATAGATCTTTCCGCAAAGTAAAAATGCGTATAGGAGGGATCAGAAAAGAAGGATCTCGCTGGAATGCATGGATCATAGCCATTACACTTGTCATAGGCTGCGGATGCGTCAGCCTTCCGCTCATTCGTTTTCATGAAATCTATGCGAATACATTTTTGTTTTCCGAGGACACTTACTTGGCCAAGCTTTTGGCGGAAGCCATGGGAAATGCGCAGTATCTGCCGGAGGACTATGCTCTGGAAGAAGTGGAGAAGGTGATAAACCGCTTTAGGGAGGAGACGGGGAATTTGCCGGGAGCGGAAAGCGAAGACAGAAAGTCGCCCAATATTATTGTGATTATGAACGAGGCATTTTCGGATCTGCGGGTCCTGGGGAATCTGGAAACCACCGTCCCGGTGCTTCCCTACTGGGATTCTATTCAGGATAACTGTATCCGCGGGTGGGCCAATGTCTCGGTATTGGGAGGAACTACGGCTAACTCCGAATATGAATTTCTGACTTCGGATTCGGCGGGCGTATATCCCAATGTGATTCCCTACAACAGATATTTCGGTTATGGAGAGAGTTATCCTGGTCTGGTATCCCTTTTAAAGGATCAGGGTTATGAGACCACGGCCTTTCATCCCTACCTGTCCAGCGGCTGGAACCGCATTCAGGTATATCGGGCCATGGGCTTTGAACACGTTATTTTTTCTGACGATATAGATGAAAAATTGGACACGCTGCGTCTGTATGTCAGCGACCAGGCGGATTATTCCTATATCATGAGGTTTTTTGCGGAAAAGGAAGCGGGAGCGCCCCAATTCTTTTTCAATGTCACTATGCAGAATCATGGAGGATACACCTATTCGGGAGAAAACTTTGAGACCACCGTGCAGCTGTCCGGGGAGATGCAGGGCAGGTTCCCTCAGGCTGAACAGTACCTCAGCTGTATGAAGGCCAGCGATGATGCGCTGGAGGGGCTTTTTGCCTTTTTTGAAGATTATGAGGAGCCGGTCATTATCGTGCTCTATGGGGATCACCAGCCCAAGCTGGAGGACGGTTTTTATGAGTATGTGACAGGGCAGGACACCGCTTCGTGGAGTCTGGAACAAAGGATGAACCAATACAAAACGCCCTTTATTATCTGGCACAACTATCCTACTGAAAGCGTGAATCTGGGGGATGTCAGCGTCAATTACCTGGCGGCGGTGATGCTGGAGCAGACAGGGCTTGAGATGAGTGATTATCAAAGGTATACGCTGCGGCAGTTCCAGAGGGTTCCCGTGATCACTGCCCGTGGGGCGAAGGATGCGGAAGGGAAGAGCTATCCGGCAGGCAGTGACACATACAGGGCGCTTACCAGAGATTATCGGCTGCTGATATATAATCATACGGTAGATATAGAGGGACGCAGGGAGGACTTTTTCTGCCGTTAAAAAGGCGTCCAGGGTACATAATCCTAGTCATTTATTTTTTTGTACCATCAAAAGAGATTGATTCATTGCTTTTTCTACCGTTGTATAATATAATGGAAAATGTGTTGGAACAGGGGAAGGTTGAACGCAACATTTTCAAATGTGTGCTGAAAATGTTACTGGTGCCGCGGGAACTCGGTTTATTTAATCTTGGGATATTCATGAAGAGGTAAGTTGAAATGAAAGTCAATATGAAAAACAAAACCAATCGCTATCTGATGGTGATTTTTTTACTGATGTTTATTTTGTGCGGATGCATATTTCTGCTTCTGATGAAGCATGTAATGAGTTCCAGCAAGAAGACGGTTGCGGAGATCAGCAGTTTTTACATGGACAGAATAAGTATACAGATCACCAAGCATTTTGATACGACTGTGGAAATTAAGCTGGCTCAGGTGGAGAGTATCGTGAAAACCGTTCCTCCCGAGGGGGAGGTTCAGGGTCAGCAATTGATACAGACTATGGCCATAAGCGGCGCGGCCAGAGACTTCCAGTTCTTGTGTCTGTTGTCGGGAGAGGGTGAGGTGCAGTTGATCTTCGGCGAGGAAGTTGAGATTGCGGACGAGGAGCCCTTTTTAAATTCATTAAAGGCCGGCGAAAAGAAAATCGCGGTGGCCAATATTCCCAGTACGGATACCACGCTGGTACTTTTGGGAGTACCCTGCGCGTATGACATGGAAACTGGCGGTAAAAGCATAGCTATGGTGGCCGGGATTGATGTGGATTACGTCAACAACACGCTTTTTTTGGACAATTCAGGGGTGGAAACCTACTCTCATATCATCAGGAGAAACGGGGATTTTGTAATAAAGAGCGAAGTGGCAGTGCTTAACAATTATTATGACCGTCTGCAAAATATTGTGTTGGAGTCAGACGAGCGGGGCGCGAATTATTATATGGAAAAGGTTTCGGAGTCCATTAACAACAGAACCCGTTCCAACTTTATCGTGTCTACCAATGAGGGAATCAAATGTGTATATGTGACCCCTCTTCCTTACTCTGAGTGGTATCTGATCACAGCCATGTCTTATGACGTGCTGGACGGCATCATACGAAAGCTGGATTACAATAACTTGATAGCGTTCCTGGTCGTAATGATCGTGATGTTTGTGATCTATATCGTTGTGTTTATCATGTATTACAGGGCTGCCAGAGCGCAGATGATTGAGATCGACAAAGCCAAGAGTGAGGCCATCCGTGCCAACAAGGCCAAGAGTGAATTTCTGTCCAACATGAGCCATGATATCAGGACACCCATGAATGCCATTGTGGGCATGACGGCCATTGCTACGGCCAATATTGACGATCGCCAGCAGTTGATGAACTGTCTGAAGAAAATAACCCTGTCAAGCCGTCATCTGCTGGGGCTGATCAACGACATTCTGGATATGTCCAAAATAGAGAGCGGCAAGATGACGCTGAACCCGGATATGGTTTCGCTCCGGGAGTCTATGGACAGTATTGTGACCATTATCCAGCCCCAGATAAAATCAAAGAACCAGGTGTTTGATGTTTTTATCTCGAATATTTTGGCGGAGAATGTGTACTGCGACGGTGTCAGGCTGAATCAGGTGCTGATTAATTTCCTGTCCAACGCCTACAAATTTACGCCGGAAGGCGGTGAGATTCACGTGTATCTCAGCCAGGAGGAATCCCCTAGAGGCGATGATTATGTGCGAGTGCATTTCCGGGTGAAAGACAGCGGCATGGGCATGACACCGGAGTTCCAGAAGAAGATATTCGAGTCTTTTTCCCGTGAGGACAGCACCAGGGTGCATAAGACGGAGGGGACCGGTCTGGGCATGGCCATCAGCAAGTACATTGTCGATGCCATGGAGGGAACCATAGAGGTACACAGCGGGGTCGGCAAGGGAACGGAGTTCCATGTTATCCTGGACTTGGAGAAAGCCACCGTGAAGGAGGAAGACATGGTGCTTCCCGGCTGGAATATGCTCCTGGTGGATGACGACGAGCAGTTGTGCAGGGAGACGGCGGAGAAGCTGGAGGAACTTACGATTCATTGCGACTGGGCAGTTGACGGCAGGACAGCCATCCGTATGGTGGAGGAGCATCACAACCGACAGGACGCTTACCAGATTGTCCTGCTGGATTGGCGGATGGAGGGCATGAACGGCATAGAGACTGCCAGAGAACTCCGCCATAAATTCGGTGATGAAATGCCGATTCTGATTATCTCCGCATACGACTGGAGCGACATAGAGGAGGAGGCGCGGGAGGCGGGGATCAGCGGCTTTATCTCAAAGCCCCTGTTTAAATCCACACTTTACCATGGACTGTTACAGTATATGGGCTCCTCCCAGGAAAAGGAGGAGGTGCAGAAAGCGCCCTCCAAAGATTTCAGCGGTGTCAGAATTTTGCTGGCAGAGGACAATGATATCAACTATGAGATTGCCAATGAACTGCTGACTGCCATCGGGATAGAGATTGAATGGGCACAGAACGGTCAGATCTGCGTGGATATGTTTGAGAAATCCGACAAGGGTTACTATGACGCGATTCTGATGGATATCCGGATGCCGATTATGTCGGGCTACGAGGCGGCCCGCAAGATCCGGTCGCTCACACGCCAGGATGCGGGACTGCCGATTATCGCCATGACGGCGGACGCTTTTTCCGAGGACGTAAAGAAGTGCAAGGAGTGTGGCATGAACGACCACACGTCCAAACCCATAGATATGGATATATTGACACGCTTGCTGGCAAAGTATCTGCACAGGTAAGATAGGGAAGCCTGCGGAACGTAAAATCAGAAGTGAAAGGTTGGTCTGTGTGTTGGCAGGGAGTCTGCAAAACTCTATATAGGAGGTGCTTTATGCAGTACAGGAGACTGGGAAAGACGGATTTGATGGTGAGCGAGATTGGCTTTGGCGGGGAATGGCTGGAGCGGATGGAACTGGAAGGCTGCCGGGCAATCTTCAAAGCCTGTGAGGAGCAGGGGATCAACATTCTGGATTGCTGGATGTCTGAACCCAATGTGAGGTCGGCTATAGGGGAATGTCTCAAGGGCAGCAGGGAAAAGTGGTATATTCAGGGACATATCGGCTCAACCTGGCAGGGAGGCCAGTATGTGCGCACCCGTGAAATACCCAAGGTCAAAGAGGCTTTTGAGGACCTGCTGGCCAGACTGCGGACAGACTACATAGATCTGGGCATGATCCACTATGTGGACTCGGAGAAGGAATGGGATGAAATTGTTGCCGGGCCTTTTTTGGAATATGTGCATGAATTGAAAGAAAAGGGAATCATAAAGCATATAGGCTTAAGTTCTCACAATCCCAAGGTTGCCAGGAAGGCGGCGCTGTCCGGCGAGATCGAGATGCTGTTGTTCTCTCTCAACCCCGCTTTTGATCTGGTGCCTCCCACAGAGAATCTGGACGATTATTTCGCGGAGCAGTATGATGCGTCTCTGGCAGGCATGGACCCGGAGCGGGCGGAACTGTATAAGCTGTGCGAGCAGCAGGACGTGGGGATCACGGTGATGAAAGGCTATGCAGGCGGGCGTCTTTTCAATGAGCAGTCTTCTCCCTTCAGCGTGGCGTTTACGCCTATCCAGTGCATCCACTATGCGCTGACAAGACCGGCGGTGGCCAGCATCATGGCAGGTTTCTCCGAGCCCCGGCATGTGGCGGACGCAGTGGCCTACGAGACGGCTTCACAGGAGCAGAAGGATTATGCAAGCGTACTGGCTTCCGCTCCCCATCACGCCTACAGCAAGAAGTGCATGTACTGTAACCACTGTAAGCCCTGTCCCATGGATATTGACATAGCCATGGTAAACAAACTCTACGACCTGGCAACTATGCAGGAGGAAGTACCCGCCTCTGTGAAAGCCCATTATATGGCCTTGGAGAAGAATGCCTCCGACTGCACCCGCTGCGGCAGCTGCGAGACCAGGTGTCCCTTCGGCGTGGGCATCGTGGAGAGAATGGGGAAGGCCAGGGAACTTTTTGCGGACTGATTAGTATATTAAGAGGTACAATGAAAACATTTTGTATTGTTATGGCAGTCGCCGCCTTGCTGGCGATTGCCTTTTTCATCCTGAAATATCATATCTTGATGAACCTGGCGCTGAATGCCAGGTCCAGAAATCTGATGTCCTCCAAGAGCAGTGAGAAGCTTCCCGCCAGAGAACTGGAGATCCGCAGGCAGATCCAGGAGGATGGGGAGTGGATGGAAGCACTGCCCCGGGAGGATATTGAGATTCTGTCCCAGGACGGACTGCGGCTGCGAGGGCATTATATCCATGCCCAGGGAGAAGCCCAAAGGATCGTGGTGCTTTTCCACGGCTGGCGCGGCAGCTGGACCGTGGATTTCGGCAGTATGGGCAGGTGGCTTCGGGAGATCGGGTGCGATCTGCTTCTGGCGGAGCAGCGGGCACAGGGGGCCAGTGAGGGCAGATACATGGGCTTCGGTGTGCTGGAGCGCCGGGATGTGGCACAGTGGATCCGGTGTCTGGAACAGGAACGCCGCAATACGCTGCCCGTGTATCTGGGCGGTGTGTCCATGGGGGCCGCCACGGTGCTGATGGCGGCGGGGGATCCTCTGCCGGATTTCGTGAAAGGTGTGCTGGCGGACTGCGGCTTCACCAGCCCCTATGAAATGCTCTATGAGGTGGGGCGGAAATCACTGTATATGCTGGAACACCCCTCTATGGATTATGTGAATCTAATTATAAAGCGGTATGCCGGTTTTGGCATAAAGGAATACTCTACCCTGGAAGCTATGAGAAAGACGAAACTGCCGATATTCTTCGTCCATGGGCTGGCAGACGATTTTGTGCCCTGCCGTATGACTCAGCAGGCATACGAAGCCTGCGCCTCCCTCAAAGAATTGCTGTTGGTGGAAGGCGCAGGTCATGTGCGCAGTTTTTTCTATGACAATGAAAACTACCGGCGGAGAGTGGAAGCTTTCTTTGGCTGGCAGTAATCGGTATTACAGCTGTGCGCTGCCATTTTGCTGCTGTTCCTGCTGTCCCTTGTCGAAAAGACTTTTGAATTTGTCGGACAGCTTGCAGAGTTTGGCATACAGGTCAAAGGTAATCTCGGTGGAGGGCGCCACCTCCATGTAGGACACCATCATCCGCACCATCAGAAAGCTGTCCACAAAGGCGCTTTTGATTATGACGGCCACCATGATGGAAAGCAGGGCGGCGAACATCCAGTGGATGTGCAGCAGCGCAAAGAGGCCCGAAAATATTATAAAGGGCAGAAGCCATGCCAGAAAAGAAATTACCATTACAGCCAAGGTCATCACCGCTGCGTCCTTGAGCAGCTTTTTCCAGTTCTGGAAATAGATAACCACGCCGTCGGCGGCGCTCTTGAATGCCGACTGATCCTTGTGCAAAAAAGTGTATCCAAGGCAGCACTCGTCAACATAATTCAGTGCGATATGAACAAACACCTGGGCAAAGGAGACAAGGAAGGACACGCCGGGGATCTTGCCCAACAGGTCGTCAATCTTTTGCAGTCCCTTCTGCAGCTGGCTCACAGCGCCGCTCACCAGCCGGTCCACGGCAAAGTAAACATTCGCTGTCTTACAGATTTTCGCTCTCAATCTCGTCCAGTAAATCAGAAACAGACCTTACCTCCGCCTGCTTCTCCCTGTCCGCCATGCCCTCAAGGTATTCGCCGAAGTCGCTCGCCCATCGGTAAAACCGCCTGTTGGAATTAAAATCTGCCCTGTCGTCTGTGCGGATTTGCTCAATGACCGCTTCATCAACGCCGCACTCACGCAGAACCTTTTCCTCGGCTTCTTTCCAGATACGCCATTTCCTGTCCTCCCGTCCGTGGTTGTATGCCATCTTATTTCCTCCAATCGAAGTTGATTGAGAGGGCAGGAAAAGCCCCCTCATTTTCCCAAAGGAAAAAACAAGGGGGCTGAACGCCTTAAATTTTGTTTTCAATTATCTTCCTCAGCTTCGCAAGGATTTTAGCTTTGCGCGTATTCACAACGCTCTGTGTCACGCCTAACCGCAGTCCGACTTCCCTCTCGGAAAGTTCTTCAAAAAAGATTGCTTGTATCAACGTCTGTTCACCGTCCGACAATAAGGGCAGGGCGGCTTTCAGCCTGTCCACCATCACCGCACAGGCTGTCACACCTTTACGGCTTATGGAGATTTTATTTCTATTATGTAGATATTTGTCTTCTACTTGCAGGGTGCAAAGTCCCTGTGTGTTAATAAAGATTTTTTTAACAGGCTATCCATCCATTTTCGAAATGATATGTATAAACAGGAAATACTGCTTGCGGGCAAAAGAAATCCCTCCAAACTTCAAAAAGCGAAGTCGGAGGGTAATGAAAGCATTACAGAGCAATCCACCGAAACATCGTTTTTTTTAATTCAGTGGACTTGCCCTGTCTTACTGTTACTGCTTACTGCATAAAGCTAATGCTTAACATTTATATAAATACATCAGCCCCATAATGGCTTTACTTTTCCTCTACGGAAAGCCATATTTCAAAATGGAAATTATCGTCATGAATTTCATCACTCGGATAGACCTCAATGCACATCCCGCCTGCTGGCTGATATTTGCTGGTCGGGAAAAATTCTGTATAAATCTTTCGATACAAGTCTTGGAATGCCTCTGGCATTTTCCCAGTACAAGGGAACACCGCCCAAGTATTTGCAGGCACTTTCTCAATTGTCAGCCCTGCCGCCACATCACCGCCCGAATAAGCCGCCCCGATTGCATAGTCAAAATCCCCTTCTGTCGGGTTGTCAAAGCATATTCCTACGATTGCCCCTCCGAAGATATTTTCTGGATTGACGTATCTGCACAACGTGTCAATCGTCCCATCCGTTCCGCAAGCCACCCATGTCGCATGGATATTCTTCTGGCTGATTTCCTGTCCTCCTCCATATCTGGCTCGTTTGGCAATGACCTCAAACTCTTCCCGTTTTTCAATTCTGTAATCCATTGTCGTTCCTCCTTCTAATGTGATTTTTACGGAAACTCTGGAAAAGGATTTGAGTGTAAGTTTTTCGTTTTTCGCTTGGGCAGGCGTAATCCCGTGAAACTTTGTGAATGCCCTGCTAAAGCTCTCTGGGCTGTTATATCCGTATTTTAAGGCAATATCTATCACCTTTTCATTTCCAGACGATAAATCCGTTCCTGCCAGCGACAATCGCCTGTTGCGGATATACTCGCCAATAGAATAGCCGCAGATAATATGGAAAACCCTCTGAAAATGGAAATTGGAAGAATATGCCTGTTTCGCAATTTCAGCATAGTCTATATCTTCCGTAATGTGGTCTTCAATATAATCTATTGCCTTCTGTAACCCTTTCACCCATTCCATGTTTTTCCTCCTTCCGTAACCATAGTATAGTAAACTAACAACGGCTTTTCCTGATATTCTATGCTTTGCTTTGCTAAGTTTCAATTAATCTTCTTTAAAACGTCCATCATTCTCAAATATAACCCAAGTAGCCGCAGGAATTTCATACTCATACATATCCGCAGGGGCAGAAGCATTTGTGGCAACGCCGATATAATAATAGATTTCTTTTGGACTTTCGTATACACTGATTCCTAAAATCCCATTTGGCTCTTGATTAGATAATTTGCATATTTCCGAAAACTGGTTTCCCTGCAACGTGGTTTTCCAAAAATCGGGAACTATCCTTAAATTTTCTTCCATATCACACGTCAAAGGAATGCGGATTCCCACAATATGCAAAGGCTGTTTTTCCGCAATGTGATACACCATAGCGCTTCCTCCTGTTATTTCGATTCTAAACTGAATTGACGGATATGCTTGCAGGATACACCCCATAGCTTTTGCGGCTGTTGGCGTAATTCCATGAACATTCTGAAAAGCCCGATTAAAAGAAGTCGGAGAGGAGTAGCCATACTTCAAAGCAATATCTATAACTTTCTCGTCTGTCCGCTGCAATTCAAACGCTGCCTGTGTCATTTTTCGGCGGCGTATGTATTCTGCCAATGACACGCCCGAAACATAAGAAAAAATACGCTGAAAATAATAGGGAGAACAACACGCAATGCGGGCGGCTTCGTCATATGATATTTCCTTGTCCAGATTATCTTCTATGTAATCAATGGCTGCTCCAAGTTTTTTCAACCATTCCATCTTCTTACCTCCTCGCAATCAAGAATATCTTAACCTGCTTTATATTTCCTCTCTTTTTCTGCTATCTTTTGTAAACTTGCATATAGTGTATCTGAATAAAAAATTCATTTCAATAACTAAGGCATCCTCAAGCGTTGCCATCTGCTCCAATAATTTCTCCTGCTCGGTCTGGTATTTGTCAATCAGCCTTGTAAAATTCTCATTGGAGATACGCCCCGAAAGGGAATCCTCATACAGACGGTCAAACAATCTCGTCACTTCATCATAGCGTTTCCTCGCCTGTTTCAGTTTCGTTTCGTTGCTTTTCCCCCTGCTCCCGTCCGCTCTGGCATTCATCCTCACCGCTAGGGCAACCGCTTTCTCCCTATCTTCAAAAGCAAGGCGGGCATGGTATTGGATGTCCGCAAGTACGGCGTTGTATAAATCCTCATAGTAAATGCGGTGGTCTGTGCAGGCTTTTGTGTTGTGGGCGTAGGTGGTGCAGACATAGATACGGTGCCTGTCCCGACCCCAGTGGCGCAGGGCAAGGGCTTTCCCGCAAGTGCCGCACTTCACAAGCCCAGAAAAGACCGACACAAAATTATTTGTGGTGTCGCGCTTCCTGCTCAGGATTTTTGCGTTCGCCCCGTCAAAGATTTCCTGCAAAACCAATGGCTCGTGGGTGTTGTCCGTCCGTATCCATTCCTCCTCTGGCAGCTTCTTGTATTTACCGAGTTTAAAAATGGCTTCCGTCTTGCACATCACGGAATGACCGAGATACACGGGGTTTCCTATCATGTTCCGTATGATGGTGTGCGACCATTCATACTGGTTCTGGGGGTTTTTGAACCGTTCGGGGTAATGCTTCTCCCCACGGGTATGCTGCCACCATGAGGGGCAGGGCACTTTTTCATCCCGAAAAACACTTGCTATCTTGTGCGCCCCCATGCCCGCATTTGCAAGCTCAAAACACGGATACAATGATTGAGGTATCGGACGAGGTGGCCGAGGCTCTGCTGCTTATGCGGAGGGAGGAAAACAA
>CAJUCT010000041.1 GCA_910585015.1 uncultured Acetatifactor sp.
TTCCATGACCTGGAACATTCTTGACAGCATGGTTTCCTTTCCAAATCTGCACGTTTCCGTGAAATCCGGACTTTTCAGGCCGTTCATGCTACTTCGGACTTCCTGAAACAAGACCTGTCTGTTCTGACGGATAAATCCTGACAACATCCACAGGTTGTTCAGTGCATAGAGTGTATCTGCCACCGAATAAAATTCTTCTTTTGTCAGGGTTCGGCTGGAATAGTAATCTGTAAAATCTTTATCCTTTGCCATCATCAGGAACCTTATTTTTTCCACAAACTCCCTCTGCTCCAGCTCTGATTTCAAATTTTCATATTCTGCCGCAATATACCGGTTCAAATTGTTTTTCATCACCTTTTCATCCTTCTTTCTGATTAAATTTATTTATGATAACACAAGCTCCAAATCCATGGTCTTAATCCCCAGTTCCCGAAACATAAAAACAGACGGCGCACCGTCTGGAGGTGTGCCGCCATAGCCCTGTAGAAACTGAATCAGCTCATCTGATAGCTTCAATTTAATGGAATCAATGTTCCGGTGCTGGTCGATTGTAATCTCTGAAATCAAAAGATGTAACAGACGTTTTCGGATGGTACGGTCAATGTCGCTGGACAAAATCCTGCTGAAATTTTTTAATATCTCCTGGATAGTTTCTTTGGGAATTTCTTTTTTCCCTTCTTCCAGAATCACCATGGATGTTTCCGTCTGTTTTTCACGAAGTTCACATAGCTGCCGGTTTAATTCCTCCCTGCGTATTAAAAATTCCTCCCTGGAAATCTCGCTGTCTTCGTAAAGTTCATGGTTTCTCTGCTGGCGAACCTTGATTTTTTCCAGTTTTTTTCCTGGACTCCCCGTTCCTTTATGGCGTTTTCCTTTAAGATTCTATGCTCCTGGTTAACTCTGCCCACAACCTCTTTAAAAAATTTCTCATCGCTTAACAGTTTATCCAGTTGATTGTACACAAACGTGTTCGCTTTTTCTACCCGGACCATATTGCTGTGGCATACGGTGGTTCCTTTATTTTTCCAGTTCCCGCAGGCGTAATAGGTAAGCTTCTGTTTGCTGCCGTCTTTGTTTCGGTTCGTTGTCCTGGAAATCACCATGCCTGCGCCACATTGAGGACATTTTAGAATACCTGTCAGCGGATATTCCCCGTCGTAGATTCTGGCTGGCTTTCCATTCTTTTGGGAAATCATAAACTGAACCTGTTCCCATAACTCCTCCGGTATGATTGCTTCATGTTTTCCGTCTGCAACAATAGGATTGGGATTGATATTGTTCCTTCGTTTTTCATTCCAGTCTCTCCTTACGTCATAACGCACCTTCCCAATATATACCGGATTTGTGAGAATTGATTTTATCTGTGCCACTGAAAAAGCGTTATCCAACTTAGTTCGATAGCCTTCCCTGTTAATCCGTCCCACAATAGCCTTGTATCCCTTTCCGGAGGCATAGAGCTGGAACATAAGGCGCACTGCCTCCGCCTCTCGTTCCACCACCTCCAGTCTTGATTTTCTTCTTCCATGGTTTTCCGTCCCCTCCATTGTCACCCAGCAATATCCAAATGGTGGAATCCCACCGCACCATTCCCCAGACATGGCTTTTGCTCTCATGCCCATTTTAACATTCTGGGCAATGGTATTTCGTTCAAATTCGCCAACCAACGCCATCATCTGAAACTGCATTTTCCCGGCTGGCGTGCTGGACTCAAAAGGTTCTGAATAAGATTGGTAGCCAATTCCATATTTCTCTAACGTTTCTACAATTTTAATGGCATCTGATAATTTCCGGCTGATTCGGTTTATCTTCCAGCTCATGACCAGATGGAACTTCTTTTTAGAGGCGTCCTCCAAAAGCTGCTGCATGGCCGGTCGGTGGCGGATATCCTTTCCACTGATTCCGGCGTCTTCATAAACCATTGCCACTTCATAATTCTTCTGCTGGCAATATTCACGGATTAAACGCTGCTGTTCCTCAAGAGAATACCCTTCCTCTGCCTGTTCCTGTGTTGATACACGACAATAAATTGCTACTTTTTTTATCATTGTGTCAGACATTTGTTGTCCCTGCCTTTCTATCTTATATTTCAAATCTATAATATATATTCTATCTATCCTTCCAGACCGGGAGCCTGAAACTCCCAGTCTGTATTTTTCTTATGTAATTACGATTCCTTCTCTTTTAAATAGAACTCAACAATAAGCTGTGACAGGATTGACATAAGCGTTTCCAGCCATTCCTCTTGTTTTAACTCATTCATCTTCCAGATTCCTCCAATATACAGGCATGATTTTTTTAAGCGGAACAATAAAGACGGTAAGGACGGTTTTTTTATCAAAAAAAAATTTTTATATATTTAGCAATGCTCTTTTTTTTCGATAGACTTCTCTACCATTTTCTGTTTTTTATCGTCCTTACTGTCCTTATCGTCTTATTCTGTATTCTCTCTGCTGATTTTTACAAAACGTTTTCCGTTGTTTTTCCCTATCTCCACGGAAATCCCAACATTGTGCAGTCCGGTCTCCAGTTCTTTTAATCTCCTTGATAAGTGGTTCGCCTGTTTGATTTTATTGCTGGCATACATTCCTTTTTCATAGAGCATATCAAACAATTCTGCGCTTAGTTCGCTCATTGTCCCTTCAAAATTCCCGGATTCCTCCAGATAATCCATGACCGCCCCGGCAACCTCATCTTCTTCCAAAAGCTCCTCGTTCAGACGAGTACGGTTTTTCTGATATGCCTCTAAAAATTTCTCCTGTCCATACCCCATAGCCTCTGCTACGGCACACCCCCATTTTAAAAAATCAAGAAGTCGGTCGTCTATATTTACTTCTATCAAAGGCTCAATTTCCATAGCTCTGGAAAGACACTCAAACATTCTATAAAGGATACAAGGCTTATCCGCTTCAAATTCTTCCATGACGTCTTTTTTGCTCCTGCGTTTTTCTGATGATATGGCTTTCATATTCAGAAATACACAGCGGTCAAGAAAATCGGAACGGTCGGAAAGCAGATGGATTCCATTCATATACACAACAGGCTTTATATTGATTTCGCACAATTCGCTGTCTGAATACTTCTTTCTCTTAACCGCTGTTGCCCCCGTCACTACCTGGCAGAAAATATTTGCCTGACTTTTTGTAATGGAATCCATGTTGTCCAGACAGACAATATCCTGTGATTCCAGAAGAAGCAGAAAGTCCTCCTCATTTTTCGGCATGACCGTTACATTGTTGCTGGATATATCCAGACAGCGTTTATCCATTTCCATGGAAGTGGTCTTTGAGGAGCCTTTGCCGCCTTTGTAGATAACGATAGGCTGCTCAATCCCTGTTATGAGCCTGACAACCAATATAACGTTATGAAGAATCCGGTCTGACTTACTGGCAAAATGGTAATATTTACTCATCAGTTTCCTAAACGATTCCCCTTTTTGCGGCATAGGCTGTTGGCGTAAGGTTTTTCTTGTTATCAACCTAACCGGCGGCTCATTGCAGCATTTCGTTCCCGACTCGTCAACACAAAGCACAACGGAATCTTCGTTCGCCAGGTTATAATACAGGTGGCCCTCATGGAAAGCGAACCGATTGTATACCGGGTATTCTTTCCCTTGGCAGTGCGCTTTTGCCACAAGAGTTTCCATGACTGCCTGAATCATATCATTCCGGCTGCCCCGGTTGTAGGTCTGATAATACAAATTCCTCAGCCACATCTGGTAATATTCCGATTTAAGCGGATAATTCACAAAACTGACCTTGTTTGGAATCTGGATAAAAGCCTCCCCTTCTGTGCTTCGGAACGGAATATGCCCCTGCTCCTCTATCAGTCTTAAAAGAACATCCACCGGGCTTTCTTTTTCTGCTGACGGAAGATTCTCTGTCTTTGCTTTTTTCACTGACGGCATAGGCTTCTCACCCTCCAGCATACGCCAGAGGGTTTTCCAGTTTTCTTCCTTACAGCTATCATGGTGACAGCCAGCCGCAATCCCACCATCATCAAACTGTATGACATAAGCTCCATTGTCCTTGGAATGTTCCTGATTCCATGGGCAGGACTCCAAAACATAGCACATGCCATTCTCTACCTGCTTTTCCCTTGCGACGGGAATCTCATGGGATTCCAGCCATAAACGCAAATCAAACTCCATCTTGCTCCCTGATATGCTTCTGGCAGGCTCACGTTTCTCATTTCTATTCACTGTTTTCTTTTTATTCCCTTTCTCCACACACTGCGCCGCAATCTGCTGTAACAGCTCAATCGCTACCGGCACTCGTTTCTCCGGTACATACAGGATTTTGGAACGCCTGTGTGGACGTTCTTCTGTGGAATCTCCCTTGCAGGAAACTGTACCATAAAGCTTTGTAATTCTGGCCGCATTATAGGTTGTTGTATCGACCTTTACCTGCTCTGTAGAAAACCTTGAATCCAATGCACCAAGAAAGCCCTTTGCCAGACTTGTCATTTCCGGTGTATTGGGAAGTTCCACAGGATATAAAAGATGAAAGCCGTTTCCGCTTAATGCGGTTACAGGCTCCGGGAATCCACAGTCTGTTAAATAACCCTGAATTTTCCTGCCCAATTCCTCAGACAGCTTTAACTCCTGCTCTGTGCTGGAGATTCCGGCCGGACGTTCCGGGTCTAAGTCAATGAGAATCCATCTACGGCAGCGGATTTTCTTGTCGCTGGTTGTATTCTTCGCATAACTCTTTAGATGGTTCTTGCCTCTGGCCTCGATTCCTTCGCTTAAAGCGTTCATTGTGATGTAAATATTGTAATTGCCATCATAACGCTGAATATGCTCAATCAGCTTATCTACATCATTGTAATAGCCTGAAAGAGTCCCTTGTTTGGTGTTTAATAATCTAACTTCTGTAAATTGCCCCGGCTCTACCAGTATCTCAAATGTTTTTAGCCCTTCTTTTTGAAGCTCGTTTAAATTTTTCATGCAAGTCTTTCCTCCACTATCAAAAAACGTATCCATCGCCCTTCCGGATAGGCTATGATGTTTTCAAGTTACATACATACCGCTTTCTGTAACGTTACGAGTAGAGTATATCACTGCTAATCTAATATAGGTACTACTCATTTTTTTCGTTTTTTTTTGACCTCTTGACATAAAAGATTGCGATTAAACAAAAAAAGTATCAGCCAATAAGCCAATACTTAAAAAATTACTGTATTATATTTTCTGTATTTTTATTTGTGTTATATCTATTATTCATGTATTTTTTTAACATGGTCTTTACAAATATTTGAGCCATATCAGGAAGTTCCTCTCTCTTTCCACTAAAATATTCTTCTTCAGCAGTTTCAAATTTCTTTTTATAAGTCTTTAAAAATTCTTCCCAATCAGCCAAATATGTTTCTAAATATATTTCAAATTGCTCCAGCAAAAATAATTTTTCTCCACTGGTAATGTAATGTCGCTGAGATTTTTCAGCCTCCTGTATGGCAGTAATATGATTTGACGGCATTGTAAAAGGAATATCTTTCAGCTCATCAATATCGCTTCTGTAATCTGCCAGAATATCTATCTTTCTGTCTAAAATCTCCGGCAAACCTAATAGCTCTTTTATTCTCTCCTGAACCATTGTTCCCATGCGTTTCTCTGCCTGCATGATTTTTTTCTTATTTTCCAGGACTTTTTTAACCTCCTCAGCATACATTTCTGCTTTGCTCAATAATTCCCACCTACGGTGGACATATTCTTCTTCCACGTCACTATCCCAGTCATTTTCTACTTCGTCCAGGTCCGCAGCTTCATCAATCATATCATCCAGCTCTTTTTTTCTGTCAGATTCCAATCCTTTGACAATGATGGATTTTCCATATGTTTGAAAAGTTTCCCATATTTTTTCGGCGAAATCTTCTATCTCATCTTCCGTTATCTCCAAAAACCTTCTATTTTTTATTTTACTTCCCAAAGTGTCCTTCTTTCCTGACGGAAGTAACAATAACACTTCAAAAAATGCCAATATGTATTCGGGGAAAATCTTTTTGTTTTCCTGCGTGTATAACTCATTCTTTAAAATATCCTCATAACCTAAGCCCTTCAACAAATTTTTTAAATCCCGTTTTAAATTTCTAACAGCACTGTTATCAGTATCACTATTATCAGAATTTGATAATGTGAACTCTCCATATTTTTTTCTCACTATTTCTTTTAAAAAATCCGCATAAGATTTCTTTTGGCTATCCGCACTCACAATCTCTCCCCCTTGTATAATAAGTATTATTTATTTTACTATACTTATCTGATTCGTGCTACATTTTTCCCTCGTCTCACTTTTACATAAAAAACAAAAAAATATGGTAATGTGACAAACTGCGGCAATAACCTGTCTTAGTTATCGCCACAGTTCTGCAATTACTTATTTTCTATTCCCTCTCTTTGCCGCCTGCCGCACTCCTTTTGAAGCCACATAGACACTGATTCCCAAACCTACGCCGGACGTCACCGCCTCAATGATAACACCAGATGTCAATACACTACCTGCTGCTGTTAATAAACCTAATATCATGCTTCTACCTCCGTTAATCCTTTCGGACAGAATATTACAATGCCATATTCCGTCCCAACAAGAAACAGTTCTTCTATCCAGTCTTTTTCTTCTCCTACTATGATGTCCCGATATTCATACAGTTCTTCCTGCAAGCCATATTTTTTAAAAAGTTCCTGATATACATTAGCCCTTTCTTCCAGCTCAGGGATAATCATACAGAAGCCGCCCATGTCTTTCTCTATATCCCGTTCTGTTCCGTAATAATTATCCAGTATTTCCGCTTTTAAAAGCACCTGCGCCAATACTTTGCCTGGAACTCTTTCTGACAGCTTCGCATAATAACTCCAATACTCCTGCTCTGTTCCAATCTTATAAAAGCTGGCCTTTTCTCCTTCCTTCCGGACAGATAACGGAACATAACGGCTTTTTGAAGGGTTCGTTTCATTTTCTTCCACAAATCCATAGCCCATACAGAAATAACCTCCGTCGCCTTCTTCCTTCCCTGCGGCATAGAAAATCATTCCGTCTGATTCAAAAGGCAACCGGAATGACCTTACTTCCACAGTCCCCAAACGCATTGCTAATTCCTCATAGTTAGAGGGTGACAATATCTTTTCCATGCCCTTCCACTCTCCCGGTTCCAGGTCGTCCATATCCCATAATTCTGCGGCTTTTCTCCATTCTTCCTTATGCTTCATCTTCTCCTGACTCCCAACATATCTTAAAAATGTTTCCCAGTCTTTAAATCTTACACCCGTCATATAATCCCTCCTAATTATGCCGTTCCTTTGGTTGATAAAGAACATAAATCCTCTGGCCGTTTACTTTCGCATAGGCTATGTACCAGTCGGCTTTCTTCCGGCAGCCACTTTTTACCTCTATAGTTCCCATATTCTCATCCAGCCACATCCGGCCTGGATACATACCAACGGCCTCCTCTATGCCATAATAATCATCTTCTATCTTATTCAGGCACAAAACCAAAAAGCCCTTTTTTCCAAGTTTCCCTGAATGGACAATGCGGAACATTCTGTGAATAACCTCTTTGGGAATTTCCCGTTTTCCTAAGCAGGAATTAATCTGCTTTAGCAGGTACAACTGGCTGATGTTCCTGATTCTCACCGTTTTTATCTGTTCCACCTGGAGCCTCCTCTTTTGCTTCTTTTTTCACTTCCTCAAATTGATATGGCCTTAATTTCCATTGTCCCGGATAATACCTTCCAGCCATTAACGGATGTGTTGCCCTTAATCTTGCGTATTTTCCAGCTTCATCCACCAAATCCATGCTGCAGTCCTTGTAATCCTTTAAAAGTTCTTTTAAATAACATTTTTCCTCTGACACAAATTTATTTCCGGTGAATGTATTTCCAAAGCCGATAAGGATTGTGTCAAAATTGCGCTTTAACACATCCCGAAGATATGCCCGGTTTTCCCTGTTATTGGCAATCTCGGAGGGTTTCAGTTTCTTGCACAGGTCTGCATACAGGTTGCATATGGTAATCGTTGTGTAACCCATGGGCAGCAGATTATTTAAAATAAATGTGGTTGTGGTATCCAACACTTTTATATCCGTACTGGCCGGATTCAAGCCGATTACCAGAATTTTTTTCTGCTCTTTCTCTCCCTGAATCTGAAAAGTAAGCTCAAACCGCTTTTTTCTTGTCTTGTCGAAAATAGTTTTTCGTTCCATTACAAACTTATCTATTACGTTTTTCTCCATCTGACTGCTCCTTTGCATAAAAAATAAGGGCAATCAACTGTTACGCTGATTGCCCTTATTCCATTGTGTGATTCTGTTGTCATGCGGTTACATGCTCTAATGCCACCAGTACGCCTACTGTTATGACACATGCACTGATAAAGATTCCTGCCTGCATATATATCACCCCTTTCTACATGATTTCAGGGTAATAATATGTATTTCAAAATGTCATTAAGCCTTCACCCAAACATGCTGTTTCACATTTCCATTTTTATCTTTTTTGCAAATTCCATTAGTCGGTTTTGCACTTTCCGAATTTGTTACAGCCGTTTTTCCACAATTTTTACATTTCCAACGCATGACCTTCACCTCCTTTCCAAATATTTATTTCTCTGTACTGACATACATATAAATTCTTTTATCCGAATTTCTTAACCATATATACAATGCCGGAAATTGCTGCCACCACCCAAAACAGTTCCCATAAAAATCCAATCACATAAGATAACAGCCATATAAGAACCACTATTCCGACGACTGCCGCAAGAATCAACAGTATCTTCTTCATGATTTCTCCTTTTGTCCGCAAGTTTATTTTTTGAACAGCTTTCCAAGCCCTTTTATCATATCCATTCCACTTTTCGGGTTTAAGATTTTATCCTTCTGCTTTTCCAGATATTGAACTGCTTCGGCTGTATCCTCCTGGACTAACCCAAGTTTCGGCAATAGCTCCTCCATACTCTTTCTGACCTCCTCAATTTTTTCCAGAGATGAAGTGTCCGCTTTTTTCATTGCCTTTAACAGTCTGTCTTTTCCGGCCTGCTTGCGGTCTACTTTTCTCAGCAGTCCTGTCGTACAGAATTTTTTGTCAAAATCAGATAAGTATCCGTTTATCTTGTCTAAATACTTCTGCTTTAATTCGGAACAAAACCGCTCTTCAAACTCTGTTCTTCTTTCCAATAAATCAGCCTCGTAGTCAAGCAGCGATTCAGACGTAGGTGGCGCAATCTCGCCAAAGAAAGCCTGTAATGCCTGTAACTCTTCACGGGCGAAATCAGCAGAGTCTCTGGTAGAACAGACAACGCCATCCACTGTCCGGTACTGCAGGTCGAAGTCTTCTAACCTTTGATTGATATATTTCATACAATCCAGTTCGTCTGTAACAGGCAGACTTAAAGTCCCGCAATATTCAATCAGCTTTTCCTTTGCTTTTACGGAATCTTCTTCGGTTTCTCCCTGAATATCTTTTACATATCGGAGTGCCTGACGGTCTTTGGAATCCTGCAGGGCAACGCCATAATAATCTGCCAGTGTTCCCAGTTCTCCGCTTTCATCTCCGAATACAGAAAGCATATTTTCAAACAGTTCCAGATTATATGGATTCAGTGCCAAAATTTCCTGATAGATTTGATTTACTTTCTCTTTTGGAACTGCGCCGCTTTTTATGTTATTCAAAAGTCTTTGTGCTGTCGCTATATCGTTTTCAGACGGTATACTCCAAAGCGTTTCCTGCCTTGCGTCTGAAATAAGTTTTATCAATACATGATGCAGAGCAAATGCCGCTTCAAAAACGCCCTTCTCAATAACTGTCCTTGTTTTCGTGTCTGCAAATATCTGTTTCAGTTCTGAATTTGCCACCATTTTGCTGACGGAATTTGCTCCGACGTTCCATATACTGTGTCCTATACCTTCTGCAATGTTCATCATTCCCAATTCTGCCTGATGTGCATAGTTGTCTACAACCGTACCGCCAAAACTGCCGCCTTCCCATCTGGCACGATTATCTTTCCGCTCCTGACGATATTGTTTCTGTGCCTCCAGGTCTTCATTTACAGAAATGATTTTATCACAGACAGAATCCGAAGCCTCATAAAAGGGATTCAGATATCCATGTTCATTTGCATACTGATAAATCGTGTCATAGTCCCAGTCATAACGTTCAATACTGATAAGCTCTTTCTTGATTTCATCAATCACAGGACAGATACTCTTTTGAAAGTCAGAAGAAGATTTCCGCAGAATATCATCGCAATTCGTATAGCTGTCATAAAGAGCAGAAAACTGTGAAACAGCTTCTTTTGCCAGATTGCTGTATTTTCTCCGAAGAACCGTATATAGATTTCTCTCTTTCGGAATATTGACAGCCCCAACAGAACATGAATATTCCACGCAATGACTTTCCTTTTCCAACAACTCATTCATTAACATACTCAAATCTCCTTTATCTTTTTCCTGTAAACCTCTTACTTTATATTGAGCATATATATACCCCATATACAAATATACCATACAACTCTCAATCTTACAATTAAATTCTGGTTAAAATATAATAAAAACCGGAGGTGCCGCCATGCCCAAGAAAGAAAACCCTTTACGCCAGCTTCCTGTCAGTTCAGATGGTTATGGCGATATAAAAATTCACTTAGCTGAAATATTAGAAGAAAAAAACATTTCTCTTAATCAGTTATCCTTTCGCACAGAAATGCAGAGAACACAATTAAGAAATTACAGGGATAACAAGATACAACGTCTGGATATTGACATTCTGAAACGCCTGTGTTATGTATTAGAGTGTAATCTGACTGATTTGATAGAATATATCCCGCCAGAAGAAACACAGACTCTGCAATAAAACCTACATCGTAAGAACTTTATTGTCACGAACAGTAAAAACCCCATGGAAGCCTCAAACTCCCATGGGGGTAAAAATATAACTCTTATTCTCTTTTATTCACAAGAACATCTGTTCCTTTTCGCCCTTACTTATGATATGGCTCTCCATTAATAATCCTGTACGCCCGGTAGATCTGCTCACACAGAATCACCCGCATCAGCTGGTGAGGAAAGGTCATATCCGAGAAACTGATAGCCTGATTAGCACGTTTTCGGACCTTTTCATGAAGTCCCAGGGAACCGCCGATCACAAAGGCGATATGGCTCTGTCCGCCAAGTCCAGCCTGGTTGATGGCCTGGGCAAAGCCTTCCGAGGTATAGCGCTTGCCCTGTATCTCCAGTGTGCAGACATAGGCCCCCTCCTCCAGGCGGGATAACAGCCGGTCGGCCTCCCTCTCCCGGATCTGTTCCTCCAATGCCGCAGATGCCTTATCCGGGGTCTTTTCATCCGCCACTTCCACAATTTCCAACCTGCAATATCTGCTGAGACGCTTGGCATATTCGCTGACAGCGTCCCGATAGAAACTCTCCTTGATTTTTCCTACACACAGAATCGTAATCCTCAAAATTACCTCTCATTCTTGTATAGCCGGAGTTTAGCTGGATTCAAACTCCGGCTTCGCCTGTGATATTGCGCCAATCAGTATCGGAACGCGCAACATCAAAACTTCCCTCTTGAAAATAATTGCCTGAAACCAAAAAGCACTTCAAGTTCCAGGCAATTTATATATCCGCTTCCCCTAATCCTCGGGGAATATAGTATCATACATATCATCCACAAAGTGATCCAAAAACTCCTGATCCAGGTTCACGAACTGACGATTAAGCACCGCTTTGATCAGAGCCACCCGGCGGAAATACCACTCCTCCTCGGGCACAGTGGACAACTGCAAACTGGCATCCACCTTGGCTCCCTCCAGGTTCTCCCTGCACCACTTCTCTATGGTGCTCTTGAGAGAATTCTCGGAATCGGCCTCCTTGGCGTAACGCTTGGAATTTTTCAGAGACACAAAACCCATCACGATAAAAATCACAAACATGGCCCCCATGATACCGCCGATGGTATAACGGTTGCTTCCCCGCAGCTGCAAGGGCAATACCCCTGTGATCAGCAGCGCCAGGGCCACCAGCCCCAGGCTGCCCACAATCAGCAGCGTCCAGGCGGAAGATCTGTTCTCCGCCGCCTGTTCCGATTTGTTCCGGTAACCCTGGGGAGATCTGCGCACGGGCTGAGCCTGCATCTGCTCCTTCTGCTTTTCCGAAGGTTCTTCCGTCCCCATGCCAAACCATTGGGGTTGGGGCTTCTCCGCCTCCCGGCGCGCCTGTTCTTCCGAAACCCTGACAGCTTCCTCGGCCTGGCGCACCTGCTCCTGCTGCATGTATACGGCTCCAAGCTTGAGGGCCTTCTGCTTGTCCTTCTCATTGATCAGAAGCTCATGTACCGCCTCTTTTTCATCGTAGACAATCTCCATATTTTTCAGACCATTGTATTCCAAATACTCCTTCAGCCGGGCCAGTCCCTCCTCCTCTCCAAAGATCAGCGGAACCTTATTTACTATCTCCTTCTCCGACACCAACTGGCAGCCGCAATCCGCACACACGGCAATCCCGTCTCTGTACTCATTCCTGCACTTGGGACATATCAACATACTTTAACCCCTTTCCTGCATGGCATAGCCTGCTCCATTACACCCCATAGCCCTGCCTTAATCATTTGATTTTGGCTCTATTACCCCAATATTCATTCCACGCTGGACAAATACTCGTCAATCCCCTTGGCCGCCGCTTTTCCGGCGCCCATTGCCAGAATAACCGTTGCCGCTCCTGTCACGGCGTCCCCTCCGGCATACACGCCCTCCTTGGTAGTCTTGCCATTCTCCTCCGCCGCCACGATACACTTCCACTTGTTGATCTCCAACCCCTCGGTGGTGGAAGAAATCAGCGGATTCGGGGAGGTTCCCAGGGACATAATCACCGTGTCCACATCCAGCACAAACTCTGAATCCGGCACCTCCACCGGCCTTCTCCTGCCGGACTCATCGGGTTCGCCCAACTCCATGCGGATACACTTCATGCCGGTTACCCAGCCCTTATCGTCCGCCAGGATCTGGGTGGGATTGGTCAGCAGGTCAAAAATGATACCTTCTTCCTTGGCGTGGTGTACCTCCTCCACACGAGCAGGCAGTTCCTCCTCGCTGCGGCGGTATACGATATGCACTTCCGCTCCCAGCCGCAGGGCAGTGCGGGCCGCGTCCATGGCCACATTGCCGCCGCCCACCACGGCCACCTTCTTGCCCCTCATAATAGGAGTGTTGCTGTTTTCGTCGAAAGCCTTCATCAGATTGCTTCTGGTCAGATACTCATTGGCGGAAAATACACCGTTACTGTTCTCGCCGGGAATGCCCATAAATTTGGGCAGGCCGGCGCCGGAACCAATAAACACCGCGGAAAAACCTTCCTCGGACAGCAGCTGGTCGATGGTCACGGATTTGCCCACCACCACATTGGTCTCGATCTTTACACCCAAGGATTCCACATTCGCTATCTCTTTGGCGACCACCGTCTCCTTGGGCAGACGAAACTCCGGGATACCGTACACTAACACGCCGCCGGGCTCGTGCAGGGCCTCAAAAATCGTCACTTCATATCCCATCTTGGCCAGATCACCGGCACAGGTAAGGCCGGCAGGGCCGGAGCCGATCACCGCCACTTTTTTGCCCTTTCTCTCCTTTGCGCCCTCAGGCTTTATCCCCTGTTCCCGGGCATAGTCCGCCACAAAGCGCTCCAGCTTGCCGATGGACACCGGCTCACCCTTGATGCCCCGGATACATTTGCCCTCGCACTGGCTCTCCTGGGGACATACGCGCCCACACACGGCGGGCAGCGCGCTGGACTGGCTGATGGTCTGATAAGCCCCATCAATGTCACCGTTTTTCACCTGCTCCACAAAGCCCGGGATATTGATCGCCACAGGACAGCCCTTGACGCACTGCGCATTCTTACAGTTGATGCAGCGGCTGGCCTCCTCCATGGCTTCTTCCTTATTATATCCCAGACACACCTCTTCAAAATTCTTTGCGCGCTCCTGCGCGTCCTGCTCCCTGACAGGCACTTTCTTTAATATGTCCATCTCTATTCTCCTTCAATTTTGGGTACTCTTTTTATCCATTGCAGTTGCCGCATCCGCCGTGGTGGCTCGCTCCCTCCTTGGCTTTCAGAAAGGCCCTGCCCTCCTCTGTCCTGTAGATCTGCTGGCGGCTCATAGCCTCATCAAAATTGACCTGATGCCCGTCAAACTCCGGCCCGTCCACGCAGGCGAACTTCACCTTGCCTCCCACGGTCACACGGCAGGCGCCGCACATGCCCGTGCCGTCCACCATGATGGGATTCAGGCTGACAATCGTGGGAATTTGCAGTTCTTTGGTCAACAAACAAACAAATTTCATCATGATCATGGGACCGATGGCCACGCACTGGTCATACTGCTTTCCCTCCGCCACCAGATCTTTGATAGTCTGGGTAACCATGCCGCTTCTGCCATAGGAGCCGTCGTCGGTGGTCACATACAGATTGCCTGCCACAGCCTCCATCTCTTTTTCCAGAATCAACAGATCCTTGGTCTTACTACCCACAATCACGTCCACTGCAATACCATGCTCATGGAACCATTTCACCTGAGGGTACACCGGCGCGGCGCCCACGCCCCCGGCCACAAACAGGATTTTCTTATTTCTAAGGCTCTCCAGTTCCTCGCCCACAAACTCGGAGGCGCAGCCCAAAGGCCCCACAAAATCATGGAAGCTGTCCCCCTCCACAAGACCGGACATCATTTGGGTGGACGCGCCTACAATCTGGAACACGATTGTCACCGTACCCTTTTCCCTGTCATAGTCACAGATGGTCAGGGGAATCCTCTCCCCCTCGGCATCCATCCGGACAATCACGAACTGACCGGGCTGGCAGTATTTTGCCACCCGCTCCGCCTCCACCTCCATCAGATAGATGTTGGTGGTAAGTTCCTCTGCTCTCACAATCCTGTACATATAATCCTCCTATTATAGTTCCGTATATTCCCCGCTGGTCCACAGACCGGTGATCAATATACGGCCGCTTTGGCGTCCTTATATTGATCAGTGCACCATCCTGGAATATACTGTTATAGTTCCGTATATTCCCCGCTGGTCCACAGACCGGTGATCAATATACGGCCGCTTTGGCGTCCTTATATTGATCAGTGCACCATCCTGGAATATACTGTTATAGTTCCGTATATTCCCCGCTGATCCGCACTCCTGAAATATACTGTTTTACAAAATCTCCGCTATGCTGTAACTTCCATATTCGTCAATCAACAGCTTATAACAGACACAGTTATATACATGTACCGCATAATAACTGCCCGTTCGGATGCTGCTCCCCGCTTCGTCCACATGCAGTTCCGCGAAGATGTAATAGTCATCCTCCCCCACCGTCAATGGATATTGGAACTGGTACTGGTATATACCGTTCTCCCCTGCGTATCCGTCATAGCCCAAAATCCTCCCCGTCCGCAGCATTTCGTTATATACGGTTATCATAGCTATATCCACTGTGATATCCGTGTTCAGCCGCAGGCTGTAGGTGCGCTGTGTCACCTCCCCCACAATCCCGTCTTCTTCTATAATTGCAAAAGAATATATGGAATCCCCCAGCGGCATGGGAATGGGCCCTGTATATCTGGTGGATTCATCCGTGGGAGTCGTGCCGTCCATGGTGTAGTAAATCATGTCCTCTTCTTCACAGTTTATTTTGATCATGGTGGGACTGCTGTACTCGCCGCTGGCCGTCGTAACATCGGGCGCGATGGGTATCTGTATTTCTATCTGGTAGCGCTTGGTCACCACGTCGCTGACCAGGCCATACTGGTTCACAAACACCGCTTTGATCGTATACTCTCCATTATCCAGAAAAATCGGCGCCGTATATACCAGACTGTTCTCATCAGGCTCCGACCCATCCATGGTGTAGTATATGGACCCTGCCGTATTGGAACTGAGCTTTAGAGGCAGAATCTCCTGATAGTACCCCTCCTCAAAACCGAACTCCGGCGCCTTGGCCTGAAGGTTCTGGTATGTGCTTCTGATAACTTCATTATCACAGCTATTCAACAGACTGTCAATCGTCTGGTAATCATTTCTGGCCCGATAGGACTGAATCAGTTGGGCATAAGCCCTCTCCAGCTGATTCTGGTTCAGCTGCCCCCCGTCAATCATAGTCAGAAGCTGGTTTTCATAGCCGCCCACATTGTCCATGGCATAATAGCAATCCGCCAGGGCAAATCCCACCTCCTGATCCGTATTGCCCAACTCCTGGGCGCGGATATAATAATTTACCGCCTGCTGATAGTCCTGTTTCCCTACACATTCTGCCGCCCGCGCCATCTGGTATTCCACGGAATGTTCCATATGGTATATGGCGCCGACGATCACTCCTGCCAGAACAATGATAACCAGAAAAAATATTCCGCTCACCCATCCCATAATACTTTTTTTGCTTTTTTGTTTTTTCTCCGGTGTATCGGCCTTCTGGGAATCCTGCAATTCTTCCGCAATATGGTCCAGCGTGTCCTGCATACTCTGTTCCACTTCGGACTCAAAATCAGGTACAATATGAATATCTTCCCCACAGACCGTACAATAGAGCGAACCCTCTTCTATTTCATTTCCGCATTTCGGACAATTCATAAGGATTATTCCGCCCCTTTCAACAAAATCAAGTTTCCTGAAGCAGTACACTCTCCACACAGTTTTTCATCAGCATGGCTATGGTCATGGGGCCTACACCGCCGGGAACAGGAGTAATGGCGCTGCAATGGGGAAAAACGGAAGCATAGTCCACATCGCCGCACAATTTGTTGTTTTCATCTCTGTGGATGCCCACATCAATGACCACGGCCCCCTCCTTCACATAGTCCGCCGTGATCATCTGGGGCCTGCCCACTGCCACCACCAGAATATCCGCCCGGCGGGTGACCTCCTTTAGATCCGCTGTCCGGCTATGGGCCACCGTCACGGTGCCGTTCTCCCGCAAAAGCAGCAGGGCCATGGGCTTGCCCACAATATTGCTGCGCCCCACCACCACACATTCTTTTCCGCTTACAGAGATACCGGAGCGCTTAAGCAGTTGGATCACCCCGGCGGGAGTGCAGGACACAAATCCTTTTTTCCCGATACAAAGAGCGCCTACATTCATGGGGTGGAAACCGTCCACATCCTTAATCGGACTGATGGCATTCAATATTCTCTCCTCATCGATCTGCTTCGGCAGAGGAAGCTGAACCAGGATACCGTTCACATCTGCCCTGGCATTCAGTTCCTTCACCAGGGACAAAAGCTCTTTCTCCGTTGTCTCACCTGGCAGTTCATAGGACAGGGATTTGATCCCGATATACTCGCACGCCTTCTTCTTGTTGCGCACATAGACGCAGGAGGCAGGGTCATCGCCCACCTGTATCACCGCCAGGCAGATTTCCTTCCCCTGGGCTTTGTAAGCCGCCACCTGTTCCCTCAATTCATCCTTGATCTCCGCACTGATTTTTTTTCCGTCAATAATCTGTGTCATACACTCTCCTTAATTTATACTGACAGTCACCGAAACTTGCCAGGTAACCCGACTCACGAGCGAGAGCTTCCGGACATTGCGGCAAATTTCACCGCTCGTGAGTATATTTGATGATTGTCCCGCAGTTATCCATCCTTAAAACAACCCGGTAATCATGCCCTCGTCATTCACATCAATCCCATAGGCCGCAGGGTTCTTGGACAGTCCGGGCATGGTCACCACCGCCCCTGTCAGCACCACTACAAAGCCTGCCCCGGCAGACACATAGACCTCCCGGATATTCATCTCAAAATTTTCCGGCCTGCCCAGCAGTGTGGGGTCGTCGGACAGGGAGTACTGGTTCTTGGCCATGCATACCGGCAGTTCCCCATATCCCAACTCCTCCAGACGTTTCAGCTGTTTCAGCGCCGCCGGTGCAAAATGCACTTTTCCGGCCCCATAAATCTCCGTGGCCACCCGAACGATTTTGTCCCGCAGCGGCAGACTGTCCTCGTAGAGCAGCCGGAAATGACTCTCTTTCTGTTCCAGAGTCTGCAGAACCTTCTCCGCCAGTTCCACGCCGCCTTTGCCGCCCTGCTCCCAGACTCTCGCCAGCGCAAAGTCACAGCCCCTCTCCTCACAGAACCGCTTCACATAGGCAATCTCTGCCTCCGTATCCGCCGTAAAAGCATTCAGGGCCACCACCACGGGCACACCGTACTTCTGGAGATTTTCAATATGCTTTTCCAGATTTACAATTCCCTTTTTAAGCGCTTCCAGATTTTCCGTGGAAAGTTCCGCCTTGGGCACACCGCCGTTATATTTTAGCGCCCTGACGGTGGCCACCAGCACCACCGCATCCGGGGCCAGCTGCGCTTTGCGGCATTTAATGTCAAAAAATTTCTCTGCACCCAGATCCGCTCCAAAACCTGCCTCCGTGATACAGTAATCCGCCATCTTCAGCGCCGCCCTCGTGGCGATGATGGAGTTACAGCCATGGGCGATATTGGCAAAAGGCCCGCCATGCACAAGCGCCGGAGTATGCTCCAGGGTCTGGATCAAGTTGGGCTTCAGAGCATCCTTCAACAGGGCGGCCATGGCACCCACAGCCTGCAGCTGGCCCGCTGTCACAGGTTCTCCCCCATAGTTGTATGCCACCACGATCCTGGATAAGCGCTCTTTCAGATCCTTCATATCCGTGGCCAGACACAGGATGGCCATGATCTCGGAGGCCACCGTGATCACGAAATGATCCTCCCTGACTACGCCATCCGCTTTTGCTCCCATGCCCACCACAATATTGCGCAGCACACGATCATTCATATCCAGACAGCGCTTCCACACCACCTGTCTGGTGTCAATCCGCAGTTCATTGCCCTGCTGAATATGATTGTCCAGCAGCGCCGCCAGCAGATTGTTTGCGCTGGTGATGGCATGAAAATCTCCGGTAAAATGCAGATTCAGATCCTCCATGGGCACCACCTGGGCATAGCCTCCCCCGGCAGCTCCTCCTTTGATGCCAAAGCAAGGCCCCAGGGATGGCTCCCGCAGGGCGATCACCGCCCTTTTCCCCAGCTGGCCGAAAGCTTCCCCCAGTCCCACTGTGACCGTGGTCTTTCCCTCCCCGGCAGGTGTGGGATTAATAGCTGTAACCAGGATCAATTTGCCGTCCGCTCTGTTCTGGATCCGACTTAAATAGGTATCGGAAATCTTGGCCTTGTATCTGCCATACAGTTCAAGTTCTTCCTGGGGAATCCCTGCCCGCTCCGCCACCGCGGTGACAGGCTCCAACACGGCCTCCTGTGCGATCTGAATGTCTGTTTTCATGATTACCTCATTTCTGTTTTAAGTTTCCTCTTGTCACGTTTTTCAGGCTAGTTCCATCCGCCCGCTTCAGCGGGTTTTAAATTTCTTCCATTAACTGTTCAAACTCTTCCGTACTCATCAAAATCTTGCGGGGTTTGGTCCCTTCTTCATCCCCCACCACACCATAGTCATGAAGCTGCTCCATGATTCTCGCCGCACGGTTGAAGCCGATCTTAAAAGCCCGCTGCAACATGCCGATGGAGGCTTTGTCCTTGTCTATGATAAAGCGCCCGGCCTCCGCGAAATACTCGTCTCTCTCGTCACCGCCGCCAGGGCCGCCGCCGGGTCCACCCATATTCTTCAGCTGCTCCTCCACATCGGCTGCATAGGTGTTGCCCAGAGTTTGGTTTTTCAGGAAATCCACCACGTCTGACACTTCCTTGTCCGACACGAAAGCGCCCTGGACTCGGGCCGGTTTGGAATACCCCTGGGGATAAAACAACATATCGCCCTTGCCCAACAGCTTCTCGGCACCGTTCATATCCAGAATGGTACGGGAATCCACGCCGCTGGACACGGAAAAAGCCACTCGGCTGGGCATATTGGCCTTGATCAGTCCGGTGATGACATCCACGCTGGGACGCTGGGTCGCAATGATCAGATGGATGCCCGCCGCCCTGGCCAGCTGGGCCAGGCGGCAGATAGATTCCTCCACCTCGCCGGGGGCCACCATCATCAAATCTGCCAACTCGTCCACTATAATGACAATCTGCGGCAGCTTGGCCGGCGCCTCCGGGTCGCTCTCCCGCATGGCCTCCACCTTCTTATTGTAGCCTTTCATATCACGCACATTGAAATCCGCAAATTTCTTGTATCGGTCGGTCATCTCCGCCACCCCCCAGTGCAGAGCGGCGGATGCCTTCTTGGGATCCGTCACCACCGGGATCAACAGATGGGGAATCCCGTTATACACACTCAGTTCCACCACCTTGGGATCCACCATAATCAGCTTCACATCATCCGGGTGGGCCTTGTACAGGATACTCATGATCAGCGTGTTAATACATACGGACTTTCCGGATCCGGTGGCGCCGGCAATCAGCATATGAGGCATCTTGGCGATGTCCGATACCACCGTCTGTCCCCCGATGTCCTTGCCCACTGCAAACGCCAGGTTGGAGGGAAATTCCTTAAACTCCTTGCTCTCCAGCAGATCGCGCAGAGCCACCGCCATATTTTCCTTGTTAGGCACCTCAATACCGATGGCCGCCTTGCCGGGAATGGGCGCCTCGATACGAATGTCCGTAGCCGCCAGATTCAGCTTGATGTCATCGGTAAGGCTGACAATCTTGCTGACCTTTACGCCCTGTTCCGGCTGCAATTCATAGCGGGTCACGCTGGGACCCTGGCTGATGTCGGTGATAGTGACTCTGACACCGAAGTTCTCTAAAGTCTGCTGCAGGCGCATGGCCGTCTGTTTCAGTTCCTGAGTGGAATCCTTCCCCCCGCCTTTGCCCTTTTGCAGCAGGGAGATGGGCGGAAACATATATTGTTTTGGCGGCGCGGCTTTCTGAGGCGCCACATTCTGGCCCTGGCCTGCTTCGTTCAGGTGTGCCGCGGGCCTGCTGCGCTGTGCGGGCGGCTCCGGAATATCCTCCCTGTGGATCCGAATATCCTGTCCGCCAGCCGGTTTCTGCATCTCTTCAGCCTTCACGGCATTCTCAGTCTCATACGCATCGCCCTCAGACAGGGATTCAGCCAAGGGATCCGTCAAGGGATTGACCGCGGACTGATTGCCGCGGGGCAGGCTATCCGGTGCTGCGGGCTCCAAGTCCAATGTAGAATAAAACTGCTCCGGCGTCTCGTCCGCCTCCGCCTCGTCTATCGTCAGCTGGTGTACACTGCGTATCTTTATATTATCAAAATCAAATATGCTGCCGGAAGCTTTCTTATCCGCCTCCCGGGAATCTTCCGGCATATTGTTCTCTTCTTCTAAGGCATTGTACTCCTCCACATCCTCGTTCCACATGATCTCGTGGATATCATCTCGCCTGCGCTCCTCGGTCTCCCGAGTGATAGCCGTGTCCAGAATCACCCCGGACACCTTTCTGTCCATACGCAGAATCTTCTCCGTCTCTTTCTCCTCCCGGCGCTGCTGTCTGCCGTTTTCCCTCTCCAAAGTCCTCTGGCGGCGCTCCTCCTCCCGCCTGGCTCTGGCCTGCTCCTGCTCTTCCCGCCGGAGTCTGTCCGCCTCCTGCCGCTGCTCCCTGCGGCTGAGGTATTCCTCCTCCTGTTCCTCCCGCCGCTGCTTCGCATATTCACGGCGCCGCTGGGAATCCTCTCTGGTGCGCTCCAGCATCCGTGAGCCGCCGCTCTTCACACTGCTGATCAGGGAACGCTCCGTCATCAGGATAAAGCTGATGGCACCACAGAGCAGCACCACCAGCACCGTGCCTATAGTCTCCAGATAGTGGTGCAGCAGATAGGCCAGGCTGCCGCCCAGTACGCCTCCGCCAATCCTGCCCGTGCGGGCCGTCTCATAGATCTGCCTGATATCATATTTCTCCAGGGACAGGCTGTTCTGCACAAACAGTTCACACACCACGCCGATCATCAAAAAAAGCACTCCCCCGGAAATCAGCTTACGCAGGGCGTTGGGATTGCCTGAGTTGGCGTACCAGAAAGACACCGCCACAAACAAAAGCACTGGCACCGCATAGGAAGTCAGCCCGAACAAGCCAAATAGAACCCCGCTGATCGCATTGCCAACCGGGCCGATAATGCCGAAATTACACAAAAACAAAATCACCATAAGGATGAAAAAAATAATCAATCCTATCTCGTGAAGTAATTCGCTCTCTTTCTCATAATCATATGTAGGGGCACTACCCTTCCTGCCGGAAGCGGATGTCTTCTTACCGCCGCGCTTTCCAGCCGAAGTGGATGCCCTCCTGCCTGATGAATTTGCCATCTCATCATACTCCTATTGTGTTTTTACATCTCAATAGTTCAGAGTCTGCGCCGCCGACTCTGAACAAGTAAATACTATTATAGCATTTCCTTTGCCGCTTGTCATCCTTTAATTTAGGTCGTTTTCCCGCATTAAATCATGAAGCTTTCTCACTGCTTTATCTATGCCGCCCACCTCCCTGATAATCCCCATCTTGACCGCTTCCTGCCCCACCAGTATGGTGCCCACATCCTTGGTGAGCATTCCCGTCTCCATCATCAGACCCTCCAGGCGATCCTGGCCGATGCTGCAATGGCTGCAGACAAAGCCCGTGATCCGGTCCTGTATCTGTTTGAAATAATCAAATGTCTGAGGCACACCGATAACGGTGCCATTCATACGCACAGGATGAATCACCATGGTACCCGTGGGCACAATGAAGGAATAGCGGGTACTGACGGCGATGGGCACACCTATGGAATGACTGCCGCCCAACACCAGGGATACGGTGGGCTTGCTCAGAGAGGCCAGCATCTCCGCTATGGCCAGTCCCGCCTCCACGTCTCCACCCATGGTATTTAAGATTACCAGCACACCGTCAATCTCCCGGCTGTCTTCAATGGCGGCCAGCTGGGGCAGGATATGTTCATATTTTGTGGTCTTGGAGTTGCCGGACAGATTGTCATGCCCCTCTATCTCACCGATAATGGACAGCAGGTGGATATTTTTGTGCTCCGCATTCTGGTTCAGGGTCAGCTGCCCAATCTTCTCAATGCGCTCATCCTTATGCTCCTCTTCCTCAATGCGCTTGCTCTTATCATCTTTATCACTCATCAATGTTCCTCCAATCTCTGGATAACTTAAGAAAAGAACCATAGCGGTTCTTTTCTTATCGTTACCAGATATGGAGTTTTCATTCTCCCAAATTAAGAATCCATAAAGAAAAATTACCTCTACTTATCTTCTAAAAATCAAAATCATCATTGGGATCCACTCTGATATCATAATGCATCTGGGACGCATCGGGCTGAATGGGATAATCCATAACTCTTTTCACATGCTTTTTGGGCAAGGGCAGGGGATTCTCAATCAACTGCACCTGCCTGATTTCCTCCTGCTTCTTCCCGGTCATATCTTCCTTTTCTCCCGCCGCAGGAACCGCAAAGCCCGGTGTATCCTGTTTCTTCCCGAGGGTATCTTCCTTTTCCCCCGCCGTGGGAACCGCAAACTCTGGTGTACTCTGCCTTTTCCCGGTCATGTCTTCCTTTGCCTCCGCTGCGGGAACCGCAAAGCCCGGTGTATCCTGTTTCTTCCCGGGGATATCTTCCTTTTCCCTCGCCGTGGGAACCGAAAACTCCGGTGTACTCTGCTTTTTCCCGGTCATATCTTTCTTTTCCTCCGCCGTGGGGACCGCAAACTCTGGTGTACTCCGCTTTTTCCCGGTCATATCTTCCTTTACCTCCGCCGTGGGGACCGCAAACTCCGGTGTACTCTGCTTTTTCCCGGTCATATCTTCCTTTACCTCCGCTGTGGGGACCGCAAAGCCCGACGTATCCTGCTCTGAGTCGTTTTCCTGGGACAGAGACTCCCATACCAATGTGTCGCCCTGCTGTAATTGTCTCTGCCTTCTCCTGGACTTGCGAGCAGATGTTTGCGGCTGTTTCCGATCCTCATGTTGTGTATCGTCTGGCTTGACTGTCTCTCCGCTCAGAGGCTGCTCCGGGGGCCATACCTGCGCCAAAGGAGGCCCTCCGGGCTCCCCGTCCAGTAGTACTGTGGGCTCCTCACCCGCGTCTGCCTCCTCCGGCGCACCAGCTGTCTCTTCCGCTCTGCCGCCATCTCTGACAAACAACTCGCAAAATGCCACCCCTGCCAGCCCTGTCATGGCAAAATACATCTGGAAACTTCCATTCATATTGGGTGTCACAAAACCCAGCAGCCGCATCAGCGTCACGGACAGTACCATCATCACCCAGGGAGAAAATATCTCCTCATTTTTTCTGCGCATAAAGGTGAAAATTCCCAGGGCCATCAGTACCAGCAGCAGGATGGTCTCATAGCCGCCCTCCTGGAAAAAGAAGCCGTAATCCGCCCCCTTAAGGCCGTAAGTGACTCCCCAGGCTCCCAGCACCCGTTCAAAGGTGGTGCCGCTCATAGCGCTGTCCAGAAACACCAGCAGGCAGAACGTCCCCGCCATAACCAGCATGGACAACATGAACTGGGCCACCCACTGCAGCATCCCCCGCTGTTCCCGCTTTAACACCAGCAGCCCGCACAGAGGAATAGCCAGAGTAAAGCCCACAATATCCGTATACCCGGCAAAGGCTACCAGTGCGCCGCACACCGACGCCAACAACCAGGTGAGGGCTTTTGCGCCGGGGCGGGTGCTCCTCCACAGATACTGCGCAATGATCAGCAGAATTAACGAATATATGCAGAAATACAGCATTTTGGGGGAATAAGCTATCCCGTCTTTGACAGCTACGGGAGCTACGGTCAGAAAAAGCAGAGACACCAGGGCCGGGCCCCTGCCGGACAGCCGCTTTACAGCGAAATAGGCGATCACGATTCCCAACATCTGTAACACGATCTGCAATATAATGCCTGCCATCCACTTGTTGCCCACCAGTCGGAAAAGCAGATTCAGCAGGCAGAGGTAGTAATAGACGCTGCCCTGCACCAGCTGGACCCGCATCCCCTCCTCCGTCACCTTGGCAACCTCGTAGTAGGCGGCCTCCTCCCAGGCGCTTCCAAGCAACGCCAGACGCAGAACAAGCCCCGCCACCAGAAGCACGGCCACTGTAATTCCCTCAATCAGGGCGGTTCTGCCGGAGGTCATCTTCCTGATCTGTACGTTGTCCACCAGCTTTTTGGCAGCATAATACACCAGAAAAAGCACCCCAAAGACCAGCGCCAGAAGGACAAACGCCATATAGGGGACACCTGTATTCTGCCCCCCTACCACCATACCCATAAAGGATAACACTATGCCGATGCCCATCAGATACAACGCCCATATTCCATAGCTTACCGCATTCTTCTTATAACTCATCCTATGCTTCCTGCTCCTTCACCAGGCTCTCACCCTCCAATACCTTCTCGATATTGTATCTGGGACGCTGCTTTACCTCCATGTAGATCTTGCCGATATACTGTCCCACCATGCCTATGGCCATCAGCTGCAGCCCGCCCAAAAACCAGATGGACAGAATCAGCGAGGTCCACCCCGGCACCACGCTGCCGGTAAAATAGGAAATCAAAGCGTACACCGCCGCCAATATGGAACAGACGATTATAAATAATCCCAGTCCCAAAATCATGCTGATGGGCTTCACGCTGAAGGAAGAAATGCCGTTAAAGGCCAGCGCCAGCATCTTTTTCAGCGGATACTTGGACTCTCCTGCCACCCGTTCCTTCCTGTCATAGTATACGCTGTCGGTCTGATAACCAATCAGAGGCATCATGCCGCGCAGGAAAAGATTGGTCTCCTTATACTGGGAGAACTGTTCCACCGCCCGCTTGGACATCAGCCTGAAATCCGCATGGTTATAGATTGTTTTAACGCCCATCATCGCCATCAGCTTATAGAATGCCTGGGCTGTGGTACGCTTGAAAAAAGTGTCGCTCTTCCGCTCTCTGCGGACACCGTAAACGATGTCGCTGCCCCCGTGAAACTTGTCGATCATTTCCTCGATCACAGCCACATCGTCCTGTAGGTCCGCATCTATGGAAACCGTCACGTCGCTGCGCTCCATGGCTGTCAAAAGCCCTGCTGTCAACGCAAACTGATGTCCTACATTGCCCGCCAGCTTCACGCCGCAAACCTGATTGGGATACAGTCTGTGTTCCTCCTCGATCAACTCCCAAGTCCTGTCCCTGCTGCCGTCGTTGACAAACAGAATAAAGCTGTCCGGGGCGATCTTGTTTTTGGACACAAGATCGCCAAGCGTCTCCCGCAAGGCCTCGGAAGCAATCTTCAGCACCTCCTCCTCGTTATAGCAGGGGACTACGATTGCCAGTCTGTCCATCGCACTTATCCTCCCATTTCAGTTCCGCATCCGTCCTCCCAACACCATTTCCGGCAGAGCAATTTCCGGCCGCTGAAGCGTCCGTAAATTCTCTGGGGCGTTGTCCGGACCGATGCTGTTTTAAGTTCCGCATCCGTCCTCCCAACACCATTTCCGGCAGAGCAATTTCCGGCCGCTGAAGCGTCCGTAAATTCTCTGGGGCGTTGTCCGGACCGATGCTGTTTTAAGTTCCGCATCCGTCCTCCCAACACCATTTCCGGCACTTACTCATCCCAGTTGTGATATACATTCTGTACATCATCATCATCGTCCAAGATATCCAAGATCCTGTTGAGATTCTTGACAGCAGTCTCGTCCGTCAGCGTCACATAATTCTGAGGCAGCATGGTGACTTCCGCGCTGACCATGGGCACCCCTGCCTCCTCCAGACCTTTCCGCACCGTCTCCAGGGCATCCGGATCGGTGAGTACCTCATAGCTGTCCTCCTCCTCCGAGATATCATCCGCGCCCGCGTCCAGCGCCACCATCATCAGATCGTCGAACTCCATGTCGCACTCTTCCCTGTCTATGATGATCTGCCCTTTCTTGTCAAACATAAAGGACACACAGCCAGGAGTACCAATATTGCCCTGCCCCTTGGTGAAGGCGCTCCTCACATTGGCGGCGGTTCGGTTCTTATTGTCCGTCAGCGTGTCCACTATGATGGCAATGCCGTTGGGACCATAGCCCTCATAGGTGATATATTCATAATTCACATTGCCCACATCTCCTGCGGCCTTCTTAATGCCCCGCTCGATGGTATCGTTAGGCATATTGTTGGACTTGGCCTTGGCGATAACTGTCGCCAGCTTGAAATTGTTGTTGGGGTCCGGACCGCCCTCCTTTACCGCCACGGCAATCTCACGCCCGAGAATGGTAAAAATTTTACCCTTTGCCGCATCGTTCTTTTCCTTCTTATGTTTAATGTTCGCAAATTTAGAATGTCCTGACATCTCTCTTCTCCTTTTTATTTTAAATTCCACCGGGCGATCGCAGAACTCCCTTTCTGGTAAGAGTGGATGGGCAATATATACAAAATAAGAGCGACTTGCCGCTGCGTCGGATCCCGTTTTTGTATATATCGACCAGCCACGTCAGCTGCAGAGAGCATTTCGCAATTGCCTGTATAAATTCCACGCACCCGATGAATGCAGTTTTAATCCAGAGTTCCGTATTTATTTGCGCTCAGCCTGCGTCAAAATCCGACCGCTCCTGTCATGGCTGTGCCGCCTCATACGCCCCCTCCGGATCCGAGGCTGTCTCCTCCGGCAGCTTCGTCACCAAAACACTGTGAATCATCTTGTTTTCCACAGAGAGAACCTTGAAATGATATCCGTCCACGGAAATTTCAAACTCCTCGTCCTCGTCCGGGATCTTGTCCATCTTAGCGATCAGAAAACCGTTGAGAGTTTCAAAATCCTCTTCATGGAAGGAAATGTGGAACCGCTCCTCCAGGTCCTCCAACGGCGTCTTGCCCTCGATGATATACTCGTCATTTCCCTTTTCCTCGATGAAATCCTCTTCCTCGTCATACTCATCCAGGATATTGCCCACTATCTCCTCCAAAATGTCTTCCATGGTCACCAGTCCCGCCGTCTGACCGTACTCGTCTACCACGATCACCATCTGCTGCTTGCCCGACTGCATCTGGCGGAACAACTGATCAATATTCCTGGTCTGGGGGATATACACCGGTTCCCGCAGCAGGTCATCCAGCTGCCCGATACTGCTGTATTGCTTGTCATCCGTGTGATGATACCGCAGAGCATCCTTCAGGTAGAGGATCCCCACTATATGATCCATGTTTTCCTCATATACCGGATAGCGGCTGTTCTTGCCCTCCGCCAGAAAATCCAAAGCATCTTTCAGCGGCATGGAACCGTCCAAGGCCACGATATTGTTCCGGTGGGTCATGATATCCTGGGCTTCCTTGTCTCCAAATTCAAAGATGTTGGAGATCATCTCCGCCTCGCTGGCCTGGATAATACCCTGCTCATGTCCCTCATTGACCATATTAATGATCTCTTCCTCTGTCACATCCGCCTCGTCGCCCACATTTTTGGCGCCAAAAATCCGCAGTATCAGATTGGCAGATACCGTCACCAGCCCGGTGAAAGGGGTCAGCAGCTTCATCACCACATACACGATGTTGATGCTGGCATAGGCCCACCTCTCCGGCAGACGTCTGGCAATCTTCTTGGGCAGAAGTACGCCGAAAGTAAGCAATATGTACAGCAGGAATACCATGGTGACAACCGCGGAGACAATAGTGATCAGAACCAGCGGAATCACTACGATCTCCGCCAGGTTCCGCTCCGCGAATCCCGCCAGGAAATCTTGCACCGCCTTTAGCCAGATTCCCAGATACACGCCGCCTATGAGCACATTGTTCAGGGTGATAACAAGCTGCATAGAATTAACATATCGGGTGGGATCCTGCAGGATCTTCAGAAGCCGCTGTGAGCGACGATCCTTCTCCTCCCCTGCTCTTTTCTCCACATCCTTATAACCCAGCTGTTCTACCGCCTCACCAAAACCATGGAAAAACATATCTATCAAAACAAGAATCACAAAAATTATACTGGCAGTGGGCCCACTGTCGTCCATTTCCCAATCACTCCTTTATTACATTATTTCCTCTACATGCATATCAGATGCAGTTAATCATACCATCATTAGCGCTATTCGTCAAGGAACAGTCTCTTTTTATGTATCCAGTTCCAGACTGATCATCAGCGCCCTGTTGACTTTCTGCATGATTTCCCCCTCCAGATGACAGACCTTTGTCTTGAGGCGCTTCTTGTCAATAGTGCGCAGCTGCTCCAGCAGAATCACGGAATCTTTGTCCATGTCGTAGTCCTGGGCGCTCAGTTCAATGTGGGTGGGTAGCTTCGCCTTGTTCATCTTGGAAGTGATAGCCGCACAGATCACTGTGGGGCTGTGGCGGTTGCCCACATCATTCTGAATGATCAGCACCGGTCTGATGCCTCCCTGTTCCGATCCTATCACAGGCCGCAGATCCGCATAAAAAATGTCTCCTCTTTTCATTTCCTGATACCTCTCGAATTCTTCGTTTATTCTGAGTATTTCCATTTCTTCTCAAGGTATTCAGATGCGGCAAAAACTTTGCCGCAAGGAAGGTACAGTACGGAGCCGCCATATTTACTGTAACAGCCGCCCCTCCCGGATGTAGATGCGGGGAACACGAGGACTCAGGTCGCACATGAGTTCATAGTTGAAGCGCCCGGACAGAGCGCCCAGTTCCTGGGCCGTGATCTCTTCCCGGCCGTCCCTCCCCAGCAGCACTACAGGCTCTCCCTCTGTTACATCCGGCAGGGTGGAGAGATCCACCATCAGCTGGTCCATACATATCCGGCCCAGTATGGGAACTCTTTTTCCCCGTATCAGGACACTTCCCTTTCCCGAGAGGCTTCGGGGATAACCGTCCCCATATCCCACTGGCACGGTTCCCACCCGCATCCGCTCTTTTGCCGTAAATGTACCGCCGTAGCTGATGCTCTGCCCGGGCTGCACTTCCTTCACATAGACCAGGTGGCTGTGCAGGGACATGGCGGGGCGAAGCCAGTCCGCTTCCCCGGTCATCTCTTCCGAGGGGTACAGGCCATATAGTATGATTCCCGCCCGCACCAGATCCAGGTGAGCCTCCTTCATCCTGACGATGCCTGCGCTGTTGGCGGCATGGCGGCAGGGAATCCGTGTACCCAGGCGTGCCTCCGCCAGGGCCACAAACTGCCGGAATTTCTCCATCTGTTCCAGAGTGTACCCCATGTCCTTCTCGTCCGCTTTGGCAAAGTGGGTGAAGATACCCTCCAGTTCCAGATAATCGGAATCAGCAATCCGCCGAAGATAGGCCAGTTCCTCCTCCCGGGGCTGTATCCCCACTCTGCCCATACCTGTGTCCACCTTCACATGGACAAAAGCCTTTCCGCCGACACGCTTTGCCGCCTCCTCAAGCTGTCCCAGCGTATCCTCCCGGAATACGGCCATGCGCACCTCCTGGCGGATTAACTCCTCATAGGCATAGGGAAAAGTATAGCCCAGAATCAATATGGGTTTTTTGATCCCCGCCTGACGCAGTTCCACGGCCTCCTCCGCAGTGGCGGTGGCATATCCTCCCACATTTTCCATATCCTCGATGGCCCTGGCGATGGGTACGCTGCCGTGACCGTAGCCGTCGCATTTCACCACCGCCAGAACTTTGGCCTGAGCCCCTGTATGTAAACCAATCTGCTCCAGATTGGCCCTTATCGCATCCAGGTCAATCTGTGCGTATACCCTGCTGTATTCCCACTCTCTGCTATCCATATTCATTACCTCTTATTTAGAGTTCCGCTTCTTCCCTGCCAACACACCAGCTTGGTGATGGATGTGTGGA
>CAJUCT010000042.1 GCA_910585015.1 uncultured Acetatifactor sp.
CTAAACAGCCATTGTTGCAATCACACAAAATAGTTACACAGCGTTAAAAGCGTATAGAAACTTGAGAAAATTTACGAGAAATTTAGTTTTCAAAAGGTATTGTCTGATGTATAATAAAAGCAGTGGAAGAAGGTGATATTTTTGAGTACAACAGAGCAGACACATCAACAGGACTTAGAACGTCTGAAATCACTCCGATATATGGACGATGATTTTATGTCTGTCTGCCTTGCAGATAATTTTGAGGGTGTGGAACTAATACTTCGGATTGTTTTAGGGCGGGAGGATATAAAAGTTAAATCGGTCAGGACACAAGAACCATTGAAGAATTTGCAGGGACGTTCGGCTGTTTTAGATGTTCATGCGGTTGACGACGCCGATAAGGAATTTGATGTTGAAATTCAGAGGAAAGACGCAGGAGCAGGCGCAAAGAGGGCAAGGCATAACAGTAGCTTGTTGGATGCGCACATATTAAAGGCTGGTGATGATACAGAGGATATTCCTGACAGCTATGTTATTTTCATAACAGAAAATGATGTAATGAAAGGAAACCAGCCGATATATCCGGTAGAAAGATATGTTACTATCGGGGAAAACAAGGTATTGTTTGGCGATGGTTCGCATATCATATATGTTAATGGGAAATATAGGGGCAACGATGAGATTGGAAAGCTGATGCACGATTTTTCATGCACTAATCCCGATGATATGAATTATGAAACGCTTGCTAAAAAAGCACGATATTTTAAGCAAGACGAGAAAGGAGTTGCGGCTATGTGTAAAATTATGGAAGATATGAGGAATGAAGCGGCATTAAACAACGCAAGAGAAACCGCAGAAAGATTGATAAAAAAGGGAAAGATGACGCTTGAAGAAATTGCGGAGTGTGTTCCTCTATTATCAATTGATGAACTAAGAAAAATGGAAGCCGAAGTTATGCAGTTAGCATAATCAACAACATAATTTAATATCAATAAAACAGCGTAAAGGCGCATGGAACAGTAAATTGTAAACCATGCGTCTTTTTTGCGCTCAAAAGGAGGAACATGAGCGACAACATTCAGACCAACACCACAGGGCGATTAACGCCCTGTTTACAACAGAAGATTGACAAGACAAGGTATTTAGTCGAGGTACATTTTTCTGATACGAGTACCCAAAGCGTAAAGGATAAGTTAAAGCGTGTCATTCTCCATGATTTAGATCGTGTTTTTACTGTATATAATTCCCAATACTGCTTTCCCTTGTTTTGATAAACTCATATATTTTGCAGGCGTCGTCCGCGCAGCCGGGATCATCGCTTTTTTCATAATACGCGGCAAAAAGAAGTTCTATACATTCCATCACACAGGGCATGGCTTTCTTTTCCGTACCGGATAATTTCAACACTTTTTCATATCCCAAAACCACATCCCGTAAAAATCCAAGCCAGTCTTCTTCTGTAATCTTCAAGTCTTCCTGTTGGCACAACAGCCCCAGCAGAAAGTAGCATATATCGAAAATCCGTATATTCCTCTGGCTTAAGTCAAAATCAATATAGCCGGAAAAACTGCCGTCCGCGAACAGGAAATTGCCGAAATGGATGTCACGGTGAATCAGCTGCACGGGCAACTGGGCGTACAGGTCCGCCAATTGGGACACGGTTTTTTCGTACTCTGCCTCGGATATACGATTCCAGCCGCTGCCTTTAAGGCTTTCCCGGACCCAGCCATTCATCTCATCCAACAGGCTGTTGTCCCAAATGCCATCCAGGGCCTCACACTTTTTAAAGGCCACATGAAGATTGGCTATTATTTCTCCCATCTGTAGAGCCAGGTCAGGATGACATTCTATCCGGGTGATTTTGCTCCCCGGCAGTTTTTTGGACAGAAAATAAAAAGCGTTATCCAATGACACATAGGATGAATTATCTTGAGTGGGCACGATTTGTCCCACGGGGATATTCAATTCACTCAGCAGGCGCAGTATTTTCAGGTTCCGCTTCAGCATGTTCAGATCGCTGTATACTTTTAACACATATTTGTATTCCACTTGCCAGGCAGTATCGTATATCCGCACTGTTCCGTGATCTGATAGTCCCCAGTGAGTGAGAGCCTTGCTGACAGGGCTGCTTAATTGGTAAAAGCGGTATAGCTGCTCTTTATCATCATTGATGTCCTGATACATTTTTGTCCCGGTCAGGATGAAACCTATCTTTTCTATGGTTTTCCAGGAAGCGGTGTTGGCGTCCCTGATGAGAGCGATCATTTTGTGAATGTCATAATGAGAGAAGAAATAGGCGGCATATGCGGCGGCCGCCTCCGCCGCATACCCCTGTTCCCGGTATTGGGCGCCGATAAAATAGCACATGCCGGTCTGTTTCCGGTCCTCATAGTAAGAGCATCCCACGCTGCCTAACAGGGCGCCGGTTTGCTTCTCCGTGACGGCATAGGCCAGATATTCTCTGTCGGGGCGGTCCTCCCGCTCCAGCGCCTGTGCCTCCCGTATCCAGGTTCCGATCCACTTATGGCAGTCTCTGCAATCCCCGAAAATATCATGGAGGCTCCCGTCGGACGCCATCTCTATATAAGCCTGCGCATCCGTGGATTCCAGGCTGCGGATAATTAGTCTCTCTGTCTCTATATACATACTTACCTCTTTCCTACATATCGCAGGCTGGCCTGCGATACTGCGTTAATGCGTATTTGGATGTGAAGCAACCAAACGTTTTCTCCTATACAAAGTCGCCGCCAGCTCTAAAGGGTGAGGTCCCCTCGGTACACACATTGGAGAGCCGTCTTCAATTTGTAAAAGGTCTCATGAAAGACGCTCCCGTACTAGCTTGACATGTTCCCTGCAAGCCCACTGACACTAACCACTCTACGCGTGGCTTAGGGAGGGAATTTGCAGCTTTTCCTTTTCCAGAATTTTCAAGGCATCGCCTTTTATGAAGAAGGTACAATCCTCCTGCTGTAACTCTGTCACGTGGAAATCCGTGTTGTCGGCGGGAGTAAAGCCCAATGTGACCTGCTGTGCGTCCTCACCGAACAGCGCGAGGATTTCCGGAAGATGCGTCAATGTGCCGGAAAATGCGTTGTGCAGGAAAACCTGTTGTCCCTCCCGGTCCGCAACCACATAAGTGTCACTGGGGGCATGGTAATATACGCTTTCCCGCAGGTATTTGGTTACATAGAAAAACATAAGCCCCCTGTTGCCCACCATATCCAGTTTGCCGTGGAAGACGCTGCGTTCCATGGCTTGTTCAAGCTGCTGCCAGGCGGCAGGTCCATCCATGGCAAGAGACAGGTACTTACAGGAGCCGGTGTTGTGAAGCTGTATGGAATACTGGTATTCTTTGCTCTTGTGAAAGCCGAACCTGGGATAGAAGTCAAGTACGCTGTCATTGGCAAAGAGATAAATTCCGTCCACTTTTCCGTTGTAGTCCGCGTCAATCTGCTCCATAATAGCCCGGATATAGCCTCGGTGGCGGCAAGTCTCCTCCGTCATCACCGTCCCCAGCTGCAGAAAATGCCTTATACCGCCGTCAAACCGAAAATCCGTCCTGTTTACGGACACATTGGCCACAACCTGGCCGTCTTTGACAACAGAGTAGGGGTTATAGTCATCCCCCCAGAAGCCATTCTGATACCAGTCCTCGAAGTCCAGGTCGAAAGTCTTTCCCGCCAGTTCATTAAAGCTGTGCCGCAGGGACGCATTGTCCCGATAACCCTTTATCACATCTATCATCTCTGCGCTCCTTGTTCGTCTTGGCTAAATTCTTTCACTATCTCTACGATCTCTATGTCGCCGCTTACCAGAAATTCGTTGATGGGCGGTTCTTCTGGGGGATTTGGCCCATTTTCCCAATACTTTTCAGCCAGCAGCAGGTTTTCATCTCTGCGGGGGGATCCGTCAAAGCATTTGGCTGCGTCTCCCACAAAGCGGCTTCCCGTGACTTTTACCTTTACGATCTGGAAAGTGGGCCTGCCCAGGCTGATAAAATAATCCGCCCAATTTTGGGATTCCCGCAAGGTTTCCGACACATACAGACACCCCATCCGGGAAGGGTAATCAGGGTACTTTTCACGCCGTACCTCCTCCAAAGCCAGTTCCCGCAGCGCCACCACCACAGGATACTCCAGAGCTTCATCCTGATATTTCCGGGGATTTTTATAAATGTCATCAACTATATCCCGCTTTGCCATCACCCTCTCATATACGCCGCTGTGGCGCGCGCCGTCAAAGAGGATGTGCTGGCCCAGACGCATGGGCCGCTCCGTTACCACGTGATAGGCATAAAAGGTTTTTTCCATAATAATATTTCCTTTCGCAAACATACAAAATCAATCTATTCTTTTATACATAATATAAATGCTGTCCTTAGTCATTTTATTTTTCTCATAAAAAGGGATATTGTGCTGTATAGACATCAATTGAATTACGCGAACTTCCTGTAAAAGCAGTTTTTCCCCCAATTTGGAGAGTGCCAGGGTTCCTCACTGTAGGCGGAGGCCATTGTCCGGGCCACGTCACAGATATCCTTATCGGTTATTTCTTTTATTCGCATTTTGCACCTCCCCTTTGTTGATTTGGGAATAAGCTTATCATATATTTTTTCTGCTGGCCACCGCACAATCAGTTCTAAAAAAGAATGAGCCGATACGCTGTGACATATCAGCTCATTCCTTGCTTTCTGGGTATCGCAGGCCGAGCCTGCGATACTGCGTTAATGCGCATTTGGATGTGCAACATCCAAACTTTCCTCTTCGTGAATATCGCTGGCTGGGCCTGCGATATTCCTTAATGTGTATTTGGAAGTCTTACTTCCAAACTTATGCTTTCATATTTCTGATAATCCGCTGTATGCTCTTTACGGACAGGTAATATTTTTTACCCAGCTGCGCAGGTGCCATCCCGCTGCAGAAATCCGCATAGATTCGCTTATTCCTGTCGGATAATTCCTGTGTGATCCTGGTCTGGGAACCCCATTTTTGGCGGTTTTCAGAGCGCCTGGGAATATAAATATTCTCACCGTCCACATACTGCTGTATCAACTCAATTACTTCAACCGGCAGGATCTCTCCCGCGTTTCGATAGCCCATGTCTGCCTCCTAAAATATATATTTTCTTTAGGAATAGCAATGGCTATGACAATTTATTTTCTGCAATAGCCAGTGCTATGCAAACATAACATATCTTCTCATAAAGAATGGTTCCTCCTTCCCTGCAGCAAAACCAGATGGCAGAGTTTGAGCCCATAATCCATCTGCTGCGCTGAAGCCTGAATTTGATGTGGCAATACACAAAGAATAACACAAGATATAGTAAAAAGCAACTGGATTGAAAGTCTTTTCACCAAAGCGCATTGAGGCAGGTAGAGGTTTGTGATACAATTAATAAAATGCTTCGCATTTAGTTTCTGTGAACAGTAGACGCGCTGCAGCGGATATTTTTTGTGCTAAATAAATCAGAACTTGCAGGTTTGTCTATGGAGGTAAGGGTATGGTCTATTATGAAGGTGAAGAGATATTAATTCGTGATATGGTGCAGAGTGATGCGCAAATCATTACTTGTGAGGAAATAGCCCAGGGATGGCCTCAAACGATAGACAAGTATGAAATGAGATTGCGGCATCAGGCAGACGGAAAGTGTACTGCGTTAGTTGCGGAGTATAAGGGAAATGTAGCCGGATATATCCATGTATATCCGGATGCCGGGAGCGGCTCCTTTGCGAATCAGGGATATCCTGAAATCGTGGATTTTGGTGTGCTTGAAAAATATCGTTGCAATGGTATAGGCAGCAAACTGATGGACATTGCGGAGCAAATTGCTTCAAAATATGCAGATACTGTTTATCTTGGAGTGGGTCTGCACAGTGGATACGGAAGCGCACAGAGAATGTATATAAAGCGTGGATACGTTCCCGATGGAAGCGGCGCATGGTATTGTGATAAGGTTTGTCCGCAATATGCGGATTGCTGTAATGATGACGATTTGGTTTTGTATTTGTCAAAAGGATTAAGCTGATGAAATCAGTAAGAAAAATACAGATTATGCTATCATTTGTCCTGATAGGTCTATGGGCGCCTGCCGGGTGCGGGGCTTCCGTACCTGAACCAATTTTCACAGGCATACAGAACAGTCAGCCCGACAGTAAGGAAGACAAAGACACTTTGCGGCAAGACGGCGAGTACACTCTTGTATTCAATCCCGATGATTTAGCGCCGGAGGAGATCATCTGCGGCAATGTGTTTCTCACCTATCAGGACGGCAGGGAGAACCCGGAAATCCTGGGGCTGTACGAGAAGGTCAGGGAACAGTGGGAATATCTCTATTATGTGGAATATGACCTTGACGAAGACGGCGGAGAGCCGGAATACATTGTGTTACACTGCAATCCCGAAGAAGGCCCAGGAAAAGAATCCAATATCTGCGGCGGAGATATCTGGTATCGGGGGAACACTAACTATCAGGATAGTGCCTGGCTGAGACAAAAGCTGCCCGAGACAAGCTATCTTGTCGGAGGAACCTGGGAGGATCCGGCGCTTTACATGATGCTGCTGACACATGCCCATAACGACATGATGCTGAGAGACATTGCCGTATATCAGGACTATGAGGCATTGGAACTGGCGATTTATGGCCGCGACGGACCTGCGTACAATCGTGTGAAAGCCAGGTCTATAGTGGAGGAAGCCGGGGAAGTCAGAATCCGGCTGACAAGTTATCAGACTCTGGACGGATCGCTGATGGACTTTTTTGAGACGCCGGTTCGGCTGGAACTCATAAAAGAGGAGAACGGTCAGCATTTTTATCAGGTGCTCCTGGCGGACCGTATAAGTCTTGAACTAACTGAGGGGGGAACAAACTGCACAGCTTGGGATGGAAATAATGACGGCTATGAGGATATCCTGTATTATGCGGGTAATGCAGGGGGCAGCGGCGGATGGTGGAGTTACTATTATCTGCTGTGCTGGTCCGAGGAGGAGCAGAAGTACATAAAAATGGAACTCCCGGCATGTACATCCATTGACTATGAGAAGCATAGGATCTATAGCCAGGCCCACCATATAACGTTTGAACGCTATGAAATATACGGACTGCGGGATGGGGAATACCAGCTGGAAAAGGAGCTGGAGATTGAATTCGCAATGCAGGAGGAGGCTGGTATAGCCACATACTCAGAATGCGGGGAGACGGTGGAGCAGATGGAGATACCTGATATGGCTCCTGAGGAACGGGAAGCGTTATTCGGGGAAAGGTATCCCGATTTTCTGGTATTCTGGCAGTAAAATATATTATTAGAGCATGTGAATTGTAAAGAAAGCCTGAAAAATCAATGATTTAGGGCCTGACATTATGGAAAGGGAGAGCGACTATGGTTGCTCTCCCTTTTTTGACGCTATTTCTCATATCTAACTTTTTGAACAGTGATAAAAACTGATCGTACATTAAAACAAACCAACCAAAATTTTCCACAGATATATATAAAATGACGGCTAATACTAATAAAAAGAATTTCAAGGACTGCCATTTCAATCCGTGGGGGCCGGCCCGGTAGAATCCCGAACGATCAGCGGCGCCCGCAGCAGGATGGATCCGATGGGCAGACCGCCCAGCAGGCAGGTGATTGCGAAATAGCCGCAGCGCCCCAGGCCGTGCCGATCCTGGCGGATGGTGGTCAGGGGAGGCATGGTGTAGGCGGTCATGGGCAGGTCGTCGAAGCCGATGATACTCAGGTCCCGGGGAATCTGGATGCCCCTGTCACTGCACTCCGTCATGGCGGAAAATGCCCGTACATCATGAGAGAAAAGGATGGCGGTCACACCATGGTTCAGCAGCTTGGGAATATAAGCTCTGGTGGACTCCGCCACGAAGTAACCCAGGCCGACGTAGTCCTCATTGATTTCCAGCCCGTATTTTTTCAGAGCGCTCAGATAGGCATGGTAGCGAGCTTTTAAGATATAGGAGTCCAGGGGACCCGAGATCAGCCCGATCTTCCTGTGCCCCAGTTCAATCAGATGCTTGACAGCCAACTCAACACCCTCCTGGTTGTCGCATCCCACAGAGGCGACATAGGGATTGTTCTTAATATAGTTGTCATACAAAACGGTGGGGATCTGAGTGTGTTTAAACTCCTGCATCCAGGAGTCCAACAGGGAAAAGCCCAGAATAAACGCGGCCTGATAGCCGTGATCCAGCATAAATACCCCGTAGGGGGTCAGCCGCTGGAATTCCATGGTCAGAGGCACTACCTCCACGAGCCATCCGTCGGTTTCGGCCATCTGCCGAAAGCCTTCAACAATGTCGTGGCCAAACTGGTTGGGTGTCTCAAAGTCCATATTTTCTATTAAAATGCAAAGCTTTTTTTCGGCGCCGGAAAGCTTTTTGTTGATATAACCCATCTCCGCGGCGGTCTCCAGGACTCTCTTGCGCATACTGACACTGATGTCCGTGGCATTATTCAGCGCTTTTGATACTGTACTTTTGGAAATGCCGAGTTTAGCGGCAATATCGGATATGGTAATCATAGGTACACTCCCCGCAGACCGCATGCATAGCTGCGATACTGTCAATGTTATAATCCGTCGAATGCCCGCGGGGTTTCGAAACAAAGGAACCTGTGTTTTTCCCGAAGGGCGGCAAAAAAATTCGTCAAAAGTGACAAAGAAAACCTTGTCCCGAAACTCATTATAGCAACAAAAACAGGATATGGCAAGAGTTTTCTCCTAAACTTTTTCTGCCGGGTTTCTGAAAATTGGGAAAAAAAGCCGGATTTTACGCATTTTCCCACAAAGGGAGAACGAAATATCCTGGAAAATAGTTTCGAAACAGAGAGAAGAATAATTCTGCATAAATATGTACATATTGCACAACAGAACATGAAACAACAGTGCATATGTATAAAATCTCACAAAAATTGTGGTTGACTTATGAATCTTACTGTGGTAATTTTAAGGAGCACAATATACCGAAACTTGTTTCGGGATTCATTGAATGAAGGAGGACAACATTTATGAAAAAGAAAGTTCTGGCATGTACTTTGGCAATGGCATTATCTGTTTCCCTGCTTGCCGGCTGCGGCAATGACAGCGGCAACGGAGACAACGGCGGCAGCGCTGGCAACAACACCGAGCAGAGCAGCACCGAGCAGGGCAGTACCGAGCAGGGCAGCACCGAGCAGGGCAGTACCGAGCAGGGCAGTACCGAGCAGGGCAGTACCGGCGAGGTGACAGATGTGGCCCTGAAGGTATGGTGCCCTCAGAACCAGGTGGACACTGGCATTATGGGAGAGCAGCAGGCAGCTTTCGCCGCAGCCCATCCGGAGTGGAACATTACCTGGACCACTGAGATTGTAGGTGAGGACACCTGTAAGACAGAGGTGCTAAAGGATGTGGATGCTGCAGCAGATGTATTCCTGTTCTCTTCTGACCAGTTGATCGAACTGGTGGATGCAGGCGCTATCGCACAGCTGGGCGGCGAGGCTGAGAAGATGGTGAAGGAGACCAACGCGGAAGCTGTTGCTGCCACCGCTATGGTAGGTGACGCTACCTATGCGATTCCCTTTACCCACAATACATTCTTTATGTTCTATGACAAGACCATTATGGACGAGAGCGATGTGACCTCTCTGGAGAAGATCATGGCCAAGGAGACAGCAGACAATGTATACAATTACTATTTTGAGTCTGCGGGCGGCTGGAAGCTGGGAGCATACTATTATGGCGCAGGCTTGTCTGTGTTCGGTCCTGAAGGCAATGACCTGGAGGCAGGCGTGGACTGGAACAATGCTACTGGCGTGGCTGTTACCAATTACCTGATCGACCTGATCAACAATCCGAAATGCGCTTACGACGGCGAGATCGCAGTCAGCGAACTGATTGAGGATCACAGACTGGGCGTATGGTTCGACGGTTCCTGGAACTATGACACCTACAAGAACATCCTGGGTGATGACATGGGCATCGGCGTGATTCCCACCTTCAATCCCGACGGAAATGACTATCAGCTGCTGGGCTTCTACGGCTCCAAGTGTATCGGCGTGAACGCACACTCCAAGAATATGGCCGCAGCCGTAGCGTTCGCTACCTTCCTTGGCAACGAGGAGAACCAGACTCTGCGCTATGAAAAATCCGCACAGGTTCCTACCAATATAACCGTAGGTGCCAGCGAAGCAGTTACCAATGATCCTCTGGCGGCAGTCATCGTTAAGGAGGCCAATGAGGCCAGCGTGATGCAGCCTTCCCACAGCGTATTCTCTTCCAGATATTGGACCTACGCAGGCGCTATCCCCACCGAGATCAGAAGCGGTGAGATCAACAAGGACAATGTGCAGGAGAAGCTGGATACCTTCGTAAAGGCTATGACCGAGTAAGAAATAACTTTAAGCAATATTGAAATTTGGAGATAAGGAACCTCAGGGGTTCCTTATCTTCCCTAAAATATGAGGAGGTTTCGTATGGGGGCTTTGAAGAAGAATAAACTGCAGACGACTTCCGGGAGACCCAGTGACGCAAGCGTCGGTGAGGCAATCTCAAAAGGGAATGTGCTCACAAGATGCTCGCTTTTTGTCTTTGGCCTCGGAAATATTTTGAATAAACAGATTGTGCGGGGTTTGATTTTCCTGGCAATTGAGATTGCCTATATCTATTACATGGCGACCTTTGGCATAAGCGCCATTGGGAACTTTATGACCCTGGGAACCAAGGAACAGGGGCAGACCTACAACGAGGCCCTGGGGATTTATGAGTATACCGCCGGGGACAATTCCATGCTGTTCCTGTTATATGGCGTAATCACTATTGTACTTACACTGGCTATTATCTTTATAGCCTGCATGTCTGCAAAGAGCGCTTACTGTACGCAGCTGCGCAAGGAACGGGGAATGCATATTCCCGGTATTAAAGACGACCTGCGCTCCCTGCGTGAAGAGAATATTCACACTGGATTGCTGGCGCTTCCGATTATCGGTATCATTATTTTCACGATCGTACCACTGATTTTTATGATATTGATCGCCTTTACCAGCTATGATCATGAGCATCAGCCCCCCGGAAATCTGTTCGGCTGGGTGGGGTTGGATAATTTTAAGACCATGTTGGGCCAGGGGAGCAAGCTGGCCGCCACCTTCTGGCCAGTGCTGGGCTGGACACTGATCTGGGCTGTATTTGCCACTTTCAGCTGCTTTATTCTGGGCATTATCCTGGCGCTGCTGATCAATCGCAAGGGCACCAGGATCAAGGGATTCTGGAGATTTATGTTTGTACTTTCCATTGCGGTGCCCCAGTTCGTATCCCTGCTGAGTATGAGAACCATTTTCAATGCCAACGGCCCTGTGAATGTGCTGCTACGGGAATTGGGAATGCTTGGCGCAACGGAGTCCATTCCGTTCTTTACGGATCCTACGCTGGCCAAGATAACCATTATCTGTATAAACCTGTGGATCGGTATTCCTTTTACCATGCTGTCCACCACAGGCATCCTGCAGAATATCCCGGCGGATCTGTATGAGGCGGCCAAGATTGACGGCGCCAGCGCATTTGTAATTTTCCGCAAGATCACTATACCCTATATTGTATTTGTAATGACGCCCAACCTGATTACGTCCTTTACGGGCAATATCAATAACTTTAACGTAATCTTCCTGCTGTCCGGCGGCGGTCCTGATACACTGGATTACTATTATGCAGGTAAGACGGATCTGCTGGTTACCTGGTTGTACCGTCTGACCATCACGCAGAAGGACTACAATCTGGGCGCCGTAATAGGTATCCTGGTGTTCATTATTTTGGCTACTCTGTCACTGTTGACCTACCGGCATACCGGTTCCTACAAAGATGAGGGGGCGTTCCAATAATGAAAGCGAAGAGATTTATCACCAACACATTTGTGCATATATTGCTGGCCATACTCAGCTTTATCTGGGTGCTGCCCATATTTTATGTATTGCTGACCTCCTTTAGAAAGGAGAGCGGTTCCTACAAGAGTTATATCTGGCCCAGAGGCTTCACACTGGACAATTATGCCAATCTGTTTAAGCCCACCAGCCAGATAGACTTCTTCCGGTGGTTCACCAACACACTGATTATCGCTATCTTCAGTACTATCATCGCGGCGTTTTTCGTGTTGTGTGTGTCCTACTGTATGAGCCGTCTGAAGTTTAAGATGCGTAAGCCCTTTATGAACATTGCCTTGATCCTGGGCATGTTCCCCGGCTTTATGTCCATGATAGCCGTGTATTATATCTTAAAGGGTCTGGGCTTTTTAGAGACGGGCGTGTTGAAACAGGTGGCGCTGGTAATGGTATATTCAGGAGGCGCGGGTCTGGGCTTCTATATGGCCAAGGGATTCTTTGACACCATACCGAAAACCATAGATGAGGCGGCTTATATTGACGGAGCTACCAAGTGGGATACTTTCATCCATGTGACGATTCCCATGTCCAAGCCGATCATCACCTACACCCTGATTACTACTTTCATGGGCCCTTGGGTGGATTACATTTTCGCCAAGGTTATCATGGGAAATGATACCAAGTACTACACCATTGCCATCGGTCTTTGGACCATGTTGGAGAAGGAATATATCGAGGCTTTCTATACGCAATTCTATGCGGGCTGCGTATTGATATCCATCCCCATATCCATTCTGTTTGTATTGACCCAGAGATGTTATGTGGAAGGATTATCGGGAGCTGTCAAGGGGTAAAGTATGGACTCCATCTTATCCTGACGGGCCTTCCGGCCTGAAAATGAGTGAGACAGTATGTCAGTCTTGACGGGTTCTGCGAGAGGTAGGGCCGCTGCGGAAAAAAGTAACTTTGTTTTGCAGCGGCCCTTTTTTTGTCAGGCAGAACCAGTGATATTCATGGAGAGGTGAATATGGATAGATTTCAGTATTACAGGGAATTTGACGAGAAATTTGCCTATGAGGGAAAAGATCTGGGGGCGCTGTGCACCCCTCAGGGAACGAACTTCAGATTGTGGGCTCCTTTTGCTGATAAGGTGGAACTGTGTCTATATGAAGACGGGGACCGTGAGGCTATAATCTCCCGGATCCTGGATATGGAGAAGGTTGAGAAGGGAGTCTGGCACCGGCGTCTGGAGGGAGACTATCACGGTTATTATTATGACTACCGCATTTGGACGGACGGGGAGTTCCTGCGGACGGCGGATCCCTACGCCGTAGGCTGCGGCTGCAACGGCTACCGCAGTATGGCGGTAGATCTGGAGAGGACCAATCCGGAGGGGTTTGAGAAGGAGCGCCTTCCCATGCGGCCCGTAGAAAATATTATCTATGAACTTCATATCAAAGATTTTTCCCATGATCCTGACAGTGGGGTTCCCCAGGCTTACCGCGGAAAATATAAGGCGTTTACCCTGCAGGCGGGGAAACCGGCAGGGGATGGGGAATATCCCACCTGTGTGGCCTATCTGAAAGAGTTGGGCGTCACCCATGTGCATCTGCTGCCTTTTTTTGACTATGGCTGGCTGGACGAGGAGGGGGACGAAGAGCAGTTTAACTGGGGCTATGACCCGGTGAATTACAATGTGCCTGAGGGTTCTTATGCTACGGACGTACATGACGGGACGGTGCGCATCCGGGAGTGCAAGGAGATGATCCAGGCCCTGCACCGGGCGGGCATACGGGTTATTATGGATGTGGTGTACAATCACACTCAGGATGCGGATTCCTGGCTGGAGAGGACAGCGCCGGGTTATTACTGCCGCCGTCTGGAGGACGGCACACTTTCCAACGGATCCGCCTGCGGAAGCGATCTGGCCATAGGCCGAAGGATGGTTGACAATTATATTGTCAATTCCGTGATGTACTGGGCCAGGGAGTACCATATTGACGGATTCCGGTTTGATCTGATGGGATTGATGACGGTGGAACTGATGAACCGCATCTGCCGGGAGATGGATCAGACGTTCGGCAAAGGGGAGAAGCTGTTATATGGGGAGCCCTGGAGAGCGGCGGAATCCCCTATGGAGGAAGAAACCCGTGCCGCCCTGAAGGAGAATATCAGGTATCTGGACGAGGGAATTGCGGTCTTTTGCGATGACACCAGGGATGTGATCAAGGGCCATGTGTTTTATGAGGAAGTCCCGGGATTTGTAAACGGCGGGCAGGGCCTGGAGGAGAAGGTTCTGCAGGCAGTGACCGGCTGGTGCGGGGAACCCTGCGGCCAGGGAGAGTTTCGCCCCAAAAGCTGTGCCCAGATCGTCAATTATGTGTCCGCTCATGACAATTTCACGCTGTGGGATAAACTGGTGGTGTCCCTTCATGGGCCGGGGGCAGACTTTGCCATCCCCTATGAGGATGTACTTTCCGCCAATAAGCTGGCGGCGCTGATATATTTTACATGCCAGGGAAATCTTTTTCTCCAGGCGGGGGAGGAGTTTGGCCGCACCAAATGGGGAGATGATAACAGTTACCGTTCTCACCCGGGAATCAATATGCTGAAATGGCGACAGACGGTGGAATATAGGGAACTGGTTGCCTATTACAAGGGGCTTATACGACTGCGCAAACAGCTTCCCGGGTTGTGCGACAAGACAGCGCAGGCGCCGGGCCGGATCCTGGAGAAGAGTGTGCTGGGGCCGGGAGTAGTATCCTATCATATGGACAACAGACCGCAGCAGCCGGGGATACCGGGCGGGGACGATGAGCATACACCCAAGGAACTATTTGTGATCTATAATGCCTCAGACAGTGGGGCAGATATCAGGCTGCCCCAAGGTGTCTGGCGTGTTCTGGCGGACGGACAGCGGACGGACTATGACAGTAAACCCGACCATAATCCTGACATAAATCAAACGGATCATGGAGGGTCCGGCAGCGAAGCCGGCAGAGAAGTTCGTAGGGAAGTTTGTAGGGATGTTTGTAGCGAGGCTTGTAGCGAGGCTTGTAGCGAAGCTTGTAGCGAAGCTACTATGATCCGGAAAGGACATCTATCCGTCCCTGCCTGCAGCGGTATGATCTTAGGGTGTTGGTAGATTTTGGTTTGAGTGTCCGCTGAAGCGGACGGATAGGAGTTGTTATGAAGTTTCAATATGGCAGACAGGACTGGAAAACTTTTGAGAGGGGCGAGGAAAACTGCTATCTGATGGCCAACGGGCTGGGGGGGTTTTCCTCCCTCAGCATGATCGCCTCCTGCAGCCGTAATGATCAGGCTGTGCTGATGGCCTGCACTCATTCACCCAACCACAGGTACAATATGATCCACAGACTGGAGGAGGTTCTGGATCTGGGCGGGGAGAATCGGCCCTCCCGGCGGGTTTTCCTGTCCAGCCAGGATTTTCAATGTCATGACAAAAGGCAGGAGGGATTCCGCCTGCAAACCGGCTTTGCCTATGAGAACTACCCCACATGGAGTTATCTGGCGGAAGGGGTGGAGGTGGTGCGCGCCATTGCCCTGATGTATGGCAGGAACGTGGTGGGTATCTCCTATCGGATCCGGAACCGTTCCCAAGAGAATGTGACTCTGGAAGTGCGCCCCCATTTGCAGTTCGTGCCCAAGGGACAGAGACTGTCGGTGAAGCAGGAGTTTTTCTATTCACAGGGGAAAATCACGTCCAATGGACAGGTGCTGTATCTGCGGACCAACGGAGAATGCCGGGAACTGCCTGTTTGCTATCACGAGGATCTGTTTTACCGAAGTGATGTTGAGGACGGAAAGATGGCCCTGGGACGCAGTGCGGTAAACCATGAGATCCGTTTTTCCGTGGCGGCAGGGCAGGAGGGATTCTTGGAAATTGTATATGGAATAGATACAATTTTACCCAATATGACTGAAATCTTGCAGAATGTTTCTAATCATAGAAAAAATTTGCAGGAGAGATATCATGATGAGACGGCAAGGGCTTTGGCTGCCAGCGCAGACCAGTTCATATCCCGCCGGGACTCTACAGGGCAGAAGACAATCCTGGCCGGATTTCCCTTTTTTGAGGACTGGGGAAGGGATACTATGATTGCTCTGGTGGGGTGCTGCCTGTCCACCAGACAGTATGACACGGCCAAGAGCATCCTCCAGACTTTTATGGCGCATTGCCGCCGGGGGCTGATGCCCAACCTGTTTCCGGAGGGAACGGAGGCGGCGGCATACAACACGGTGGATGCGGCGCTGCTGTTTATCCTGGCCGTATATGAGTATCAAAAGAGGACGGGAGACTCCGCCTTCGTGAGGCAGGCTTACCCTGTAATGCAGGATATAATCAGGTGGTATGCGGAAGGCACAGACTATGGAATTCATATGGATCAGGACGGTCTGCTTATGGCGGGGCAGAGTTATGATCAGGTGACCTGGATGGACGTGCGGGTGGAGGACATCCTGCCCACCCCCAGGCACGGAAAGCCCGTGGAGATCAATGCTTACTGGTATAACGCGCTGCGCATAATGGAGGAGTTTGCCGGAGAACAGCCGGGTGGCAGAAGCAAAGCAGGGACGCAGGATACGAAGGGACAGACGGAAAGCAATGAAGCGGGGATGCAAAAGCCCTGTGAGGACACCCAACGACAGCTGGATTATGGAGCCATGGCGGACAGAGTATATGCCATATTCGAAAAAGCATTTTGGAACCAGGAGAAAAAGTGTCTCCGGGATGTGTTATCCGGTACGGCAGCAGATGACCAGGTGCGCTGCAACCAGATTTGGGCGGTGTCTCTTCCTTTCTCCTTGCTTTCCAGGGAGAAAGAATGTCAAGTGGTAGAGACAGTGTTCCGCAAATTGTACACACCTGTGGGACTGCGCACTTTGGATCCCCAGGATCCCCAGTTCCACCCTTTTTATGGAGGAGCACAGTTGGATCGGGATCTGGCATATCACCAGGGAACCGTGTGGACCTTCCCTCTGGGGGGTTATTATCTGGCCTATCTAAAGGTGCATGATTATTCCCGGCAGGCCAAGGCATATGTGCGGGAGCAGCTGGCAGGCATAGAGACGGCTCTGCGGGAAGGCTGTGTGGGTCAGCTGCCGGAGATCTACGATGGAGACAATCCCATAAGTTCCAAAGGATGTTTTGCCCAGGCGTGGAGTGTGGGTGAGATCCTGAGAGTCTACGAGGCTCTGGAACAATAGAACAAGCTCAGACCTGTAATCAATCGGATGAACGGGAATGGAGACGCAGTTTATGTATAACAATTATATTTTTGATTTATATGGAACTCTGGCAGATATTCGAACCAATGAGGAGAAGCCGTACTTATGGCGGAAAATGAGCGAATTTTACACATCTTTGGGCGCATTCTATACTCCCTTGCAGCTGCGTCAGACATTCCGCCGACTGGAAAGAGAATGCATCTGCCGTATGCAGAGGGATGCGGAGGAATCCGGACAGAGGGATATGCTGGTGGAGCCGGACTTAACGGATGTGTTCTGGAAGCTGTTTCTGGAGAAGGGAGTAAACTGCGAGCGGCAGACGGCCCAATTGACGGCAAATTTTTTTCGCACCTTGTCCAGACAGCTGCTTGTGGTGTATGATGGGGTAAAGGATACGCTGAAGGAACTGCATCACAGAGGGAAGCATCTGTATCTGCTGTCCAATGCCCAGAGCGACTTTACCAGGCCGGAACTGGAGATTATGGGGCTTACGGAGTTTTTTGACGGGATACTGATCTCTTCGGAGGAGGGCTGCAAAAAGCCCTGTCCTGCCTTTTTCCGCAGGTTGATAGAGCGGTATGATCTGGATCCCGCCAGGTGCCTTATGACAGGAAATGAAGAAAACTCCGATATTGCCGGGGCCTGTTATGTGGGGATGGACAGTCTGTATCTCCACACATCCACCTCCTCTAAACCCCAGGGCAAGTACAAGTCCACCTACTGCGTAATGGACGGCGACTGGAAAAAAGTAGCGGAAATTTTACTGGGAGGGAATATGCGGAACTCATAAACAGCATATGCCCGTACAGTACCTTGATCAACATCGGGACGCCAAAGCGGCCGGATGTTGATCACCAGGGAGTGTACTGGGAGGGAATATGCGGAACTCATAAACAGCATATGCCCGTACAGTACCTTGATCAACATCGGGACGCCAAAGCGGCCGGATGTTGATCACCAGGGAGTGTACTGGGAGGGAATATGCGGAACTCATAATAAGAAAGGAAGAGATAAAAAATGAATCTCGGAAAACGGAAAGGATATACGGTTTCGGGGCAGAAGGTCAGGCTGGCGTTTGAACAGGGCGAGGCTGAGATTTGGGCGGTGACTCCCGAAATTATCAATGTATTCTGTGGTCTGGAGAGCGGGGAGCATAACTCCAAGGCCATTGAGGGGGAGAAGGAACAGACAGTGAAGCTGACTGTGGAGGAGAAGGAGGACGGTCTGTGGATTGGCACGGGGGCTGTGTGCGTCAGGGTCAGCGATGGCTTTTATGTGGACTTTTATGATCGGAAGGGCAATGCCGTGTGCCTGGATTATAGGGGAGAGCGCCAGCCTCTGCAAGTGGTCAGCGATGAGATGCTGAAGATCCTGGCCAGCGAGGGGCACAAGGCTGACCGGGGTATGGACCATGCTTTTGATGTGTTAAAACAGCTGCAGGGGGACGAACATTTTTATGGCCTGGGGGACAAGACGGGATTTCTGGATAAACGGGGCTATGATTATGAGATGTGGAACACGGACAACCCGGATCCCCAGGTGGACAGCTTTAAGGCGCTGTATAAGTCCATTCCCTTTTTCATGGCGCTGACAAAAGAGCATGTGTACGGTATCTTTCTGGACAATACCTATAAAAGTTTCTTCAACATGGGCCAGGAGTCCCGGGAATACTATTATTTTGGCGCGGCGGCGGGAAATCTGGATTACTACTATATGGCAGGGGGCTCCCTGGCGGAGGTGCTTTCCCGCTATACCTATCTCACGGGAACCTGTCCCCTGCCCCAGAAGTGGACGCTGGGGTATCATCAGTCCAGATGGGGTTATACCACGCTGGAGGACGTGGAAGAGATCGCCAGGGGTATGCGGGAGCGGGATATTCCCTGTGATGTCATCCATTTTGATATCGACTATATGCAGGATTTCAAGGTGTTTACCTGGAATGAAAACCGCTACCACGGGGATGCGGCCGGCTACTTGAAAACCTTGGCAGAGCGGGGGTTTAAGCCGGTAGTCATCAATGATCCGGGGGTAAAGAAAGAGGCGGGCTATTCCGTTTATGAGGAGGGCGTGGAAAAGGGGTATTTTGCCAGAACGCCGGAGGGCCAGGTGTATATCAATGCCGTGTGGCCCGGCGACGCGGCATTTCCGGATTTCGGTAACCCGGCGGTGAGGGACTGGTGGGGAGAGAATCAGAAATTTTTGCTGGACAAAGGTATCCGGGGCATCTGGAACGATATGAATGAGCCCGCCAGCTTCAAGGGGCCGCTGCCGGAGGACGTGGTATTTAAGGATGAGGATAAGGAAACCAACCACGCCAAAATGCACAATGTCTATGGGCATCTTATGGCCAAGGGAACTTATGAGGGGTTAAAACGTCTGGACGGGCGCAGGCCCTTCGTGATCACCAGAGCCTGTTATGCGGGAAGTCAGAAGTATACCACCTGTTGGACCGGGGACAATCACAGCATATGGGCACATCTGCAGATGGCGATTCCCCAGCTGTGCAACCTGGGACTGTCGGGAATGCCCTTTGCGGGGACGGATGTGGGAGGTTTCGGATCTGACACTACCGGGGAACTGCTGGCCCGCTGGGTGCAGGTGGGATGCTTCTCTCCCCTGTTCCGCAACCACTCCGCCATGGGCAGCAGGCAGCAGGAGCCCTGGCAGTTCGGACAGGAAATCCTGGATATCTATCGAAAGTATGTGAAGCTTCGCTACCGCTGGATCCCCTATTTTTATGATCTTTTCCGTGAAGCGGAGCAGACCGGCGCCCCGGTGATGCGGCCCCTGGTGTACCACTATGAAAAGGATCCGGTGGCCGGAACCTGCAATGACGAGTTCCTGCTGGGTGATCGGATCCTGGCGGCGCCTGTGGTTTATCAGGGCATGACCAAGCGGATGGTCTATCTGCCCGAGGGAACCTGGTATGATTATTGGACGGATGAGAAGATCACCGGGCCTGTGTGGATCATCAAGGATGCGCCTCTGGAGATATGTCCTATCTATGTGAAAGCCGGCAGCGTGATTCCCGCCATGGAGCCTATGTCCTACGTGGGCGAGAAAGAGGAGGATGTGCTGCTTCTGGACGTGTATCCGGGAGCTGGAGAGTGGGAACACTACCAGGACAACGGGGAGGACTTCGCCTATCGGGAGGGAGAGTATAATCAGTATCACATTACGGTGAATGAGAATGGCGTATCCCGGTGCGGGCTGACTTACCACGGATATGGGAAAACTTACCGTAAGGTGATGGCAAACCGCTTTGGAGTTGTAACGGAACTGGAAACACAGGAAACAGCCAAATAATTTCCATCAGGATGCCGTTTGGCGTAGAACTAAGATGAATTAGGACTGCAGGCTTATGCCCGCAGTCCTTTTTACTTGTTTGGAAGAGATATGTCTAGCGATCTATCTGTCGGCATTCTATTTCCAGAAGCATACCGTTCTGTAAGGAGATAATCCATTTATTCTCCCTGTCGTTGGTCTCGATATCGCTGATTCCCATGTCGTCCGCATCATTGAGCAGTTCAAAAAGCTTATCCTTGAAGTAATCCATCCTTTTCTCCTTTCACGAAACAAGTAGTTCCGCATGCAAATTAATCAAATATTTTACTGGAAGTAAATAATTATTATACATGTATACTAATGCTTACAGCAGGCTACAAATAAACTATAACAAGTCCTAGAACAAATTTCAACAAATAGTCGTCATCATTATTCGACAAATATCTACAATGAAGTCATATTTGAACATATGTTTCTGCATATATACTTCTAATACTTATTTAGGGTTACCAAAGCACTATTACAAGTATAGAATAAAGTTGTAAGGATACATAAAAATACGTATTTTAGAGGTGATAACGTGGAAGAAAATTTTGGTAATTTGGAAATTCGGTTGAATGAATTACTGAAGAAAAAGGGCTTGAGCAAAAATAAACTGTCACATAAGGCAGAGATGAATTGGAAGCAGATTGACAATTACTGTACCAATAATATTACCCGTTTAGATGTGTATGTTTTGTGCAAGCTTTGTACCGTGCTGGAATGCAAGATAGAGGATTTGCTGGTCTTTTATCCACCCGAGAAAAAATAGTATATAAAGAATCGAGGAATACGAAATGGACAAAGCGGAGTATATAAGGAAACGAAAAGAAATTCTTATGAGACAGGCACAAATTTTTAAAGAAAAGCCGGAAATTGGCAGATATGTAAAAGTGAAGAAGATTGCCCTATGGGTTTTGGCGGCAATCATAGGCTTTCATGGCGGAGTCGAGGTTTGGCTGCTGTTTTTGATGCCCGGCTTTTCCGGTTATGATGTTGGCCGGGAGATCATAAAGGCTTTGTTTTTGATTGCCATGCTGTATGTTCTTTTAAATCTGCGTGGCAGCTGGAGGCGCATTCTGATATTGTATGCCTATGCGGCTCTCAATCTTGGCATGCTAATACAGTACCGGGAAGGAATAATGGATGTGATTGTGAATCACAAATATATGTCTATGCCAATAGGGTCGTTATATGTGGCCATGATCCTTATGGAGGCGCTGCTCCCAATAATGCTGCTGGTGTTTGCCCTTTATCTGACGGTTCCTCTTAAGCATCAGGTGATTGCCGATGTGGTGGCCAATATGTACAAGGAGGACATGGAAGAACTGCGGGATGCTGCCGGATAAGGGCGATGCATTTGACGCCAGAGAGGCGGATAATACCTTGCACTACAAGCTCTTTCAGCCGACTAAACCTCCCTGGCGGAAATCCGGCAGTATAATACTTTCGCCCTGGAGGTTCTCCACTACAAGTCCGCGGATGTAGTGGAGAACCAGCGGTACTACAACCTGACCCTGCCCGCCGACTACTCCGGTGTCCTCTCCGGCGAGGGCTATGCGGACAGCGCCCACTTTGTGGAGTGTGTGGGGGATGAATATCTCACCATAGGCGAGCTCGCCCTTCAGCAGCCCGGCTGCCATATTGTCAGCAAGCTGTGGATCGTGGTGTTCATTCTCGTCTACATTGTCTGCGCCATCATCCTAAAGCGGCGGAAAAAGGCCCGTCAGGCGACTCAGGGAAAATAATATCTACATTAATGACCTCACAGAGAGCAAGCCTACTTCCGATGCGCCAGTGACTTTTTTGGGCACAGTCCCATGTAATTTGGGTTAATGGACAACTTCAAGTTTGTAAGCTTTTTCCATAAGTTTCTACGGTGGCTGGATTATCGTTGCAGGGAAAAATTATACTGCCGATGCTGTTCTAGAGAGTTTTTGATCGGCTTTTGCAGACATGTGGTGTGGATGAATTTAATGGACCACAGGGGCATATTCTTTATGTGTTATGGAAAAGTGAAGGCGTTCCTATTGTGGAACTTGCACAAAAGACAGGATTGGCAAAAAATACACTTACTGCAATGCTTTGTAGAATAGAAGAAAATGGCTTAATCTGTCGGGAAGTTTCCGCTTCTGATCGACGTCAAAGCCTAATTAGCCTGACACCCAAAGCCCGTGCATTAGAGAAACGTTACAATCAAGTCTCTCAGCAAATGAATAGCTTGTTTTTTAAGGATTTTGAAAAGGTGGAAATCAAGGAATTAGAACAGTATCTTGACCGTATTGTTTTCAACTTGGAGCGAGCGGAACAAGCATTAAAAAAGGAAAGGATGTACATGATGGCAAAGGTAAAAGCTAAGATCGGTAATGATTACTGTCCGCAAGCGCTATTTCTTTATGGCACAAAACAGGAAGATGGACAGCCCCATTTTGGGCTTTTCTGTTGGTTTGGATATTATCATTCCGCAGAGGGACTGGGGGTAATGGCTTGTATAGGTGAGGAAAAACAGACCAAGGATTTGATACGCAAAAATGGTGTGTTTTCCGCCAACCTCGTATCTGAACAGCTGCTGCCTTTGGCAGATTATTATGGTTGTACCTATGGCAGAACCATACCTAATAAGATGCAGTACCTGCCTACTGTAGAGCAGGGACAAGTGCTGGATGTGCCAACCATTGCAGAAAGCCCTGTTAGTTTTGAACTGGAAGTGAAAAAAACAATCCCTATGGGAGATGGATCAGATATTTTTCTCTGTTTAATTTGTAATGTAACTCAGGATGAAAAACTGCTGGATATGGAGGTTCCCTTTATAGAAAGATTGATGAAGGCCGCTCCGGTATTCGCTCCTGGCGAAGATACATATTCTTCCATTGATGGAAGGTATCTCGGAAAATGGGGAGAACCTATGAAAAATATGGCTAATATCAAAGAATAGCAGTATAATACAAACGCATTTTGGAAGAACAAACTACAAAAGTCTGGTAATGATTAAATCCCCCCGAACTGGGGGATTTTGGGGGTTATGGAAGTGTAGATTTACTTCCGTATATTGATTATAATAGAATAAAAGAAACTCCGAAGCTTTTTTGGGGTTATAGTGATGGAACATCTATACTTAATGCTATATATGCCAACACTGGCATAACGACATACTATGGTCAGACTCCGGGATTATTTGCTGATTTCAACGAATACGACAGAAAACAATTTGCATCGCATTTGATCGATGGAGCTGTAACAGATTATATCAGTAATAGTGATTGGTATACTATAACAGGGGGATTTTGCGAATGGAGCGGTTTGGCAAAAAATATAGTATTCCTGTGGCCTATTGTGACGATTTTGGTCATGGCCCCAATCATGCAATTTTTCCTATTGGTAGAGGGGCGGTTTTAGACACAGAAAATAAAACACTATTATTTAAATAGAGTATAATTGAATTTTTGAGAAATTAAGAAAGCATTTCAATCAATTTTTTTGGGGGGGGGAGTAATCATTTATGCGACCGGCACATTGCTGTCCATGAAACGCTTGGAAGGGCGTTTTGAAAAGTTGGATTTGTAGGGGATATGCTGGATGAGCAGGGAAATGTAGAGAACTGATGAAAATCGTATTTGCAAGGCAGAATATTTAGATTGATTCAATAGCGAAGATGTCACTGTGCAGCGAATGACGTTTATTGCATAGCATTTTGGGAATATATAGGCTACAATTATTGAAGGAGGCGATATATGGATTACGTAGGAGGACTTAATCTATCAATTGCATATATAGAAGATAATTTATTTGAAGAGATTGATTATGAAAGAGTTGCCCGAATGGCCGGAATGTCCAAGTCAACTTATCAACGTTTCTTTTTATTAATTTCCAATATGACTTTGGACGAGTATATCAGGAAACGTAAACTTCAATATGCAGTAAGAGAATTAATAGATACTGAACATAGGGTCATTGATATTGCTATGAAGTACGGATATAATTCGGCAACTGCATTTTCACGTGCAGTGCGTAATTTTACAGGGAATACACCAAGTGAAATTAGGAAAGATGGTTCTTCTGTCTGCTTTCCGAAGCTAAATTTCCAAATTCAGATAAAAGAAGGGGAGATGTTTATGAACGAAACTGCTATTGTAAAAATTGAGGAGCATAGAAATGAAAAAGTTGTTTGTTTCACGGTAGATTGTGTTGATCCGGAAAATGAAGCATGGGGACAAATGTCAAAATGGTGCAAAAAGAATGTACCTGATCGTACTGCCAGAAGGTATGTAGGAGTGGCATTATCCGGCCACCATCCTCAGGGCGAAGAACATCAAAATGCATCTGAACATGTAAAACATCCTTACAAAGCAATGATGTATCTCGTAGGTGATGAGTGCAGCCAGGAAGAATTTCACGGACTGAAGGTTGAGGATGCCCCGGCAGGTCTATTTTTGGTAAATGATGTCACGCTGAATCAGTTTGATGAAAATGAAAATATAGATATAGCGCTCAGTCTGATGAAGGCTTCCGAGGCTTTTGTTGAATTTATGAAAAATACTGCGGGATATGAGTTTGATTGTCCGGCCGGCATCTTTTATGAGGAACATATTTTCTCGGAAAGGTGGTTTCAAAATGGTGGGGTCCCAAATGGACTTCGTATGTGGGTGCCAGTCATTCAGAAATAGAGAATGACAAACTGTGGCAGGGGATATGCGGAACAGGGCATTGCCATGGTTAAGGCGGATGCGATGCCGAGTCTTATGAACGATGTGCAGCAGGCTATGAGGGAGCAGGAATAGACGAAATGGGAAACACAGCAAACAGCAGAATAAGTTATAAAGGCGCCATGAGGGCAATTCCCTCATGGCGCCAATCTATGTTTTTACTTTGATTCTTTTTTCTTTCCGCCCACCAGGAAGAAGCTGCACAGCAAGGCAATGATATACAGCACGATGGTGACATATAACACGGTTTGATATCCCACAGGATTTACCTGAGTCAGTCCGCCATGGCCGTCGCTGACATCTACCAGCTGTCCCACATGCCCTACAATGAAGGTTGCCAGCTGATTGCCGGTGAGTTCCGGCGATTGCCCATGCGGAGAGGGTGATGCCATGAATGGCGCTGATATTCTGCATACCATAGTGGTCGGACAACAATGTGGGTACATTGCTGAAGCCGCCGCCGTAGCCTGCGTTTACCACAAACAGCAGCACCAGAACCAAAATCAGCAGCAGAGTGCTTTGCCCCATGTCCGCAATGCCTTTGGTCAGAATTACCAGGCCAGTGGCAATGATGGACAGGATGATCATAATCTTATACACAGTATTTCTGTCCTTCATGGCATCTGCCCATGCGGAGAAGCCCAGGCGGCCGCCTGCGTTAAATATGGCGGTAATGGAGGACAATACCCCGGCCATGCCTGCCAGGCCGATACATTTGATAATCATTTTTTCCTGGGAGATCAGTGCCAGACCACAGGTGATGTTGATGTAGAACATCAGCCAGATGCCGACGAACACCACGGGCTTGGTCTTGATAACATCAATGGCTCTCGCCCCTTTCTCCTGAGATACGGGCTCATGCCAGCCTGCGGGCTTGGCCAACAGCAGATGGCCCACAAACATCATAACAAAGTATACACAGGCCAGAATCAGGAACATCTTGTAGATGCCGCCTTCCCCCAGGGAGTTCAGCAGCGCCTGCATGATGGGGCTTGCGATGGCCTTGGCGGCGCCGAAACCAGCCACTGCCAGTCCCGTTGCCAGACCTTTGCGGTCCTGGAACCACAACATCAAGGTTTTGACCGGGGAGAGATAGCCTGTGCCCAGGCCGATACCCATGATGAAACCGTAGCAGATATAGATGCCGATCAATGCCAGCGGGCTGTGCTGATGGGTACCGCCGTACCAGATGAAGAAGCCAGTACCTGCCATGCCTGCGGCAAAGCAAATGGCAGCGATCAACGAGGAACGATGGATATCCTTTTCCACAACATTGCCCAGAAAAGCGGCGGACATGCCCAGGAAAAAGATAGCGAAGCTGAATGCCCACTCTGTGGCACTCTTGGAGAAGCCAATATAGTCGGCGATCTCCTGACTGAAAATAGACCAGCAGTACACTGTGCCGATGCTGCAGTGCAGCAGCAGCGCCGGGATAGCGGCGCGGATCCATTTGTTTTGAATGTTTTTCATACGTACACTCTCCTATTATAAATATAAAGTAAGAATAAAATATTTATAAACTTCTTAGTTATTCTACTCCTAAAGCTTTTTTTTTTCAATATGGAGAGCGAAAAGATTTACATTTTTCAGCATTACATTGACATTTTACTTAAAAAATTCTAAGCTGGAACAAAGAAACCTTTTATGGGGATATACGGATCTTCAACAAGGATAGGCGATTGCAAAACTCCCTTTCTGGTAACAGTGGCAGGTCACTTAAAGAACTTTTTGCAATTGCCTATCAACCAAGTAGGATGTAAGGAGTGTGAGGAGCAGACTACTGGCTGTGGCAGTATATGTTTGTCTGACAGGGGCGCTTACGGGTTGTGGCAGTCAGCCGGCAGCATCTTTTGGGGAAGCTGCGGAGAGCGGCGGCGAAATCTTTTTCCGCCGTGGGTGCGCACGAGAGCATTTGAGGCGTAAAATATTGAGGAGCGCGCGCCGGGATTTACTCTGGTGTGCCCGGCCTGCTATAAAGTCCCTCTTGAAAAAGAGACAGAAAGCAGGAATTTCCCCCATTGACTTTAGGTAATAATAGGTATATTATTGAAGTCGTTTTTGATAAAACCTGTGTATTTGGAGACAATGCCATGTTTGTGCTTTATTTTGTGTTATGGGTAGTATTTAATGGGCAGATCACCTGGGAGATATGTATATTTGGGGTGATTATAGCGGCGCTGCTGTGTGTTTTTACATGCAGATTCATGGATTATAGCTTACAGAAAGAGCTTTGGATATACCGCAGGCTTGGGAAACTGCTGCAATATGTATTTGTGCTGGTCAAAGAGGTAGTCAGGGCCAATCTGGGCACAGTGCATCTGATTCTCACACAGAAAGAAGAGATTCAGCCTGTGCTGGTGAGTTTCCACAGCGACCTGAAAAGCCCTCTGACACAGACTCTTTTGGCCAATGCCATCACACTGACGCCGGGTACAATTACCGTGGCGTTGGAAAATGGGGATTACACGGTGCATTGTCTGGATGAGAGTCTGGCGGAAGGCATGGATAGCAGTATTTTTACAAAATTGGCGCAGGAGTTGGATCCGAAACAAGTATCGGGAGGCGGACATGGGCAATAATATTCCGGGCCTGGAACAGGCATATCATTTTTTGTTTGTGGGAGCGCTGGTGTTTCTGGCGGCGATGGTGATCCTGTGTCTGATCCGCGCGATTATTGGTCCCCGGATCGCTGACCGGGTGGTGGCGGTAAACATGATGGGAACTATGGTCATGGTGATTATTGCCATTCTGGCGCTGTTTCTGAAGGAGGGATACCTGGTGGACATCTGCCTGATCTATGCCATGATCAGCTTTCTGGCGGTCATCATACTGACCAAGGTATATATGGGTGTCTATGCGGAGTGTATGCAGCATAAGGGAGGACGAATCCTAAGAGCCGTGCCGCCCAAAAGCGAGAGCGCCCAACCCGGGGAAGTGGGCATCGAGGGAACGGAACCGGAAGCCGGTGGGATAGCGGATATCTTGCCGGATAAAAAACAGTGTGGAGAGGAGATGTAGACCATGGCAGTGCTGGAATGGATACGCTTTCTTGCCGGAGCGGCGTTGTTGGTGATGGGCCTGGGCATATTTGTCATAGAAATGATCGGCGTGTTCCGCTTCCGCTATGTGCTGAACCGTATGCATGCGGCGGCCATGGGGGACACACTGGGGATCGGCTGCTGTATGCTGGGGCTGATCGCTATATGCGGATGGAACTTCACCTCGTTAAAACTCTTTTTGGTGATATTGTTTTTGTGGCTGTCATCACCCACCTCCTCCCATCTGATCGCGAGGCTGGAGGTTACAACGGACGAGGAGCCGGAGAAACATTATCGCAGGATGGTGATGCGGGATGGACATGCGGTGGAACCGGAAGGAGAGAAGCCGCGGAACTTATAGCAGCATCTTCCACGGAACGCTGAAGAACATATAATTACGGTCGCAAAAAATTGCCAAGTAAGCCGACTCACGAGCGAAAATTTCCAAGGACACTGCGGCAAATTTTATCACTGGTGAGTATAAATAGGAGGGTGACAATGACAGTTTTTACATGTATTTTATTTCTGTTTTTAATTGTGTGCGCGGTGGCGGCAAGCCTGTCTAAAAGTTTGCTCAACACTGTGCTGATCTTTATGTCCTACAGCCTTGTGATGTCCATCATATGGGTGATTCTGGAAGCGCCGGACCTGGCCATCACGGAGGCGGCGGTGGGAGCGGGCGTCACTACGGTGCTTTTTGTGCTGACCCTGAAGAAAATTCATGCAATCATGGGGGCGCAGGCAGCCGAGAAGGAAGCAGAGGGTGAACTGGAGTACAGAAGGAGGCGAAATTCGTGAGCAGGAAGTTGCCTCCTGAACAATATGAAAAAACCATATCCTATAAGCTGAAAACCTGGCTGGATGGCAGCCGGGATCCCTATGTGGGCAATCTGGAGATGAAGCCCCAGAGTCTGCGTCAGGAAGATGAGGCCACACAGAAGCGGTTCCGGGAGGACAAGAAGCGGGTGCGGGCCAGAGCCTATGATATGGAGCATAACCGGGACATGGTGCTTTTTAAAAAGCTGTACCGGGCATTCAGCCTGCTGTTCTGCGTTCTGCTGGTGACCATGCTGCTGATTGGAGTGGCGGATCTGCCTCCCTTTGGGGAGGCGGACAAGCCGGTGAACAATGAAGTGTCCCAAAGATACATTGAGAAGGGATTGCAGGAGACGGGGGCGGTAAATATTGTCACAGGTATGATTCTGGACTACAGGGCCTTTGATACCCTGGGGGAATCCCATGTACTATTTATCGCCACCTGTACGGTACTGATTCTGCTGCGGGTGGATCAGAAGATGGGTAAAAACGGCGAGGAGGAGGCGGAGGCCAACGACAGGGCCTATGAGCCGAAAAACGATGTGATCCTGCAGACGGCGGCCAGGCTGCTGGTGCCTTTTATCATTATCTTTGGTATCTATATCATTCTCTGCGGCCATCTGGGGCCGGGGGGCGGTTTCTCCGGCGGTGCGGTGATCGGCGCAGGGCTTATTCTGTATGTAAGCGCTTTCGGCTTTGAAAAGACGGAGCGGTTCTTTACCGCCAAGACATACAGGCGGATGAGCTTCGGGGCGCTGGCCTGCTATTGCCTGTCCAAGACCTATTCCTTCTATACAGGGGCCAACCATATTGAGAGCGTAATTCCCCTGGGCACACCGGGAGCCATTCTGAGCAGCGGTCTGATCCTGCTGCTGAATATCTGTGTGGGTGTGGTGGTGGCAGGCACCATGTATACCTTTTATGTGATGTTCCGCAAGGGAGGCTACTAGTGCAGGAAGAACTTCTAAAGACGGCCCACGGAAGGTGGGCCGCCAAGAAGTTCTAAATCCTGCACTGAAAGAATGCCTGAAAA
>CAJUCT010000043.1 GCA_910585015.1 uncultured Acetatifactor sp.
TTCCGGCATTTGAAGGAGGTGACTTTACATTATTTTTCACTTTACATTAGCCTGCTAATGTTGAGCTAAACATTAGCAGGCATCGAATACCCGCCACGCGATGGAAAACCCGTCTGCCATGACGCATCCGGCATTCGCCCATTTTCCCTTTGGAGGTCCAGGAACATGAATGCCCCCGTCTTTGACGGAGCAGACCGCTTCAAGCACTGCCCTGAAATCCTCCCCATTGTTTGAGGAGAATGCCCCCGGCACGTTCTCCCACACGATAAATCTTGGGTATCTCCCATCTGTCGCACACCTCATTTCCTTTATGATCCTGACTGCCTGAAAGAACAGACTGGACTGCTTCCCGTCAAGCCCCGCCCGTTTGCCCGCAATCGACAAATTTTGACAAGGACTCCCAAATGTTATGATATCCACGGGCTCCACTTTATCCCCGCGGATGCTGTTCACATCGCCATAATGCTTCACAAAGGGCAGTCGCTTTGTGGTCACCCGGATAGGGAACGGCTCAATTTCCGAAGCCCACACCGGGCGGATTCCGGCAAGAAGCCCGCCAAGCTCAAAAGCGCCGGAGCCGGAGAACAGGCTGCCAAGTGTCAAGTTATCTTTTCCCATCTGCCGCCTCCCCCAGCCTCTTTTTCAGGGCATTAAAAAACGCCCTGCCTTTGATGGGCTTCCCGGCTCCCTGCCATTCGTCCTCAAAGTCAAAGCGTATCTCCAGTTCCTCCACGGAATAGTCGGCGCGGAAACTCCGCCACGTCATCTTATCCCATTCTTTTAATTGTTCCCACAGCGCCGGATGGTTATGGTAGAGCTGCCGCAGTTCCGGCAGCGGCTGTAGTGGGCAGCACCAGCACGACACCCTCTTGAACTGCTCATAGAGCCCGTTCCAGTCATACCCGTGGTCATAACAGTATTGCAGGCAGTCCGCCTCCGTCATCCCCCAATCCACAAGGGGATGCACATGGCCGGGCTGCCTGTTCTGTTTCCGTTCCAGACGGTATCCCTCATCGGCGGCAAGGCCGATGTATTCCTTCACATCATATTCCTTCCTGATCTCCCGGAGGAATTTCTCCCGCGGCGTATCTTTCAGCCTTGCCGTACACCACCGCATCCGCGGCCCCGCCCAGCCATACCCTTTGATATCCGGGCCGTACTTCTTAAGCGCCGCGGATTCCGGATTGCGTTTGATATCCGCATAAAACATTAATTCCTCGAAAGATTTCTCCGCCCGGACGTGGGTGATGGGGATTCCTATATCCCTTTCCAGCTTTGCGATATGCTCATACATGGCGGGGAATTCCAGCCCGGTGTCGCAGAATAAAATGCAGTCAATCGGCATCCCCCGCTCGATCATCCCAAGGAGCATGGCCGTGGAATCCTTGCCCCCGGACAGCGCCACTACCCTGTATTCCGGTTTATCCATCGTCCTCACCCCCGTCCAGATCGTCACAGGTGATGCCCGCCAGTTCCGTCAGCACATCCTCGCAGGATGCCACCGCCGCATCCCATCCGCGGCTGAATGATTCCGATGCGTCACACCCGCCAAGATTGTGTATCCTGCGGAATACCTCAACCAATAATTCCCTGTCACTCATTGCCTGCCGCCTCCTTAAAAAACGCTTCGCAGATTGATAACTCTGCAAAGCGTTTACATTTTTCCACTACTCTTTTTCTTATCCAGTCCGCTGGCATTGGTACGTCATTGTATCTGCCATACTCACCAAACATACACTCCATCCCTATATTCCTTGCCTGCACTGCCTCGGTAAATGTCAAATAATATCCAAGATGAATATCATGCTGGCAGACTTTTATCCTTGCCCTGTATTTCCTCCGTGGCGGATAAAAACTCACGCCAGAAACTCCCGATGTGTTGTTTTTCTGCAAAGGCTGGTTACACTGGTTCTGCTGATGGGTACATATTCTCAGATTGCAGAGACGGTTATCAAATGTGTCTAAACTGATATGATCCACCTCATATCCCTGAGGGCATTCCAATAAAAATGAATGCAGCATATCGCCCTTGCAATTTATGATATAGGTACTTCTCGGTTCCCCGCTCCGTTTATTCCGATACCAATTGGTATCTCTAATTTTTTCAAAACATATGCGGTCAAACCAAAATACCGTGCCGTCCGGCAAAGTGCCACAGCCAGTGCCATCTTGAAAAAATTGATAGGCAACGTTACTCATCTATACCCTCCCCTGCCAGTGCAGAGAAAGCAATCCGCTTCCCGTCCCTCTCCACGGACACATTCTCCGCAGAGCCGGCCTGTTCGATATAGCGGTTCACGATCACATCCGCAAATTTCTCATCCAGCTCTATGGTGTAGCAGATGCGGTTCGTCTGCTCACAGGCGATCAGCGTGGAGCCGGAGCCGCCGAAGGGGTCCAATACAATGCAGTTGCTCATACTGGAATTCTTGATGGGGTATGCCACCAAGCCCACGGGCTTCATGGTCGGATGCTGCTCGCTTTTCTTCGGGCGGTCAAACTCCCATATGGTGGTCTGCTTCCTGTCGGAATACCAGTTGTGCTTCCCGCCCTTCTTCCATCCGAACAGGCACGGCTCATGCTGCCACTGGTAGGGGCTCCGCCCCAGCACAAGGCTCTGCTTCTTCCAGATGCAGCACCCGGAAAGGTAGAATCCCGCCGCCTTGAATACGCTGCGGAAATTCAGCCCTTCCGTGTCTGCGTGGAACACATAGATGGATGCGTCCTGCTCCATGTTCTGCTCCATATTTACGAAAGCGGCAAAAAGGAAGTTATAGAACTGCTCATTTTCCATGTGGTCATTCTTGATCTTCCCGGCGCTCCCCTCATAATTTGCATTGTACGGAGGGTCCGTCACCACGAGGTTTGCTTTCGCCCCTGCCATCAGCACATCGTATGTCTCCGGCAAAGTGGAATCGCCTACCACCAGCCTGTGCCGCCCAAGCGTCCAAACATCACCCATCTTTGCCACGGCAGGCTTTTCCAGTTCCGCGTCAATGTCGAAATCATCCTCGGTCACTTTCTTATCGTGGACGGAATTGAATAGCTGCTCGATCTCCGGCGGCTCAAAGCCGGTGAAGGACACATCAAAATCCGAATCCTGCAGGTCGGCGATAAGGTCAGCCAGCAGCTCCTTGTTCCATTCGCCCGTGATCTTATTGAGGGCGATGTTGAGCGCCTTCTCCTTCTGCTTGTCAATGTCAATGACGATGCAGTCGATCTCCTCATAGCCTAAGTCCGTGAGGACTGTGGCGCGTTGGTGTCCCGCTATAATGGTCATGTCTGAGTTGACGATCACCGGCTCCACATAGCCGAACTCCGTAATGGAGTTTCTGATTTTTTCATATTCCCTGTCACCCTTTTTCAGCTTTTTCCTCGGATTGTAAGATGCCGGGATAAGGTCGGCAATCCTGATCTTCTTAAACTCCATTCTCTAATCCCTCCAGAACCTTGCCTTGATGTAGCAGTCATAACTGCAATACTTCGGTTTCCTGCTCCGGTAAAAGGAAAACTCCCTGCCGCAGCATTCACATTTCTTTGTGACAATGGCTTTCCTGTTCCCCTCCTGCGGGTGCGCTTTCCACCACTGCCGTCTACATTTTTCTGAGCAGAACTTCCTCGGCCTGCCCGTCCCCGCCTGCTCGGTTTCCTTCCCGCAGCAGAGGCAGATGCCGTTCTGCCACTGCCGCTCCTGCAGGTTTTTGACGGTGGCTTCCACATAGCCGCCCATCCCTTTTGCCTTGCAGTGGTTGCGGACGATGTCGCGGGAAAGCCCAAGCGCCTCCGCTATGGCACGGTAGCCCATGCCCTTCAGGCGCATTTCCTTCACCTGCGCCGCCTCAAAATCGGTCATTTTCCCTCCACCTCCATCAAAAAAAGGCCAAAAACCAGCGTTTTTTGATGGTTTTTAAGCCCAAAAACATGGGTTTTTCGGTACTTTCACGCAAAACTAAAGTGCCTGAAAGCCTTGAAAAATCAATGTTTATGTAAGATTTTGGGGCGATTTCCTATCCCCCCTGTGCGAATTTGCGAAAACGCGCGTCTGAGGGGGCGGCGGTCGATATTTTTCGACAGTTGTAGAGATAACTCGACCCCCTTCCCCATGCAGATTTCCACGGGAAATGTTGTGCCTTGTCGGAATATGAAAGAAAAAGAACCATCACGGAAACCGTCAGTATCTGTACTCCTGATAGCGGTCCTCCGTCATGGTTTTATGGTCGTGGCAGCTCTTACAAAGGCTCTGCCAGTTCGCCTCATCCCAGAACAGCTTTGCATCCCCTCTGTGGGGGATGATGTGGTCAACCACGGTTGCTTTCACCAATCGTCCCTGCTCCCTGCACCTGACGCAGAGGGGATGTGCCTTTAAGAAACGTATCCTTGCTTTCTCCCACCTGCCATCGTATCCCCGGACGGATGCGCTGGCACGGTCAGCAGTATGCAGCTTTGCGTGTTCGGTGCAGTACATCCCGTCCGTCAGCTTGGGGCATCCCGGATGTTTACATGGTTTCATCGGTTTCCTCGGCATGGCGTCACCACTTCCTCACGCCGCCGTAATACTTGTCAGCGATTGCCTCCTGCTGGTACTCCGGCAGGCTCCGCAGTCTCTCATTCACCTTTTCCAGTGACTGCGCCTGTTCCTCATGTGTTTTGTGGAATCCGCAGTTTTCCCCACGGCATTTCCCACCAAGCGCATTACAGTATCCGTTTTCACATAACGCAAAACAATCCATTAGCAGCTCCTTTCCATCCTTTCCGCAAAAGAAAAGGCAACGGTGAAAGGATAAAGCCCGCTGCCCCATGCGGAGGACGTGAAAAAAGCCCCACGGATTCATCCGCAAGGCTCCCTACACTTCTTCGCATCATAATACTACCACAGAAATTTTTATATTTCAATCCACTCTTTGTCCACCAACAGTCTACCAGTAGTCCACCGCCTAACTGAGCATATAGGAATCCGCCTGTTTTTCACGGATTTCATAAAGCACGTTCAGTTCTTTTTCTGCCATCTTGCGGTATTTCCCCACCATAGAATGGCCCACACTATATTTTGACATCAGCTCCGTCCATGACATACGTTCCATGACCATGTCACGGATGAACTCCGGCAGACGCCCGCTCAGCTTGGTGACCGCATACTCGAAAAACTGTATTTCTTCCTGCAGGTACTGGTACCTGCTTAAGAGGGAATCATACCAGTCATCATCCAGCCGCTCCTTCACACGGCGGTAACGGATGGCCGTTTTCCCTGTCCTGTCGGAAAGCCTGCTGGTCTGCACCTTTTCCTCCTGCGGATTGGAATAAGTCATGCTCTCGATCACATCCTCATGGGAAATCCCTTCAAACTGCTGTATCTGGAATTCCAGCACAATGCACTCCTGCCTCATATCCTGGTATCCCTTGAACATCTCTCCCGCTTTCATTCTCCGCCTCCAATCCTCGCTTTTACCGCATCCACAAGTGCCGACTGCCCGCAGTCCTTTTTCTCCAGTGCCGCCATCACCCGTTCATCCAGTGTGCCTTTGGAAATCAAATGGTGGATCACAACCGTCTCCTCCTGCCCCTGCCGCCACAGCCTTGCGTTCATTTGCTGGTACAGTTCCAGCGACCATGTCAGCCCGAACCACACCAGCGTGGAGCCGCCTGCCTGCAGGTTCAGCCCATGCCCCGCCGATGCCGGGTGGATTGCCGCCACCGGGATTTCCCCGGCATTCCATCTCTGCATATCCTCCGCCGTGTCCAGCTCCACCGCCCCGGTCCGCTCCACAATCCTTTGTAGATCATGCTTATACCAGTAGGCGATCAGAACGGGCTTACCGTTCGCCGCCTCGACCAAATCCTCCAGGGCTTCCAACTTGCGGTCATGGATGTGTTTCACATTCCCGTTCTCATCGTAGACCGCCCCGTCCGCCATCTGTAAAAGTTTGTTGGCCAGTGCCGCCGCGTTCACCGCGTCAATGTCGCCGTCCGAAAAGGGAAGGAGCATATCCCGCTCCAACTGTTCATACAGTGCCATCTCCTTTTCGGTCAGAATGACCTCCACACGGTTATAAACACATTCCGGCATATCCAGATAATCCACGGCCTTCATGCTGATGCAGATGTCGGAGATTAAATTATAAATCATATCCTCCGCGCCCTCCCGCGGCTTATAGGAAAACACCATCTCCCGGCTGCGCTTGTCCGGCACGAAGAACCGCTCCCGGTAGCCGCCGATGAACCGCCCAAGCCGCTGCCCCATGTCGAGGATGCCGATCTCCGCCCATAGGTCTATTAATCCATTCGGTGCGGGCGTCCCGGTCAGCCCCACGATGCGCCTTACCATCGAGCGCACTTTCTTCAGAGCCTTGAACCGTTTTGCTTTATGGGACTTGAAGGAGGACAGCTCATCGATCACCACCATGTCAAAATCCCATGTATGGTTTTCCACAAGCCACTCCACGTTTTCCCTGTTGATGACATACACCTGCGCTTTCCTGCCAAGTGCGGCTATTCGTTCTTTTTCCGAACCAAGCACCTCCGACATCCCAACTCCCGAAAGGTGATCCCATTTTTCCAGTTCGGAAGGCCATGTATCCCTTGATACCCGGAGAGGGCCAATAATCAATATTTTGCGGATGTCAAAATAGTCAAACAATAATTCCCATATGGCGGTCAGCGTTATCACCGTTTTTCCAAGGCCGCAATCCAAAAACAATGCGCTCACCTTATGGCTCACGATAAACTCTTTTGCATATTCCTGATACTCATGTGGCACATATCTCATCCAGCACACCTCCGATCTGCTCCACCCCGTCAACCACATAGACGGGAAACCCTAAACTTTTAAGCTGACGCATCCGTTTCACCTGCAGGGGTCTCGGCTTCTTCCCCGGAGCCTTTAACTCCACAAATGCGATCTTCCTCCCAGGCAATAAAACAATCCTGTCCGGCACCCCATCCAATCCGGGTGAGGTGAATTTCACCGCCATGCCTCCCATCTTTTTCACTGCGTCTGTGAATATCTTTTCCACACGTTTTTCGGAATGAACCACAGCCATAACGTCCCACCTTCCTCTCCGTCCACATGGACCGACTTCACGCCCAGCAGAGCCTTCTGCCGCTTGACCTCTGTCTTTTTTATGCCGTTTTCCTCTGCCAGTTCATACACCTTTTTATAATTTACGAATCCGTCTTTCAGGATATCTTCCAAAAACATAGCTGCCTCCAGTCTCAGGAACAACGGAACGAACGAACAAAAAAATCCCTATATTGCTATACGCGTGTATGACATACACACACATCCTCTTTCTCTTTTATTTTTATATTTCTCATATAGTAAAGGTTGTTCCGTTGTTCCTATAAATCCGCTAACGCCCATAGTTGCTGGCTTTTTTCAAAGAACAATCTGCCGGAACAATCATCCGCCTTGTTCCGTTTGTTCCCGGCAGTACGCCCTCTGCTTCCCATAAACGGGGAAAACATACATCCCCGTCCTCGTCCCGGCATACTTCTCCCACCCCTCGATCTTGCGCATGATGGCATTGATCTCATAGGAATCTATCTTTTTGAGCGCCGAGGACTCCCGCCCGAAACACTCGCACCATATCTCCATGTTGCAGACCAGCGTCCGGCGCACGGTGCCTTTCCGCTGCGGCTCCCCGAATTCACTGCCGTTTAAGAAATTCCTGCGGTCATATAAGCTCATTCCATCCCAATCCTCCGGGAGCAGCGTGTCAAGGTACGTCCGCACCAGGCCTTCCCGGTCATCCGTCTCCATCGCCTCCGCCTGCTCCGCAATGGCGATCTGTGCCTCCTCCCCTTCGAGGTAGAGCTTCTCCCCGGAACGGTACAGCGACACCGCCTCCGCCCATATCTGCCATATCTCCTCCCCGGTGATCTGCCAGGGCTTCTTCCGGCTCTCCCTGCCCACCCGGACAGGCCAGAAGCGGCGGTTGCCCGTCACGTCGCGCAGGAAGCCGTTCTCTGAGTTGGTGCTTCCCACGATGATGCACTGGCGCGGGTGGCTCTCCACGTTCATGCCGTAGCTTGCACGGTACTTGTCATCCACGCGGGAGAGGAAGGACTTCACGGTCTCCACATCGGTCTTGCGCATCCCGGCAAGCTCGCCCAGCTCCAGTATCCAGTAGCCCTGCAGTTTCTCCGGGCCGGACTTGTCTCGCATATCCGTGAGCGTCAGGCTGTCGGAGAACCACGCGCCGCCCAGCTTTGCAAAGAGCGTGGACTTGCCGATGCCCTGCGGCCCGTTCAGGATAAGGACGGAGTCGAACTTGATCCCCGGCTGGTATATCCTCGCCACGGCCGCCGCCATCGTCTTACGGGTGACCGCCCGCGTGTAGCTGGTGTCCTCCGCGGCGAAGTAATCCACCAGCAAAGTCTCCACCCTTCCCGTGCCGTCCCATTCCGGCAGGGCATCAAGGTATTCACGCACCGGGTGGTATGCCCGCTTCGCCGCCACCGCAAGCACAGCGTCCTTCGTCCTGGTCGGGGAATAGACACCGTACACATTGCTCAGATATACTTTCAGGGACGCGAAGTCGGCGTCATTCCATCCCGGCTTGATCTGCTTCCACGGCAAACCCTCCCCGGCATCTATCCCGTCCCGGTGGAGGTTGAACGCAATGGAGCACAGGCGCTCATCGCTTCTCATGACCAGCACAAGGTTATCCAGCGTGGGCTTCACCGCACCCTGCTTGTCAAGCTCCAAAGATTTCTGCCAGTCATCGGACGGGGCGAATTCCTCCCCCGCCGCTTTCTGCCGCTCCTGCGCCAGCGTGGCTTTCACGTTCTCATCCTTCACGGCAAACTCACTCATGGCACCAAAAGAAGGGAGCTTGGCAGGCTCCGTGTCCTCGGATATTTTCGCATCCATCTCACCGAATCTGTGAATCCGCACCATGTCAAAGGCGTTCATCAGCCTGCCGCAGGCCGGGTCGGTGGCATGGTGGGAGTAAGCGAACTTCCCCTCATAAATGACCACGCCTGCCTGTGAGTCAGCCGGGATATAGTCATACCGCCCAGACATCGCGCTTGGCTGGTACACGTCCGGGAGGAAGTTTGAGATGGCATCCTCAATGGAGTACGTCCGGCAGAATGCACCGATCACCCCATCCTTCGTGAGCGGGTCTGCCTGCTTGCGCATTTCCCTCTGTACGATGTTCTGCTGGCGGCTGCTCACCGGCCACTCGGAGGAATCCCGCCAGTCCTTGTACCGTGAAAGCACATCGTCCGGATTTAACGGCTCTCCTTCAATGTCACGGAAAATAAATTCCCCGTCAGCGGAGGTGGACGGCCAGTACATGAGGCGGCTCGGCTCATAGGTGGTATCATCGAACATCTCAATCCCGATGTCCTCCGCCACCTTCCTTGCGATTGCCACATATTCATCCGGCGACACCGGGCGCGACAGCGGGATTGCTAAACGGTACCTTGGATTTTCCGGCGTGTGCTTGTGGGTGGAATAAATGAGACAGCGGTAATCCTGCAGCATCTCTATCTGCTCAATCACGCCCGGAACCGCATGGTCCATATCCTCCACAATCATGGTACGGTATTCCACGCTGTCCTTCTTCCGTCTGCCGCCTTTCAGCCTCCCTGCCACATAGCCGCCCACATCCTTAATGGCGTCCTGCTTCGCTTTCGTCATTTTCATATACTGCTCCACGGTCTCCGCCGTGCGGATGGTGTGGGAGATGCGCTCTATAAATTCATCCAGCTCCATCTCCACGTTGTTCCAGCGTTTCTCCATCCTTGAATTGCCTGTTGCTATCTGTATCCTCATTCCTTCCTGCCCTCCAATAATTTCAGATTTTTCACGCACTGGTTATAGATGATCTGCTCTTCCCTCGCCTTCCTGCGGTAGAAATGCCATTCCTCCGATTTTGCCATAAGGGAATCTGCCTTTTCCGAAAATGCCCTGACCTTCCCGGAATGCTCCCGTGCCTTTATCCGTAAGAACTGTTTCAGTTTCTCCTTATCCTCATCTTTCGCAAAGCGCCGGATCAGCGGGAACACCTTCCTTGCCACCGCCAACCTGCATGGGAAGAACTCATGGATATAAAGCTCCATCCTCCCGTTCTTATAAACCATCCTTACCGTTTCCTTTTCCGCTTTCTGCTCCGCCATACGCATCCCGCCGTAGGCTGTCGGGTCATGGTACCCTTCCGCATTCCTTCTCTCCATAAATTTCTCCTCTACATTTTCTGATAAAAACTACACTGGTAACCATCCGCCCGGAGCGGCAGTCCCTCCGCCCACTTCGGCTGTACCGCCATGATTTCACACATCTCATCCACGGAGCCGCTGCCCTCCGGCACTTCCGCTATGATCTCATCATGGCAGTGCATGACGATGGGGTAACCTTTCTTCTCCACACGGAGCATTGCCTCCGCCAGCAAATCCCGCGCCGTCCCCTGCACGATGTTCTCCACCAGCTTGGGGCCGTAGGTTTCAATCCGGCTCCATTTCTTGTTTTCCGCAATGCCCTCATAGGTCAGCCCATTGCGCCCGAATCGGTTCACAGCCATCCTCGGCTTCACATAGGACAGCTTCCGCCCGGACGGGAGCGTGATAAATAAAATCCCGCTCTTATATTCAAAAATGATCTTTCCGACTTTGGTTTTCTGCTTTTCCGTGACCGCCTTTATTGCCGCGGCATCAACATCCCACCAGAACTGCGTGATATGGGGATTCGCCTTTCTCCAAGCTGCCACGAGCGGAGTAAGTTCATCTTCTGTCAGTCCCATATCCAAAGCCCCCATAGAAATGAGTGCGCCAGCCGCCCCTCCGAATCCAAGGCCAAGTTCCGCTAATTTCCCTTTCTGCCGGAGCGGGGAGGTTTTGGTAATCTCCTCCATCGGCACATGGAACATGGAAGATGCCGATGCTTCATAAATCTTCCCGTGGGAAGTGAACACATCCAATCTCCACTGCTCCCCGGAAAGCCATGCCAGCACCCTTGCTTCAATGGCGGAAAAATCCGCCACCACAAAGCGGCACCCCGGCTTCGGAATAAAAGCGGTACGGATAAGTTCGGAGAGAACATTCGGAGTGGAATCATATAAAAGTTCGATATCTTCAAATCTGCCCTGCTTCACAAGGTCCCTCGCCAGTTCCAGATCGGGGATGTAGTTTTTTGGCAGATTTTGGATTTGCACTATTTTGCCTGACCATCTTGACGTCCGATTTGCGCCGCAGAACATCAGCATCCCGTGTACCCTGCCATCCGAACAGACAGACCGCTCCATCGCCTCATACTTCTTCACGGATGTTTTTGCCATTAACAGCCTTAATCTGAGCAGTTCCTCCACTTCCCCGTCCGTCTCCGCTATCATCTCCGCCACCGCTTTCTTGGAAAGGCTCTCCGCCTCCATCCCCATGTCCCCAAGCCAGCCCTTAAGCTGTGCCACGGAGTTGGGATTCTCCAAGCCCGTCAGTTCATAGGCGCGTTTCGTCACCACTTCCTTATGCAGACGCTCACAGGCAATGGCCTGCTCCACAAGCCCCATATCCACCAGAACGCCGCGGTCATTGATGCGCTGGTCTAAGCGGTACAGTTCCATCTCGCTTTCCGGGATGGGGAAATTATGCAGTTTCCTGCGGATGGATTTCTCCACATCCACATCCCTTTTGCAGTAGGTCTTGAAAAGCTCCCACTTCTCCGGCGCATGGCAGGGAAGGTTTCTGGTCCTGCCGCCGTTTGCCTTTGTGGGCTTGCAGGGGACGCAGAAATACCGGATCAGTTCCTTGCCCTCCTTCATCTTCTGCTCATCCAGACCAAGCACCCTGCCCACGTCCTCCAGTGACCGTGGCAGGGCGAGCATTGCCGCCTGCACCGCGCTGCAATGCCAGGACTCCGGGGGAATGTATCTCGCGAAATGTTTTGACAGGCAGGTGCGCTCAAAATTCGCATTGTATGCTGTCTTGGTCACTGACACGTCAAAGATGGCATCCTCCACTTCTGCCGGGAGTTTCTCCCCCTGTGCCAGATCTATGATCTGTGTTTCCCCTCCGTCAAAGGAATAAGCAAATAATAAAATCTCAAAAGCAGGGCTGTCCGCATAGGCGTATACCCCGCATTTGATCAAATCCACATCGCTGAAACTTTCGATATCCATTTCAAGCACTCGTTCCATGACAAGCCTCCCTCCTTTCGTACTTTGGATGACGGGCGGCAGTTCCCCGCCGCCCTGGTTCCCCTATCCAAGAAAATCTTCCTCGTCATCCACTTCCACCGCGTCAAAGTCATCCTCGGCGTTCGTCCTTCCGCCCAGCGACTCCCCGTCACGCAGCTTCTGGATGTTGCCAAGCCCTGCGGCAATGCCCTTATTGCCGTTGGTGGAAAAGCCGTAGAAGTTCACGCTGATCCTGCCATAGCACCCGGAATATACCTCCGACTGGTCAAGGATGGGCTGCACGTTCTTATCCACCACCTGCGGCGCCTGCTTGCTGTTGGCGTTGAAGAAGTAGCTGTCCGCATACGCCTCATCCTCCGGGCGGTCAATGTCGCCGTCACGCAAAGGCAGTTTCAGGTTCGCCGGGACCTTGCCGCCCCACTTGGAGACGGAATCCTTCTTCGCCTGCTCGATTGCCCTTTTTATCTTCTCGATGGTCTCCGTGTCCGACTTCGGTATGATGGCCGATACGGAATACTTCGGGTCCCCGTCACTGACGGCATTTGGCTCCCAGCAGTGCAGGTAGGAAAACCTGCACGGTACGATCACTTTTGTAAGGTTTGCATTTTCATTACTCATGGTTCTGTTCCTCCTTAAAATCCGCCTCTGCGGTTGCTGCAACAATCTCCTGCCTTTTGTCCGATTCCGGCACTAAAGTCACTTTGCCCTGGGGCTTGTAGACCAGCTTCCCAAGTATCTCTGCAAATTTCTTCTTCCCAAGCAGCCGCTCCATCTCCGTGATGCCGATGAGCGTCTTTTTGTAGATGTCCGTGTACCCGGCTTTCTGCGCCGCCTGCGCCACTTCCTCCTCATCCGTGTATTTCCTGTTGCTCCTGCCCTCGACTAACTTAAAGCCGGCCCATTTCTTCCCCTTCGTGACCGCCTCGTCCTGTGCGTAGGCGTAGACATCCGCAGACCACTTGGCAAGCTCGTCCGCCACTTTCAGGACTTCTGCGATCTCCTCATCTGACAACAGCGGCGGAGCCTTGAACTCCATCTGTGCCAGTCTTAAATATTCCTCCGCCCTTGCCCTGCAGGTGTTCTTCGCCTTGCAGAACCGGCACCAGTCGCCGGAATGGTACTCGCCCTCGCCCTTGATGGCAAGCACGGCCTTTGGCTTTAACTCCATCTCCACCCATTCCATCAGGTCCTTTACGGAAATCTCCCATGTGCTGACGGATTCCAGCCTCGGCTGGTAGATGGCCATGCGGATGGTTTCAATGTCATAAAGGGCATCGAACAGCTCCAGTGCGCCAAGACCATATAACATCATCTGCGGGTTCCATTCCGCATCCACCGCCACGCCTTTCCCATACTTTAAATCAATGACGGTAAGGATATGGTCAGCAACGATCAGAAGGTCGCCCGTCCCGAATCCCTCCGGCACATAGGCGGAGTAGTCCAGCCGCTGCTCGATCAGCACCACCGGGTCTGCACATTCCTGCCTTGCAAGCTCCACCTGCTCCATCGCATAGGCCACATACCCGTCCGTGCATTCCTCCATCTCGTCACACTGGTAATCCGACACCGGGCGTTTTGACCGCCTCTTTAATGCTTTTTTCAGCTTATGCTCCGCAAGGGCGTGGGCGGCGGTGCCTTCCTCGGCATAGACGCTGCCGCCGGGCTCATCCCTGAACTGCTCCTCCAGCCTTGCGGAGGGCGTGCAGGAGAGCCACCGCTTGGAGGAAGATGCGGAAAGAAGCGCGTGTTTCCCCATCACAGCACCTGCGCTTCCTGCATCAGCGCCGGGTAGTCCTCCGGCTTCACCGCCGAGAGCTTCGCCGCGCCGTACTTCTGCAAAAGTTCCTTGATCTCCTTCGATTTCCCCTCCTGGGTCTTCTGCGCCATCAGTGCGCGGATGCCCTCCAGCGTGGCAGGATTCTCCTGCTGTTCCTGCACCGCATTCTGTTTCTGTTCTTTCACTGTATCCTGCTTCTGTTCTTTCACAGCCTTATCCTTTGTGCCTCCCTCCGCTTTGGCAAGGCCCCGCAGACCTTCCGCAACGATGGAGAAACCTTCCGCAATCCTTAATAATTCACTTCCCATTTACATTCCCTCCGTTTCCTTAAAAATGATTTCCTTTCCCTGCCCTGTGGCAGATGCGATCTCTGCCGCCATCCCTTCGGTGGCTTCCCCGAATACCCACACCTCATCACAGAGGGCGAGCAGCTCCACCCCCATAGTGATGCCGAGCCGCCGCTCTTCCTCTATCCCCTCGTTCAAGAACTGCGGGAACAAAAGGTGCGGCGCGATGGGCAGGTACCCTTCCTCACACGCCATGCGGCTGTAGGCAGCCGCCCTTCTCGCATTCCCTTCCATGTCGCCGCGGAAGGGGCTGCAGATAAAAACCTTCTTACGCATCCGTCCCTACCTCCTTCACGGAAAGTTCCTCCACGCTGCCTCCGGGGACAATGATCGTCACCCGGCGCATCTCACCGAACAGCCGCCGGAGCAGGCGCTCGCGCAAAGGTATAGTCCTGCACCAGACGATACCGCCGGAACCGGGCTCTTTTGTATAGCTGATCTTCAAGCTGTGTTTCATCTGCTTTTCACCTCTTTCTAAGGGCGCTTATTTTACTGCCCTCACTATTAGGTCACGGGAAAGGCAAAAGTCAGGGGTCTAATCAAAATTTTTTTTCAATTTTTTTAATGCCCGTTCCACCCGTTCATGGACGGACTGCTTGGTCACGCCTTCTTCACGGGCAATATCCGTGATTTTCCGCCCCTCAAAATAGACCTTCTCCACCAGCTCCCTTTGGGATGGTGATAAAGCCTCCATAGCGGAATACAGCCGCGCCATATCCTCCCGGCGCACCGCCTCCCCTTCCGTATCCTCCGCCGAGGCAAACAGCTCCCCTTCGTAGTCCATGCTGTCAAGGGAGACATGGCGGCGGGTCTCCTTCTGGTCATTGTTGTCCTGCTGGCGGTCTAAATCCAGCAGCATCCCTCCGAGGTGCTCGTCCACCTCCACCCCGGAGACTTCCCCTGTCACAAATTCATAGGTGATCTTCATTCAGACCTCCCGCCGGAACCCGGCAGGACGCAGAATGTATTGATTTTTCCAGACATAAAGCGTTCCTTTCTTTACGCCTTCGTAAAGCCAGAAACGCTATATTTTTTGATATGAAACTACCTTGAAACGTAAAAAAGGCCGGAGTAAGCTAAGGTATTGGTCTCTAGCTTTACTCCGGCCCTTCGCAGCTCGTCACTTGGCCGCTCGCACAATCGAGTAAACATTATTTCGTTTTCAATGAGGTCTGTATCAGCCATTCCAGCCTGACTGTCCTACCGCAGTGGGGGCATCTGATACGGACTACTGTCCTCCCCTCCGCGATGGCGATTAAATCGCAGATCCTCTTCCGGCACAGCGGACACCTTATTTTGCACATCTCTCAATCCCTCCCACAGCCACTTCTGGATTTCTAACCATGATCAGCGGAACGGTTCCGTGCAGGTGTCCTTACAGTGGTAATTCCCATAAATTACCATGTATACTGTAAGTATGCCCACAGGGTGCATTCCTAATCACGGCCTATACAAAAAAATGGCAGGGCTACCCCTGCCGCCTGTTCTTCTTATGTACCTTCTTCGGGCCAAAGCCCACCTCGACCACCTCCCCGCAGCGCCTGCACTTCATCTCAAGCACCGTCCTGCCCGGCGGCATCTCCTCAATGTCAAGGATGTGCCGCCCGCACTTCGGGTTCGGGCATCTGATCCTCTCCACTGAAACCGCCTCCCCGCACTGATATGGAACAAGGGAACCAGCCTGTCCCTGCCGGTTCCCTTTTATCCTTTGTGCTTTATTGGTTTTCTCCCTTTTTGGAAATCCACTACCCCAAAAACTCTAAGAACTTTTTATAGAACATCAATTCCTGCCCTGCAAAATCCGGGTTCGCTGCCGGGGTCAGCGGATTCTCCAGCCTATGTATGATCCTTTCAGCCATCGACTTTGCGGAACCTATGCTGTCACCCCAAAATGTAGAACTCAAACCCTGCTGCCCACTTTCAACGTGCAGTACCAAAGCCGTTGAGATGCAGTTCATCGGAAAAGGATTTACTCCCGTTTCTGCAAGCGCCTTATCCCATGCCTGCATCACTTCATCGGAACTCTCCGGCCTGAAAGTATTCGTTTCTTTCTTTGTTGCAGCTTTGTTCATTGCATCAGCAAAATTCCTTCCTGCCACATTCCTTTCTGTCCTTCTCGTTTCATACCCTGCTGCCGGGTATCCTGCTCCTATGCCATTTACATTCATTTTCTTAATCTCCTCCATTATTTTTGTCAGCCCTTCTGTCGTTCAGAGCCGCATCCGCTCCCTCGTAATAAGTCCGAGCGGTTCATTACCTCCATGCAGAAATATCCCCTATGTTCCCCGCCCAAATTCCATACCGTCCTTCACCCCCTCTCACTAATCTGCCTTTGACTCCCGCCCTGTCCGGCGCGACTTTGGCGACCTCGCTTTTCCGCAGGGCGAGGAACTTATTCCCCATATAGACGTTCTGCGCCGCATCCTGTTATCCTCTCCCGGAGGGAGTCAGACAGCTTCCATTCCTTTTTGGATGACGCTTTGGGAATGTCCGCATGGCGGCTTTTTGCTATTCCCGTTATATCCATTTCAAAACCTCCTCGTTTTGGCAGAAAGCCGGGGATGCCCGAATACTTTACAACCACACTTTATTTATCACTGATAGGTGGTTCTAACGGATTCTTAACCAAATACCAACGCCCTTCTATCAAAAGATAGCAGTCTTCTGGTCCGTTAATGACATAAGAAATTTCTGAATTATCTTCTTCAGCAAAGGTAAAACTATAAAATTCACCACCGTCGCTATCTCCGGGAGATTCACCTTCTTCATACTCAAAAAGGGTATATTCCAAACCATTAAACCAATTCCTCAAATCATCAACCCCAGCTCCTTCTACCGCCCATTGCGCTATTTCTCCGCTGACATAATGTTCAACATTAACTTTGGTTATATCATCAGAAATCTTAAATACAGACGTCTCAAAATCCGCCTCTGCTCTGCCGCAACCGCCAATATTAAGTGTACCTATTATTAATATACAAAGTAAGGTTAAATATTTTTTCATAATGCCTCTCCATTCCTCTATATCTTTAATCGATCAGTGCCGCACCCGCTCCCTCTCAATAAGTCCGAGCGGTTCATTGCCTTATAAATACATTCCCCCTTAGCCTCCAGGCAGACCGCAGAGGCAAAGCATTATGCGCCTCTGCGGAATAAGGTGTATAGATTATACCTGTATATCCAGCCCTTCCACCATGCCAGATTTCCCAGATACCATTGACGTGATGCTCTCATCCGCAAAGATTTCATCCAGCACATCAGACGGAATCGGTTTGCCATGCGTCCAACCGGGTACCCTTTCTTTCACGGCACTGGCTACTTTTCTTCCAATACTTATTTCCAACTGCCCTAAAGTCCATGCCGCCGCTACCCGGTCTTCCTTCTTTAATGTTTTATAATAATTATTTTTTGCCTGGGCCATTTCTTCCCACTCTGCCTCATTGTCACCGGACATTCCGTTGTATTTATAATACGCATCCTTCACGCTGTTAAAAACACACTGCTTCATCTCATCAGCTACCTTGATGATCTTCCTCGCATTGGGATTGTTGGTAACACACATCCCTTCCACACCATAAGAATTTTTCCTATGTCCGGTAAGCTGGTCTTCCAGCGTATTCCTGCCGCCCGCACTGGATCGCTTTGCCCCGGCGAAAGGCATATTCATATTTGCCTTGCCGCCATTCATCCTTGATAAAAGCTGCCAGATTCCCTGATTGTTATTTCCTATACGCATGATAAAATTCCTCCTTCTATATGGTCAGATCCAACTGTGCGCCCTTGCCTTCTTCCTGCACTTTTACAGGTTGGCTTGTTCCCGCCTTTATCTGTTCCATCAGTTTTTCCACGGATTCAGCCTTTGCCAGCTTCTTCTCCTTTAAAGATTCTTCCTCTTTCTTCTTCGCACGTTTTTCCGCTATCTGCTTCTGTACCTTTTCCTTATAGACCGTGCCGGGGTTTTCCATCGTATCCTTGCTCCTGCCGACCATCCAGTAAGACACTTTCCCATTCTTGTCAATAAGGGCGCCTGCGCTGAGTATCTCGTCATTGTTCTCCCTTGCGAACTTCTCAATCCGCTCCGAATTGCCAGACATTTCCGCAAAGACTTTCTCATACTTTGCCGCTGCTGCCGGGTCTGATGCCATCTTCTCTACAATGCTGGAAGAAACCGCTATGTTGTTATAGCCCCTGCTCCCAAGCATATAGGCATCTTCCTGTTTCCCATTCTTGAAATCCGCCACCGTTATGTTCACATCCGGGTATTTCTCCTTCAGACTATTCAGGTAAGCCTGCGAATCCCCATTGAGGGAACTGCTCCCATTTGCCCTGTCTGCCGCATAAGTGTTCGTGTAATCCGTTACTCCTGAAATTGCCATAAATATCATCCTCCTTGATAAAAATATTTCAACGGCGGCCCCTCTGTCATTCGGAGCCGCCCATGCCCCCTTACGTTAAGTCCAGGCATATTCTTCTTTACTTCAAAATGCCCGGAATGCTTATATTTTCTGATTTCCAACCACGCTTTTGCTGAATGTGCTTATGTTTTCCTCATAGGCAGTCGCCGCCAGTGCGCTTACTCCTGCGGTCTGGAATGCCGCCGCATCGTCACCGCTTTGCATTCCCCCTGCAAGAAATGCCTGTAACCTCTGCCTGCTTGCCATCTGACTTTTCAGGTAGTTCTCCTGTGCCGCCGCCTTCCTTGCCTGTGCCTTTTTGACCGCCTCCTTCTCCTGTTCCTCCATCAGTTCTTCCATCCTCTCATGGCGTTTTTCCCACCATGATCTTTCATTTCCGGCAAAATTAGAGCCGCTGCCTCCCACCGGTCCCGCATAACCGTAGCATTCTTCCGGGGATGCCCCGATAACATCATAACCAACATAGTTTGAACATCCGGTTATACCTTGAACCGAACATGCTGAACGTACCCGATTCAAAACATATTCCTCATACTCTGGATCAATTTTCATTCTTTCAAAAGCTTCTTCTTTAATTATAATTGCTCCCGATGAGTATGTAGAACGAGCCCACCCGCTAACGGGCATTTGGGATATTTCATTCATAACCCATTGCTTATACTCATCCAACGTCATTTCATCTTTGGATTTTCCACCAACTGAACTATTTGAAACTTTAGCTAAATTCGGCGGATAATTAATTACCATGTCCCCCGCCCATGCTGATGAGCCGGATTTTTCCGCCGCATTCTTTCCTTCCGCGGCTTTCTGCACCTCCTCCGCAAAATTCCCGGTTCCTGCCGCCTTTTGGCTTCTGTTTGTGTAGGCATAGGGATTCACCCCTGCGCCGCTTACATTACTGATACTCATACCTGTCTCCTTTCCTGTAACATCACCGTTACACTGAACTCATTTTTCTTTACCCTGATATCCACGTCCCCCATATATTTCTCCGCTTCCCTCTTTACATTGGAAAGCCCGATCCCGTGCATGGAACCCTGCCTTCCGAAAGGCTCCTTTTCCTTTGTGGAGATTGGGAGGTTCGTATCCGCGTCCATGATGATCTCCCCTTCAAACGGGTTTCTGACCTCGATCAGGAAGAACTTTCTCTTCTGCCTGCTGGAAATGAAAATGTACCTGTCGCCCTGCCGCATCTTCCCGCAGGCTTCCAGGGCGTTCTGCAGCAGGTTGTTTACAATGATGCCGATGTCATAGGCATCATACCTTTCCGATTCCGGGTAGGTAAATTCTGACCGGAACCGTATGCCCTGCTTTTCCGCTGCTTTCTGCCTGTCGTTCACGATCACGTCAGTAACGGCATTCCCTGTCTTTATGGAAAATTCAAAGGCATCCATGCTCTCATCCATTCTGGAAATGTACTGCCCCATGCTGCCATAGTCCCCGCTTTCAAGCAGCCCCTTGATATTGGTCAGATGGTTTTTCATCTCATGCTTCATCCGGCGGATGCCGTCATAGAACTGATCCACCTCCGCCATCCGCTCCTGTATTGCATGGACCTGCTGCTGTTCCACAAAATACCTTTCCTTTTCCTTCTGGAGTCCCACCATTTTCTGATAAGATATTATGGTCACCAGAATACCGGCATAAAACAGTGCGGCGGCCACAGGCACGATCCCTATCAGCACCGGGTACTGCTCATAAAGCTGTATGGACAGCTCCCCCGTGGTCACGATCAGAATCCGGAATAAAATATTGACAAACAGGATGCCCGTCACGGGCGTCAGCAGCAGATAGCACAATTCCCTTATGTGCAGTTCCATCCTGCATTTCCTGATCTGGCGTGCCGCCGTATACAGCAGTGCGGAAAAAAGCACAAGCTGCAGCAGTTCCACCAGACAGAAATTCAGGGCTGCATTCCGAAGTACCCGCCCTACTCCTTCCTCCCCTTTCACAAGATGCCTGCCCGTGTAGAAATTCACGCTTGCCACCGCCAGCGAACTCAGGTTTCTGATGCAGAAGAACACCACCCCCATGAACAGTGCGGTTTTCTTTTCCACCCCTAAATACTTTGCCGCCAGCGTCAGCAGGACTATTACGGAAGCCATGCAGACCAGCGCCCCCATACTGACTGCCATGTTCAAAAAATAGATGATAGAATAGGATGCAAACACGGTCAGCATCTTTATGATATCTGCCGGATGCCCCCTTTTCCGCCCCGCCATATACGGATAGAAAAATGCCGTCAGACAGCAGGCATACAGAATGACTTCAATCCCTACCGCTGTATTTTGGAACAGCGTAAAACTTGCCTCACTCAATGACAGCCCTCCTATTTCATAAACCGCAGGTACGCTTTTACAAAATCTTCATACTTATATTTTGAGATCAGGAGCTTATCCCCATTTGTCAGCGTTACCTCTGTTTTGTTGTATTCATCCACATAGGACAGGTTGACCAGGTAGCCTTTGTGGACACGGCAGAACTGCCCCTGCAGTTCTTCTTCCAGATCACTCATTTTTGCATAATATTCCAAAATCCCGTCCTTCATATGGACGGCTATTTTATGGTTCTGGCTTTCCATGTAATAGATGTCGCTTAACGGTATTGTTTTTCCCGTATTCCCATACTGGACCATCAGCACCCTTTTCCCCTGCCCGGCCTGCTGCGCCGCCCTCCTAAAAATCTCGGCAAACCGCCCTTCGTCAATGGGTTTCAGCAGGTACTGGAACGCCCCCACGTCAAAGGCATCATACACATATTTTTCATAGCCCGTGACAAATATGATGATGGGCTGTTTGATATCTTCCATGCCCCTGATCCGTTTTGCCATTTCCATACCATCCATTGATGAATCCGGGCCTTTCAGCTCAACGTCAAGAAACAGCAGGTCATAATCAGCCCCCGCTAAAAGATAATCCTCCGCCGTGGCATATTCCGTAACCTCACACTCCACTCCCTGTTTCCGAACCAGCGAACAGATGTAGCTCCTTATATTTTTTTCATCATCACAGACCGCTATTTTGATTGCCTCCACCTCCTTCTTTCCTCACTTCGTGTATCGGAAAAATAAGAATATTTTTAACTCCGACAGCGTGAATAGACGATTTGACAGCGTAACTGGATTGACGCTTTTTATCCTTAATATCCCCTCTGCCGCTCTCAATATCCCCCGCAAGGCGGTACAAACGCGAACCGCCGTGTAAGCATATTAACTCTGATTCCCCCGCTTTCCAAGCGGTTTTCTGAATAGGAAAAAGGGCCTGCCTGCGTGAATGGCAGACCGCCGCATATGGAATAAAACCATAGCGGCGGTTAGCTTTTGTATTTCTTCAATATTTATTTTCACATACGCTGCTGATTATGTGCTGAGTTTCCCGCATATGGGAACAACGGGTCTACCAATCGGAAACTGAAACTCTCCCTGTCCACCAGCCCCACCACTTTTTCGCTGTCATACAGTTCAAGCAGGAATCCGGCCATCTGTCTGCTTGTGTGATATGTTCCGAAAGATTTATCATAGTCGTATTCACTGACATTGTTTGCCACCATTCCGAACTCCGTCTTTGTCGCCGCAGGTGCCAGCACCTTTGCTTTCATTTTCGCCCCTGCCTCTTTCAGTTCCCATGCCAACCCCTCTGTGAAAGTGCTGACATAAAACTTCGCCGCACAGTATGTCACAGCCGTAGGTACAATGGTATAGCCTCCGCATGAAGATACATTGATAAGCTGTGTCCCCTCTATGTCCTTATAGTCGCGGACAAACAGGGAAGACAATATTGTCAGCGCCTCTATATTCAGATGCAGCATTGCCCCGATTTTTTTCAAGTCCTGCTCTGCCACGCTGCCATAATTTCCAAAACCTGCATTGTTCACCCAAGTCTCTATCCCATAATCTTTCAGCCCCTCATATAACTGGTACGCATTTTCCGGGACGGATAAATCCGTACTTCGGATAACAATATCCAAATCCGGGTATTCCTCCAATATCTCCTTTTTCAGCATCTTAAGATTTTCCGTGCGCCTTGCTGCTATGACCAGATTTTTTCCCCGCCTTGCAAACGCCTTTGCAGTTTCATAGCCAATGCCGGAGCTTGCCCCGGTGATGACCGTATATTTTCCTTTTTCCTGAACCATTTGATAATCCTCCTTCGATTTGGTATAATCCAACCATACAATGTAGAGTAAACTCTATGTCAAGAGGATTGGAGTGATTTTTTATGGAATATTCCATCGGGGAATTTTCAAAACTGACGGGGCTTGGCATCCATACCCTGCGCTACTATGAACAGGAAGGGCTGATTGCCCCGGAGCGCAATTCCGGCAACCGCCGCTGCTATTCCGATAAAGACCTCACATGGATTGCATTTATCAAACGCCTGAAAGATACGGGGATGCCTATCAAGGAAATCAGGCACTATGCCGAACTCCGCGCCGCGGGTGATCCCACCCTTTCTGAAAGGATGGAAATGCTGGTGCAACACCAACAGACGCTTAATGAGCAGATTGAACGGCTGCAGGCGCATAAGATAAAACTGGATGAAAAAATTGAGTTTTACAGAAATGAGATTGAACGAACACAAAATAATGTTTCTTCCTAAGTATTACGCTGCCGGAAAAGGCAACAGTCCTTTTCCGGCTTTATCCTTTATTCTATCTCCCTGAACGTGCCAGCCATTCCCCCGACAAGGCTCCACTGGCGCAGCATATAGGATTTCAGATTTTCCGTGCTTTGCCTGTATGCCTCCCGGACTGTTTCCGGACCATAAAATTATGCTTTCTGCCACAGAAGCATACTGTCCTGAAATTCAGCCGACACTTTCCCGGTATCTTTCAGCCACGAAAGGTAAGAACGCACCGTGCTGCCAACCAACACATACTGCTCAAAATTCATGACAAGTCCATAGCCTTTGAACACTTCCTGCAAAATCCGCTCAAAGCACATTGGTTCTTCACAGATGGATAAAATACGCTCTGCAATGCTCTGTACCTTATCTCTGTTATAACGGACAAGCTCCTCCACATCAGCAGAGGCATCTGCATGGGCGGGGACGAACATGGCCGCCTCCATCTGCTCCACCTTATCCAGCGTTTCCAGATATGCGCCCACGTCATAGATGAAGGAAACCGCATATTTGTCCAGCGTCTCCCTGCTGCTGATGCAGTCCGCAAGGAACACCACATTGTCCGGCATACGGAACCCCACCATATCAAAGAAATGCCCCGGCAGGGGTATCACCTCAATCTCCTTTGGGAAGTTCTCATCTGAAAAATCGGTCACATCGCTTTCCTGCGCCATCAGGAACTTATGTCGCAAATCCTTACACGGATATCCGCCGTAAAGGAAAGACGGCTCCAATACCGGGTATTTCGTAAAAGCCGCCTCTATGCCACCGGAATAAACCTTACAGCCCGTCTGCCCCTGCAGGTACTTGTTCCCGCCGATATGGTCTGCATTGGAATGAGTATTCAGAATTGCCGCCAGATGCCAGCCGTTCTTATCCAGTATCTGCCGAACCTTCCGCCCCGCATCCTTGTCATTCCCGCTGTCAACCAGATAGACATGATCCTTATCCGCAACATAGACACCTATCTTCGCCGGGCAGTTTATGTAATAGCATTTCTCACTGACTTGAACCAACTCATACATTTTTCGTTTCCTCCTTTAACTGTTTCCACATACAAAATAAATCATAACATATTCCTTACCGTCCCTGCCATCTTTTTGTGAAATACCGGCAGGACAGACTGGCTGTACTTATGAGAAAACTCAATGGCCTGCAGAGCATGATTCCATAAAACCCGATATACCGCACCGAAACAAAGGCAAAGGCTGTACGGAACCCTAATTCAAGCATGGTATTAAAAACCGGGTATGCAATCTCTCCTGCCCCGCGTAGGAAATTCGTGAGCAGGTAAAGGCTGACGCAGAAAGGGAATGTCAGGGAAACGATATGGAGATAGCGCACCCCTATGCGGACTATCTCCTTTTCGTCCCCCACTAACAGGTACATGAACTGCGGCGAGGCAGCCCATACAATGACCACCACCGCAGCCGCAAATACCACTGAAATCTTAAAACCATCCCTCAACCCCTTACGGCATCTGTCAAAGTTTTTAGCCCCCGCATTCTGCGCTGTGAAAACACTGAGCGAAGCCCCCAGATTGACTGCCGGGATTGTCAGTATCGTTTCAATCCTATATGCCGCTGCATAGGCCGATATTTCATTGATGCCAAACCGGTTGATCACTCCCTGTATAAAGAACATACTGACAGCGGAGGCTCCATTCTGCACGATGCTTGTCACGCCAAGACGGAATACGGGCAGTACATACTTAAAGTCAGGCCGCACCGCCAGTGCATTTTTATCTTTACGGCGTAAATGGAAAACGGCCAGCCCTGCCGCCGCTGCCTGGGAAATCACCGTTGCAGATGCCGCCCCTCTTATCCCCAGCCGGAGGATTACAACAAACACATAATCAAGCACGATATTCATAAGGCAGGAAACGGACATATCCCGTACCGGCGTCCTTGCGTCCCCTCCGGCCTTCGCCACCGCTGAGTAAAAGTTGTATGCTGACAGGAATGGGATTCCCAATGCCGTGATCCTCAAATACTCTGCCGCAGGGCGGGCAGCAGCCGCAGGGATACCCATCGCCCTGAAAATCCATCCCGCAGACAGAAAAAATATGCAGGCCAGACCGCCGCCGATCAGAAAGACCAACGTCCGGATGGAACCCATACAGCCCTGTGCCTTTTCCCCTGAACCATACATCTGAGCCAGCAAAATCAGAATGCCGGAGGAAAGCCCAAGAATAATGCTGTTTATAATCAGCATGGGAACATAAGAGTTTCCCACGGCAGCCAGGGCGTTTTTGCCTAATACATGCCCCACAACCGCCGTATCAAAAACATTGTAGAGGTTCTGCATGATATTCCCCGCAAACAGCGGGACGGAAAATTTCAGCAGCGCCTTAACGGGCTTTCCCTTTGTCATATCCATTTCCATAATTATTTTATCATCTTCGCCATCACAGGGCGCAGGGCAAGGCCAAGGGGAACCGCCACCACACAGGCTACAATGGCATTTACACTGGACACCACCGCTTTCTGCGTGACTGTCAGCATGACCGCTTCCAGGGGCAGCCCCAATACAAATCTGTGTTCAATAAAACTCTTTGACAGATAAAGGACCACATAAGCAAAAGCGCCAGCGATGCCGCCGACCACATACCGTTGTTTCAGATGTGCCGGACTGCCAGAGGTTATCTTCCCGCATATCCATGCCATGACAAATTTGAAGATAAAGGTAAAAGGCGCAGAGGCAATATAGGCCGGATTCGTCAGGTCAAAGAACATGGAGCCGATTCCAGCCGCAAGCCCGCCCTGCAGGGGTCCCAAAAGCATACCGGATAACAGGCACATGACGTTCCCCATATGTAGCCTTGTGTTGTCTATCGCCGTGGGGATGGGAACCTGCAGAAAGGCCGATGCCACATACACTGCCGCCGCCATGATCCCAATCCGGGCGATCTCCTTTATCGTGATTTTCTTCATAACTGTTTTCCTCCTCGTTTTCAACTGGATTGCTTTGTACATGGCCTATTATAAACTTGAAATTATATGCATACAATGTTAGAATTGTGTTGCATACAATTTTATGGAGGAAAACTCATGCCTGTCAATTCCTTTGAAGATTACCCCATGTCATGGAGGCCGCAGAAATCCAGACTGGAAAAGCCCTATTACATTTCCATAGCCGCCAGCCTTGAGGCAGATATCCTTTCTGGAAAACTGCCGGCTGACACAAAGCTGCCGCCCCAGCGGGAACTTGCCGACTTCCTCGACCTGAACTTAAGCACAGTCACACGGGCATACAAGCTGTGCGAACTCAAAGGGCTCCTGTATGCCGTCACGGGACGCGGGACTTTTGTTTCCCCCGGCACATCCGCTAAAAATACTTTTATGGAAAAAGAGGGCGGCATCATCGAAATGGGCATGATCAAGCCGTTCTATGAAAGCAACCGTGCCATCCAAAGTACAGCGCGGCTTGTTTTGGAAAGGGATGAATCCATAAGGCTTTTTGAATACAGCAACCCCCTGGGAACGAAGCGGCAGATAAGCGCCGCCCGGAAATGGCTGCTCCGGATTGGGGTAAACACCGGGGAGGAAAACATCCTGCTCTCTGCCGGGGCGCAGAATGCCCTGTCCGTCATACTTATTTCACTTTTCAAGGCCGGGGATAAAATAGCCGTAGACACCTTTACCTATACAAACTTTAAGGAACTTGCCAATTTCCTGCACATCCAACTGATTGCTGTACCCGCGGATGGAAATGGGATGTCCCCCGATGGGCTTATGGCAGCTTGCCGGAATACGGGGATAAACGGCATCTACCTCATGCCGACCTGCAGCAACCCCACAAGTATCTTTATGCCGCAGCCACGCCGGATGGAACTGGCAGAGATCATCCGGCAGTTCCATCTGCTTGTGATAGAGGACGATATTTATTCCTTCCTCTCCGCTTATGGCCATACCTCTCCTGCTGCAGAGCCGTTCTTTTCCCTTTTGCCGGAGCAGACCGTCCACATCTGCAGCATCTCAAAATCGTTATGCGCCGGACTGCGGGTAGCCTTTCTTGCCTTTCCGGACCGATACCGGGAGCTGCTGGTCTCCGGGATGCTGGGCATCAACCTGAAAACCGTGTCCCTCAACAGTGAGATCATTGCAGAGCTGATTGAAAACGGCGAGGCAGAAAATATCGTGAGGCAGAAAATCCTTTCTGCCCGGAAACGAAACCAGATATTCAAAACCATTTTTTCTTCATCCGAAACTGATAATATCGAGCGGTTTTTCCACTGGCTGCCGCTCCCCGCCCATCTGTCAAGTGAGGAATTGGAGCTGCTGGCATTGCAGAAAGGAATTCATGTACTTGGCTCCCACCGCTTCGCAATGCAGAATGAAAACAGATCATCCTATGTCCGGGTATCTGTTGCTTCACCCGATACGGAAGATGATTTAAGAAAGGGACTGCTGCTGTTAAAAAATATATTTGAGGAAAAACAGATGAATTTCTTTGTCTGAATTTGAGATGCCCGAATATTGAAAAAGGACTGCCGAAACAGCCCCTTTCACTATTTCATTAAATTTTTATCGTTTTACTCATATACAAACACGGAAACTCTGTATATTATCACGGAAACCCTTGTATTATCACGAAAACTCCCATCCTGTTTCCGTGATAATACAGGCAGTTTCCGTGTTTGTATATGGGTTTTGCCTGCGAGTATCGACTTTTGCGTGATAGTATCGAGTTTTGCCTGCGAGTATCCGAGTTTCCGTGATAATAACCGACTTTTGCCTACGAGTATACACTATCAGGCAAAACAACCCCAGAACAAAAGTTCGTACCCTCGCAAATGTAAAAATGCCCCTAAAAGCACACGGAAATAATGTAACTTAGAAACCTATGTAGTGCCAAAAGTGCCGTGTTTACGGGCTTTCTCGGCTTTCCGTGTCCGTATCTGCCGGGGAAGGAGACACCCTGACAAAATTCGATAATATCTCCCATATTTCAACAGCATTTTTCTACAAACAGGCGAAACTCCATACAAACACGGAAACTCTTATACTTTCACGCAAAACTCGGATACTATCACGGAAACTCCCGACTTTTGCCTGATAGTACGATTTTCTCCCCAATCGCCATCCTATCAGCGGCATCCAAAACCAAAAAAAGCGGGGCCCACCACCCACCGTGATGAACCCCACCAAGCCTAAAAAACCTTGATTTTAAGCCATTCTTCAATACTTTTGCCTGTTAGTACCAAAAATCCTATGGCATTATTTTTTTATTGCCGCCTGTGCCGCTGTTAGATTATGATGACTTTTACCCCTCTTTACCCCATTTACCCCACCCAATTCGACATTCGACAAACGGGATTCGACAAAATCCCCTTGCGCTTTCACCGCACCGATGCTATTTTACCCGGTACTGCTCGGCTTCCTCATCCGTAAGTGGTCTACCTAACGCCTTTACCGCATCAATCATTTTGCGCCACTCATAACGCTTTCCGTCTGACAGTTCCGTCAACCTGCCGTCTTTCGCATAATCAGCAATATCCTTTTCCATTCCAACACACCTGCTCCCTACAAATGTTTCTTCAATAACGGCTTAAGATAGTTCTTTTTAAAGTCGCGTACTGAGCAGAAGAATTCCTGCTCTGACCTCGAAAATGAGTTGGATTCTGCTTTTTCCGCAAGTAACTCCATCGTACAGATCAGGTCAGCCGCCTGAAACAATTTATAATCTACCGGCTTCACTTTGCGGAACTCTACATGGGCATAAAGCGTATTAAAAACAGAAGTCAGAATTTTGGTAAGTTCAATCTGGCCATTGTCATAATAGATTATAATGCGGTTAAACTGCTCCCAAAAATTCTGATGATCCTTAAGTATTCCTGCAATCGCTTTTGATATTCTCGCCGTTAACGTAATTACATCCGGGCATTCATCTTTTCTTATTTTTGCACAGACATAACGGAAATCCAATTTACGGGCAAAATTAAATAATGCATTAAAAAGTCGTTTTCGTTCTTCCATAAGGTCATTGGCATAAACGGATTCCCTGCGGATTAGTGGCCCCGTATGGATGGCGTGCTGCTTATATCCAATATTTGTCAAATGATTCTCCAAATCATCAATATTTTTGCTAATATCCACATCCTGATTATGTAAAACCATTGCAACCAGATAAAATGGCGCATGAAAATCATATGGCCCAAAATCGCCCGATTCATCTATAAAAACACTTAAAATCTTTTCAGCCATAGATTACTTCCTTCATCCCTCTCAGATTTCCCTAACAAAAATAGCGGGGAAATTCCCCGCCGTTCGGTGGACCAGGGTCTTTCGACCAGCCCAATCAGTGATATCACTGACTTATTTATATGTTAATATTAACGGAAATATACCTCACTGTCAATGATGTTCAGAAAAATTTTATAAATAACTTTGCGTACTATTTTTCATAATATATCAGAAAATGTCGGACGCTACAAGATGGTTTTCCGGCTTTTTTCTTTTTCCGC
>CAJUCT010000044.1:0-25574 GCA_910585015.1 uncultured Acetatifactor sp.
GCATAAACACTGGGGTTGTGGGTATTTTTTACCCACCATCACCCTTGAAGAGCCCCTTTTTCTTTTATTTTGAATTAGGCGTTTTGGAAACTCCCTTTCTGGTAAGAGTGGATGGGCTGTGGCCTGTATTCCTTGATTTCAAAAGACTCGTACACGCACTTCCTAGCCTGGGCCAGCCCGTTAAGTTCCCCCGCGCCGATTATCTGGGCCATAATATTGCCGATGGCCGTGGCCTCGGTGGGGCCCGCGTATACAGTCTTTCCTGTGGCGTTGGCAGTCAGCTGGTTCAGGTACGCGGCATTGGCCCCCCCTCCAATGATGGAGACAGCGCCGTACTCTTTCCCCGTGTTGGCCTCGATCTCCCCCACGGTCTCTCCGTAGCAGTCCGCCAGGCTCCGGTAGACCACGCAGGCCAACTCGCCGGTGGTCTCCGGAATCTTCTGCCCGGTGCGCCCGCAATAAGCCCTGATCTCCTCCGTCATATTCTTTGGGGCCAGAAAACAGGCGTCATTGGCCTTCACCCGGGACGGGAAATCCCCTGCGGCCATGGCCATGTCACAAAGCTGCGCAAAAGAATAGGAATCTCCCAGTTCATGCCGTATGGACTGGATCATCCACAGTCCCATGATGTTTTTCAGATACCGGAAGCGGTAATCATAGCCGCCCTCATTGGTAAAGTTGGCCTGCCTGCTCACGGGCCTGCAGTCCGCCTCCGGCAGTTCCACCCCCATCAGAGACCAGGTGCCCGAACTGATATACAGGGCATCTCCTTCCGCCCTGGGCACCGCCATCACCGCAGAGGCAGTGTCATGACTGCCGCATAGTACCACCTTGCAGTTAAAACCTACCTCCTCCGCAACAGCCCCTGTCAAATCTCCCACCACCGTACCGGGCATCTTAAGCGGCAGGAACATCTCCTCCGGATACCCCAGCAGGCGGATCAATTCCCTGTCCCACTGTTTTGTCACAGGGCTGACCAGCTGGGTGGAAGTTCCGTTGGTGTACTCGGAAACTTTACAGCCAGTCAGCAGGAACTGGAAGTAGTCTGGCAGCATCAGAAAGGTTTTCGCCTTCTTAAGCGCCTCCGGCCGCTGTGTCTTGTCGGCCATCAGCTGATAGATCGTGTTGAAGCACTGCTTCTGAATGCCCGTCCTGGCATAAAGCTCCCCCTCGGGGATAAGCTGATACACCCTTTCATCCATGCCCAAAGTCCTGTGGTCCCGGTATCCGTAGGTACTGCCCAGCGCCTGATCCTCCTGATCCAGCAGCACATAGTCCACCGCCCAGGTGTCTATGGACATGCTCTCCGGAATTTTCTGAAGCTCCGTACATTTTTTCATGCCCGCCTTGATCTCCGAGAACAGATGCTCCGTATCCCACACAAGACTGCCGTCTTTGTCCTTCATCCCGTTCTCAAACCGATAGATCTCCTCAAGCTGCATTTTCCCGTCCCTGAGATATCCCAGCATATGCCTCCCGCTTGAGGCGCCGATGTCCACGGCCAGATAATATCCGCCCATATTTTTCCTCCATTATAAGCTGCGCATTCTCTGTGAATTTTTGTAGACTTTTTACTCTTCTAAGGCTATCATATAAAAAAGAACAGCAAAAAATAAGGTCTCTTTTCCATAAAATCAGGGACTTTATTTGCACTTTTAGACAAGGGGGACAAAAGAGACCATGAGAGCGGAATTATTACAGCACCTGCGGGAAATAACGGAGGAAGAGAAAGCGCTCCTACAGGGACAGGGCAGTATCCAGAAAGGCATCTACACTTCCGGCAAGGACTTTGTCATTGACAATAGCAAGCTTCTGGAGCGGGGACACCTGATCGAATTGCGCCCACATACCCGTTTTGCCCATTTCCCAAAGCACCGGCACAACTATGTGGAACTGGTATATATGTGCTGCGGCAGCACCACGCATATCATCAACGACACGGAACAGCTCGTTCTGGAGGAAGGGGATCTGCTTTTTCTCAGCCAGTCAGCCACTCAAGAAATCCTGCCCGCAGGCAGAGAGGACATTGCCGTAAACTTCATTATCCTGCCGGAATTTTTTGACCGCTCCCTGTCCATGATCGAGCGGGACAATGTGCTGCGCGGTTTCCTGGTTTCCACCCTGTCAAACGGCAATCCACAGATCCCCTATCTGCATTTTCAGGCCAAAAATATCCTGCCCATACAGAACCTGATGGAGAACATGCTCTGGACGCTTATCGACAAAAAGCCGGGAACCAATACCATCAATCAGATCACCATGGGGCTGATTCTGATGAACCTTTCGCTTTTCGCCGACACCACCCTCCAGAGCAGGGCCGGTAACTATGAGCAGGATTTAATCTTCCGCATTTTAAAATATATTGAAACTCATTACAAAGCCGGGACACTGGCAGACATTTCCGCCGAATTGAGACTCCCGCCCTACTATGTCAGCCGCCTGCTGAAAAAATACACCGGCCACACCTTCAAGGAACTGCTGCAGCAGCAGAAGCTGCAGCAGGCCGTGTACCTGCTGTCTCAGACCACCCTCTCCGCAGACGGCATAATGGAGGCCATAGGATATAACAACAGCAGCTTCTTTTACCGGATATTCCGGGAAAAATATGGCTGTTCGCCAAAGGAATACCGAACCGCCCACCCCCTGATGTCTTAGGGGACATTCGTTTTCCCTTCTGCCAGCACCTCGATGATCTTTACAGCTTGGCGCCCTTGGCGCCGCCCAGCTTCACTCCGGCCAGCACATTGGTGTCGAAGGAGAAGGTCAGCTTTTCGTTCTCCCGGTGGCGCTTCAGGGCCAGCTGGATCATGCGCTCCAGCAGTTCCGGATACTTAAGTCCCAGGGGCTCCCAGAGATAAAAGGCCAGGGAGCCAGGGATGGTGTTGATCTCGTTCAGATATACCTTGTCGGTCTCCTTGTCTATCATAAAATCTATGCGGGCCACACCGCTGCAGCCCAAGCACTGGAAGGCTTTCACCGCCATCTGCCGGATCTCCTCCCGGCGCTCCCCGGATATGTTGGCCGGTATGGCGCGGCTTAGGCTGGCCATGCCCTTGGAAGCGCCCTTGCTCTTGCCCCCGCCAATATATTTGTCCTCATAGGTCAGGATTTCCTCCGCATTCAGAGGCTCCTCGCACTCGGAAGCCTCCGCCTCCAGTTCGTCTCCCAGCACGGCGCAGTTGATTTCCTTAAGCTGCCGGATGGCAGGCTCCACCAGTACCTTCTGGGCAAAAGTGAAGGCCAGGCCAAGCGCCTCCTCCAGCCCCTCCCTGTGATCCGCCTTGCTGATGCCCACGCTGGATCCCAGGTTGATGGGTTTGACGATGACAGGGTAGGAGAATTGGCCCTCTATCCGATCCAGCAGTTTCTCCACATCCTCAAAGTCCACCAGGTTATAGCAGGCACAGTCCAGCACAGGGATGTGGTTGTCTTTAAACACCGTCTTCATCACATATTTATTCATGCCCACAGCAGAGGAAAGCACGTCGCATCCCACATAGGGAAGTCCCAGTGTCTGCAAGTAACCCTGCAGTGTGCCATCCTCCACATTGGTGCCATGTACAATAGGGAATGCCACGTCTATGCTGCCCAGCACGTTGTTGCCCAGCTTCTTCATGGGATAGCGTACCATGTTCACCTTTCCGTCCTCATTTAACAGCAGCACCCGGGTACTCTCCTTCAGCAGCAAGGGAATATCCTTGTAATGATCGATGCTGCCGATATGCTCTCCCGTATAAAATTCTCCCCCCTTGGTCATATACAGGGGAATGACCTCATATTTCTCCCGATTGATGTACTCGCAAGCCTGCAGGGCCGAGATAATGGAGATCTCATGCTCCACGCTCTTCCCCCCGAAAATAACAGCCAGCTTAATTTTCATAATACGCCTCCTTAAATCGGCCTCGCAAAAGCTCTCGTATATGGATTTTGCCAGGCCGGAAACAGAAATTTGTTATGTTGTTAACTATAATTATCCGGCAGATCGTTCTCAAGCAGCACAATCAGCTTCTGGTTCGTGACGATACCGTACACATACTTCATGGCATCCTGCAAATCCTCCGCCACATAGAAATGCTCCCTGTCAAAATCCGTGTCCAGCACCCCCCGCTGTATGCTCTCCGTCTGCCTGCGGCCCACCAGCACAATATAGTCACAGTGCCGCGCGGCATCCCTGCCCAACTCGTAATTGTAATGATCCTCCTGCTCTCCCAACTCCACCATGCCGGGCGTCACCAGCACCCGCACTCCCTGGAACATGCCCAGGGTCTTGAGCGCCATATGGGCGCCGTTGGGGTTGGCGTTGTAGGCATCGTCAATGATGATTGTGTTGCCCTTGGCCATGGGCTGCAGCCGGTGGGGCGCCCCCTCCAGCCTGCGCACCGGGATTTTCAGCTTATCCAGCGGAATCCCCATTTCATGGGATACCGCAATGGCCCCGGTGATATTGATCACATTGTGCTCGCCCAGGAGCCGGGTGGTAAATTCCTCCCTGCTGCCGTCCGGGGCCTGCACCATGAACCTTGTTCCCTTTTCACTGTATTCCAGATCATAGGCACGATAGGCATTGCCCTCCTCCAGGCCGTAAGTAACGGCGTCCTGGTTCACTCCATATTGCTTTACAAACTCATTGTCACCGTTTACAAACCGGGGGCCTCCCGGGGGCAGCGCGTCAAACAACTCCCTCTTGGTACCCACGATATGATCCAGGGTTTTGAAAGTCTCCAGATGCTGGTAACCCAGGGAAGTAATCACGCCGATCTGGGGATCTACAATATCGCAAATCTCCTTGATATCCCCCACATGTCTTGCCCCCATCTCGCACAGAAAAATCTCATGGGTGGCCTTCAGGCTCCCCCGGATGGTTTTCACAATACCCATGGGCGTATTGAAGCTTTCCGGGGTCATCAGTACATCGTATTTAGCTCCCAGCAGCGTGTGAAGATAATACTTCACACTGGTCTTGCCGTAGCTGCCGGTGATGCCGATGATCTTCAGATTCGGGCATGCCTTCAGCATCCGCCGGGCGTCTCGGATGTAATATTGATTGATGCCTTTCTCAATAGGCCTGTTTATCAGATTGGCCAACAGTACCATGTAAGGACTAAGCATGGCCCCAAGCATAGCCGATACCAGCAGCAGCGGCCAGGAAATCCCCGCCATAAGCGATGCCGCCAGACATGCCAGCAGATACAGCGCCGCCGTGGCGGCAATCAGCCGCTTCACCCTGGCGGTGATTATCAGTTTTTTCTTGGCGGCTCTGGGCCAGTACAGAAATACCAGCAGGAGCAGGCAGATCCACTCCAGCGACAAAATCACAACCACCGCCGCCAAAGATTTTCTGACGGCCAGCCAGCCCGCCAGCACAGCCACCCCTGCCAGCGGCAGCAGCGTCATGGCGGGATGGGTTTTCATGTACCGCCAGTAAGACCTGTACTGATAGGAACTCTGCTGGAACATGTGCAGCGTATAGCGCACACCCAGCGAAACGGCCGCAATGGCAGTCACAAAAATAAGTATAAAGAAAATATTTATCATGTATACACCCCACACATATCGCGGATTCCTCCGCGATCCTATATATTCCCGCGGGCAATGGGCCAAGCGTCGTGCCTGCACGAGCATATAGCCAACATAGTTGACTTGCGAATGCCGCGAGGGTCAAAGCCGGAAAACCGTCCTGAGCGTCCCGGCTGCTCAGCCATTGGCCGCATCACTGCCGATTCCCAGAAATGACCGCATCACCGCCAGGAACTGATACTGCCGATCCAAAAAACTGAAATGTCCCGCCCCCGCCAACACCGCCAGCCCCGAGCCGGGAATCAGACGCTCCATCAACTGTCCGTCAGCGAGCGGCGTATCCTGATCCTGATCTCCCCAGACCAGCAGGGTTTCCGCTTCTATCCTGGGAAGATATTCCCGCACATCCTCGTTGACCACCTTCACCATGCTCTGGCGCATGACGGGGGAGGCCATCCTGTAATCCGCCGATCCGGATTTACTCTGCAATCGTTCCAGCGCATGGGGAAACAGCGCCTTCACCGGCGGCAGACTTAAAATCTTTTTTCCCCTTTTATACCGTTTGATCCGACGCATCTGCTCCGGCGTCTTCTCGTGGACAATTCCCGCGCTGTCAATCAGGATCAGCTTTTGCACCTTCCGCTCCAGCATACCGCTTCCCACCAGCCTGATCAGAGTGCGCCCTCCGTGAGAATGACCCGCCAGGATCACCTCTTTGTCCTCCGGTCCTGCCACATGGTCGATAAAAGCTTTGGAAAAAGCACAATAATCCTCCAGGCTCCAAGCCTCTCCCGGTTCCTGACTCTGGCCAAAGCCCGGCGTATCCGGCGCCGCCACCCGGTACCGCACCGCCAGAGTACTTATGAGCGCCTGAAACAACTCCTTGTTGGCCCCCCAGCCGTGGAACAGCACTGCCAGCGGCCCCTGCCCCTGTTCTATGTATTGGACCTTCAGGCCCTGATATGTCATCTCCATGCAGTTCTCCCACCTATTTGTCTATTCGGATTCATATCCGAAAGCTCCCTGTGACTATTATATTCCTCCAGGTCTGCATTGTACCTGTCCTTTTTACAATTGTATCCGCCCAGGCCGAATCATAGCCCCGGACACTGCCGCGGCACCCGGCAATCCGATTCCGCAGTCTGTCTCCTGCACATCCGTGACCGCCGGTTCGCACACAATTTCCACTTCATAGTATAGCAAAATAAAACCCGGCGGTAAAGCTTTTCCTTTCTTCATTCACGAAAACATTTACGTCCGATGGCTTTTTATGGGCAAGACCGCAGGAGCCCCTTTGGACGGATACTCATCCCTGCGCGCTAATCATCCTCTGCCTCATAAACCACCCGCCCATCTATAATAGTATACAGTGTCCGCGTAAATACTTCCATAGGGCTCCCGCTGAAAATTGCAATATCCGCATCTTTCCCCGGCTCCAGCGTTCCCATTCTGTCCGATACACCGCAGATGCGGGCGGCATTGACAGTGATAGCCCGAAGTCCTTCCTCCATGGGCAGTCCGGATTTCACGGCCATCCCTGCACAGAGAGGCAGGGTCTGGATCTGGGATACCGGGTGATCCGTGGTGATTGCAACTAATGCCCCCGCCCTGGCCAGCACTCCGGCGGTCTTGAACGCCACATTCTGCACCTCTATCTTGTTGCGGCTGGTCAGGTCCGGACCCACGATGGCAGGATACCCTTCCGCGGCCAACTCCTCCGCAATCAAGTGCCCTTCGCTGCAGTGATCCAGCGTCATGTTCAGTCCAAACTCCCGGGCGATCCGGATGGCCGTGAAAATATCGTCCACCCGGTGGACATGGGCCTTCAACGGAATCTCCCGCCGCAGTACAGGGATCCAGCACTCCCTGGTAAAATCCTCCTGAAAATCTTCACCCTTTTCCCGAGCCTTCTGTTTCTGCTCCCAATACTTTTTTGCTTCAAACAGTTCCCGGCGCAGCATACCCGCTATGGCCATGCGGGTGGAAGGGCTTTTTCCCTGACCGGAATAATTGACTTTGGGATTTTCGCCAAAAGCCACCTTCATGGCCGCAGGGGCTTTCACTATGATATGGTCAATCCGCCTGCCCCGGGTCTTGACCAGGGCAAACTGCCCTCCCACCACATTGGAACTGCCGGGGCCAATCATGGCGGCTGTGATGCCCGCCCGCACCGCGTCGTCAAAGGCGGCGTCCATACTGTTGATTGCGTCTATGGCCCGCAGCCAGGGGGTGACGGGGTCCACTGTCTCATTGCAGTCGTCCCCCTCCATACCCTTCTTCTCCTCGGTGATGCCCATATGACAGTGGGCCTCGATGATGCCGGGCAGCACCCAGCCGCCCCCCGCATCCAGCACCTGGTCCGATCCGTCCAATTCCCGGTTTTTGGTTTCCGCGCGGCGCCTTTCCTGCCACTCTCCCATGGTTCCCACCCATACTATTTTTCCGTTCTCTACCTGGATCGCACCATGCTTTATGACGCCTTGTTTTCCCATGGTGTGGATCAGACCGTTAATGATCTCCATACTTACCTCTTCCCTGCATAACCGGAGTTTGGTCTAAACCAAACTCCTGCTGTGCCCGTGTTATTGCGTTGTTCCAGTGCTATTCCCGGCGTTTCCCGTTCAAAATCTGTCTAAAAGTACAGGTTCTGGGGATCCAGCGCCGCTCCGTCCTGCTCCAGCAGGAAATACAGGTTGCTGCCCTCCAGGCTGTAATAAATGGTGGGAGCGGCCACGCTTCCGATGATCTGGCCGGGGCTCACATATTCTCCTTCCGACACATTCAGAGCCTGCAGTTGTCCGTAGACCACCTGGTATCCGTTGCCCAGATCCAAAGTCACTGCCTGTCCAATCTCCTCATTGCTGAATACGGACGCAACTCTGCCCTCGGCACAGGCAATCACCTGAGTGCCCTCCGCTACACTGTATACGGTGGCCGGATTGTATTTATACTGATCCAGCGTGGTAAAATATACTGTCTTGTCCATACTGTACGGAATCAATATATCCCCCGACACCGGTTTCACCAGTCCCTGGTCGGAAGAAAAAGCCAGTGTCCTGACCTCCTGGGGTTCCTCCAATACAGGCTGCTCTTCCGCAAGAAGCGGTTGTTCTGTCATGGTCTGATCGAAGATGGATTGTTCTGCCGCAGGCTGATCCACAGCTGTGGGAAGCTGCTCACGGACCGGCTCCGGAGTGACTGCGCTGCCCTCCGATGATCCGCTGTCCTGGGGTTTATCCTCTTTTCCCTCCGTCTGCTTCCCGTTTGCCTTTTGTTCCTCCAGCATGGCCACCTGCTCGTCGCTGGTCACATCCGCCTCCGACAGTATACCGTCTGTCAGGCCAGGGATCTGAACCATTGAAGAGCCGGCCTCCTCCATAGGCAGATAGTCCAAGTCATCCTCCGGAACATCCTGCACGACGCCGTCTCCCTGGGGAACGGTCACGGAATTGTGGGGTCTCTGAAGGGTATCCCCGATCTCCTGGCTGCTATCCTCCGCCTGGCTCTCCACTCCGGTAAAATCAATGCTGTAACCATCATCCTGGTTCTGCACACTGTTCTCCTTCATGTACACCCCTGTCATGGTCAGTGCCGCCATCACAAAAGCCGAGGACGCGATCATAATGATCCGCTCTTTTTTGATATTTTGTTTTCTGTTGTTACGTCTCATGAACACCTCCCGTCCGCCGACGCGGACTTTCTCTATCCTTTATTTTCATTTTGAGAATTGCTTTGCTTACTCTATGGATATTCTTACCCTGACGAAAGCAAATTATACGGAAGTAGTGTTCAAAAAAAACAGCACAATATTCGGACGCCTGAGCGGCCTATATTGTGCTTAAATATATATGTTATCCGGGAAAATGCGGAACTTAAAGAAAAACGCATCGTCTACAGACTGGCTTCCCATGCATCGAGGATCTCCTCACATTTTTCCGCGTCCATGTCATCCACGGCATTTTTCAGTTGTTCAAAGAGTTCATCATGCTTGCTGCCATAGGAGTACTGGTTCATGCTTAGTATAATACTCTCCACGGTATCCAAATCCAAGTTATCCAGAGCGTCACGTATCTGCGCAAAATAAACGTCCAACTCGCCGCCGCTGATCTGCTTGTCGCCCTTCGTCTCGTCTTCCTTGGTAAAATAGGGGGCCAGAATACTCTTATAAAAAATGTACTCCGCCAGCATTCCCGGAGTGATCTTATGAATCAACTCCGCATTCTGGGCCTTTCCAGCCATCTCCATCTGCTCTGCGGTCTCCGCAAGTTCAAAAGCGCCAATTTGACGGGAAGCGCTTTTCAGGGAGTGAACCTCTATGGTGTACTCGTGCCACTTCTCCTCCTGCTCATATCTCTGAATCACCGCATATTTTTTGTCAATCACACGGTAATATTCTTTGAGGACCGCCCAGAATAATTCCTCATTGCCCAAAAATCCCATTGCCCTCTGCACATCCAATCCGTCGATAGAGATGTCCGTCACTTGGGAAGTCATTCCGTTCTGCCCGCCATGTTTAGCCTCTTTTCCCTTTCGCCGTTTCTTGTGGATCTTTTCCGGCGGCAGCCATTTGCGCAGCTTGGACACAATATCCTTCAACTCGATGGGCTTGGTCACCAGATCATTCATCCCGCCGCTGATAAACATCTCCCGGGTGCCCTCCACAGCATTTGCCGTCAAGGCAAGGATGGGAATCTGGCCGTTTACTCCGGGCAGATTCCGGATAATCCCGGTGGCCTCCACTCCATCCATCTCAGGCATCATATGATCCATAAAAATCAAATCATACTTTTTGTCCGTGATCTTGAAGATTGCCTCCCTTCCGCTCAGAGCCGTGTCTATATGCATCTCCAGCGGACTCAAAAGCCCTTTCGCCACGGTCAGGTTGATCGCGTTGTCATCCACCACCAGGATTTCCGCATCCGGGGCCATAAAGTTAAATTCGTCCGCGTCAAGAATGTTAAAATTGCGCTCCGCCTTATCTCCCTGTAAAATGCCCGCAAGACTCAATACATATAAGGGCTTCTTTGCAATGAATACATTGTCTATGCCATAGGGGTATGCATCCCTATAATCCGCCATTACCACGCCTGTGATATCCGGGTGAGCTTTCAGGAAATCCTGAACCGTATCTGTCATCATCGGCTGCTCCACAAACAGAAACTGGATTTTCTGCCTGCCCAATCTTGACAAATCCCTGTCGGAGGCCAGCCCCCGATAACTCACTCCCAGCCTCTGCATATCTGTCTCTATCTGCTTTGCGGCATAGTCCCCCGCCAGAAGCCCCACTGCCGATATCTCTTCCTCAATCTGTCTGATGGAGGGGACTTTGCTGATAATTTTCTGCGGAACCACAAAGGAAAAAGTGCTTCCCTCCCCGTATTCACTCTCCACATGAATGCTTCCATTCATAAGAGAAACCAACTGTTTGCAGATGGCAAGCCCCAGACCGGTACCCTCAATATTACGGTTACGCTTGCTATCCAGCTGCTGGAAGGACTGGAAGAGCTTTTCCATGTCACTCTCCTTGATCCCGCTCCCGGTGTCGGAAACGGCGATATAGAGATCCAGCATATCTTCGCCTGTCTGCCGGAAATCCACCTGCAGATGTACATTCCCCATCTTCGTGAATTTTATGGCATTGTTGGCAAGGTTGATCATGATCTGCTTTATGCGGATGTTGTCGCCATACAATTCATGGGGAAGGTTGGGATCCACATCCACCGTCAGTTCCAACTCCCTGTTGCCAATCCGGGTCATGATGATATTCGCCACATCGTTGACTACCGACATGGGCTCATATTCCGCCTCGTTGATGGTCATCATGCCGGATTCTATCTTGGAAAAGTCCAGAATATCGTTAATGATTGTGAGCAGCGTCTGTCCGGATGCTTTGATCTGTCCCACATACTCCTTGGCCATGGGGGGGAGTTCCTCCCGCAGCGCCATCTCCGCCATACCGATAATGGCGTTCATGGGGGTTCGGATTTCATGACTCATGTTAGCCAGGAAATCCGACTTCATGTTGGAAGATTTCATCAGTTCCGCATTCTTCACATTCAGCTGGTACTTGCTAAAAGCAATCTCCGATAGAATGTTCGCAATTGTGGAAAGTGCGGCAACCTTATTCTTCACATCCTCCTCCTTCAGAATGCTCACCTTACGGGCCGCCTCCATCAGCTCGTCTGGATTCAACCCGATATCCGATGCCACCTGTCTGATTTTGTCTTCATCCGGAGAATCAGGCAGCATCTGTCCGCCGATAAAGCATCCTACCTTATGGCCGGCAACCATGATAGGCACGGCAAAATCCACCAATCCTGCATGACAGCGATATGTATAGGGAATACGGTCCTTATTCGCATTCTCTGCGCCAATGCGATTACAGCCTTTGCAGCGTTTCCTGCCTATTTCTGTGGCACAGACATATTTGGCACAAAAATCCGAAAAATGCGAACCCTCCGTGATAGCGATTCCGTCTTTGTCTGTAATTAGAGATGCAATGCCAGTCATGCCGGAAAAAGAATCCTGTATCAAGCGCAGGGTATCCAAATCAATCAAATCTGTCAGGTTTAAATTCGCCGTTTCTTCTGATATATTGACTGTGTCCATCCTGCCCTCCTTTTATTTTTTGTTCCGCATGTTACCGGAAAGTGCTGTTTTGAAAACCGTTGGTCCTCCGTTCTGTATACTACCTTCGGCCCAGAACACCCTTTATGGTGGATGATACCTTTTCCATATCGATAGGTTTTAAGAGGTATCCCTGGATTTTCAGCGCCAACACCTCCTGGATTTTACCCCGTTCCGTGATACCGGTGAGAAAAACCACGGGAAGGTTTCTGGTCTTGCTGTTTTCCCGTATTTTGCGCAGGACTGCCGCCCCGTTCTCCTCGGGCATCTCATAATCCAGCAGCACCATATCCGTCCTCTTGGTCTCCAGGAATTTCATCGCCACCTTGCCGTTTATGGCCGTGGCCACATCATAACGCTCCGCCAGATAGCCCTTTAGGAGCTTGAGTACACTGCTGTCATCATCCACGATAAGTATGTGCTTTCTGGCCGGGGGCTTGGGCAGTTCTGCCGGCATGGATGGCGCCGCTTTATTGATATCGGTCCCGCCCCCGGCATTGGCGGCGCCTGCGGCACTCTTCTTTTCTCCTTGCTTTTCCAACAGTTCCACGATGGAATGCTCAAGCTTCTGAGCCGAGATAGGACGCTGAAAAAAGGTAGCCTGGGTGGTGGGGACAATTTTTGTAAACTGCTCGCATTCTTCCCGGTTACCCACAATGATGATGGGAATACCCTGTTCCGTAATCCTCTGTTCCACATTGTCGAATCGCTTGATATCGTCCGGCGACTCCCCGTACAGACAATATACGAACACATCAGGAGAGATATATTTCAGATGGTTCATGATATCGTCATACCGGCTTGAAGTGTTGATACACTCAAGGCTGTTGTCCATGTAAGTGAAAAATTCGTTGATGGCCATTCTGTTGTTTCCGGTCAATAACACAACATATTTCATAATATCCCCTGCTTCCTTACTTCGTTATTATAGTCCCGCATATTCCCTGACAGCACACTCAGCCGGTGAACCATATCCGGCCGCTTGGGCGTCCTGATATGGTTCAGTGCGCCGTCCGGGAATTTGCTGATTTAGTCCCGCATATTCCCTGACAGCACACTCAGCCGGTGAACCATATCCGGCCGCTTGGGCGTCCTGATATGGTTCAGTGCGCCGTCCGGGAATTTGCTGATTTAGTCCCGCATATTCCCTGACATCGCCTCCCGGATCGTGTCTATCATCTTCCGGGTGACTCTGATGTTAGCCCCGCCGGGATTGACGGCAAAGCCATCGCACTGGCTGTCCGCTCTTTTTACCATGGTTGCAAATTCTTGAAAGCCAAATACAAAAAGCTGCTGACCCTCCTCCAGACTTTTCACCCATTTCTTCAGTTCCTGCATATCCGTAAAGGCCATAAAATATCTCACACCCTCGTGGGTACTGAGCATGGGAACCTGGATTTGGGCATCCGGCGGCATCCGCACCATGCCGTTCTCGTCTTTCTCCGGCTTGGGTGTCACCACAGCCGGGGTGAGAAAATGCGCCTTTAGCAATTCCTGTAAGAAGAAGTCACGGTGCTTGGGGGAGTTGTCTGCCTTTAACAGTTCCATGGCTCCCACCAACATAGGATTGTTAATTGCTCTTGGCCGTTCCATATATTTCCTCCCTGCCCCTGAAGAACCACTCTCTCATCCAACTCAAACGCGATTATAGTTGATCAGGCAGCCTTTCAATATGATCTGTCTCTCCTCGTCTGTCAGTTCACCCAGTCTCAGCGTAAACTCCCGCAGCCCTTCGGGCTGCTGTCCTTCGGGCTGCTGTCCCTCGGGATTTACCACATATGCCTTGATTTCCTCCGCCCTGTTCTCCACCGCCGCCTTGATGCCAGGGATAAAAAGATAGTCAAGATTGTGGAAGGGAAGTTCGCCCTCCTGGATCAAAAACGGCAGCATACCCCAGTTAATCAGATTAGAGCGGTAGCGCTTGGTGGCGTATTCATGGGCGATATTGGCCCAGCCTCCCAGCACCTTCTGACAGCTTGCCGCCTGCTCTCTGGCGGAGCCGTCACCTGGCTTAACCGCAAAGATCGTGGAGCCAAAGCCGGTATTGGTATGGTTTACCTCCGGGAACTGCTGTTTGATGACACCCATGGTGGGCTTCACATCCGGATGGGCCTGGCAGGGATGCTCCCCCGCCATGCGGGCCTTCTCCGCTTTCTGGATATCCTTGGCCCGCTCCACATAGGCAGGATCCTTGCGGGACAGGGTAAACTCCGCCAGTCCCAGAGGATTGGAGCGGTAACTGGAGGTCTCGCCGGAGGGAATCAGTTCATCCGTGGTGGTCACGGGGTCATGGATCTCACTGACCACCCGCAGCACCAGATTCTCCGGCAGCTTTCCCATCTCCGGCCAGTCCTTGATGTTGGGGCCCAACACAATCTCCGCCTCCGGATCTGCCACGCCGTGAGAGTCAAATACTCTGTTGGCATAAATATTGCTGTCAAAATGATATTTGTATCTGCCGATATCGCCGTCAAACTCCGTGGCCGGGGTCAGCACACCCTGGTTAGCAGCAGTGGCCGCAATGGAACGGGCATCCATCAATGCTACGGAAGAAATCTGGCCGCTCTGCAGCTTGGACCCCTCCCGGTTGGGGAAATTCCTTGTAGAGTGGCGGATACTGAAGGCATTGTTGGCCGGGGTATCCCCTGCGCCGAAGCAAGGTCCGCAGAAAGCGGTCTTCATTACCGCGCCGGTCTCCAGGATGGAAGCGGCGCAGCCGTTTTTAATTAACTCCATATATACAGGCATGGAAGCCGGATACACACTCAGGGTAAATCCATCACTGCCGATATATTTACCCTTCAAAATGTCTGCCGCCGCACAGATATTCTCAAATCCGCCGCCCGCACATCCGGCGATAATACCCTGGTCCACCAGGAATTTGCCGTTCTTTACCTTATCTTTGAGATGGAACTCTACAGCGCCGTCCAAGCTCACCTGGGCGCGTCTCTCCGTCTCGTCCAGAATATCCATCAGATTTGCATTCAGTTCCTCAATGGTATAGGTGTTGCTGGGATGGAAAGGCATGGCGATCATAGGGCGCACCTTGGACAGATCCACCGTGATCATGCCGTCATAATAAGCCACCTCTCCCGGCGTCAACCGGACATACTCATCTTCTCTTCCATGAATCTGGTAAAACTCCCTGATCTGGTCGTCTGTCTGCCAGATGGAGGACAGGCAGGTGGTCTCGGTGGTCATAACGTCCACACCGATCCTAAAGTCCGCGCTCAAAGCGGCCACGCCGGGACCCACGAATTCCATCACTTTGTTTTTGACATAACCGTTGGCAAACACGGCGCCGATGATGGCCAGCGCCACATCCTGAGGCCCTACTCCCTTGACAGGCTCCCCAGTCAGGTACACACCCACCACGCCGGGCATATTGATATCATAGGTCTGGCCTAAAAGCTGCTTTACCAACTCCGGGCCGCCCTCGCCCATGGCCATGGTGCCCAGTGCGCCATAGCGGGTGTGAGAGTCGGATCCTAATATCATCCTGCCGCCCCCGGCCAGCATCTCTCTGGCAAACTGATGGATCACCGCCTGGTGAGGAGGCACATAGACACCGCCGTATTTTTTCGCACAGGACAAGCCGAACATGTGATCATCCTCGTTGATGGTGCCGCCCACTGCGCAAAGGGAATTGTGACAGTTGGTCAGCACATAGGGCACGGGGAACTTCGTCAGCCCCGATGCCCTGGCTGTCTGGATGATGCCCACAAAAGTGATGTCATGGCTGGTCAGCTTATCGAACTTGATTTTCAGTTTTTCCATATTACCGGAGGTATTGTGGCTTTTCAAAATGCCGTAGGCGATGGTGTTTCGGGCCGCTTCCTCCCTGGTGATATCCCTGCCGGTCTTCGCCTTGAGGGCTGTCAGGGCTTCTCCGCCATCCGGCACAATCTCACTGCCGTACAGCAGATATGCTCCTGTGTCTGAAATTGTAATCATATATGTCTCTCCTATATTGAAGATGCTTAAATCTTCCATTCCGCATGTTCTCTACAAGCCCATAAGCCCGTTGAGAACATGCTGCCGAAATTTCCTTTTGTCTTTTTCTTTGCGGACTATTTTAACGTACCGTTGTCCGAGACTACATTTACCTTGTCCAGATGCCAGATTTCATCCACGTACTGCTGGATGGTTCTGTCGGAGGTGAACTTACCGGAACAGGCCACGTTCAGGATAGCGCTCTTTGCCCAGCCCGCCTCGTCCCTGTAGGCAGCCTCCACCTTCCTCTGCGCCTGGGCATAAGCCTTGAAATCCTTCAGGATGAAGTAGGTGTCCGCCTTGGAGGTACTCTGGGTGTTCAGCAAGGAATTGTACAGGTGCCGGAACATCTCCGTGTCATGAGAATAAGTACCGTTGATCAGCTGCATCAATACTTTGCGGATATCCTGGTCGCTGTTGAATATCTCCATGGGATTGTAACCGCCATGGTTCTCGTAGCTTATGACCTCATCGGAGGACAGGCCGAAGATAAAGGCGTTCTCCTCCCCTACCTCCTCCACGATCTCCACATTGGCGCCGTCCATGGTGCCCAAAGTCAGGGCGCCGTTCAGCATGAACTTCATATTGCCTGTGCCGGAAGCCTCCTTGCTGGCCGTGGAAATCTGCTCGGACACATCCGCCGCGGCGAAAATAATCTCCGCGTTGGACACATTGTAATTCTCGATAAATACCACCTTGATCTTGCCGCCGATGGACGCATCGTTGTTAATAACATCCGCCACGGAGGTAATCAGCTTTATAGTCAGCTTGGCGTTACGGTAGCCCGCCGCCGCCTTGGCACCGAAGATAAAGGTCCTGGGATAGAATTCCATATCCGGATGTTCCTTGATCTCATTGTACAGATACATTACGTGCAGTATGTTGAGGAGCTGTCTCTTGTACTCGTGCAGACGCTTCACCTGCACATCAAAGATGGAGCGGGGATCTACCTCCACGCCGTTGTGCTCCAGAATATATTTTGCCAGACGGACCTTGTTCTGATACTTGATGTTCATAAATTCCTGCTGGGCCTTGGCATCGTCCGCATAGATCTTCAGACGGCCAATCTGCGGCAGATCCGTGATCCACTCGTTGCCGATGTGATCCGTCACCCAGTCTGCCAGCAGCGGATTGCCGTGCAGCAAAAAGCGCCTCTGGGTAATGCCGTTGGTCTTGTTGTTGAATCGCTCCGGGAACATCTCGTAAAAGTCCTTGAGTTCCTGGTTCTTCAGGATCTCGGTGTGCAGCCTTGCCACGCCGTTGACGGAATAGCCGGACACGATAGCCAGATGGGCCATCTTCACCTGTCCGTCATAAATAATCGCCATCTTGCGGATCTTATCCTGGACATTGACACCGGGTATATTGTTGTATTTCTTCTCGATCTCGATGATAAACCTGCGGTTAATCTCCTCCACGATCTGGTAAATCCTGGGCAGCAGCCTGGAGAACAGTTCGATGGGCCACTTCTCCAACGCCTCGGCCATGATGGTGTGGTTGGTGTAGGCACAGGTCTTTGTTGTCACCGTCCACGCCTCGTCCCAGGTCAGATAGTACTCATCCATCAGTATGCGCATCAGTTCCGCGATAGCCACCGTGGGATGGGTATCGTTGAGCTGGAAAGTCACTTTCTCATAGAACTTGCGGATATCGCTGTGGGTACGCATATATTTTGCCACAGCCTCCTGCACGGAAGCGGAGATAAAGAAATACTGCTGCTTCAGGCGCAGTTCCTTGCCCGCATAGTGGTTGTCGTTGGGATAGAGCACCTCCACGATATTTCTCGCCAGGTTCTCCTGCTCCACGGCCTTCTGATAATCGCCCTTGTCAAAGGAATCCAGCTGGAAACACACCACCGGCTCCGCGTCCCAGATCCGCAGGGTGTTCACGATATGGTTGCCATAGCCCACGATGGGCAGATCAAAGGGAATGGCATTGACGGACTGGTAACCCTCCTGGGAGAAATGCTCTCTGCCGTTCTCGTCCCGGGAAACGGTCACATAACCTCCAAACTTTACCTCTTTTTTATATTCGGGTCTGCGCAGTTCAAAAGGATTGCCGTCCACCAGCCAGTTGTCCGGTACTTCGATCTGGTAGCCGTCCCGGATCTGCTGCTTGAACATACCGTAACGGTAGCGGATACCGCAGCCGTAGGCGGGATAGCCCAGGGTAGCCAGGGAATCCAGGAAGCATGCGGCCAGACGGCCCAGACCGCCGTTGCCCAACGCCGCGTCCGGCTCCTGATCCTCCACGATGTTCAGATCCAGCCCCAATTCCTCCAGGGCTTCCTTGGCCTCCTTGTAGGCCATCATATTGATCAGATTGTTGCCCAGGGCACGGCCCATCAGAAACTCCATGGACAGATAATACACCGTTTTGGCGTCCTGCTTTTCATAGGCTTTCTGGGTGTCCATCCAATCCTCCACGATCTGATCCTTGATGGCGTAGGAAACGGCCTGGAAGATCTGCTGAGGGCTGGCCTCGTCCAGATTCTTGCGGTACAAAGTTTTTGTATTGTACTGCACACTCCTCTTAAAAAGCTCCTTGTCGAACTTCAGCTTCTTGGTTGTAGTGGTACTTGTCATGCTCATTCTCTTTCTCCTTTTCTGCCTGCGCTGCCATAGGCGATCGCGAAGCCTCTCTTTTTATGAATATCGCCGTTCTTGCCCGCAATATCTCTCGCCGCGTATCTGGATGTGAAACATCCAAACTTACCTTGTCCCTGCAATAACGCGGGCTGTGCCCGTGTTATTGCGTTAATGCGTATTTGGAAGTTTTACTTCCAAACTTTCTTCTACATGCATATCGCTGGCTTTGCCTGCGATACTGCGTTAATGCGTATTTGGAAGTTTTACTTCCAAACTTTCCTCTTTGCCATATCCCCCACAGAGAGCATATCACAATTGACTATAGAGTTGTCAGATCCCTTCCGCATGGGTCTGCAAATACATATTATAACAAATATTCCCGTCTATGCAACTATTTTCCTCAGGTAAATTAAAAAGAAGTGCCCGCGCTGACTTTATGGCGGCGCGGGCTTGTCTTTGAAAGGATGACCTGTCTGTCATTGCTGTTCATTCAGGTACAGCTGTACCCGGTTCTGTATGGTTTCCGCCACCTGCTCCGCCGTCTTGACTTTAGACAGATAGGTGGCAGCTTCCTCCAATATGATATCCTCTATATAGTAAGTGCTTTGGCAGCGGGGAAGCGCTTTATCTAAAATATCCCTATATTCCGCCGTCCAGGGGGAGCCGTCCGGTTTTGTATGCAGCGCCTCATACCGGCCTCCGCCTATAGAATATTTCCACGGATGTTCAGAGAGGGAAGTATCCATATAATCATCCATATAATATATGTTCTTTTCCACTATATCATTTCTGACAGGGCAAGACAATTCGCTCTGTCTGGCCAGACTGTAAAGGGAGTTCAGGTAGGCGTCAATCACTTCCCTCTGCTTTGTACGGTCGCTGACTACCAGAAAATAATCCGCGTTCCAATAGCTCCCATTCCCTGCCTCTGTAGGGAACCCCACCGGGTAAAAGCCCTCTCCCAATACGGACATTTCTGCGCTGAAATCCGCGAAGCTGTCTGTATTGGGCCGAAAAGAAGCCGCCCGGCCATCCTTCATTATCGAAGGAGGATCATTGTCGCCTGTGGCATCCCCCACAATTTCAAGCGCCTTTATAAACAGTTCGTTGTTAAAATCGCAGACACCCGCATCCATATCCAGAAAAGGAGAATTTGGAAGATCCTGCAAAAGCAGCAGGCGCAGGGCCGTTGACTTTGCCATATACCGGCGGCTGGTCAAGAGCTTTTCAAATTCCGGATGCTCCTCCATCACTGCCAAGGCTTCCGCCAGCGTCCAGCTTTCCTTCTCCCAAAGTTCGCCTGAAACCAGCAGGGTCGTTACATAGGCTTCAACGGGAAGTCCTATCTGCCGACCGTCTATCACGCCGCAGGAAATCGCGCCATTATAAAGGGATTCCCGCAGTTCCCCGTCCAAAGTGTCACTTAAGTCCGCCAGTACGCCTTTCTCATAAAGAGTACGCATGTCCGCCCCGGATACATAGTAGATATCCGCTCCCTTCCCGGCAACCAAATCCGCCATCGCCCGGGTACGGAAATCCGCCAGACTCCCCTCCGGCTGCTGCACACTGACGGGATGTTCCCCCTGCTCCTGAGAAAACATAACCGCACTGGAAGAGATAAAAGAATTGTCCTTTACCAGACTGACTAAGAGGACAGACTCGCCCTCCTGGCCCGGCTCCGGCCCCAGCTTGCAGATAATGGCCTTTTCGCGGCTTCGATCCAAAATCAGCGGAAAGCCCTCCTCACTGACGGCAACGAGGGTCATGTAGCTATTTCTTCCCAGCCCCGATTCTTCATAGTTGAAGCATACGCCCTCGTCCCCTGTGCGGAGATCCCAGCGGTACAGCCGGCCCTCATCTCCATAATAAAACAAGCCGTCTCCACTGATTCCTTTGCTGCTTAAATGCGGCAGAGACGGGGTAAAAAATTTTCCCTGACCAGCAGCTGAATCGTACATTACCAGACACCCCTCCTGGCTGGCATTGCTATACAGATTAAAGACGGGCTCGCCCTCCGCCGTTTTCATGGCAAAGCTGCCGGAACTATCTTCCTTATCCCATGCCAGTTCGGCAAGAGGCTCTCCGGCCCCGTCAAACACGGCAACTCTGTCATTGGCAACGAAAAAATAATGTTCTTCACAATCAACGTACACATCTCCAAAGAACATCCCGCCGCTGGAGGAAGTCAATACACTCCCTTCACATGTCTGCATGATGGGATACAGGTCGAAAGCGCCTCGATATTCTCCCTCCATGGAAAAGCGCATGGCCAGATAGGCCAGGGTTTCGTTTCCGTTCAATATCTGCACGAACAGTACGTATTCCTTGGGACTCAGAATGTCGAAAGAACTGATACGTTTTTCAGTTCCCCCGTATTCCTCCATCTCTGGCAGTTCAACGCGCCGATGCCAGATTTCTCCAGCTGCGTCCTCGTATCCGTTTATATACCAGATTACCGGTGTCGATGAATCTGTGAGGGACGAAAATTTATCCAGAGAGTAAAAATTCGCTCCCCAGCATCGATATTGGCTGAAGCGGGAATCATACTCCTGATCCGCCTGATACTCCAGCCCACTGATATTTTTCTCCACATAAAAAGTACCCCCGACGTAACTGCCATCACCGCGCCGCCACTCCTCCGTCTTCCAGTCGTAGGTACCTTGATTTTGTTCTATCTGAGAAGAAGACGCATTATCCGCGTTCTGCTGGCCGCAGGCGGACAGAACAAGCGCCAGAAACGCTATAAGCCCTACTAATTTTTTTGACATACTTTTTCCCCGCAAATGTGCCATACTTACCTTGTCCCTGCATATCGCAGGCCGAGCCTGCGATACTGTGTTAATGCATATTTGAAGTTTTACTTCCAAACTTTTGCATTATACATCCGATCTAAAAATTGTAAAGGGACAAAATTGAGAAACATTATATAGACCGAATAATCAATAAATACCGATGTTTTAAGAATAAAACTCTTAAATCATCGGTATTTATCGGCAAATGAATTTTAGAACTGATGATTCTCCGTATGGTGATCAATAGTATCTACTATTGTCCCGCAATCCGAACACACATAGGTAGTGAAGTATTCTCTGTATGTAACTTTACATAATATCTCACTGCCGTCCGGCATCCAGTGCCCATGAGTAGTCTCAACACTTCTGGTAGTGGTATCAAAGGAGTGGATATTCGTATGATCACATGCCTCATTACCCGCCGCCTGAACGGCAAAACCATTGAACAACAACCCTATCGCCATCAATGATGCCAGTACTTTTCTCTTCATATATCCCTCCTGATTTTTGTTTGATTTTCTGCTTGCTTTTGATTATATCGTTTTGTATGCATAATGTCAATCCTATTTAATAAATTTAACAAAAATCCAAGGTTTATATAAAGCATGATTATCTCGCTTTCTATCCGAGGGAACTCACTCTTTTTCCCTCTCCCTCGTTGGCACAAACTCTTTTGTAAATTGAACAGCCCCTTTTACACACAGTTCCTACGCCCAACCTGAAAACGCTTCCTACACCCTTTCCAGACTAATCGTTACATTCTCACCGTTCACATTCCACTCTTTGGACACCGTATAGGACCCATTCTCCGTCAGTTCCTCCGCCAGCACCTTGCCGCAGATGGCCTCCCGGTTGCTCTCCGCAATAGCGGAAAGTCTGGCGTTGCCGCTTAAGGATACACGGATATGGTCCATAACCTCGAAGCCCGCGTCCTTGCGCATGGTTTGGATCTTGCTGATAATCTCGTAGACAAAGCCCTCCTCAATCAGTTCCTCCGTCAGATTGGTGTCCAGCACCACCGTCATACGGTTGTCCTCCACAGACACATAGCCCTCCTTCTGGGCCATGCTGATCAACAGGTCCTCCTGGGTGAGTTCCACTGCCGCGCCGTTCACATCAAAGGTCAGCTTTCCGCTTTCTTTCAATTCATCCATGGCTGCATTGCCGTCCAGAGAAGCCAGCGTCTTCTGGATGCCGCCCAGCTGCTTTCCGTATTTGGGACCCACGGTGCGGAGTTGGGGCTTAAAGCTGTAGGAAGTGAAGTCTCTCACGTCGTCGGCAAAAACCACTTCCTTTACATTCAACTCCTCCTTGATGATATCGGTATAGAACGCGTCCAGGCAAAACTCCGCCTTGATGTACATTCTGCCGATGGGCTGGCGGTTCTTGATGGCCGCGTCATTGCGGCAGGCACGGCCCATGACCACCACGGCCAGCACATGCTCCATGGACTCCTCCAAGGCCTTGTCGATCATCTCCGCATGTACCTGGGGGAAGTCGCACAGATGGATGCTCTCCGGGGCGTTTTCGTCAATGCCCCGCACCAGATTCTGGTAGATATCCTCCGTCATAAAAGGAATCATGGGAGCGGCGGCCTTGCAGATGGTCACCAGCGCCGTATACAGGGTCATATAGGCATTAATCTTGTCCCGCTCCATGCCCTTGGCCCAGAAACGTTCCCGGCTGCGGCGCACATACCAGTTGCTCATCTCGTCCACGAACTCCTCCAGGGCTTTAGCCGCCTCGGGAATCCGGTACTTGTCCAGGTTCTCGTCCACTTCGCCCACCACGGTGTTTAACTTGGACAGCAGCCACTTGTCCATGACAGGCAGCTTATCGTATTCCAGCGTGTACTTGGTGGCGTCAAAATTGTCAATATTCGCGTACAGCACATAGAACGCATAGGTGTTCCATAAAGTGCCCATAATCTTCCGCTGCCCCTCCTGCACGATCTTGCCGGAAAAACGCTTGGGCAGCCAGGGAGCGCAGCTGCTGTAGAAATACCACCTGATGGCGTCTGCGCCGTACTGGGCCAGGGCCTCAAAGGGATCCACCGCATTGCCCTTGCTCTTGCTCATCTTCTGGCCGTTCTCATCCTGCACATGACCCAGCACAATGACATTCTCATAGGGAGCCTTATTAAAGAGCAGGGTGGACTCCGCCATCAGGGAGTGGAACCATCCTCTGGTCTGATCCACGGCCTCGGAAATAAACTGGGCCGGGAACTGCTTTTCAAACACTTCCTTATTTTCAAAGGGATAATGATGCTGCGCAAAGGGCATGGCGCCGGAGTCAAACCAGCAGTCCAGCACCTCGGGCACACGTTTCATCTCGCCGCCGCACTTAGGGCAGGCATAGGTCACTTCGTCGATATAGGGTCGGTGCAGTTCCACCTTGGCGGCGTCCGGCTTCCCGGCCTTATCCGCCAGTTCCTGACGGCTGCCGATGCATTCCTGGTATCCGCAGGAGCACTCCCATATATTCAGCGGCGTACCCCAGTAACGATTGCGGGAGATGGCCCAGTCCTGAATATTTTCCAACCAGTTGCCAAAGCGTCCGGTGCCGATGGACTCGGGGATCCAGTTCACGGTGTTGTTGTTGCGGATCAAATCCTCCTTGATGGCGGTCTCCCTGATATACCAGGACTCCCGGGCATAGTAGATCAGCGGCGTGTCACATCTCCAGCAATGAGGATAATCATGTTCAAACTTGGGGGCGTCAAAAAGCTTGCCCTCGGCGTCCAGATCCTTTATGATCTGCGGATCAGCCTTTTTCACGAAGATGCCGCCGTAGGGAGTCTCGGCTGTCAACTCGCCCTTGCCGTCCACAAACTGCACAAAGGGCAGGTCGTACTTGCGGCCCACATTGGCGTCGTCCTCACCGAAAGCCGGGGCAATGTGTACAATGCCGGTGCCGTCCGACATGGTTACATAGTTGTCACAGGTCACAAAGAAGCCTTTCTTGCCCTGCTTTGCGGCTGTCTCTCCGGCACAGGCAAACAGGGGTTCATACTCCTTGTGCTCCAGATCCCTGCCCACATAGGTCTCCAGCACCTCGTAGGCCGGAGTCTCCTCCGTTGCCAGCCTGCCCAGCACATTGTCCAGCAGAGCCTGGGCCATATAATAAGTATAGCCGTCCGCCGCCTTCACCTTGCAGTAGGTCTCCTCCGGGTTCATGCACAGGGCCACATTGGAGGGCAGAGTCCAGGGCGTGGTAGTCCATGCCAGGAAATAAGCATCCTCCCCGGCCACTTTGAAGCGCACCACGGCAGAGCGCTCTTTCACGGTCTTGTAGCCCTGGGCCACCTCCTGGGCGGACAGAGGGGTGCCGCAGCGGGGGCAGTAGGGAACGATCTTAAAGCCCTTGTACAGCAGGCCCTTGTTCCAGATCTCTTTCAGCGCCCACCACTCGGACTCGATAAAATCGTCGTGGTAGGTCACGTAAGGATCATCCATATCCGCCCAGAAGCCCACGGTGCCGGAGAAATCCTCCCACATGCCCTTGTATTTCCAGACGCTCTCCTTACATTTATCAATAAAAGGTTCCAGGCCGTAAGCCTCGATCTGCTCCTTGCCGTCCAGGCCCAGAAGCTTTTCCACCTCAATCTCCACGGGCAGGCCGTGGGTGTCCCAGCCCGCTTTGCGGGGCACCATGTAGCCTTTCATGGTGCGGTAGCGTGGAATCATATCCTTGATAACGCGGGTCTCCACATGGCCGATATGAGGCTTGCCGTTGGCCGTGGGCGGTCCGTCGTAAAAGGTGTAGGTCTCGCCCTCCTTATTTTTCTCCAGGCTCTTTCGGAAGATGTCATGCTCCCTCCAGAACTGTTCCACCTGTTTTTCCCTGTCCACAAAATTAAGGTCCGTAGATACTTTCTGATACATTCCGCATTCCTCCTATTTTAAGTTCCGCATTCTCCCTGCCCGTACACAGTTCCGGTGATAAATATCCGGCCGCTTGGGCGTCCGCATATTTATCAGTGTACAGGCCGGGAGTATGCTGTTTTAAGTTCCGCATTCTCCCTGCCCGTACACAGTTCCGGTGATAAATATCCGGC
>CAJUCT010000044.1:25674-29246 GCA_910585015.1 uncultured Acetatifactor sp.
CGCTTGGGCGTCCGCATATTTATCAGTGTAAGGGCCAACACACAATACACAAAAAAAACCTTGTCCGTAAATGGACGAGGCCACTGCCCGCTATTTCGTCAGCGCTTTTCAGATCATTCTGTTTGTCTCCGATTATAAAACCAGCCTCCTTTTGCTGTCAAGTGAAAAAGTTTATTTTCTTTTTCATTGCAATTTTTCTCTGTTCCGTTTATACTGTTTCTTAGTACTTTATCACTATCACTATATGAAAAAGGAAACGCAACGTTGGGTATCAGCCATATGGATAGAAAAAATAAATCAGTCAAGAACAGACGAGGAAAACTATATTATTCTTTTCAGGCCATCAGCATGATTCCGCTGCTGATGTACGGCATTGTAGTCATAATCTTCAGCAGCGCCACTTTCAAAAAGAGTATGCAGCAGCAGGTGTGTGAAGAACTTGAGAATGTGGCCAGCCTGGTGGACACTCTGCTTGACACAGCCTATCCCGGGGACTATACCCTGCAGGGAGATACGGCCCTGTCCCTGTATAAGGGGGGTGTCAACATCACCAATGACTACAGCCTTATTGACGGCATCCGTAAGAGCACCGGCATGGATGTGACATTGTTCTATCAGGACACCCGCATTCTGACTACCATCAAGAACTGGAATGGAGAGAGAATCATTGGCACCCAGGCCCCCGAGCAGGTGCTGGCGGATGTGCTTGGAGAAGGGGAATCCTGCTTCTATGACAATATACTCATCAGAGGAACCACCTATTTCGGCTATTATGCTCCCCTGTATAACAACGACAATCAGATCATGGGAATCCTGTTTGTGGGAAAGCCCGCGGCGGACGTGAACAGCCAGGTCAACAAAGCCCTGTCCCCCATTGTGATCGTGGGAATCCTGGCGCTTGTGTTTGTCTGCCTGTTCTCCATCTATTACGCGGGCACCTTTTTGAGAGCGCTCTACGGCCTGCGCACTTTCTTTTCCCAGGTGGCCACCGGCAATCTGAGTGAGGAACTTGATCCCGCCGTGCTAAAGCGCGGGGACGAATTGTCGGAGCTTGGCCGCTCTGCTCTGTCCATGCAGCGCTCCCTGCGCAGCCTAATCGAGCGGGACAGTCTGACGGAACTCTACAACCGGCGCAGCGGCGGGCACCGTCTGACCAGTACCATGGAAAAAGCCAAATCAGAGAATACCCCCTTTACTCTGGTAATCGGCGATATAGATTTTTTCAAAAGTGTCAACGATACCTATGGGCATCAGTGCGGGGATATGGTTCTGAAAAATGTGGCGCGCATCCTGCGCAAGCATATGAAGGACAAAGGCTACGCCATCCGCTGGGGCGGCGAGGAATTTCTGCTGGCATATGAAAACAGCCGTCTGGAAGAGGCATATGAGGCGCTGAATGCGATGCTCGAGGAGATCCGCGGCACCTGTGTGCGTTACGGGGACAATCAGGTTTACATAACCATGACTTTCGGCATGGTCTGTGATTCTTCCAAGGAGTTGAAGGATCTGCTGCGGGATGCGGACGACAAATTGTATTATGGCAAAAATAACGGAAGAAACCAGATTGTTACGGAACTTTAATCATTTAAACTAAAAAAGAGGTCATGATGAATAAAAAACTGGCGCCCTATATTATACTGTTTTTGGCGGTACTGCTGCTGGCGGTGGACATTCGTCTCCCCGCCCGGGATTATCCCGCCTTTGAATCTTTTCCCACGGAAGCCCCTGAGACCGTGGACCTGGTGATAAACCATGTGATCGGCCATCATCTGATGCTGGACCTGCTGCCGGATGTGCTGGGCTATGCCCTGCTGGCGGTCTCCTGCTTCATGCTGGGCCCCGGAAACAAACATTTTTTCAAACAAATTCCCTGGATTGCCGTCAGCCTGGGCCTCTACCTGTGCCGACATCTGATGCCTTTCTCGCTGAACGGTGACATGCGCTTCCGGGTGGGATACCTGCTGTATTTCATCTCCGGCGTGCTCCAGGTGCTGGTCCTGATGCGGGCCATGCTCCACGTCTGTGACAGGCTGAATACCACAGAGAACCACAGCTACAACAATCTGTCCATCATCTTTATGCTTATCAGCAGCTTTGCGGGAGTGGTGTCCGTGCTGGTCTGGTTTTACGATCTGGAATGGCTCTCCTTGATTTATTTCATTGTGCAGCTGATATTCCTGGGAATCTTCTGGTATCGGATCTGGACGGACCGGCAGCTCCTCGCCAGTGATAAGACGCACTGATGCCTATTGCAATCCATATCCAAACAGGATATAATTGTTATGTCTTTGTAGGAGATATACGGAACTAAAATTCAGGATCTTCAATCAGCATATTCCCGGAAAGCGCTCTGATGGATATCGGGACGCCTTTTGCGGCCTGATATTCATCACAAGGGGGGCGCCTGCAGGGAATATGCGGAACTAAAATAAGAAAGGAACAATATACTTATGAGATTGATTACACGTTCTGATTTTGACGGGCTGGCCTGCGGCGCTCTGCTGAAGGAAGCCGGTATTATTGACAGCTGGAAATTTGCCCATCCCAAGGACCTGCAGGATGGCCTGGTGGAAGTAAACGAGAACGACTGCCTGGCCAACGTTCCTTTTGTAGAGGGATGCGGTCTGTGGTTTGATCATCACTCCAGCGAGCATGAGAGAAATGAGTTGGAGGGAAAATATAAGGGCGAGAGCCGTATCACTCCCTCCTGCGCCCGAATCATATATGAGTACTACGGCGGCAGGGAGCGCTTTCCCCAGTTTGACGATATGATGGAGGCTGTGGACAAGGTGGATTCCGGCCATCTGACCATTGACGAGGTGATGCATCCTCAGGGCTGGATACTGGTGGGCTTTCTGATGGACCCCCGCACCGGACTGGGCCGTTTCAGACAGTTTACAATCTCCAACTATCAGTTGATGGAAAAACTGATGGATGCCTGCCGCACCATGACCACCGATGAAATCCTGGCGCTGCCGGATGTGCAGGAGCGCATCGAAGTGTACAATGAGCAGACGGAGAAATTCAAAGAGATGGTTACCAAATATACCCGCCTGGAAGGCAATGTGATCATCACCGACCTGCGGGGCGTGGATCCCATCTACACCGGCAACCGCTTTATGATCTACAGCATGTATCCCGAGCAGAATATCTCCGCCTGGATCGTCAGCGGCCGGGGCGGCCAGGGCTGTTCCGCTGCCGTGGGCTACAGCATATTGAACCGCACCAGCGATGTCAATGTGGGCAGCCTGATGCTGAAGTACAATGGCGGCGGCCACAAGGCTGTGGGAACCTGCCAATTCTCCAACGAAAATATGGACTCGGAACTTCCCAAGATGCTGGCCGAATTGTGTGCGTTGGCCAATGGCTGATTTGAGCGGCTAAAAAGGGCTGTAACGCTGACAGACTACTGTCGGCGCTACAGCGCATCGTATTGCTCCTGCGAGATTTCCCCATTGGCAAGAGCAGTATTCTCCTGCTCCGCCGTCAAAACCACCTCCCTTATTAAGTTTTATTATTTTTTCGTTTTCTGATAATGTGAATGACAATGACCGCAACTACAATTAACGCAA
>CAJUCT010000045.1 GCA_910585015.1 uncultured Acetatifactor sp.
TGCCAATCTGATTGTAGATTGGCATATAAAAACAATGAGTTTCACGGATTCAGGTCTTAGTAAATAATGAGACCTTGCGCCACAAGCTGCTATGTGTCTCGCCGGAACTGATCAAACCCACATCTGTCCAGCCCGTAGGATTTTCTGCATCCCCACTCAAAAAGGTAACCGTATTATCCTTGGCATCCCCCGTCTTGGTCAAATATGTTTCCACTATATTATTCCCATCACCATCCTGTTCCGCCTTTGTAGCTGTTCCGGCTGCTTTAACCACTTTGTCAGCATCTGCAGTGTTATTTACGCTACCCAGGCCGATGCCTGATGGCGTGATATTTACATACCCCTGATGGTAGTCACTTTCAGCAGCGCCTTTGACTCCTACCACCTGTACGCCAATCATTACATCCCACTGTCCATCGGTAGTCCAATAGACATTTGCTCCAGGATTATAATGTATCCCCTCCCCCTCCGCAAACCGCTCATCAGTTGTAAACGCATTGGATATATTATACATATAGCCTATCTTTGGCTCTTCGGGGAGTTCATCATAAGTAACAGTACCTGCCGGAATTATAGCTCCTGCCGTGGCTGCTGATACCAGTTTTTGAGCCTGGTCAAGCAGCCTTTGAGCATCCGCTGTTAGTTTTTTAGCCAACTCCGAAAAATACTTGGAGTTGTCGGCGGCATCTCCCGGCCGGACAGTGCCATCCGTACCAACGGAATAGCTTTTTGATAAAAGCGCCTGCTCCTCTGCCTGGCCTGCGCTGGCGGCGGCAAAGGACGCACTCTCTTCCGATGCGCTTGCGCTGGCCGCTGAGTCCTGCGCACTTCTGGCAGCTGCATCTTTGCTCTCCATGGCCGCGGTCTCACTACCTTCTGCTCTTTCTTCAGATTTCATTGCTTCCATTGCACTAGCAGATGATTCCTCCGCTTTGCTGGTGGCGGTATCCGCACTGGTTCTTGCATTTTCTGCATGTTCCGCAGATTCTCGGGCTGATGCCGCAGCAGTCTGTGATGCAGTTTCTGCCATTCCCGCGCTGCTGTCTGCATCCTTTGCGCTTTTAGTGGCTGCCTCTGCGCCTGCCAGGGCCCTGCCCGCTTCTATACGTACATCCGCCAAAAAATTAGGCTGTAGGAGATCCTCTGTAATGGAACCTTTCTTTACGTTAGCCAGCACTTTGCCGTCAGGAGAGACATCAGGTGCAATCGTGACGCTTTCCTGGAAGTCATATTGTGATATCAGGGATGAGAGATTGCATATCTGCTCCGTCCCATCGTCAGCTATGATATAAAGTATCTGTGCATCCTGATCAAACCGGTAATTAAAAGGAATTTTTTCAAGGTTTGTATCATACCGCTCTTTCCGTCCGGAATAATATGTGACAGTAATAACTCCGTCTGTTTCGTTTATGTCTATATCAGTTATAAAGTGTCCCGCATCTTGTAAGGGGAGTTTGGTTGAATATAGATCTATTACACGGTCATCAATTGTGTCCAATTCATGATCGTACTGGTTTAGGTTCTTTTCATTTATTGCCGGTGCTGTCTTGTTCTTCCATTGTATCTTCTGGTGAACCTTCAGAATGCTCATGTTCGGCCTCCTGTTCTAACGCTGTAGGAATATTATCCGATGTATGGTTGTCACGTTCCAATATCTCATCCCGAATCCGCTCATCCGCTGCCACCTGTAGCTGCGCGGCTATGTCATTAATACATAAACGCTTGATTTCAATTGGCAGCGGTGACTGGTTCACAAAATCTATAATGGCCTTTGAAAATTCTCTAACAGTCAAATTAACCATATTGATTATGCTCCTATCCAATTAGATTATATGCTTTTAAAGCCTCCAGCAAACTGTTGAGGGTCGTGGCCACGGATGCTGTTGTGGCAGACGCAGGTGAGGTAATCTTTGTCACTGATTTTTTTGTTGAACCAATAGACTCTCCAAAGAAATACAACCTTGTAGCTGACCCACCTATATGCACATTGCCAGCACAGATATTTACCACGCCCGTTTTTAGCACTGCCAGATTGTTAGTGTTGTTATCTTTTAGACAATAGCTGTCAGAGGATGCCCAGGTGGTCTGCCCGCTGCTAATAGCCAGCCATCCTGATGATAATCCACCATGCAGCTTTATCTCATTACCGCTTATATCAGTATAATAGTTGCTGTCACCGTCATACTTCGAACAATGTACAGTATTTTTATCTATATAAGTCCTGTAAATGCTTATCTTATCCTTGGTCACATTTGTATTTTTTGTCGTGCTGTTGCCAAAGGATATGCCATCACCATCCAGATCCATGATATTACCTGATTTTGATAATTGGACACTTCCCATTGAATTTATCTCTACTTCACCATTTTTAGATAGCTTAATGGCCGGTTTACTACCTGTTTTTCCTATAGATATACCATCGGTTCCCAGATAGACTCCATTTGTATCACTATCAAGTGATGCCTTGGAATTATAAATTGCATTTTCGCCAATAACAAACCCGCCGATTTCTCCACTGGTCGCGGATATTTTTCCTTTCAGGTCCACATCTCTTGCCGTCAGCTTTCCCGTACTGCTGAGTGCGGAATAAGTGCTTGTCCAGGAAAATCTATCAGATTCAATATGTATCTTGTCACTTTCCACGCTTAACTGGGAAGATACCTCCCCCTTTGCAACCTTAAGGCTGATCTGGTTTGCCTGGATGCTGATAGCTGCCGCAAGCTCCACTTCCTGACCTTGGGCACGTTTTACCTCTGCAGTGATCTGGTCTGCAGTCTGGGTTATACGGGAAGATAAAATCGTATTGACGCTGTCAAGACTGCCGGACAGCCCCTGCTCTGCCTGCTGTGCTCTGGTCACCTCACTGCTGATCTGGTCTGCCTGGATGCTGACGGCTGCCGCAAGCTCTACTTCCTGACCCTGGGCTCGCTTAACCTCAGCCGTAATGGCATCCGCTGTCTGCGTAATCCGGGATGACAGGCTCTGTTCCGCCAGCTGCGCTCTGGTCACCTCGCTGCTGATCTGGTCTGCCTGGATGCTGATGGCTGCCGCAAGCTCTACTTCCTGGCCCTGGGCTCGCTTTGCTTCAGCTGTAATGGCATCCGCTGTCTGCGTAATCCGGGAAGTCAGCCCCTTTTCAAGGTCGGTGATCTCCAGCCGGGTCATCTCAACAGTATGCTCGATCTTATTCATCTTACCTTTCAGCTGCTTGATTTTCTTTGCCATTCCCCCCGCATTATCGCTATGGTATTCTTTTCCTGGGGCGGAGTATGTATCATCCAGCATCTGGATGCCTTTCAGCACCCGTTTAAGCACATATGACTCAATCCAGCCTCCATCCACAGATATTCGGATACAATCACCAGGCTCCAGGCAGGGATCGCCAATGGCTTCTAGCGTATATGGCTGATAGGATGCCTTCCCCACCACCGACAGCAGATTATCAGCAATGGCAGTAAGTTCTTCTGTTCCTTTACCGTATACAAGAAAGTTATCTTCCACTACATAACCGTTATCCCCCTCCCCTACTGTGATGCCCACATCATGCTCTTCCTGACGGATTTGCAGTTTTGTGACCCGATGGGATATTAATTTCTCATACAAGCATGTGAAATATTCACCCTCCTCCAGTTCTGTAAAATTTGTGTCCCTCGGAAACAGGTCAACTGCAGGATATAAATCATCCGCAGGGTACAGCCCTTCCATATTCTCTTCCAGAATAATATACTGAAAAGTGCCATGGCGGTTCATCCGTCCAAAACACCCATTAATCTCGCAGATGCTGGTCAGCACGTCCTTCCCCGAAATTTCACTGGGATCTATGGTCTTTTCAATTAGCATAGCATCATTTATTAAGGTAATTGTTTCCTGCTTAATATTAAAATAAGCAAAAAACAAGTCCCGAAATTCCCGCATTGTCATAGGAAATGTCTGGCTGTTATACCAGTCTGCCATATTTGTCTTCAGGACTCTGCATAATGCGTCATAAGCCACAATATTCCTGTATTGACCGTCTGTGGATTCCTGGTCCGTATAAACTGTGTACCTGCCCAACGGAAAAGGCTGGCCGGCTCCGGCAATCTCCATCCATACGGATATTTCCTGCCCAACCAGACAAGTTCCATAGTTTAGGGCTGTTATCTTAAACAAGCTGGAGCAGCAGCTGCCGAAGCGCAGTTCCTCCCCTTCGCACAGGCATTCTGTAAGCTCCATTGAATCATTTGTCAAATCCTCATTGCCAAGATTTTCCCCGTCATATTGGATATACAGATGCTTTTCCACAGACCCAGTATGAAAGAGATCCCGATATTCATAATCTACCATTTGTCCTCCTTAATACTCAATCGCCGCAAATCTGGTCGATGCATAGATCACTTTTTTGGTTACTGGGTCAGTACGCTTTATCATATACGTAATGTCTGGAGAATAAAACATCCCCTCTTCATAGTCATTTTTTCGGGGGTTGAAATACCGGAGCCGGACATTCTCCTCATCCTCATTCAAAATATTGTCCAAAAACAACTTTTGAAGGCTATATAATTCATCGTTGTCAATCTCAGGGATTATGTTCCACTCAATCTTGCTCCTCCTGTGCTTGGCTACACGGCGTTTTAACACATAGTTCGCCGCCAGCTTTGAATTGATGTCCTGCTTCTGGTTAGGAGTAATATTGTAGCTCTCCTTGAAAATGTAATCCTCTGGGAAGGGAATCTGCCTCCCTTCCCGGCTTATTATGTAGAGTAGGTTTCCATCATATCCCATGTCATGCTCCTATTATCCGGCGAATGCGGAGTCGCCAGTGCGGTCATAAAATTCCTGGGACTTGCGCCGTATAACATTAAACAGCATCTCCTCATCATAACCGCCTGCGCTGCTTCCCCCGCCCTGCTCCTCAAGTAATGCCAGAATCTCCTTTAACAGCAACAATATTGGGCTGATTGCACGATAAGTGCCATTCTCCACTCCTCCGGCAACTGACTGGACAATCTGATCATTGTTCATGACCGCTGTGGTGCCGCCAAAATCCGCTACCAGTTCCGGCCCGGCCTCACGCGCCTGGAAGATCTGCCCCCTGGGCACGATGCCGCCAGTGGCATACTGCTGGACGGGAATCCTGGGAATTGTAAACAGCTGTATGTCAGCGCCTCCAAATATCTCTTTCCCGGCTATGGTAACCGGATCTATCTTTAAGTGCAGTTTCTCATTAATCCAATCAATCAGCTTGTTAATTAACTCTGTCCCGGTGGAGACCATCTTTTTGCAGGTGGACAGCAGTCCTTCTTTCATTCCTGCCGTTGCCTCTTCCCACTTCTCTTTGGTAAACCATGGACTTACCGATGCCTTGAACCACTTGGATACCCCGGACTCTTCCCACCATGCAAAGAATCCCTCCGATTTTTCCTTCAGGCTGGACTTGATGTTTTCCCCAAGCCCCAGCCATCTCTCAAGGGTAAACCAGGGATTTACTGAAGCCGTGAACCAGTCCGGCGCGCCCCGCTCCCTCCACCAGGCAAAGAACTCTTCTGACTTGCCGTGCAGACTGGATTTGATATTGCTCCCAAGTTCTTCCCATTTCTCAAGGGTGAACCATGGCCTGACAGAATTTTCATACCAGCCAGCCAGATCCAGGTTTGACAAGTCCTCCCTGAAACTGTGTATGGACGCGCTCGCGCCAATAAACGGCCCTCCCAGCAGGTTAGTCAAAGTGGCAATGACCGGATTGTTTTCATAGTCAGACGCCATATCCATCAGTCCATCCCAGGCGCTTTTCCAGTCACTGGAGATGGTGGCGAAAAAGCCGTCATCTCCAAACCACTTAAAATTATCATACCAATCGGCATCCTCCGGATTTATCAGCTTGCCGATCTCTTTGCCCAGCTGCCAGCCCCCTATTGCCGCCATGATGCCGCCGATAATGCCTGTGCCGATTGTAAGCCCTATCTCCGAAGCAGTCCCTGCGCCCATTATGGTGGACAAGTCGGCGGTCAGTATGCCGCCAAGTCCTCCCAGGGATTTCCACGCCGCCCCCATCCCGGCTATGAGTTCTGGGCCAAAGATGGATGATGTTATCTTTTCCCTCAATGTACCGCCAAACTTTGACAGTTTCCAGAGAGCGATCCCGGTGATTAACGCCGTTTCAAAGGGGGCTTCTTTCAGAGATGCGAACCAGAAGGACGCTGCGCCGGAGATGGCGGCCATCAGCACACCCTTCAGGCTCTTCAGAATGTCAAGCCACTTAATCCCTTTTAAGAACTGTCCAACCTTTGCTCCTGCCCCATCCCAGTCCACACTGCGTATCAGGTTTTCTATCTCCTCATTAATCCAGATGATCAGATCCGAGGTATCGCTGCCTGCCTTAAACCAGTCCCCCATCTTGAAATCCATGCCGATTTCACTTATCCGATCCTTAAATTCCTGTACTTTCTCCAGTACGGCCTGCATCCGCTCAGAAAGCTCTTTTGTTTCCCCTGTTATATCTGTTAACATGTCGGACTTGCCACTGCCGCCAGAGCCAGCGCCATCGGTTTCTGTGATATTGTTCAATTCGTCAAAACCTGCCAATCCTCTGCTCTTTTCAGCGGCTGACTCATAGGACTCCAGCGCGTCTTTGGCCTGCTCCATTCCCTTTGCGGCCTGGTAGCTCTGGTCGTAGGTTTTCCCGAACAATGCCGATGTAAATACGGCGACAGTCCGGGATGCCTCTGCCAGCTTGTCCATGAGGGCATTAAGCCCAGGCAGCACCCATTCATACAATGGCGCGAAAGCCACTTTGAGATTGGTTTGGATCTCGTTTAAAGAGTCATTGAACTCCTGGTTGGTCTTTAAGTATCCGTATGTAGTGTCCTTCATACTCTGGATGCCCTTGCTGAGCACATTAAATACCAGGGCGGATGTAACCATCCCGGTGATCCTCTTGCGCAGCTGGTCAATCTTGCTTGTAATCTTCGATAAACCGCTATGCATGGAGGAGGTTGTTTTTCCGGATTCCGTCTTAAGTTTCCGTACCCGGTCAATCACGCCGCCAACCTTTTCCCGCAGGGTCCCTTTCTGGTTCATCATCTGGGACAGCTTGGCGTTAGTATCCGCGGAGGCATCCTGGAGCCTTCGCAGCTTACTCTCTGCCAGGGCAATCTCCTGCTGCAGCTTCTGGGCCTCGGTTGTACCATCCGGATTTAGCTGGGCCTGGGCAAGCAGCTGCCTGATCCTGTCCGCTTTATCTTCCAATTCATCATACCTGGGATTTATGGCATCAATCTGCGCCCGCACATCATCCATTTCCGGCATCTTCAGTCCCATGCCTTCAAATTCTTCCGCCGCGGTGAGCTTGTCAAGCAGGGGCTGTAACTTCTGATCCAATCCGGCCAGTTCCTTTTCCGCCGCTTTCAGCTGCCTCTCCAGGCTGGATACCGTTCTGTTTCCAGTGATGCCGTTCATCATATCCTGGTACTTGTTCTTCAGATTCGCAATCACCGCTTCCTGGGCCGTCACGGCTTCCGCCTGTTTTGCCATTGCCGCCTGCAGCTTTTCAATTTCTTTCTGTGCCTTGTCCGCGGAGACGGATCCCAGACTGTCATTAATCTTCTTTTTCTCCGCGTCAACGGTCTCCCTGACTCTTCTGGTAGCCTCCTTTACTTTCTCCATATCCTGCTGGTAGCCGGCATATTGCGCCTGTAGCACTACTTTAAGTGTCTCCAAAGTGATTGCGCCCATTGTCTCAACTCTTTCCTTTTCTGCTCTGGTTAAAACAGTATGCGTGGTACAGCCGTCGCGCTTTATAAACTTCCATGTCAGCAGGCTGCGCGCCGTCTCCCGTATCCTGTCCGTCTCCCTGCTGATGGTATAGCTGCGGTAGAACATCCTGCATGTGTATAACCCTGCCTCCCTCCCCAGGATACAGGTTATTTAGCAGGATACAGCCAAAAGCGTCTAAAATGGTGGCCATATCACACATTCTGGCTCTTTCCCGCCGCCTTTTATACTCCTGCTGACGGTGATGGCTCTCCAGCATATCAGCGACTTCGGCCGTGGATAACTGCCAAAATAATAAGGGACTGTACCCACAGTCCAGAAACCGGGGGTATAGTTCCCTTATCAATTCAAATGGTGTTATTTCATCTCCTCCGACATTTTCTCCATGGCATCGGTCAGATCCTCCTCCATGGAACTGGAGAAAAAACCGGATACAGCGTAGATCTTCATATACACGTCCACATAGAACTGGATCATACTGCCTCCCTCACTGAGATATTGCTCATACAGGTCCTGCACAGCCTTCAGCTTGATCCCATGGTGCCAGGGCTTCATGGCCGCATGGGTGACCTGCAGCATGGTGGTCAGGGTGGGAAGATTGTCCGCGTCCCCCATGAGGGCAAACACATTGCGCTTGTACAGCTTTTCCAGTTCCATCTGTTCGGCTGTCCTTAACTTTAGCTGGAAATCCTGACCGCCTACATGCCATATGGCAAAGAAATCTTTTTTCTTCTCCCTTTCCCCACTGCGGTCCGCGGAAAAATCTCCCGCGGGATTCTCTTCCTGCTGACTCTGCTCATATTCCTCGTTAGTTACATCGGTTATCATCCCTAAATTCCTCCTTGATTTTCAGGCAGTATGGTGTCAATGTCACTGGTAACAAACATCTCCACCTGTAGATCCACCACTGAGTTAATGCCGCCGCCACGGGCAAATGACAGGTTCGGCACTGCCGTGTACTGAATGATTGTGCCATCCGGCCAGGTCTCCTGGAAATCCAGTTCCGTATCCGTGGATGCCGGACCCTGCAGCAAAACAATTGTGCTGCCCGCCACCGGTCCATGGTAGCAGAATTTGTACACCATCTCCCCAGGATCCCCTATTCCCTTCTCATACCGCTTATTTGCCGCGTTAAGCGGCGTATTCTCCACCCTCTCCGGCTTGTTCTGCAAGTCGGGCACTTCTTTCAGTTCCGGCAGGTCCACATACTCCTCCTGGCTGCCCTTGGGCCTAAAACCCAGCAGAATACCATTTGCTAACATCTCTCTCCTCCTTTAACTGATTCCATAAAAGGTTTTGCTATACTCATCCACAATGGCCTCATAGCGCATGACTTTGTGTTTCCATTCCGCCCCGTTGTCATCCCCGCAGAATGTCCTGGTCATTCCCAGCCCGGAACCGTCGTCATTATCAAATGCCAGCGCCTTGTCTACCCGGCAGGCCAACTCCGACGTGCTGGACTGGTAACAGAAGATGTCCACCTTGAACCTGACATAGGATTTTGTGGTTTTCTTGCCGCTCCTCTCCCAGCTTTTATTCTCCTCTTCCGTATAGATAATCCGGGGGGCTGCCTGCTGCCAGTCGCTTGGCCAGGAATCTGATACGTCCCCAGTCAATGGCTTAAGCGCCTCATAAACCATGCTTTTCACATTAACCATCTGTTTTTCTCCTGATTGCCTCCCTGATTCCATCCACTAAAAACTGTTCCAGCTGCTGCTCATTCTCCTTAAGCGCCGGATATAAATAAGGCTGGGCGGGCTGCCCGGCAATGAAACGGATGCCGGAGTCTTTCCCGTTTTTCAGAAATGGGATCACTCCTCTCCATTTCTCACGGGCATAGACCGGCTGCGCCAATGGTGATATGCCCTGATGGTTAGCCGCGCCCACAGGTCCGGTGCCAAACTCCACAAAAGCCGCATGATCGGAATTGGTATGTACTATCGTTTCAATACCGCCCTCTATCTCCCTGATAGTATTCTGGATGGATTTACGCAAATCCCCTATGTCCACAGGGACGCGCAGCCTGGCATCATCCCGGATAAATGTCCCGCACTGATCCATCAGCCTGTATAGCTCTGGCGCAATACCGGATACATCCTCCAGCCTGCGCAGCAGTTCATCCACTCCATCCATCATCCAATCCTTTCCAACTTACATTCCAAATGGCCGGGATCTGCAATCTCCCGCACCCGGTAGTCCGGCCCCTGCTCCGGGGCCGTGTACACGCATACGCCATCTCCAACCTGCAGCCTGGCTCCCATATCCTCCATCTCATATGCTTCCTGCTTAGTTTCGGTATCGTACACAGCCTTATGGGGCATATCAATTAACATAAGCTTAACGCTCTCCCGCTTCATACCGGCTGTCCCATCAGTAACCTGACTTTTTTTATCATAGATATGGGCCATGACAGGAACGCCCATTTCGGAAAAACCTTCATATCTGCCGCCCTCCTGCTCGTCCCTGATCACCCGGCGTTGCATAATGTAGTACTCAGCCAGATTTTTTAGCCGCATTTGCCACCCCCGCCTGCTTTAATTTCCTATAAGCTATGAGCCGTTGCTGCAGATCAGCAGGTATCTCCTTACTATAGGCATAGTCCACATCCACCTCTCCTTCTTTCCGTCCCTCCTCGCCAGCGGCCTCCATACGGTGTACATACACGGCAGCAAGCGCTGCCTGCAAGGGCGCCAAGCCAGGTATGATCTTGTCCCTATGACAAATATCCAGGATCGCCCCTTCTGCATCCATCAGCGCCTGACACCGCATCTGCTCTGGGGCTTTCACTCTGGCCGCCAGCATCTCCGCTGCCGTCATGCTATTTGCCCTCCGACTGCTCTGTGGTATCCTGATGGGCAGCATAATCATTTACCTTTTCGGCATCTATGGATGTCTCCCCATCCCCAGCCTGGCCAGTAGTGTCCTGACCAGTTCCGTCACCACCTGCTTTTTCAGTATCCGTGGGTATTTCCTCATCCCCAGCCTGCTCTGCGGCATCCTGGACTGTAAAGGCTTTCTTGGCTTTCCCACTGGATGCTTTTTTACCTCCAGGATCTCTCTTTGGCTTTCCGCCAGTGGATTCCCTGCTGACCTCCTCTCCGCTCATGGGAGATGTATCATCCGCAGGGCTTTCTCCCATATTTGTTCCTATTGCCTCTACAGGCAGAAATCCGTTTTTCTTGTAAAGCAGGTTGTACGCCTTTTCACTGGCCTTGATCCTGTATCCGGCTCCGTTTACATATTCCTTGACCACTATGTTGTCCTCCTTCTTTATTGCTGTAATCTCACTCCTTGCTGTAATCCGCAGGTACCAGAACAGCAAAGGCATCATCCTTGATCGGCAGCACTGCGATCCGCATGGTTGCCTTGACAGCCACCATATCCTGCTCGGCCAGAGAGAGCGGCTTGCCATCCTCATCCACTGTGTTCTGCAGGGTGGCCTCTTTCAGAATTTCATACTCTATATCGTCTCTGACTCCAATCAGCAGCTTGTCCCAGTCCCCGGCAATGATTTCAGCTTTTTCCCTGTCCCAGGCATTATTTCGGGAGAACTCAATAGGCTCGCTGTACAGGGTGGATGAGTCCGTCCCTGGTACATACAAGGCATTCCCATTGTTGTCTCTAAGTTTCCGCAGGTTATTCTTTACGCCATAGTGACCAGCAAAACCATTCACATCACAGTTGACCTCTACCATGGACATCGTGTCCGAAACATCCAGATCCAGTTTCGGGTTCGTGCCGGATACAATAATATTCCCCTCGGATTCTGCTGCAGCAAATACACTCTTGGCAAAAGGAGATGCTGTCCCAAATAAAGCGGCAGAATCAATGGCGCTATAAAAAGCTTCGGCAATCACAGGTTTCAGTTCCTCAAAGACATCCACCGTGGAGTCTTCCATCTTCTCTTTGGTTACCGGAATTATTACCGCCAGCTTCTTTGCCGTCAGCTCCGGAAATATCCATGTCGCCTTGCTGGTCTGGATTCTCTCTCCTTCCCCTACCCAGTATGCTCCCGGGCCTTCCGTCAGCACAGGAATTTTTTTCTTTTCACCTGTCATTGTGGTAGTCTTGCCCAGCCGCAGGACAACAGACCCCCTTGCTACCATCCCCTGTATATCCTGGGCCTGCTCCGTAGGCACGAATCCGCTTAATTCATCTTTTAAATATGCCATTCCAAAATCCTCCTGTTTTCTCAAGTTTACCGTCTCGCCCTGCACTCATTAATGATCGCCGCAAAGCTCCCCTGCGTCCGGGCCGCCGCTCCAGCGTCATTACCCTGCTGGACTACTGGCGGGGTCTTGCCCCGTAGGCGGTCATTGACTGCTTTCTGTACCGCCTTCTCAAATGCCGCCGTGGCCGCCGTGTAACTCTGCTCATAGGCTTCCTTACTGCCATAGTTCAGACACTCCGCCAGTTCCAGGGATACGCCGGCAGCTGCCAGCTTGGTGATGGCGTCAGACTTATACTCCGCCGCCTGGAGTTTTGCCTCCCTTGCCGCCAGAGCCTTTTCCCTCTCATCCGCCTTTTCCTGGTCGGACAGGGCCGCTACACGTCGCGCCTCTTCCTCTGCGGCTTTCTGCTCTGCCAGAGCCTTTTCCACTTCCGCTGCCACGGATGAGTCATAGGCGCTTTTCCGTGCCGGATCTGACAAAAAGTTTTCCAGTGCGGCGGTTGCACCTGCCTGCTGGCTGTTCTGGTCTGTTTCCTGATCCTGGATCTGTACATCTTTCTCGTCACCTTCCATCACGATTCTCCTTCCTTTGATTTTATGGTTTCTGTTTATAGAGCCCAGATTTTGGGCACAAAAAAAGACGCTTTAAACGCCTTTTAATGCCTGGTTAATCTACATATATTTTTCCAATTCCCCTTTATAATGAAATCCAGCGGCACATTCCTCCTTTACATAGGCATTCGTTAATAAGACATCTTGAGGGATACCTTCAGGAAACGCCTTACACCTGCATATACCTGTCTGATTATCAGAGTCAATAAAGTGATCGCAGAAAAAGCACCTTGGAATCTTAATCATTTTCTCCAAACCTCCACAAACTGCTCTAACAGATACTTCACCCTTAATGAGAGCGCATATCCATTGCGTTTTCTGACGATGGCCTCCGCTATTGCTTCTGCCCCATCTCTACAGCTATCTGCGTATCCAGATACCCCGTCTATATGCTTCAGACGCAAAGTCTCTTCCATCTGTATATATTCTTCCATAGTATTGCACACCTGGAACGTTAATACATGCGACATCTCATGCCATACAATATCTTCTATGGACTGCACGGCAAAATAAGGACTTGCAAACATGTCCTCCATTAAGGAAAGGTTTTTCCATATGGGGCAGGCATTGTTAATAACCAGCTTACTCCGATATTGTCCATCCTCATCCTCCGCATGGAAGAACAACGGAGCTCCTATGTGTTCATCATCAGTATAATCCCCAATCTCCAGATAATCAAGTTTTAAGTCATATTCTTTTCCAACATCAGCAATGGTCTGCTTGACAGCATTTATCTGCTCTCGGGAGAGATTCGTCTTATCCGCCGGATGCTGGAGCGTGACGCCTTTAACCTGTCCCAGGTCCAGGCGCTTCTCCACCAGCGGCAGTTTTCCCCACTCCCTGTAGGTCATGTCCGCCGGTACCAGGTAGTTCTTCCCTGTGGCCGGGTTCCTGGCTTTCCGCGCTTTATGTACCAGCCCCCTCACTACATCTATAATCACAGAGCGGCAGAACGGGTGCAGGGGCGGTACATTCTTTCCAGGCTTCGCATCTTCTATGTTGACTATGCTGCCATCCGCCTCCCTGCACTCCGGGGATGTCCTGGTATCCAGCGTTGCCACAAAACGTACCTGCCGTGTCCCCCGTGCCTTGGACGCCTCCAGATCCGCCATGGTGGTGAAATAAGTGGTCTCCGTGCGGATAAGACGCTCCGCCGCGTAAGTTCCGCTGCCTGCCAGCTTACCAAGCTGCTTTGCCAGCTGCCGGGAATTGGTTCCCAGCATGGCCCCCTTGAGCAGCAGCTTTTCTATCTCCCGATTGATTACCTGGGCATTCCCCCATATCCGCCTGGAGTAGTGTTTCCCGCTCCAGTTTTCCGCCAGTATCTGATGGATAACCTTCTCCGGCAGCTCCTGGAAGGAAAAAGCAAATCCCATATACTGCTGGGCGTCAAACATGGATCGCAGGTATTCTTCCTTAATCACGCTGGTATAGGCCCTGGTGCTGATAGCCAGTTCCCGGTCAGCGACCACGGACATCTGTGTCTGGATGGCCACCTGCAGGGCCTCCTGGCGGCTGATACGGCTCTGGTAATAAAAGGCATCTATCTGCTTAAGCAGCTGCTGTCGGATAGCCGGATCTGTTATGGTCTCCAGCTGCTGACGGATATCATCTATTTCTTTAGCGGATATGGTCTGCTTCAGTATGGCTCTGGCCTCCTGCTCTGTCATTCCGCCCTCAAGGACAAAACGCCAGAATAAACGGTCTATTTTCCTCTGCAGCTCCTTCATTGCCTCCTCATATGCCTGGTTAATCTCCAGGATGGATGCCGTGACATATTCCTGCTGGTCAGACAGGCGCCCATCCGCCCGGCTGATCCAGTAATCCTCGTATGCCATGCCCACCTCCCTCTCTATAGCTGATAGTCAAATGGCTATTCCAGGTTCTTGAAGTCATAGCTGCCAAAGGCTTTCTGCTGCTGCTGAGTGGACTGCTGCTGTTCGGCCAGGAGTCTGGCACGTTCATCTTCCACGTTGATGTCTGGATCAAACCGGGTCAGCCGGGTCTCCCAGCTGATCAGTCCCTCGGTCTCCTGGGCCACCTTGGCCTGGGTCTCGTCATCCACCGGCAGCGTACGCTTCATGGCAATGGATATATCCGCCGACTTTAAGGGAATTGCCTGCAGGTAGAATATATTCTCATACATGCGCAGACGGCGCTTTAAACCACGCTTGAAATACCGCTCTTTGGTCTTTCCTTTGTCCTCCAGACCAATCAGCTTGTACTTTAATGCCACACCGCTGGAATTGCCTACAAAGTTTTCATCCGTCAGGCAGGGCACCTGGGAAAATTCATGGATATCGTCCTTGATGGATTTTTTCAGCACTTCCACCTGATCCTCGTTCAGGTTCTTCGTCACCCAATAAGCCTTGCCCCCCTGATCAAGTTCCAGAATCTTCTCCTTGCGGATGAATGATGCCGTCTCACTGCGTTCCCCCTCATCGTCTCCCAGACTGCCAGCCTCTATCGCCAGCAGGGCATCCGCCAGCTGCTCCTTGTCATTGAGCCGATCAGACTGCAGCAGGTTGTAGGCGTCTATCAGGGTAAGCACACCCTCAAAGTCTCCTCTGCCTTTTTTATTGTTGCGGTACTCAGTGACCTGCACCTTGCCAAAATAGGACATCTCCCGGCCTATGAACCGATAAGTGGCAGCATTCTTTATGCTGCTGCACTGATAAGTGTCAATAAATCCCTTGCAGTAAACAGTGATGGTGTAACCGGTACGGCGGTCATTTATGTCCAGGTTTTCCATGTAGCTGAACGCAAACATACACTTATGCTTGACGGTTGTATCACATACTACATTCGTGGTAAATGGGGACAGCACCGCCAATTCTGGCACCGGGACTTCATCACTGTTCATGTATACCAGTTCGTATCCCCTGCCGAACACGGATATGTCCATCCCCAGTTCCGCATTATGGCTCTCCTCCTCGGTTTCCTCAAACAGTTCCCCTAGGATCCGTGCGCCCTCACCGGAATATACGACCGCAGCGCCATGGACATAACCTACCAGGATCGTGGAAATATATTCCGCATGGTTGGCCACCAGGCGGTTATTGGGGATGGAACTGTCCTCAAAATACCTCTTCAGGATCTCATGCCTGCCGTCCACATAATCATCCAGCTTTTCAAGCCTGGGCAGTTCCTTCATATGCTGCTCTATGCATTTCGCCAGCAACGTGGGCGGGATGGTCCCATCACCGTTCATCAGGCTGCGGTCCTTATATATCATTCTTCCTACCTCACTCCCAGCCGGGCCTTTTTGCCTGCCCGCACCTTTTTCCTAACTTTGACTTCGCCATTGACCATCTCCACTACACCTGTCAGGCAGTCCTCGGCATCGTCATGCTCGTTCTTTCCCTTGCGCTGGTACTTCCTGACATGCTTGGCGAACTCGGGCCAGCGCCTTTCCCAATCCTCTGGCATGATCACCTGTTCGCATACGTTTGTGGCATTGGACAATATTCGGGCCTTTTTATTTGCTCCCTGATGGAACCAGGAAACCACTGTCCTGGACCATTTCCATCCCTTCAGGATAGCAATAACATTCCTGGCAAACCCACGGCCTCCGTTGTTGCTCTCAATGAGGGCTTCCTTCACTCCCTGCTGCTTCATCCGGCGGGCCGTCTCTGGCTCAGTCTTTTCCATTCCCTCGTCCGTATAATATACGTCCAGCACATACGCGTAGCTGTCCATGACTCCGAAACAGATACTGCAAAGGTAATCGTTACCCTCATCCGCTGTATCCGTGTAACTGCAGATCCTTTCAAAGCTGCCCCGGTCCAGCACCGCCGGATCATAGGTATTGAATCCCTGGGCATACAGGGCGCCGGTCACATCCACCGGCTGCTGCTGGTAGTTGGCATTAAAGATCGCCTGGCTCATGAGCCTTCGCTTGTCGTTCCAGGACTTAAAACTCAGCAGTTCCGGACACATCATATCACCCAGAATGTTGCCGTCCTTATCCAGCCGCTCGCCCTGGTAGTATCCGCAGGGATACTCCAGGCAGCCATGGCAGCTTTCCAGTTCCCGGCTCTTGTAGCAATCCTCCACACGGTAGATCTTCTGGGCATTAGCACAGGCCGGATAACATAACACATACCATTCCCCCGGCTCCTCCTCTAAAAGCCGCCCGCATAGATCCCGGGTAGACCACCTGGTCATATTGATAATCTGGTAGCCCCCTTCCTCTACACGAGATATGAAAGTATCTGTGTACCAGTCATACTGCCCATCCAGTACAGTATCATTGAATGCCTCCTTGCTGTTCTTTACCGGGTCATCAATTACACCTAACCGGCATCCGATACCTGTGATGGTGCCGCCGAATCCGGTACCCAGGTACGAAAAAAAGCTGCCTAGCAGCGCCCACAGCTTTTTGGCGGCATCCCCGGGCTTGATCCGCACCCCGGGAAAGATGTCGGAGAACACCGTCACCCTGGGATCCAGCTTGGTGGCGTCTATACCGTCCCTGACATTGCCGGAAAACCGCTCCGACAGGATGTCGTTGTAGGAAACTGTGATGACGCTGCCCTGGTTGTACTTTCCCAGGTACCACTGCTCAAACTCCGACAGGCTGTAGCTCTTGCCGTGCCGGGGCGGAATATTCAGCATCAGCTTTTTGCAGACATCGTACTGTATCCGCGCCTCCTTCAGCCGGGTGATTTCTTCCAAAGCTGCTATATGCCACTGCCCTGACGCATCCAGCCTGATGATCCGATCTTCCACCAGGGCCTGGAGCGTAACGGCAATCTCTTTTAAATGCCACCGCTCCTCCTTGTAAAATTTCGGATTCTTCAGCTTCTCATACTCCCAGAAACTCTCCCTGCCTGCCGCATAGGGATCACCGGCATCCACTTTATGTACTTTTGTCTTAAACTCCTGTGCAATACCCACTTCCTGCTCCTTGCGGCTCCCTAAATAATTTCCTGCATTTATCCAGAGAAAATCCCATGAATTAAAAACGGGTACCAGCTTTCCGATAATGGGCCGGTACCTGTCTCATATATTGGTAATCCCTGCAGGTCTCCTGTACCTGCGCCTGACCATAGGTCAGTCCCCTGGCCCTGGCTGCAGCGTCAAACTCCAGGATATCCCCCTGCATAGGAACTCTTTTTGCCTTTGCCTTCTTCTTTCTCGCCATCAGTGATATTTCTCCCTGCTCAGGATCACCGCTGCCACGTCATGCTCCCTGCGGATGGTCTCTGCCGTTACGGCCCCCATGGCCCGGTACTCACGGTTCTTCTCCCGTTTATACTCCTTCCGGGCATCCGCGTTCTGCCGCTTGCGCCAGTCCCGCTCATTTTTGTATCCCGTCAGTCTTTTCAGATATCCGGATACACTCTGGCGGCTGATGCCGGTAATTCTGGCGATCTCGCCTATGGACTTGTGCCCTTCAAAAAACTGCTCCCTGGCATCCGCCCTCCAGTCCCTGTCCCTGCTTTCCATTTTTGTCCTCCTGTTTTTGGGCGCAGTGATGGACTGCACGTTTCCACGTGCCGTTCAAAACTGTTTAAAGGCCATTTAAAAGCGCCCAAATCCATTTTGATGGAAAATCCATCACCCGAAGTCAAAACTGTCTGTACGGCCCTGCTGCTTACTGCATCCTGGACATCTCCATCTCCGTCTCCTCCGCCAGTGTAAGCAGCGTCTGCGCCACCTCCGGGTAACGGCTTCCTATCTCCTCATAAATCTTGTCTGTAAACAGCTTCATTGCCGTATGGATGGCTCCCTGTTCTTTCCTGGCGTTTAGCTTCAGCTTCTCGTTGGCTACCTGGGCGTTCTGGAGGCTGGCTATGGACTTGGCGATCTTGGCCCTCTCCCCCGCGTCCATCTCATCGTCCACCATGGCCTCCATAATCAGCTGGCTGGCCAGCAGGTTATTGGCCTCATGCAGTTCCGTGGCCGGACGGTCAACGTCATCCTCGGCCAGGAGCTTAGCGAACTCCTTGGCTACCCTCACTGATTCAAACCGGGCCAGAAATTTCCGGCCATACCGCCCCACGGAAGAATAATGCACGTCATATCCATTCTCTTTCAGGTAGTCGGCTATATCCTCATACTTCTCACCGCCAACCAGCCGCTCCTCCACCTCACGCTTTACCGCCTGGGGCAGGCTGTCAATTTTGCCGTGGCTCCTGTTACCCTGTTCCATAACTCCTCCTAGCTGCTGATGCCGACTGCTTCCGCGTTTCCCTCCAGCACATCCGTTCCCGCGGGAGTGATATGCGCCACCACGCGGCTGATTCCCAGCCGGGCATTTTTAAGCCGTTCCACATGCAGCAGTCCTTTTCCTTCCAGATAGGCCGCCTGCCTCTCCAGTTCCTCCTCACCGGCATTGATACCCATCTTTCTCAGCCCGGCCGCCAGCACCTGGAGGGATGCCCCCACCGGCTCCGACTGCGCTGCCATCTCCAGGATTTCTTTCCTGAATACTTCCTTTTCTGCCAAGTCTGTAAGATTATTCATCCAATATCACCCCCACATCCTCTATGTCACCTTCCGCCAGGTTTACGCCTGCTGGAGTCAGCCAGATCACGCTGTCCCAATACGGGTCTTTCAGTTCCACGTGAATGTACCTCTTGCCGTCACCTGCCAGATAATAAAATGCCTTCACCAGGTCTTCATCCGCCGTAAACCCCTTCGCCCGGAGAGACTGCCGCAGGACGGACAGGCTGATATCCGTGCCGTAGTACCGGTACAGGATCTCCACCACGTTCCCCCGCAGCACCTTTGCCGCATTAACCTTCATCAGATCCGCCGCCATTTTTCACACCTGTCCTTTCCTCGATCTTTTCAAGCCTTTCATTGATTTTACCCATGGACTGGTCAATGCCCCGCATGGTCTCCGTGATCCGGTCCATGTTCTGGATCATCCGCTCCATGTTCCCCATCAGGATGGACTCACGTTTCTCAGACTCCCTGCGGATCATCTCCTCACGCCGGATGCCGTCCTCTATAAGCTGCTGTTCCCTCCTGGCCCTCTCCTCCATGATCAGCTGCAGCTGCTTCTCCGATTCCTGGCGGATCAGTTTCTCCCTCTTCGCGGCCTCATCCGCCAGCTGCTGCTCCCTCTGCAGGAGCAGTTCGTTAGCCTTGTTTACACGGTTATCATCATTTCTGCTCTTACAGATAAAGTAGATGATAAAGATTATCAGCAGGACGGGAGTGATCCCGATATCCACAACATTTTTCATGATCTCCGAAAATGTCATCTCATCCCCGAGGGATACCGCCACTGCTGTCCGGACCGCCCTGTGTATAGTTGTGCCTGCGGCCACGCCTATCCATATGTACATGCCATACCTCCGTCTCATCCCTTACCATTCTCCCGGGGTGGCCTCCAGCACTGTCTCCCGGTAGGCGGCCTTTATCTGGGGCAGCACCTCTTCAATTTTGTCCCGGATATACGTCTCTGTATCCGCCAGACAGCTGTCCAAGTCTGCCCTGACCTGCACATCCAGCATCTGAATGATCCGCATGTATGCTTCCTGGCTTAACGCCTTCAGATCTTCGGGAGCCGCCTCCCCGTCCTTTACCTTCTGGCGTAGCGCATAGGCTTTCTGTGACTCCATGACACTGACCACCGTGTTGGCAACGCCGTCAAGCACTGTGACCGCCAGCTTAAATGCCGCTGCCTGGGCTGTCCTGCCGGATGCCTCCGCCTCCCCGCGCAGCTTCTCTAGGCCCTCCGCCGCTATCCTGCTTCCTTTAATCAGGATATAGGCCAGCGCATATAGCAGGGCCAGCAGGACTACCGGCGTCAACACGTCTTTTGCTGCCTGTAAAAATTCCCTCATGATTTTTTCCTCCCTTGGTTTTTGATGGAATAAAAATAGCCGCATAAAGAGGTTTTTTGAAACCTCTCTATACGGCTATGGTAGCACAGGTCCAGCACAATGTACTTTGTACGTTACAATTTTTCTTGGAGAGCCAGCATACACTCCATCAAATCCATCTGGCCGGGAATATTGCTGGCCACCTCCCTCTTGGCCGCCCCCCGCAGCAGGATGTCACGGACCACGTTGTAGACGGTGGACTCCGACACATCATACCTGCTGGCCAGTTCCTTGATATTCGTGCCGTCATACTCCTTGCGGATGAGTCCATAGACCCGCTGCTTCACCAGTTCCCTCCTCTGCGGCACATAAATGCTGGTGCCGCCGAAATGCTCAGACAGTTTGATCAGGTTCTCCATCCCGAGAGCCTCGGCAAAGTCCCTGTGCTGCTCCTGCAGATCCTCTATTGTCAGATCCCGGAGCAGCTTTTCTTCATTTGCAGTCATTATGTCACACCCCCTGTACCCTGTAAAGATGCTTTTTCCGCCCTGGCCTTCATGTCTTTCAGCGCCTCTATGGCCTGGCCTGCCGTCCTGCTGGTCAGCCATTTCAGGCTGTCTACTTTGTACTGATTCTGCACAAATGCCTCCAGCCTGGCCCAGTCAGCGTCCCCGCCCGGCAGCACCCAGCCAATCTCCTTCAGCAGGGCTCCCAGGAAACGCTTCTGTTTGGCCGTTGCCATCCCCTTGGGGGTAGACCTGCCCTCCAGGCGGTCAATCACCTGGAGGGCCTGCCCGCTGGTTAAATCTTTTAGGCTGCCGCATCCAGTCTCCGCATACACCAGTTCATGGAGCAGGTCATTGTCTATGGCCTGTTCCCGGCAGACGGCATATATCTTGGCCCGCTGCGCCTTCGTCATTGCTTTTGCTTTCGCCATATTTATCCCACCTTCAGATCAACCTGTTTGGTCTCATACCAGAAAGCGTCCTCCACCTTCAGGCTCCCTCCCACCTCCAGAATCAGCTGCTCATCATACTGCTTCAGGATATCCTTGTTGACCGTCTCCTTGCTGATAATGCAGTCCTGCATACCTTTCTTGCGCAGGACGGCGATTACCTTGTCCAGGGCCTTGGGCAGCTGGAGCCTGGTAGACTTCCGAAATCCTACCCTGCCAAAGGTCAGATCCTTGGTTTTTCCGTCCAGCTGGTCCTTTTTGTCCGTGGTAAACTCCTTGATCATAAGTTCCTGCTGCTTGATCTGCTTCTTGTATTCATTAATCTTTTCCTCATAGGTCAGCTTGATCGTGTCGATCTGCACGTTCATGCCCGCCTCCACCATGGTGATCTCATTCTTTGCCTCAGCGATCAGCCGCAGCGCCTTGTTCACGTCCTCCCAGTTCTTTAGTTCAGGTTCTTCCATCCGTACCCTCTTCATACGTTTGCTCCTCCTTCTTTCCTGTAGTTTTTACTTTCCCCACTCTGCGTTTACACGGGCTTGTGACCGTCACCCTGCTGGGTGGCCGCATTAGGGAACCCTCACGGGGTTCACCTTCTGTCTCTTTCCACTAATTGGCCAGCAGCTCCTTCTCCAGCTGGTCAAAGTCATAATGGTTCTGTTCAAAATTGTTGAAACCGTTCTTTGGCCTGGCCGCCTCCATGCCATTGTCCTTACACCGCTGCAGGTTGCGCATGATCCCCAGCGTGTACCTCTCCGGGTAGCTAGGATAGTGCTGGATGTGGATCTCCAGCGCCTGCTTTACCACACTGGGATCAAACTTCTCCCACTGTGCCTGCGCCTTTTTAATCACTGACGGAGATATCCTTCCGGACTTCCTGGTCTGCCGGACCAGGTTCCAGTATTTCTTTTTCAGTTCTTCCATTTCCATATGCCGCCTCCTATCCCGCGATTCCCATGTCACGGATGACCTTGTTTAAATTGGCCGGATTGATCTCGTCAAATACACCGATGGTATTGACATAGACGTTCACCGCGCCCCGCAGCCCATAGTTTGTCCGGCTGATCTGATACAGAATCTTCAGGGAGTCTTCATCCAGACCGTATTTACCGAAGATCCGCTCCATGTCCTCCCGGCTGCTGGTTGACGTGGTGACCATCTTCCTGACACCAATCCGGGAGAACAGCTGCGCGTACTCGCTCTTATGTGTACCCAGCAACTTTGTGTATATTGACTCATTTCCCACAAAACATATCCCGATGCCCGTGCTGTCAGATATACTCCGCAGATGCTCAATGGCCCTGACTGTAAGGTGCTGGGCCTCATCCACGATAATCACCCTGCCGGATCCCTTCAGCTTGCTGATGATATCCTTGGTGATCTTTCGGTCTGTCCTCTCCCTGGATCCCAGTTCATCCGCCAGCAGTTCATTGACCCCTGTCAGAGACGCATATGTGGGAATAATCTCAATCCCGATGGCCAGCTGGTTTTCCTTCCGGTACTGCTGCACCGCCGTGGTCTTACCCACGCCGGCATCCCCATAGGCCACACTGACCACGCCCCGCAGGTGGGCATAACTGATAGCCTGCTTGACCATACGGGTGACGGTAGTCTCCACAAACTCCGGTGCCTTGGGAGCCAGCGTTTTCTGGGCCTGCATGTCCATCAGTTCCACAATCTTCTCCGTAACGGTCTCCGGGTTGGGATACTTCCCGTTCAGATAGCTGCTGACCGCCGCAGAACTGATGGACAGCTTCCTGCTCAGTTCTGCCTGGCTTATGCCCTTCTGACGCATGTAGTCCCTGGCCCACTTCACTGCCTCTTCATAGCTTACATTCCTGGTTTTCTCGCTCATTTAATCCACCTGTCCTTTCATCTTCTCAATCATCCTGGCGTAGTCGATCATATCCGCCCCTTCGCCGCCTGCTGCCTCGTCCAGTTCCTCCATCCAGTGCTTCTCCCTGTAGCGGATCGGCGTGATGACTGCCGGGTTAAGCGCCGGTTCGCCTGCTGCCAGGTTCTGCTCCGCATGGTACATTGTCATCTCCAGGGCACTCTCAGCCGCAACACCCTTCAGCTTTTTCCAGTTTGCCACAGTCTTGGTATATTCCCTTATCTTTCTGGCCGCCGCAGATATGTCCTCCTTGGTCGCGTAATAGCTTAACTTCGCCTGCTGCTGTGCCGTGCAGAGGAATCGGTCCTGCTCATCATAGACTCTTACCTCTTTCAGATCATCCGGATCATAGCGGAAGTATACCTTCTTCCCGATATGGTTGAATGTCAATTCGGTAGAGTTAAAATACACAACCGCGTCGTGCGTGGTGATTTTTACGCCCTCACGCTGCACAGTGGCCGGTTTGCTGTTACGCAACATCATCAAGTTTAAATCCTCCTGTGACGCCACACGCTTTTCGATCAGACACTTTGCGTATACCTCATTCCTAGTCCTGCCATACATGCCCGCCCCCTTGGAAACGGTGAAGTTAAAGACACCCTCTATGTACTTGTCAACGTACTCGGCAAGCTCCGGCAGGGGAACAAAATTCTCCGCGTACTTGCCGGTTTTCTTCAGGCGCTCCGGCCGTTCCGCTGTTGTTCCGCCCGTATACCCCTCAAAAGCCTTACAAAAGCACTCTTTAATATCCAAAAATGCCCTTTCAATGATCTTTGCCCTGGCATTGCGGACCTGTGCCGTCCGAAATTCAATCTGCATGTGCTGGAGGATCGTAGGCGCGTCATGTCCCCAGTCGGCGCTCTTGCGGTGGCCCCGGCCTCCTATATCGTGGGTCAGGAACTCGCGCCCGTTATCCGCCAGGATCCGTTTGGGTATGCCATAACGCTCAATTCCCTTACGCAGCGCGTACAGGGTTGCCTGGCTGCTGGGGTTTAATGTTACATACCATCCCACCATCTTCCTGCTCCGCACGTCCAAAAACCCCGTGAGATACACCCTGACAGGCTTGGTATGGATGCCGTCATCAACAAACAGGTCAAAGGTATAGTTATCGCATACCCATATGTCGTTGCTGTCCAGATCGTCATAGTAGCGGGTCACATGCATCCCGAAGTGGTCCTCAAAGTACTTTGGGCCCTCCCGTTCATAGGCCAGCACCGGGGCCGGTATCCTCTTCTCTATCTCTCTTGAAAAAGTACTGCGGTCCGCCAATGGGGGAATCCCAATCTTATGCATCTTGAAATAATCCTCTGTCATCTCCATGCATTTCTGTACGCCTGGCTTGTTCTGATCCAAGTAATAGTACTCAAACACGTTCCACACTTCGTCCGGGATCTTCTTACAGTGGTTATTATGCTTCCCCCGTCGATCCACCAGGCCACCGGCCCCCATCTCCCTGTACTGCCGGTCCTTGCGGGACAGCTGCTGGTAATTGAGGCCCGGCCTGCGCTGCTGCATGACCTGGACAAACGCTTCATCCGCCTCGGCCTTGGAGCCGCTGTAAGCGTTACGGTACTCCTTCCACTCTTTCAGAAGTTCCAGCCAGTCCGCCGCCTCCGCCCGTTCCGCTTCTGACAGTTCCTCCAGTGGGATCTGCCTCACTGGCTCCGGGTCCTGCTGCCGCTTCAGACGGTCATACTTCTTTTTCAGCTTTGGATCCAGACTGGAAACCGGAATCAGGAATCTTTTTCCCCCGGCCCCGCCACGGCCACGGGTCTCCCTGGCTGTCAATATGCCTGCTGTAATTGCATATCTTACATTTCTCGTTGTCTCTCCGGATAGCGCAGCATACTCTTCCACAGTTAATTCTTCCATTTCTGTCACTCCACCCTTTACATTCGGCATCTGATATGTTATTCTATCAGTGTCTCGTTCACGTGGAGAGACATGGGCCAACGACCTGGCAGGGGGTGGCCCATTTTTTAATGCTGTTTTCATCCCTCTTTCTCTCCTTCCTGGCCTGCCATCATCAGTGCCGGGCGGCCATCCCCGGCAGATGCGGCAAGATCCTCCTTGCCGCATTTCGGCATACTTATCATAGCCCTCCTTCATTAATCGCCTGTATCGCCCCTTCCGGCTCCCCGAATACCAGCCCTTCAAACTTTGCGTCATCAATGACATATCCCAGTTCGTCACCCTCCGCCGGTACCGCCACTTTTAATGTGCAGATGGCATATCCCTTATATTTATAAACAACCGCGTACCTGTTATCCAGAAACCTGAGCCTATTACCTGACTTATCCATCCTTGTCCTCCTTAAACTTTAAGGCCATTCTACCCTTTCCCCTGTCCCACTCCACAACATACTGCCCTTTGGCGTTCCCTGGCCGCAGCGGGCACCACCTGGGATGGGACTTGATCCTGGGGTTCCCCTCTTTATCTACATAACAGATAAATCCAGGCCCCCTGCTCCCGAACCACTCCAACGGCAGTTTCTCTGCTTTCTCATGGCAGCACCGGCACTCTATGCCACCAACCAGGCGGCGAAATTTCTTCATATATACACAGTCCCTGCAATCCATGCCTTTCCTCCCTTCTAAAAAATGCTCATTAAACAGCCTTTAAACAACGCCTGGCCTATCTTTTATTCCCATCTTCTCATGCCCCGATCCCAAGCACTTCACGGATCTGGTCTATATACGCGCTGTCCTTCCTGTAACCGGCAAAGATCGTGTTCAGATACTGTTTCTTGATTCCCAGCCTGTTACACAGTTCTGTCTGTGTCATGTCCAACTCCAGAAGCCTGGCCTTGACCTGCCTCTCAAAAGGCGTCATCTTTCTGGTTCTCCTCATCTTCATCACCTCCGTTCCTTTCAGCCTGCCTTATCAATGCCAGTAAGCCATCTCTAGCAGACGCGGCGGGATCCGCCCGCTGCGTTTCGGCTGTCTATGCCCTGAAGAACCTCTCCAGTATCAGGCGGGCCTCTTCCTCTGTTGGCTCAATGGCCAGATCCTCCGGGCTTGGGGATTTCTCCCCGACTCCCAGGATCGCCCCTGTATAACCCATCAGCCTCCTGGCCATTGCGGCATCCGTTCCCTTGTTCTGTCCCATAGTGTTCTCCTCTCTCCCTAGCTTTTCCCGGCAGGGGCGGGATGAATTATCTTAACAAACACTTTATGACGTCCTGGATCAGCGCGATCCCGGAGTCTCCCATTACAGGCACTTTTTTCGTCCCACTTTCAAATACAATGGTCACATATTCCTCCTGCTCATCCAGCACCAGATCCTTGATGTTGCTCCCGGCTCTGGTATAATGCAACAGAAATTTTAATTCCCTTACAATCGTTTTTTTGCATTCGTTTGACGTATACGTAGGTGAAGGAAAATTCTGTAAGTATTTTTCATGTGTTTCCATCCTTCTTTCCAACATCATGGTATCCTGTATTAAATAAACCATTGCCTCACTCATTTCTTGGATTTGATTTTTTATCTCCTCATATTCGCTCACTTTTTACCTCCTGTCTCTATCCTGTTTCATCAGTGCCGGTAGGCCATTTCCGGCAGATGCAGCAGGGTTTCCCCTACCGCATTTCGACAATATGTGGTATAATTTCCTTACCAGTATCTGGCAATACTGGAATATTGTGAAAGGAGGATTCCACCTGTGGAAAGTATAGACCGCATTTTCTGGACGGCTTTAGCCTATACAACGCTTACTGCTGATAAAGATATTGACCAAGCAGCTTTCTTCCAAAAATTAGAAGAAAACAAAGAAATATTTTCCAAGCTAAAGCCAAAGAAGTCCAAAATCAGAACCATAGACCATACAAAATTAGGTGTCTGATAGTTGAATTTTTAAATCAACCATATGTTCTTCGATTATGGAAAATATCTCCCTGACATCTGCAAGTGAAAAACCGTCAGTACATTCCGTATTAAACAGATCTATCACTTTGCTTGCGATGTCACGGGGATTTTTTCTTTCCTGTACTTCTGAATCGGCCAGCCTGTCCAGCATCCGGCTATAGTCCAGCCCCATGGATACCCTATTCTGCACTATCTCCTCCTTGATCCTGTCTGTCTCCGCCTGGGCCTGCCGAAGCTGCCCGTCCAGATCCTGGTTCCTTTTTGCCCGTCCAATCATGTCATGGAAAATAGTCATGCCGAAACTCTTATACAGTTCAGCCAACTCCTCCACGCCAGATGCGCCCCTGATTGCAGGGTGATACAGGTAGACTGTCTCAACGATCTCATAGTCACCATCAGATAATGCCTGGCCAATCAGATCCTCGAACTCTTCCTTCCGCATCGGCTCCCTCCCTTCATGCTTTTCTCTCTTATACATGTCCTCTCCTTTCCTGCCACTAAAAGGATTCTCACATTTTCCTTGTGTGGCCTATCCCTTTTAGGTATAATGTGATTGATTAGTAAACCACTAAATACATAATATCTGCTTATAGGCAGAATGTCAATTAAAATATTTCTTTTAGGCAGATTTATTTTCTAATTGGCAGAATTGGAGGTGTCTGTGGACTTAGATATGATACAAATCGGTAGTAGAATTAAAAAAAGGCGTAAAGACTTGGGATTTACTCAGCCTGAAGTTTATCAAAAATGTGGCATAGATTCTGGGTCGCTCAGTAAAATAGAGAGTGGACTACGTACTCCATCAGTTATAATATTTTACAAAATTGCCCAAGTACTAGACTGTGAAATGGAGTGGCTATTGACAGGAGATTTTGCCAATTCGCAAATAACACCTCTCTGCCAAAAAGAAGATATTCTGATTAATAACTTTAGAAAACTCTCTGCTAAAGATCAAGATGAAATACAAGATTTTATTGAATATAAGGTTTATGTTCTTTCAAAAAGAAAAAACAAGGAAAAATTATCCTTTTCAGAGAACATTAGTCAGGAGAATATATCTTAGTTTTTTTGTATTAAAAGGTTTATTAGTAAATCTTTAATAACGTTTAATGAAATAACTTTTTTACTCAATATAATTTAATTTCGTTCATTTGTGTTCATTTTTATGTGTTTCATGTGTTTCGTCTCCCGATTGCGGAAATGATGCACCCTATATTAATAAAGGAAAATTTGCAGATTGAAATATAGGTGTATTATTTCCGCAATATTCTCTTTTACAATGTGTTAGTTGCCCAGAACCCGCATATTTCATGGGGGAATGATTGCGGAAATAATAAAAGAGATCTTGATAAACATTTCCGCAATATTTTATTTTGTTTATAAAGCCCAATTTAAACAATCTTTAAATATCATTTAAAATGCCCGTTTTGCGCTATTTTTAGTATTCAAATTTTTAAACACTTTTTGAACGCAAAAAAATCGGGACTATTTCAGCCCCGATACACCTCTATTTTTCTGTGCGGTAAAAATAAAAAATCCTGTTTTCTAAATTCCCGTTTTCCTTATATATTCGGCTTTTTTCAGCTTTTTGCACCTTTTTGCATTTTTATAGTTCTTAGTACACATTCACAACTATTCGTGTAACATCCCTTTTGCGCATAGTTGGACGCCGCCTAAACCCAGCCG
>CAJUCT010000046.1 GCA_910585015.1 uncultured Acetatifactor sp.
AGGTATCGGACGAGGTGGCCGAGGCTCTGCTGCTTATGCGGAGGGAGGAAAACAATCGTTCCCGCAAAATTTGGTATCACAAGGCGTACTATTCCCTTGACTGTGAGGACGGGATTGAAAACTGTGCCTTTGATCTTACCGCCAAATCCCCGGAGGAGATTCTGCTGGAACAGGAGGAAGAACAGCTTTTCCTTGCCACACTGGAACATCTGTCCGAAGCTATGAATAATCTGACGGACATACAGGCAAGGCGTATCCACGCACGCTACATACTTGGCAAAAAATTGATTGAGATTGCCGCAGAAGAAGGCGTGAGCGTATCCGTGGTACAGCAGACCGTTAAGAGCGGCTTAAAGCGAATGCGGAACTATTTTGAGAAAAAGAAGTGGAGGGAATAAGGGAAATGAATTTTACCAAAAGCGAACTGGAAATGCTCTACCAGTATGCCGCACCAACAAAGGAAGAAACCCTTGCCGGGCTGAAAGAGATTGTACCGGTTCTGGAAAGAAAGGACGATTTACTCTCAAAAGTAATTGTCGAGAATACCATACGGAAACTGGAAAAACTGGCAGAGCCGGAGTGCAGCCGGTTTATCGCGGATAACCGGGCTGCCTTTATCGAAAAGCGGGATCATTCTATCCGCCAGAGGCTTGCCGCCGCCAAAGCCAGGAAAGGGGAGCCGGTTCTGCAGGGGCATGACCTGACAGGCATGGAACGGTTCCTGCCGGAGACAAGGCACATGGTAACGGTGGATATCCTGAACAGTGACAGCCCGGTGGGATTCCCCGGAGAGCGATACCGCTTTTTCCTCTCTGATGAGGGCTACAAAAACGCCAGAGCCAGTGAGAAGCGGGGAGAAATCAAAATCAGGAACCATGCCGCTGTCATGGCCGGGAAACTCTACCCGGACAAGAAGCCACCGGCGCAGGAACGGTGATAGACAACAGAATCCAAGCCACAGCAGGGCAACCGGAAACGGCTGTCTTTTTTGCCGCCCGAAAGGAGGTGATTACAAATGCCAGATATAGACAAGCTGAAAAACCAGCAGGAAAAAGTAAAGACGGAAATCCGCCAGTTGGAGAACCACCAGAAGATTCTCCTGAATCGGAAAACGGACGCAGAACGGAAAGCCAGGACACGTCGCCTGATTGAGCATGGGGCAATCCTGGAAAGTATCTTCCCTGCCACTACCGCCATGACCGGCGAGGAAGCCAAAGCATTTTTATCCGCTATTTCCCGCCTGCCGGGAGTCATGCGGCTACTGAAAAACAAGCCTGAAAGCCAAGATATGCAGCAGTCTTAAAAATCCAACAGCGCACTTATACACCGTTCCGGTGCGTGCGCCCTGCCGGGGGCGTGGCGTCCTCTGGACGCAATGGGGAGCTACACTCCCCAAACCCCTTGTACGCTCCGCCGGAAAGGACACCCGCTCTGCGTCTGCCCTTTCCAGCGAAGCCAATCTATCCCCACCCGAAAGGAGGCGAACCGCCATAGCCATATTCCATATGCCGGTCCAGATTATCAAGCGCAGCAAGGCCAAGTCTGCCGTGGGCGCTGCCGCTTACCGGAGCGGAACCAAAATGACCAACGAATGGGACGGGCTTACCCATGATTACACCCGGAAACGTGGCGTAGTCCACTCTGAAATCATATTGCCGCCCCATGCCCCGCCGGAATTTCAAGACCGCAGCACTCTCTGGAACAGTGTGGAGATGGTTGAAAAGACCAGTGACGCACAGCTTGCCCGTGAGATAGAGATTTCCCTGCCGGTAGAACTGAACCGGGAGGAACAGCTGCGGCTTGCCCGTTCCTTCATCAGCGATACTTTTGTCGCCGCCGGTATGTGTGCGGATTTCTCTATCCATGACAAAAAGGACGGCAATCCCCATTTCCATGTCATGCTCACTATCAGGCCGCTTAAAGGGAATGGACAATGGGAAGCGAAATGCCGGAAAGTATATGAGCTGGACGAAAACGGCCAGCGAATCCCCAATGGCAAAGGCGGCTGGAAGAACCACCGGGAGGACACCACTGACTGGAATGATAAAGGAAATGTAGAAAAGTGGAGGGCAGCCTGGGCTACCTACGCCAACAAAGCGTTGGAGGCAGCGGGCAGGCCGGAACGGATTGACCACCGCTCCTACGAGCGTCAGGGCATTGACAAGATACCTTCCATCCATCTGGGAGTTGCTGCCAGCCAGATGGAGCGGAAAGGCATTGCCACGGAGAAGGGAAACATCAACCGCCAGATTGTCGCCTACAATAAGCTGCTGAAGGAGATTAAAGCACGGATTACCCGACTCTACAAATGGACAAAGGAGCAGGCGGGGAAACCGGAAGGAAAAGACAGTATCATGGCGCAGCTTTACAAGGCGCAGCTGTCAACAGGGAAACCCGGCTTCCGGTATGGGAAGATAAAGAACTTGAAAGAAAGCGCTGTCCTGTTTAATTTCCTGAACGGCAATAACATTACTTCCATGGAGCAGCTTTATGAAAAAGTGGCCGCCATGAACAAAGAATATTATTCCCTGCGTGGGAAGATTGTCACCGCCGAGCGGCGTATCAAAGTGCTGGACGAACATCTCTCCATGTGGGAGAAATACGAGAGGAATAAAGGAACCCGCCGCCAGTTCGACAAGATGAAGCCGGGGAAGAAAAAGGAGCAGTTTGAGCAGAAGCACAGTGCGGAACTGGCGTTATATGAGGCCGCCGTCCGGTATCTGGAAAAGCTGAAAGCCAACGGCGAAGAAGTCACCCCGAAGAAATGGCAGGCCGAAGCCGACCGCCTGAAAGCGGAGAAATCGGTACAGTACCAGAAAATGAAATCCATGCGGGAGGACATCAAGGCGGTGGAGAACCTGAAAAAGACAGCGGAGCAGTTGGCCAGGACGGAAAATGAACCGGCCAGAAAGAAGGAGGAACAGGAATTATGACACAGCAGTTTATCACCATGACAATCACTATCACCGTAAAGATATCCGTGCCGCCCACGCCGCCAGCGCCTACGGGGGCGAAAGCGCCGGAGCCGGTTTTCCTTTTCAGGGAAGGGCAGCCGCCTTTGTGCCGCTGCAAAGTGAGATATGGGAAACAGGCGGCATGAGCGAATCCCGGCCATGGACTACCGGCAGTACCGCAGGGCGAGGCGGCTGGTGCGTGAGTGCTGTAACTACGACAACGGCCAGTGTATGGCGCTTGACGAGGGGGACGGGTGCGTCTGTGTCCAGAACATTTCCCACTCCCTGCTCTGCCGCTGGTTCCGTGTGGCGGTGCTGCCCTTAGACCACCAGCTGGAAACGGCGCTTTACCACCGGCTGAAAAGTAGACGGTGCAGCGAGTGCAGCTCTCTTTTCCTGCCCGGTTCCAACCGGGCAAAATACTGTAGGGAATGTGCCGTCCGTATGAAGCGGAAACACGCCACAGAACGCAAGCGGAAACAAAGGCGGTCATGTCACGCTTTAGGAGCGGAAAAAGCCTTGTAAATCAAATGCTTTCAGAGCGTGTCGGAGGGGAGGCAATACTTTTATCACCGATACCCCAAAGTCCCCTTAAAATGCCTACAGGAGCCGAAATAACCCATTCTGAATCAAAGGAGCAACTAAATGACAGAGAACCGACGATTTTATTACCTCAAGCTGAAAGAGAATTTTTATAACAGCGAAACCATGGTCATCCTGGAGAGTATGCAGGACGGCCTTCTGTACTCCAATCTCCTGCTCAAGATGTATTTGATGTCGCTGAAAAGCAACGGCGTACTCCTGCTGAATGACTACCTGCCCCATACCGTGCAGACCATAGCCACCTTTACCCGGCATCAGGTAGGCACGGTGGAGCGGGCTTTGAAGATATTCCAGGAGTTTGGCCTTGTGGAGATACTGACGGACGGGGCCTATTACATGAGCGACATCCAGCTGCTGATCGGCCAGTCGTCCAGCGAGGGGGAGCGGAAGAAAAAGGAGCGCATGAGGCTGAAACGCCAGAACCTGCTCCCGTCCGGGGAAACGGACATTTGTCCGTCCAATGGCCGGGTGGACAAATGTCCGCCTATATTAGAGTATAGAGATAAAGAGATTAGAGATAAGAGTATAGAGAATAGAGAGGGAGATATGGCACACGCCTATGGGAGATACCGGAATGTGTTTCTATCTTCTGCGGAACTGGCAGAACTCCAGACGGAACTCCCCTCTCTTTGGGAACAGTACATTGAGCGGCTGTCCGAGTACATGGAATCCAGCGGAAAAGGATATAAAAACCATGCCGCCACAATCCGGCGCTGGGCGAACGCCGACAAAAAGAAGGAGGAACCGCCTGCCCGGAACCGTGATTACAGCGTAGAGGAAGGAGAAACCATATGATAGAGATTACCGCAGAAGTCCGGGCGGCCATTGACCGGGCCGCCGGGGATATGGAACTTGCCGGGGACGAATACATAGAACCGGCTGACGGGCTTATCCACTGTAAGAAATGCCGTGGCAGCCGCCAGACTGTCGTGCCGAGGTTCGGAGGCTCCGGCTATTTCATGCCCCGCTGCCTCTGCCCCTGCCAGCAGAAGGCGCAGGAGGAACGGAAAGCCATGGAGGAACAGAGGGAACGCATGGAGCGTGTCAAACGCCGGAAGGCACAGGGGCTTCAGGACAGATACCTTTATGATTACACTTTTGCCAATGATAACGGCCAGAATCCCGTCATGGAGAAAGCACACGCCTATGTGGAGCATTGGAAGGAGGCATACCGGGACAATACCGGCCTTCTGCTCTTTGGTGACGTGGGAACCGGGAAATCCTTTTTTGCCGGCTGTATCGCCAATGCCCTGCTTGACCGTGACGTGCCGGTACTGATGACAAATTTCCCGTCTATCCTGAACCGGCTGACCGGCGTGTTTGCCGAGGACAGGGCGGCCTTTATCGCCAGCCTGGACGATTACAGCCTGCTTGTCATTGACGATTTAGGCGTGGAAAGGAATACCGAGTATGCCATGGAGCAGATGTTCACCGTCATTGACAGCCGGTATCGGAGTAAGAAGCCGCTGATTGTCACGACAAACCTGAAACTGGAAGAAATCAAGAACCCGCCAGACCTTGCCCACGCAAGGATTTATGACCGCATACTGGAACGGTGTGCGCCGGTTCTCTTTTCCGGTAAGAACTTCCGGGAGGAAGGAGCCAGGGCGACCAAAGCGGCGGCGAAGGAGATTGTGAGGAAGGAATAGCATAAACTGATTGCATGAAAAGGAGGATTTATGGGCAGCGAGAAAATCACAGAGGACATTACCACCACGACACCGGCTAAGGACGCTCCCGCACTGGTGAAGAAGATTGGCCGGACTACCTACATTGTGAGGGTTCATTTCAGTAAGACCAGCAGGGAAACCATGAGCGACAAAATCAAGCGTATGCTGAAAAATGAGATACAGCAGATGTAAAAAAGCGATAACGGAAACAGGCCGGGATTCAGAAATGCGCTGGCTCCCGGCTTGTAAAATCAGGAGGTTTATGGTAGTATGGAGATACGAAAACAGAAGGGAAAGCAGGTGGGAAGATTGACAGTGACGGAACAGATAGACCAGAAACATCAGGAAGATTTACAGAGGCTAAGAGGTTTTCGCCTGCTTGATGATGATTTCCTCACAAAGTGTTTTGAGGGAGATACGGCAAGCATAGAACTGGTATTGCAGATTGTTCTGGAAAAGCCGGATTTAAAGGTGCTGGACGTCCGCACCCAGGTATTTGTGGAGAACCTGCTGAACCGTTCAGTGAGGCTGGATATCCTGGCTACGGACAGCACAGGGGCAAAACTGAATGTAGAAGTACAGCGCTCCGACAAAGGAGCCGGGAGAAAAAGGGCAAGGTACAACAGCAGCATGATGGACGCAAACCTTTTGAAGAAAGGCGAGGACTTCGACAAGCTGCCGGAAACGTGGGTAATCTTTATCACAGAGAATGACGTAATGGGAAAAGGGCTGCCGCTCTATCCGATTGAGCGGTGCTTTTTAGGAACCGGGGAAAGATTTGAGGACGGTTCGCACATACTGTATGTAAATGGCGCTTACCGTGGAGATACGCCAATCGGGAAGTTAATGCATGACTTCTCCTGCACAGACGCAGCGGATATGTACTATGGGACACTGGCGGACAGGGTGAGATTTTTCAAAGAGAGCAAGGAGGGAATCGAGATTATGTGCCGTGCTATGGAAGATATGAGGAATCAGACATTGAAAGAGGGAATGAAAGAAGTTGCGCTCCGTATGTTGGCGGCTGGCAAATATGCTTTAGAGGAAATCGTTAATATTTCAGGACTTTCTCTTGAGGAAGTTAAACAACTGAAAGCTGATAGAAGCGCATAAGTAAATCTGATAGCTTGGGAATCTTAAAACGAGATTCCCAAGCTGTTTTTCTTAAAAATGCACTTTGATAAATACTGATATAGTAAGATGAATTGTAGACAGATTATATAAAAAGTACTTGAGGGGGCTAAATGTATAGAGGATTTAATCTTATATTAGATGAAAATGATTTTTGTTTAATGGATGAAAAAAGATAGCAGAATATGAAAATAGAGGAAAGAAAAGATTAGAGTATCTACATGATAATGTAGTTGATATTTTAAAGGAACATGTTTCAGAAGGAATTATTGACGGGACTGAATTATCAAAAACATGGTTTAAATGTATAAAGACTGATGTATTTTAATTGCATTCTCATAATGATGCTAAATTTGCATTTTATTGGCTGGGTGGTTAGAAAAAAACATGGGAATAAATGTTTATCTGGATGAAGTGATATGGGGAAGTGCTGATAAACTTTTAAAAGCAATTGACGATGAATATTGTATAAGTGATATAAATGAAGATACTTATGATTATAAAAAAGAAACTTATCAACAAGTCATGTTCATGCAATGCTTTCGGTTGCTATGTTTGATGCGATTGACAAAGCAGAGGTAGTTTTCTTTATTAATACAGAAAACTCAGTTCCTAAAATAGAAGATAGCATAAATATAAGAAATCATACCTTATCACCATGGATATATGAAGAAATAGTTGCAACAAAATTAATTCGAAAAAGAGAATGGGAAGAACATCGAATTGTTTCATTCATGGAAGATTATACAGAAAAACAGCTAAAAGTTTCATATAAAATTCCGTTATATGGAAGGTTTGTTTTGCGGTTTCTAGTAGTTTATTCAGCATATTATCAATAATATTGTCATTTCTGTCGTGGGAGGATTTTGGAATAACTAAAACAAGTGCTAAACTTATTGCTTTTATTATCATTATTCTTTTCTGCGATGGTTTATACGCAAATGTTCAACGTCCTGTGCGACAAGGCGCTGGAAAACGGCGGCGCACTGAAAACCCATGTTACCTGCCTGCTGGACGAGTTTGCCAACCAGAAAATCCCCAACTTCCAGCACCTGATTTCCGTTATCCGAAGCCGCGAGATTTCCGCCCATATCGTGGTGCAGACGCAGAGCCAGTTAAAGGCCGTCTACAAAGACCATGCGGAAACCATCATCGGCAACTGCTCCTGCGTCCTGTTTTTGGGCGGCAAGGAGCGCAGCACCCTGAAAGAGATTTCGGAAACGCTGGGAAAGGAAACCATCGACCTTTTCAACACCTCCGACACGCGGGGAAGCCAGCGCAGCATGGGGGTAAATTACCAGAAACTCGGAAAAGATGTGCCATAATACCTTGTGACGAGTTCAGTTGCCCACAAAAATTCACGAACAGGGACACGATCAACTGGACTTTTCGTGGAAAGAATAGGACAATGGGACTTGAACACAAGGAGGTTCATTATGGCAGAATTAACCTATACGAAAGTAGGCGACTACTACATCCCTGATCTGGCACTAGACCCCGAATCGGCAGAGCCGGTCAGGACAGTCGGCAAGTATGGCAGTCTGCGGCGCAGCTACTTGAAGCAACACAAGCATGACCTGTGGCGGGAACTGGCAGGCAGTGGAAAACTCACCGCCCACCTGCTGGACATTGACGATACCGCCCAGGAGTGGATGGACAGGATGCTCCCGCAGATGATGGAGGCCGCTGGTGTGACCGAGGAATTGAAAGCCTCTGACCAGATGGCGTGGGTAGGGCTGATGAATAATTGCCGGGCCAGAGTGGAAGAAATCATTATGGCAGATTTGATTTATGTTTAGGGGGAGATTTGATGCTGACATTTGAGAAAGTGCTTGCAATTTTCGATGATTACCTTCAGCAAGACCCGCTCTATGAAGTTGTGTTCACTAAACACGGTTATGCGTTAATGGCTTGGGAACCTGCGCGGAGTACTTGGTATAGTGCGGAGCATATGGCCACGCCGGAGGTTTTGCTGGACAGCCTGCTGGACGCTTACGCAAGTTTTATGGAAGATCAGATAACCGACAATGAGCGGGATTTGACCGAACAGGAAACTGCGGAGATAAAACGTCAGTGTGATTTGCTCCGGGCAAAGTGCATGGGCCAATAGCGGCAGAGCGGGACAGGAGGGCGCGGTCAAGCGTCCTCCTGTCCGTTTGGTTGGGCCTGTTCAATCTGCACGATTTCTTTTGCTGTTGCAGTCACGATCCGCAGCCCGTTATCGTTTATACCATCCAGCAGAGCATCAAGCTGACGGCGCTGGGTATTCTTTCCTGTGGGCCGCTCTAAAAGGAATTGGTCAACCGATATGTTGTAGCGCAGCATTAACTCGAAAAAGATTTGCAGACTTGGGTGCTGGCCCTTGTTCTCAATGTTGGCAAGATAGCGCGGGGATAAGTACATCTCGTCACATACCTTTTTCCGGCTCTCTTTACGTTCCAGCCGCGCCGCTTTGATTGCCGCCCCAAAAGCCTTAAAGTCATATCGTGGTACTGGCCTTTTTGCCATATTCATATCACCCTGTTACATTCTACCGTTCCTCTTTTGCTTTGAATATGTCTATATAGTTCTATTGAGTAGCTAAAATAATTCATATTATTTGTGGACGTAAAAAAGGACTTGACAAAATCTACACTCCCGATTATAATTGAACATAAATTCAATATTGGAGGGCGCTATGGCACAGGTATTGAAAGACGAGATACGGGAGAAAATTCTTGCTGCGGCTTTAGATGAATTTTTTGATAGAGGGTACAAACTGGCTGCTATGCGTAATATTGCGGCCAAGGCGCAAATCCCTACCGGCCTTATCTATTCTTACTACAAGAACAAGGCTGATTTGTTTGATGCCATCCTCCGTCCTGTGCTGTATGATTGGGAGCGGGTATTGACCGCTGGCGAAGCAAACGAAAGCAAACACAGCAACACAGAAATCTATGGGTTAAGCAAGGCGGAAACAGAATGCTTGCTAAACCTCTTTGCCCATCGGAAAGAATTTATCATCCTGATCGACAAGAGCGGCGGCACAAAGTATGAATGCGAAAAGGAACGTTTTGTCCAAGATATAGAAGCGCATTTGTTGGAGCATCGGGACGACAACTCCGCCGACGCAGTTTTCATCCACATTATTGCAAACAATTTTGTGGATGGCCTCATGCAGATCATGTATCACTACAAGGGAAAGGAATGGGCGATTATGATTTTACACAAATTATCCAAAATGTATTTGTCGGGGATCGGTCTTTAGACCGGTTCCTTTTTTTATTGAACAATAATGAACTATCGTTCAAAATTAAAGGAGGAACAGCCTATGATGGCTCAACTAATCAAGCTGTATTTCAAAGAAAAGCCGAACACATCCAACACCGCAGTAAAAAAAGCGTATGCCTCACTGTCCAGCATCGCAGGCATTATCCTGAATCTGCTCTTGTGCACGGCAAAAATCATGACCGGGTTTTTCAGTCGGTCGGTTGCCATATCTGCGGACGGATTTAACAACCTGTCAGACGCAGGAATTTCACTTATGACGCTTTTAGGGTTTCAGATCGCGAGGTATGGCAGGGGAAGTACCCACCCGTTCGGTCATGGACGCTTTGAGTGGATCATGGGGATTTTTGCATCCCTTGCCGTGGTGCTGATGGGAGGCCAGCTAATCCATACTTCTCTCCAATCCATCCTCCACCCTCAAACGCCGTTATTCAGCGTAGCAACCGTAATCATCCTGGCGCTGTCCATCTTGGTAAAAGGCTATATGTATTTTTACAACCATCAGTTTGCAAAGGTTACAAATTCTGAAACGCTGAAAGCAACTGCCACGGACTGTATCAGCGATGCCGCCGCTACAGGAGCGGTTTTGCTCTCAACAGTAATCAGCCATATGACAGGCTGGCAGATTGACGGCTACTGTGGCGTATTGGTATCTGCCTTTATTGTGATTGCGGGGACAAAAAGCCTTTGGGAAGTGCTGGGGCGGGTCATGGGCCAGGCAACCGACCAGAGTATTATTGACGACGTTCTGCGGACTGTCAAAACATACCCGGAAATTGCGGCAGTACGGAATCTGATGGTGCATGATTATGGGTTCGGCTATTTTGTGATCTCCCTGCGAATTGAGGGGTACAGAAAAGACAGCGAACAGCTTTACAACGCAATTCACGAAATATCCTGCGCCTTATACCAGCAGTTTCATTGTGACTGTTTCATCCAAGTGGACTATCTCATAGATGACGATGGGTTGACGGCATATTTGCGGGATAAAGTCAAATTTGTTCTGCAAAAGTACAGCGGCAAGGTAAGCATAGACCATTTCCGGCTGATTGAAAGCGGCGACTATACCACAATTTCACTCGATCTTCTCTATCCTGCTGAACTGCAAAAAAGCGAGGAAGTCATTTGTCGGGAGATTGAAATGGAATTAGAGAGCGAAAATCCTCAATACCGTACAATCATCAAAAGTATTCTTCGGCGGGAGCGATATGGTTCCCACCGTCGAAATAAATCCAAAAATCAGGAGGACAACAAATGAACCAGCAAAGCAACAACCGAATCAGCATCATGCGGGACGAGCCGGTAGCGGCCTCGTTGATGAAGTTAGGCATACCGACCATGATCGGTATGCTGATCTCCGCACTCTACAACGCCATCGACGCCTATTTTGTGAGCGGCCTGGGCATGAGCCAGATGGGGGCGGTGTCTGTTGTATTTCCCATCGTACAGATCGTCATTGGCTTGGGGATGATGTTTGGGGCCGGAGCATCGTCCTATATCTCCCGGTTACTTGGAAAGGGAGATAACGCAGAAGCCAATCGAACCGCCTCCACCGCTCTTTTTGCCAGCATTTTTGTAGGAGCGGTCATTATCGCAGGGATTATGGTATTCCTCAACCCTGTGCTGATGTCGCTGGGAGCGACCGACACGATTTTGCCCTATGCGAGAGCCTACGCCCAAATCTATGTGACTGGCTCCATCATCAATGTGTTTACCGTCACAATGAACAACCTTCTGACGGCGCAGGGTGCTACCCGGTTCACCATGATCTCTATGCTCACCGGCAGTATCATCAACATCATTTTAGACCCGATTATGATTTATGCCCTGGATTGGGGCATTGAGGGCGCGGCTATCGCCACGGTGATTTCGCTGGGCGTCAACATGGCCCTTTATATTGGGTACATAGCAACAAAGCAAGGGGTTCTACGGCTGTCGCTTCGGAATATCCGTCTTTCACCCCAGCTTTTGGGCGAGATTTTGAAAATCGGTATTCCTGTGCTTCTGTTCCAGCTTCTTGCCAGCGCGTCTATGGGACTTACCAACAGCGCGGCAAAGCCTTATGGGGACTACGCCGTGGCGGCAATGGGGGCTGTGATCCGTATTATGACCGTCGGGACTTACATTGTCTTTGGTTTCTTGAAAGGGTTCCAGCCGTTTGCCGGATATAACTACGGTGCCAAGCAATTTGACCGGCTGAAAAAGGCCATCCGCCTTTGTCTGATTTGGTCTACAACATTCGGCATGATCGCGGCTATCGTACTCTTTGCCTTTGCAGAACCAATCGTATCCATTTTTGGAACCGATGCAGAAATGGTAAATCTGGCAGGCAAGGCCCTCCGGCTGAACGCAGTTCTGTTTATCACCTTTGGTTTTCAGATGGTATATGCAAGCCTTTATCTCTCCATCGGAAAAAGTCTGGTGGGTGGACTGTTGAGTTTGAGCCGACAGGGAATTTTCTTCCTGCCGCTGATCTACATACTGCCTCGGCTGTTCCAGTTGTCTGGGGTCATTTGGGTTCAACCAGCAGCCGACTTGCTGACAACCGCAGTTACCTTCATTTTTGCAATCAAAATCAATCGTGCTTTAACTGTAGAAACACCTGCATATCCACAAGGGGGTGAACTGACCTGACATTAGGTAAATCCTCGGAGGACTATTTAGAGGCCATTTTGATGCTTCACCAGAAAAGGGGGAGCATCAGATCGGTTGACCTTGCCGGATATATGGGATATTCAAAACCAAGTGTCAGCCATGCGGTAAAGAACCTGCGGACTGGCGGATTTCTGGTCATAGATGAAAACGGCTGTCTTTGTTTGACCGATAAAGGACGAACAGTTGCTGAAAAGATTTATGAACGCCGCCAATTTTTCATGGAGCAGCTAATCGCTGCTGGTGTCGATCAGGAAACAGCAGAGCAAGACGCCCACCAGATAGAACACGCAATCAGCGACCTGTCATTTCAAAAGCTGAAAGAAAAAGCACAGCAGACCGATTAGCGCACATCAGTTCTGCTGTTACAGGACTTGCCTGCCCCCAACGGGGAAAGAAAAAAACCGTTGGTCGAGGCAGCTAATTTCCTGCGCCCAATTTACATGATACCAAATCGGACGGCGGTTTTCGGAGATGAAAGCCGCCGTTCGATTGTTTGTGGGACTGGCGGCTGATAGGAGGCAGCCGCCATGAGGTATATAACCATTCGATCATACCAGATAGAAGCCGCACCGTCAAAAAAAGCCAAGCCACCGCCGAGGAATATTCCATCCATGAGTATGAACTGTCCAATCATCTAAATAGCTGTTTCAATTCCAATGCACCTGTCTGCATCTTTCAGACAGGTGCATTTCTGTTGCTTAGTCGCGGCATCGTACTCCGGTGCCGCTCCCCGCCCCCTGTTCAGATTCCGCAAAACCCAAATCTGAACAGGAGGACAACACGATGGAGATCACCATCAAGATCAACGGGCGCATGACGGTTGTTGAGGTCAGCGCAGAGGTAGCGGAGTACATGGACGCAGGACGGCGCAAGGCCGAGAATCTTTCCCACGAACGGCGGCGGCATTGGGACAGCCGAGAATTTGACGAGTACATAGTCGCTGCCGAGGGCCTTTTGCCCTGCCAGTACACCCCAGAGGACATTGTATGTCAGCGGGAAACTCTGGCCCTGCTGCTGTCTATTTTGGACACCTGCACAGCAATTCAGCGGGAACGGTTTTTGCTGTTTGCGCTGGACGGTTTCGGTTATACGGAGATTGGAATGATGCAGGGCTGTTCCAGGGAATCCGTTTATGAGAGCATCCAGGCCGTCCGCAGAAAATTTCTAAAATTTTTCTCAAATCACCCTGACAGCGGGCTGTTTTGAGGCTTACCAAGTGAGGGGCATTTGCTCTATCACCGCCAGGGGACAAGCGCTAGCTTGTTCCCTGGCAGAAGGAGGTTATTCCATCATGGACAAGAAAGAATCCCTGTTGCAGCAGAAGATCAAAGCGGAGAAAGAGATTGCCCAGCTTCAGAACCAGCAGAAGATAATTCTGAACAAGCAGCGCGATCTGGAGCGCCACGCCCGGAACCACCGCCTGATCGTTCACGGCGCAATTATGGAGGGCGTGTTCCCCTTCACCGCCAGCATGGACGGTGAACCGCTCAAAGCCTTCCTAATCGACCTGTCTCGCCTGCCGGGAGCGAGGGAATTGACCGAAAAGGCGCAGAACGCCGGGGACGGGGAATAGTCCGTTCGGAGAACGGCGCACTTATACACCGTTCCGGTGTCGTGCGCCCTGCCGGGGGCTGTTGCGTCCTGCGGACGCGATGGGGGCTGCCGCCCCCAAACCCCTGATTTTTACCAGCAGGAAGGAGAATGAACCGATAGCAATTTTTCACTGTCCCATTCAAATCATCAAGCGGAGTGTAGGCCGTTCGGCTGTCGCTGCTGCCGCCTACCGGAGCGGCGAGAAGTTGACAAATGAGTGGGACGGCAAGACCCACGACTACACGCATAAGCCCGGTGTTGTCCATACGGAAATCATGCTCCCCGCCCACGCCCCGCCAGAGTTTCAAGACCGCTCTACGCTCTGGAACTCTGTGGAGCAGATTGAGAAATCCAGCGACGCCCAGCTTGCCCGCGAAATCGAAGTTGCCCTTCCCGTGGAACTGTCACCGGCGGCACAGTTGGCCCTAGTCCGGGCTTTCGTCAAAGACAATTTTGTTGATGCCGGAATGTGCGCTGACTTTGCCATTCACGACAAGGGGACCGACAATCCCCACGCTCATATCCTGCTGACGATCCGGCCCCTCCGGCCTGATGGAAAGTGGGGGCCGAAGTGCCGCAAGGTTTACGATCTGGACAGCCAGGGCAACCGCATCCCGGATGGCAAAGGCGGCTGGAAGAATCACCGGGAGGACACCATCGACTGGAACAATCGGGAGAACGCCGAGAAGTGGCGGGCGGCGTGGGCCGCTTATGCGAACCGAGCGTTAGAAGCCGCAGGCCGACCAGAGCGCATTGACCACCGCAGTTACAAGCGTCAGGGCATTGAAAAAATCCCTTCCATTCACATGGGCGTTGCCGCCAGTCAGATGGAACGGCGGGGCATCCAGACGGAGAAAGGAGATATTAACCGCCAGATCGCCGCCGACAACAAGCTGCTGAAGGAAATCAAGGCCCGCATTACCCGGATTTACAACTGGACGAAAGAGCAGGCTGGGGCGGAACAGCCCCAGGACGGCGGCAGCCTTGTGGCCCGGCTTTATGAAGCCCAGGCCAAGGTCAACAGCAACAAAGCCCGTTCCCGTTCCGGTAAGATTAAGGCTCTGCAAGAGAACGCGAAACTGCTGGCATTTTTGCAGGGCAACGGCATCAATTCCATGCAGGAACTTTATGAAAAAGTCTCTGCCATGAACAAAGATTATTACGATCTCCGTGGGCAGATTGTCGGCGCGGAACGCCGTCTTGCTGTCCTGGATGAACGGCTGGAAATGTGGGCGCAGTACGAGAAGTACAAGCCCATCCGCCAGAAGTTGGACAAGGTGAAACCGGGTAAGCGGGAGAAATACCAGCAGGAGCATAGAGCAGAGTTAGCAGACTTTGACGCTGCCGCCCATTTTCTGAAATCGCTGAAAGAATCCGGTGAGGCGATCACGTCCAAAGCGTGGCGGGCCGAAGCTGCAAAATTGACGGTACAAAAGGACGCAGATTATCAGAAAATGTATGCCATGCGGGATGAAATCAAGGCTGTTGAAAATCTCCGTAAGACCGCTGACCGTCTGGCTCATGAAGGACAGCACCAGCAGAAAGAGCAAGAACGATAAATCATCAATTTTACCAAAGGGAGTTTTTGAAAAATGGACCTGAACCCGTGGGAACGCCGCCAGAAGATTTTGGAGGCTTTGTGCCTCCGGCGGCATGATACATACGGAAATTTAGCGCATGAGTTTAACGTCAGCACCGGGACAATTCGCCGAGACATTGTAGTGCTGACCTGCTCCTATCCGATTGAAACCGTCCAGGGCGGTCATGGCGGCGTTAGAGTGGCGGAGTGGTTTCATCTTGACCGCCGTTCGCTGAACTCTGCGGAAATCTCTTTCCTCCGCAGACTGGGGGAGCATCTTAACGGCCCCGATCTGGAAATGCTCAACCGGATTATTGCGGTATTTTCGCATTGAGGGCAATCATTATGCAAATCAAAATCAGTGAAATCAAAATCAATCCAGGGCGGCGGGATACCCAGCAGAGGAATGTGGAAGAACTCGCCCGGAGTATCGCCGCTGTGGGCCTGATGAATCCCATCACTGTTACCCAGGACAACACGCTTATTGCTGGCCTGCATCGGTTGGAGGCGGTGAAGCTGCTGGGCTGGACGGAAATTGAGTGTACCGTCAGCGATGCGGATGGCCTGCAAGCGGAACTGGCCGAGATTGACGAGAACTTTGTTCGGGCTGGTTTGTCCCATCGTGAGTTGGGCGATCTGCTTCTGCGCCGGAAAGAACTCTATGAAGCCATCCACCCGGAGACGCGCCAAGGCCAGCGAAATGGTCAGACAGCTAAAAACGACAAATTGACGGTTTTAGCGGCAAAGCCCTTTTCGGAGGATACTGCTGATAAGCTGGGAATCAGCAAACGCACCGTTGAGCGGCTTGTCCAGACCGCTGCCAATCTGACCCCGGAGGCCAAGAAAACCATCCGGGATGCTGGCGATAAAATCACCAAAGGGGCCGCACTGAAAATTTCCAGACTGCCCCCTGACCAGCAGGCGGAGGCCGCTGCTGTTCTGACCATAGCACCGCCCACGCCGAAGAAGCAGGGGATGATGGACGGCGAAGCGGCTTTGAGAGAGTTTACGTCTCTCTGCTCCCGCTATGTTTCCGGTATCGAATCCCTTCATCACCGGGCAGGCATTTTCGCCGGAATGTCAATTTCCCAATTTGACGCATTGGGCAATAGTGCGTATTCTGTCACGACCGCAATCAAAGAATTTTTCGAGAAGGTACATGAAATCCGACACGAAATGGAGAATGAACATGAAAACTGATTACATTACCGCCAGCTCCACCCTGCCGCCTTATCTGGCCTATCCCCGGTTTCTGCTGGGGATGGACCTGCGGCTGATTACGAAAGAGGTCTACTGCATCCTGCTGGACATGACGGTGAACGGCGAGGGTAACGTGGATAAGCATGGGCGGCGGTATCTGGCGTTCTACAACAAGACCGTTGCGGAGATTATCGACCGCACCCCCAGCACCGTGGCGCAGTCTCTGCGAGAGTTGGAGGCCGTAGGGCTGGTGGAAAAGAAACTGATAGCCCTCCACACTCCCTATCACATCTACATCAAGTTACCAGCAGGAGAGAACGAGCCGTGATTGTCCACATGAACTACCAGCAGTACCGGACGGCGCGGCGGCTGGTACATAGCTGCTGCAATTATGACTGCGGGAACTGTCTGCTGTTAGACAATGGCGAGGAATGTGTCTGCCCGCAGAGCATCGCTTACTCGCTGATCTGCAAATGGTTTCGTGCCGCCGTCCTGCCGCTGGACGTTGCCCTGTGCGCCGCCCTGCTCTACCGTGACCGCATGAAACCCTGCGCCATTTGCGGCAGCTACTTTGTGCCAAAATCCAACCGGGCAAAATACTGTTCGGAATGTGCTGAACAGGAGCGGCGGCGTAAGACCCGTGACCGAGTACGCCGACATAGGGCTGATATGTAACGCTTTAGGCACGAAAAAGGCGTTGATTTGCAAGGCTTTCCGGGTGCTGGTCAATAGGGGGGCTGATACTTTTCCCATCCAGCACCCCGGAAGGCCCTCAACGGTGCAACAAGGCCAGGAGGTGAAACCTATCGCAGACTACATGAAAAAAGATAGCAAACTGCTCCCATATCTGCCCTATCCCCGGTTCCTCCTGGATGTGGATTTAACGCAGACCGCCAGAGTTCTATATGCCGTTCTGTTGGACAGAGCCAACCTTTCCCGCGCTAATGGCTGGACAGACGAGGATGGAAATATCTACATCGTCTTTCCGCTCAACAAGATTGCCGATCTGGTGGACAAAGGCCCCTCAACCGTCAAGAACGCATTGACCGAATTGGAAACGTCGGGGCTGATCGAGCGGCGGCGCTGTGGGAATGGGATGCCGAATCGCATCTATGTGAAGCAGCCAGACAGCCAGGATATTGACCACCTTATGGACAAAAAACTGGCTGTCAAACGGCCAGAAAATTGGCCTGCTGATAGCCAAAAAGTTGGCCGTCAGATAGCCAGAAAACTGGCCCCTAATAAAATAGGTAGTAGTAACTTGAAGAATAACTTGAGTAGAGTAAGTGAGAACGCCTGCGCGCGAGGCCGTTATCAGAATGTTTTCCTTTCGGATACGGAGATGGCCGATTTGCAAGCGGAGTTGCCCGACCTCTGGCAGCAGTATGTGGAGAAGCTGTCCGAGTACATGGCATCCACGGGCAAGACCTACCAGAACCATGCCGCCACCATTCGCCGCTGGGCAGCGGAGGATAGGCGCAAGGGCAAAAGCATACCAGATTACACTTACGAGGAGGGCGATAGCCTATGAATGATTTTGACAGCATTGTGAAGCGAATGACCGTGACCAAGTTGGAGCCAGGAGACTACACCGGGGCGGATGGGCTTTTGTACTGCGGGAAGTGCCGCACTCCCAAGCAGTTTCGCATGGACAAGCCGCCGTTGGAGGGACGGCTGCTCCCCTGCCCCTGCCAGTGTGAGCAGGAACGCATCGACCGAGAAACAGCGGAGCAGGAGGTCCGCCGTCACCGACAGATTGTGGCAGATTTGAAGCGCCAGGGCTTCACCGATCCGGCTATGCACGAGTGGACGTTCGCTAATGACAACGGCAAATGCCCGCAGATGAAACACGCCCATTTCTATGTCGAGCATTGGGATACCATGCTGGCGGAGAATATCGGATATTTGCTGTGGGGGAGCGTCGGCACCGGGAAAAGCTACTTCGCAGGGTGTATCGCAAATGCGCTGATGGAGCGTGAGATCACCGTTCGCATGACCAATTTTGCGTTGATTCTGAATGATCTGACTGCCAGCTTCGAGGGTCGCAATGAGTACATATCCCAGCTTTGCCGCGCCCTGCTGCTTATCATTGACGATTTCGGCATGGAGCGTGGGACGGAGTACGGATTGGAGCAGGTCTATAACGTGATTGACAGCCGCTACCGCAGTAAGAAGCCGCTAATCGTCACCACCAACATTCCCCTCCAAGATTTGCAGCATCCCCAGGATACCGCCCATGCCCGTATCTATGACCGCCTGCTGGAAATGTGCGCCCCCATTCGCTTCTCTGGTGAGAACTTCCGTAAGGCTACGGCGCAGGACAAGCTGGCGCGGCTGAAAAATTTGATGGACTGAAAGGAGTTGCCTATGAAAAAAGCCCAACAGGATAAACCCGCTACACCCAAGGCCAAGGACAAGCCCCGGTTCATTGTGACCCGCGAATATAGCGGCAGTCAAAGCATGAGGGCTGCTTTTGAGCAAGCCATTGAATCTCAGGCTAGCGGTCAGTTTGAATCCTGGCTTGAAAAGAAGGAGCGTGGGAAAAATGCCTGTTGAAAAATTTGCCGAAGCATGGTATCATGACCATATCGTGTCCCTGTTCATTAAGGAGATTACCAATGAACAGGAAGAATAAATCTGCCCCGTCCGTCACCGCTCTGTACTGTCGGTTGTCCATTGAGGACGGGCGGGAAAATGAGAGCATGAGCATCAGTAATCAAAAGGCCCTGCTTCGTGACTTTGCCGAGAAAAATGGTCTGCTGGATTACGAATACTACGTTGATGACGGTTACACAGGCCGCAATTTCAATCGCCCTTCGTTCCAGCGGATGATTGCCGACATTGAGGCCGGAAAAGTCAAATGTGTAATCACGAAAGACCTTTCCCGCCTGGGCCGGAACTACATCGAGGCTGGCAGCTACATCGAAATCTTTTTCCCGCGCCATAATGTCCGCTATATTGCTGTTACCGATGGCGTGGACAGTCTGAACCGGCAGGAGATGGACATTACTCCCTTCAAAAATATCTTAAACGATATGTATAGCCGGGATATTTCCAAGAAAGTTTTGGCGGGTTGGATGGCTCGCTCCCGGCAGGGAAAATTCCTGGGCGGTCCCACTCCTTACGGTCTTATGCGTGATCCCAACGATCATGGGCATCTGATTATCGATCCGGAAACTGCCCCCACCGTCAAGCTGGTTTTTGATCTGGCACTGAACGGGTACGGCACGATGAAGATTGCTAAGCACCTGTTAGAGTGCAAAATCCCGATTACACGCATTAAAGAGCCTGTGGAATCCGAAGTCCGCTATTATTCGTGGAGCGGTTCGGTGATTGGAAAGATGCTCCGTAATCCGGTCTACAAGGGCGATCATGTGGTTTGCAAGTGCCACCAAAAGGCCATTCGCTCCAATACGGTGAACTTTATTCCTCGTGACCAGTGGGAGATTATTGAGAATTGTCACGAGGCTATTGTCAGTCGGGAGCAATGGGATAGGGTGCAAAAGCTGATTGACCGCCGCCCGCCCATCATGCAGGGGAATAGCTGCCCCTTTTATAATCTGTTCCACGGCCTCGTCTACTGTGCCACCTGCGGGAAATCCATGCAGGTACGCTATGAGAAAGTCGGCAGAACCGGGAAGAACCGCTTCACCGGAGAAATGCGGGAATCGATTGACAAGGCGTATTACATTTGCCAGACCTATAATCGGCTGGGGAAAAACGCCTGCACCAGCCATAAGATTGAAGCCCGTGACCTCTACAATCTTGTGCTGTCGGACATCATGGAGCATGGCAAGATGGCTTTGCAGGATGCAGAAGCGTTCTATGGGCGGCTGACCCGTCGGCTGGAGCAGAGGTATTCCATTGACGAAAAAAGTCTGAAAAAGGAGCAGGACGCTCTTGCGAAGCGCAACCAGGAAATCGACGAGATGTTCATGAACCTGTACGCTGATAAGACCAAGGGTATCCTGACCGAGCAACGGTTTTTCCGCATGACTGAAACTCTGGAACAGGAGCAGGCGGACAACAAGGCCCGGATGCAGGCAATCACGGACGAGTTGCGATCCGCCAGCGACACGGAGGACGATGTGCGCCGGTTTATCGGAGAAATCCGGGAATATGCGTCCATTAAGGAATTGGACGAAGCAATCTTAAATCGACTGATTGATAAAATTATTATCAGTGCAGTTGAAGTCGTTGACGGTGAAAAGGTGCAGAAAGTCCGTATTGTTTATAACTTTGTAGGTGAGATTGCCGATTAGAATGCCTATCTCGAAATGGCGTGAGGATGCAATAATTCATAGCGTTCCCTTTAAAACAAGTTAATCGTTGCGGATCGGAGGGGCGGGATGGGAAAATTCGCAGAGGTATTTAAGTATGCTCGTAGCAATGATATTAAAGCTATAAACAAGTCGATTAGTGATGTAGGCCGTAAGCATCATGCAACGTATATGACAAATATGATGTTTGCAAATGATATTAATGCGAATTATCAGTTATTGACCGAAATTCAAGGTGCCATTAATGCTTTCGATAAGGCGGTTAGTGATAATTATTTAATAAAAAAGAATGCACAAGTTGCACTTCAAACTCAGCATGAAAATGCGACCATGCAAAAACAGATTTTTTGTGGGTTAACCAATTTAACCAATGAACAGTTATCAGTTTTAGTATATCAGCAAGCAATGAAGTATTACTTCAGAATTGATGTAGAAAATGAAGATAGTTTTTGTTCTTATTTTGATGAGGCAGTAAAGTATCGGATAGTATCTAATTTTTTGCATAGTGATATGAAGCAGATTTTGATAAAGATGCAAGAAAATATAGAAATTATTGTTGAAGATACAAAAAATGTTGATTTTTTATTGAGAAATTACTTGAAAATTAAGAAATCCAATCGCTTATCTCGATTCTTTTTAGAACAATTAGCTGATAGCATACGGAATGTCGTGCTACGAGACGACAAGTTTGATGAGGAATATTTTATGACCGTTCGTAGAATAAGTTCCGTGTTGCAACAAATTTTCTGTGGAGGATGAATAAGTTATGGATGAGATTGGTATTGTCACATCCTTTAATCCTTTAGATGCTTTAGAAAGCATATCAAAGATATACAATACACGCCAACTTTCTAAAGTAGAAATTCTAAAGATACAAGCACAAGCTAAAAGTTTTAATAGGTGGTTATTGGAGCAGAGAAATGAGAATAAGGAGATACGTACAGATATACTAGCTTCTATAGAAAGCTATAGGAAGCAAATAGAACGTATTATTGATATGATTTTACAAACCCCGGAGACGGCCAGCTTGTATAAAGATTTTTTTGAACCTTTACTGAAAGCTAATAATGAATTAGCTTTGCGGATGAGCGAAATTCGCATAAAGAGTAAATAAAGAATGGAGGAGAGTGTATGAAGTTTCAAGTTGTAAATACGGGACTAATTATTTCGTTACTAATTAATTTTGTTATTTCCTTCTTTTTTGTAAGCATATTTGTAAATGATGATGCACTAGGATTAGGAATTACATTGCTTATATTTATATGTTCAATAGGTATATTATATACATCGGTTGGAGACTGGTGGTATAGAAAAATTGTTTTAAATTTAAGGGAGCCTAACGAAGCGGAGGCGCGACGGTTAATGCCTATTTATAACGAGGTATATAAGAGAGCTATAACTGAGTCTCCAAATTTGTCTAAGGATATTAAATTGTTTGTTTACGACGATGATGATATCAATGCTTTTGCAATAGGTCTAAGAACAATTGCAGTGCATCAAGGAATGCTCGTTAATAATATATATGACAATGAAATAGCAGCTATTTTAGGACATGAATTCGCACATATAGCAAATGGAGATACATTTTGTACTATTTTAGCTATCCAAAGCAATGCAATAGTGTCTATTTTTAGAACCCTATTTTCTTTTCTCATGGTAATTGCAGCTAAAATAGTTGGTTTTTTTGTAGCACTCGCTTTTGAAACTGCGGAAGGAGCTGAAAATGGTTTTACTATAGCGGATGCCTGTGTTAGAGGACTCAATTGGCTATTAGATAAATTTGTTTTAATTTTTGTGGCTATCAGTGTAATAATTGCACAATACAGCAGGAGACAACATGAGTTAGCAGCGGATAATTTTACTGCTAGATTAGGATATGGACAACCCATGATCAATTTTTTCCAAAGATATGAAGGATGTGATGGTACAAGTAATGTACTTAGTCTTTCTCATTTATTATATGGAACACATCCAAATATGCAAATAAGAATAGAAAATTTGCAGAGTAAGATTAATTCGAATACAATAGATATCAAATAATTGGTATGTATACGAGTGCGGCAGTCCCAGCGTCCAAAAACTATGATAGATTGATAAACAATGTATAATGTGTTGACAAATGAAACAGATAATCGTTAGTTTCCCATAATAAGAAAAATGCTAATTCCTGCTCATTCAATTTGCAGATATAGCTATTGCCGGTGCAAGTTCATTTTCTTTTACAAATAAGTTCTATTTTATTCGACAAAACTCCTTTTCTTAATTGGAAAGGAGTTTTGTCATTCTATTATTTCTCCCAAATTTAAATTATTCACTTGACAATATTGCAGAGAACTGATGTCAACCGATGAATTGGCGGTGATGGACGGCGGCAAGTGCATCTTGCAGGTGCAGGGCGTAAGGCCGTTTTTCAGCGACAAATTTGACATTACCAAACATCCGCAATATAAATACCTGCTGGATTCCAGCAAGAAGAACGCTTTTGATATTGCAAAATATCTGAGCCGGAGATTGACCGTCCGACCGGACGACGTTTTTGAAAGCTGTGAACTCGAAGCGCCGCCCGCGTCTGATGCACCCGCCGATTGACTTTTCAACCGGCGGGCTTTTTTTGTCCCTATCCAACCAATCACAACAAATTTAAGGAGGAAAATGTATGGAATTTTTTACGAGCGCAATCGACACTTTGAAGGTACTGGTTATCGCGCTGGGCGCTGGCCTTGGCGTGTGGGGCGTTATCAACCTGCTGGAAGGTTACGGCAACGACAACCCTGGCGCGAATGCTCATATACGGTAAAGAAGCAAGTAACCGAAAACAAGAGATAGACCGCCAGCACCACACTATTCCGAACAAAAGAAACAAAAGACCAAAAGATAAGCATTGTGGGAAAATCAAAACTTTTGGATTTTCCCACGAATGCCGACTGCTACGGAATCCCTCTCATTCTTTCATTCACTCAAAATATATGGCATTTCTTTTTTGAAAGATTGAATTGACGTACATAAATAGACCTCTCCATAGTAAGATACGAAGAATTAACCCCGTAAGAGATTAAATATTTTCTGTATAGAAAAGCATTACATAGAGTAAAAGTGGTATCGCAACTTCAAGTTGCGAAAAAGCACGACAAAATTGGTGGTATAATAAAGAGTATAGGTTAAAATAAAACCATCAAAAATAAGGAGGGCATACAAATGGTGTTTGCTGATAAATTACAGAGTTTGCGAAAATCAAAGGGATTGTCGCAGGAAGAGTTGGCTGAAAAGTGCAATGTAACAAGACAGTCCGTTTCAAAATGGGAAACAGGTTTAGGATACCCCGAAACGGAAAAGTTATTGATACTTTGCGAAATATTAGATGTTGATTTAGACTATCTTATGCGAGATAAAACTGCAACAGCAGAAGATTGTAGCGTACAAAGGGAAATATCGTCTTATGAATCTTATGTTGGAAAATGGGTGCGGATTTTTTTGAAAGACCGAGAGTTTAACGGTTTGCACTGCGTTGCTCTTGTATCAATTCAGAAGTCATATTTAATTATTATGAATGACAAGGGTAAGCTGGGATTTATAGACGGATATTCTGTTAGCACCATTTCTGATTTTGTTGATAAGAAAAAGCAAATGAAGCTACCACCTATTCCAAGCAAAGAATCCATTAAGGATATTGGCAATTACCTTGTAGGGAAAAGATGTGATGTGAGATTGAAACAAAATAATTTGCTTTTGGGATTAGGATTTAATAAACCCGGAGGATTTTATTCAGTAACTATTGAAAACATTTCCAATGATGAAGTGATTGCTTGTGATTTGAATAAATGTAAGTATACCAGCAGATTATCAGATGTTTTATATATCAAAGAATGCTAAAAACAAAATTCTAATAGGGGAAAGTCAACAGAAATATGAACATTGTTTTATTCTGCTATTGGTAACAGCATCAAGTATTATCATCGTCATTTAGGGGGATGATAACAAAAAGTGTTGCCGCCCCTCTAAATTATAAAAATGTATCCATAAACCATGCACCGCCCTATGTGGGAGAAAGGGGGAATCGTATATGCCTTATACAGAAGCATACAGAGAACACATCATGTATACTTTCAATGGCTATTGCAAGACCGTCATACGCTTTGCGGCTATCAACGCATGGCGTGACAGGAGCAGGCGGCGGCAAAAAGAAATATCCCTTGAATACCTCACAGAAGAAAAGTTTTACCCTTTAGGCACAACAGACGAATATTTTGAAGCACCCTATGAAGAACACCCTATAACGATATGCGGTCAGACAGTTATCCTCACCAATGGGGAGCTTGCCGCCGCCCTGTTATCTCTGCCGGAGAAGAACCGGGAAATCATTTTCCTTTACTTTTTCGGGCATTACACACAGCAGGAAATCGGGGAAATGTACGGACGCTGCCGGAGTACGACCGGGTATCAAATCCGCAGGACTTTACAGCTTCTGCACAAAGAAATGGAGGTGCTTTCACATGGGGAATCCGAACCTTTTACCCTATGAAACGATTGTCCGGGCGACCAGCGGAGAGCCGGAAGCCGTGGACGAGGTTTTACGGCATTACAGCAAGCGAATCCGAATCGCCGCCATTGAAAACGGGCATATCGACAGGGATACAGAGGACAGCATAAAATCCCGGCTTGTTGCCGCATTATTCAAGTTTCGTTTTGATGAACAGGAAGTATAAGAAATCACTTTCATTTTTGGGAAAACGGATATATAATAAAGCACAGACAAATTGGGAGTAATTAGCAAAGTGACAAAGTTCAGTATGGAACGTTAATTTCACATTTTGGTTCAAAAGAAGAAAAGCCAAAAGGAAGAAAAAACAGAGTAAACCGATGAACATGAATTTTTGTTAAAAAAACGGAGGCGCTATGATAATAAAAAAGCTGTTCTATATTGCAATCGCAGGAAGCCTACTTTGCTTCTGCGGAGATATGTTATTGGGTTGCTTTTACCCTATGGAAAAAGTGGGGATTTTTCATCTTTTTCCTGCATTTTCAGAAGAATGGTCAAATGCTACGTCTATTAGGTTCATTATAGGCGGATTATTGGGCGTGATTGCACTTCTTTTAATGTTTTGCGGGTTTTACGCTATATCTGTTTTACTCAAAGAAAAAGTCGGTAAATATGATAAACCGTTTTTTATAGCATCTATTGTATTTGTCTCTGTAGGAACATTATACCATTGTGTATTTGCAATATCCGCATGGCTATATAATCAACTAGCAGAAGAGAATATAGTATTAGCTAAGCGGATTAGTGAACGCTTTTTTACTACATTCATCTGTGTTGCATTTTTGGCTGCAATAAGTTTTATAATTTTATCAATTATTATATTTTGTGTTGCGATAAAAGGAACATGGGGAAAGAAAAGATGGGTGCTGATAAATCCGCTTTTGTTTATGGGAATTTCAATTATGGTTGCAACCGTTTTACCTGCTAATGCTATAATCAATGGTGTGTTTGATTGGGGACAACAAAGTTTGGCTTTGTTGCTAGTTTTCTGCGCATTTTCAAAAATCCCTTGCACAACTTCCAGTTTGTAGAATTGTAGCCAGCTAAAAACTGAATAACCGCCGCTACATAAAACGGCACACCAAGACAGGAAATCAAGAAAAGGTTTCCTGTTTTTTTGCGCCCATTTTTGGCATTTTCAAAAATCGTCGGTATTATGCCGTGCAAAGGGGATAGAA
>CAJUCT010000047.1 GCA_910585015.1 uncultured Acetatifactor sp.
TACTATAACTGGTCTATTTGCTGTGTCTTAGTAATGGGGTGTCTGAACTGTTACGTGTAATATCAACTGACTTTGGAAAGCTTCATTTCGTACTTGACATTTATCCCAAAACATATATAATAGGGGATACAACAGCAGAAAGAATAGCAGTCTCATTCATATGGAGACGTTATTCTTTCTGCTGTTTTCTTTTACAATAAATTTATATGGAGGACCCCTGCTATGGCAAAAGAAAACGAAAACATGATTTCCAACAGAGAGGTGAAAGACAGTGCATTTACGACATATTTTGGGAAGCCGGAAAATGCTTCCCAGCTGTATGCCGCGTTGACAAACGAGAAAGTGGCGCCTGAGGACATTACATATGTGACGCTGGAGGGAGTGCTGTTTGTTGCCCGGAAGAATGATCTGGCTTTTACGGTGAAGAATCGAGTGCTGGTTATCAGTGAGCATCAGTCCACCGTAAACGAGAACATGCCCCTGCGGGATCTCTTGTATCTGGGACGTACCCTGGAGAAACTGCTGGACAAGAGAACACTTTACAAACGCAAACTGGTTAAAATACCCACACCGGAGTTTTTTGTCTTTTACAATGGCGACGATCCGCAGCCGGCAGAAAAAATACTGCGGCTTTCGGATGCCTATATTGAAAAAATGGAACACCCTATGTTAGAATTGGAAGTGAAAGTGATCAATATCAATCTTCCGTCAGGACATAAAATTCTGGAAAAATGCCGTCCGATGTACGAGTATTCCTGGTTCATCCAGCAGATCAAGGACTACTTGAGAGCTGGTTTGACTCGGGATTCCGCAATCACCCAGGCAGTGAAGGATTGCATAGAAGAGGGCATCCTGATGGAATTTATGAAGAATTATGGATCGGAGGTGGCAAATATGCTGTACACGCAGTGGAATTACGATGAAGCGGTCTCAGTGGAGCGGGAGGAAGCATTTGAGGATGGCCGTGAGGCAGGAAAGGCCATAGGTATAGCAATAGGAATAGCCGAGGGAAAAGCCCAGGGAATTGCCGAGGGGAAAGCCCAGGGAATTGCTGAAGGGAAAGCCCAGGGAATTGCTGAAGGGAAAGCTCAGGGAATTGCCGAGGGGAAAGCTCAGGGAATTGCTGAAGGGAAAACCCAGGGAATAGTTGAAGGAAAAACCCAGGGAATAGCCGAAGGCATGTTGGCAGGGGAGCGACAGGTCATATATAACTTTTTGGAACACCTGGGAGAGATACCAGAGGATATCCGCAGACTTATTGAGGACGAGCAGGATCGAGATAAGTTGAAAAAATGGTATATGACGGCACCCGGTGTGAGAAGTTTTGAGGAATTTCGAGAGGGCATGAATGCAGCAAATAAGTAGTATGACAGGTTTATCCTGCTTTAACCTTTCAGTCTCATACTCTTCCGAGAACCGGCGAACATACAGCCCGGCGGCTTTTTGTCCGCGTTATTTTTCTATTGACAAATATTAAGTTCTCTGCTAATCTGGCTTTAATGACATAGGAAAAGCAATGACGGAAAAGAGTAGTTTATATGAATCATTCAGAGAGAGCGGCATTTTGGTGGAAGCCGTTTATGAGGACCATAGACGAAAACCATTCCCGAGCCGTAATGCCGAAAGTATATGTAAGCGTTACCGTATGCCTGCGTTAAAGGATAGGATTTACTGGAATCCGAAGTGAAAAGTTAAGGTGGAACCGTGCAGATGCACCCTTAAGACTATGACAATAGTCTTGTGGGTGCTTTTCTTATGTTGTTGCAACTGCTTAATAGCTATACAGCAGAACACAAAACTGCATTTTCCCGAATTGTACACTGCTAAGATCAAATAATAAGATTTTGAGTACCGGAATGTGTGTATACAGGGAATATGCGGAACACTAATTAAGAAAGTGAGGAGCAACAGACAATGAAGGTTCTACACAAAAACGGAGAGATCACCACCTCTAACTTTGACGAAAGGGAGGGAAAGAAAGCATTCTGGCACACCAGCGCCCATGTGTTGGCACAGGCGGTCAAACATCTGTACCCGGATACAAAATGCGCCATCGGCCCGGCTACGGACAACGGATTCTACTATGATTTCGCATTTTCATTTCCTTTTTCGGAGGAGAATATGCTTGCGGTGGAGGAAGAGATGAAAAGAATCGTGAGGGACTCCCTGTCCCTCCAGGTCCGGGCCGTATCCCGGAAGGAGGCTCTGTCCTTTATGGAAAATGCCAAAGAGGACTTTAAGCTGGAGTTGATTCATGAACTGCCGGATGCCGAGGAACTCACTTTCTACAGACAGGGAGATTATACTGAACTCTGTGCCGGTCCCCACCTCACCAACACCAGTCCCATCAAGGCCATCAAACTGTTGTCTGTCGCCGGGGCCTACTGGCGGGGAGACGAGAATAATCAGATGCTGACCAGGATATATGGTATCTCTTTTCCCGGCGCAGCCGAACTGCAGGAATATCTTCACCGACTGGAGGAAGCCAAAGCCCGGGATCACCGCAGGCTTGGAAAGGAATTGGGACTGTTTGCCCTGCTGGACGAGGGACCGGGATTTCCCTTTTTGCTGCCCAAAGGGCTGATTATCAAAAATCAATTGATTGATTACTGGCGTAAAATCCACACAAGGGAGGGTTATGTGGAGATCTCCACCCCCATGATAATGAACCGCAGGCTGTGGGAGACCTCCGGTCACTGGGACTATTACCGGGACAAAATGTATACCACTGTAATTGACGAGACGGATTTTGCCGTCCGGCCCATGAACTGCCCCGGCGGAATGCTGGTTTATAATCTGCAGCCCCATTCCTATCGGGATCTCCCTTTGAGAATGGGAGAACTGGGATTGGTACACCGGCATGAAAAATCCGGGACTCTCCACGGCCTGATGCGGGTGCGATGTCTCACCCAGGATGACGCCCATATTTTTATGACGCGGCAGCAGGTCCAGGATGAAATCCGGGGTGTTATACGGCTCATAGACGAGGTTTATGACAAATTTGGATTTTCCTATGAAATTGAATTGTCCACCAGACCTGACAATTCCATCGGCAGTGATGAAGAGTGGGAGCTTGCCACAAAAGCATTGGCGGACGCAGTCAGCGGAATGGGCAAATCCTATGTGATAAATGAGGGGGACGGCGCATTCTACGGACCGAAGCTGGATTTCCATCTGAGGGATTCCATCGGCAGAACTTGGCAATGCGGAACCATTCAACTGGATTTCCAGCTGCCGCAAAGATTTGGCATAGAATATACGGGGGCAGACGGCGAGAAGCACCGTCCCATCATGCTGCACCGGGTGATCTTCGGCTCCATCGAGCGCTTTATCGGCATCCTGATCGAGCACTATGCAGGGAAATTTCCCCTGTGGCTTTCTCCGGTTCAAGTCAAGGTACTGCCCGTCTCCGACAAGTACCTGGATTACGCAAAGGAGGTCGCCGGGCAGCTGCGAATACGGAACATTCGAGTAGAAATTGACAAGAGAGATGAAAAACTGGGATATAAAATCCGGGAGGCCCGAATGGACAGGGTCCCCTATATGCTCATTGTGGGAGAAAAAGAAAAGTGTAATCACACAGTATCTGTCAGACAGCGGGACGCCGGGGCAGCCGGGCAGGAACTGGGAGAAATGTCTCTTGACTGGCTGATCGAACTGATCCGCGAGGCTGTGGATAATCTGCGATGAACCTAAAAATTTTTAACTGTCAAATTAAGCGTGACATTGCCCGTTCAGCGCATCGGAATGCTCCGCAAATGCCAGCTGCGACATATCAGGCATTCACGGATTAAGCCCTTCCCGAATCCGCCCAAAGCATCGGTTCAGCATCTCTACGTCCACTGATCCGTCAGTTCCAAAGGCCGTTGCCTCCACGGTAAAGCTGCCGTCATACCCTATGTGGCGGATATGCCGGAAAAAGGCATCAAAATTGATATGTCCCGCCCCCACGGGCAGCACCGCTCCGTTGAGCCTGCTCCAGTCCATATAGCCCCCGTCATAGTCATTCACATGGTAGTGACGGATATGACCCTGCTGCCAGAGCCAGGCATAATCCTGACTGTACAGCAGGGTTTCCTCCTGATGAAAAGCCGCCATCTTGGTATCCCACACAAAATGTATATGAGGGTAAGCCTGCGCCAGCTGGCCCAGATGTTTCAGCGGATTTTCCTTATTACAGACCACATTTTCCACCAGCAGATCCAGCCCATGTTCTTCGGCCACATCCCGCAGTCTTGGATAAGCCCGCATATTGTAGTCAAAATGCTGGTCAGAGGCCATACCGCCCCACAGATGCAAAACCAATGCCTTTGCCCCAATCCGCCGGGCAAGTTCACAATTTACCCGGTATTTTTTCATGGCTTCACCAGATGCCTCAGCCACATCTTCCCCCTGGCTTACAGCCTCCCCGATCCGCTTGTCACAATGCACCACCGGCATATACAGGTTCAGACCAGCCAGGTAATCCGCCAATATCTCCCATTCCCCATACCAGGAACTGTACATCATAAATTCGTACCCGTCACATTGCAGCAGCCCCGCTAAATTCCCGATCAAATGGTAATCTCTGTTATTTGCCTTGCCAATCAACGCTCCTGTGGAGCATAAAATATCCGCCATAATCTCTTCTCCATTCTGTCAATCTTCTACTTCTTTCCTATAAAACGCACAAGCTCCGGACTGCTTTGCTATCCGCAGCTTCCAGACTTTTTTAATCAGAAATTCCACATAATCCTCGTTATAATACCCTTTCCGGGTGCGCAGCAGGTACTCCCGTTTCTGATTCCAGAAATCCCGTGTGCCCGTCCTCTCCGGCACATAAGTCTCCCCTTCCAGAGGAGTCAGTCCCAGCAGCTGATCCACTGACACCTGGAAATACTACGCCAACACTGCCAGCAGGGACAACATCATTCCTGCTTTTCGTCTGTCTATATATAGCTTACAAGAAAAAGCTTCTTTTGTATAGCGCAAATTTTCAGAATGTCTTCCCGTATCCCCAGAATTATCAGGAGATCCAAAAAGCAATGATACTTGACAAGGGGGAGCCATTTCTGCTCCCCCCCATTCTCAATGCTGCGGATAACCGTCATAGGGCCCTGCGAGATACAGCCCTTTTCCCAATGTATCTATTCCCTCTGTGGCGGCAAAATCATAATATGTCCCCTGATCCGTTCTAAACAGGTAATCACTCCCCTCCCAGGGATAGATGACCTCTTCCACCTTACTGCCCCGGGCAATGGCAGAACGCTCAAAAAACCAGATCAGCCTCTCCTCCGTGGTCATCTTGTCATACCCTGGCGGTGTGGTATACTGCTTCACCGGAGAATACCACACATCCATATCCGTGGAATAGTAGATACTTTCAATCACCTCTCCCCAGATAAAGGACAGACCGTTGTAACATCTGCTATAGAAAGTCCGGTCATGCATCATATCCTCCGGTGTAAGGCCAAAAGAAAAGTCGCCAAATTCCGATACTGTATAGCAGACCTCCGTCACCTGAGTGCCGGTCCACTGCTCCAGTTCCAGCAATGCCTGACAGGCCCAATACAGAACTTCATGAGAAAACTGTGCCTCCGCCGCGGACACTGACCAATACGTTTCCACAAAAGTCAGCTTTCGGGTGACATCCCCCTCCGTCACTTCCGCCACCGGATTTTCGTCCGCGTCATAATATTCCCGGATCTGGGCGTCCCAGTTGTCATATATCGCTGCCGCCTCAACCGGGTCTATATTTACGATCTCAGAGCCTGTCTCCTGCCTGTCATCGGATTCTTTTTCCCCTTCAGGTCCTGTCTCCTGCCCGTCATCGGATTCTTTTTCCCCTTCAGGTCCTGTCTCCTGCCCGTCATCGGATTCTTTTTCCCCTCCAGGTCCTGTCTCCTGCCCGTCATCGGATTCTTTTCCGCCTCCGATTTCTACTCCTCCGCGCTGAGTTGCTTTTACTATATCTGCTTTCTCTGGTATCGGTTCCTCCTCATGAGCCTCTGCCCTGCCGGTAAACGTACAGGCCATCAGTCCCAGCGCCAGCAGAAATACCAACACAGCCGTACCTGCTGCCATTCGCGGCCTTGTAACCAGAACAGACAACCGCTCTTTCAACTGTTTCTTGGTGCCGGACATGGAAGTGGCCAGATTCAGGGAACTGCGCAGTGTGGGCTTATGTTCCGTGGACAGGATCAGCAGCGCTTCGCCGTATATCCTGCGGTTCTCCTCCCCCATCTGCCGCAGTACGCCTTCATCACAAGCCAGTTCCCCATCCTGGCGGGACAATCTCACCGCCGCCCACACCAGGGGATTATACCAGTGAAGGCACAGGCACAGCATCCGTACCACCGACCAGATATGGTCGCCGTGACGGTAATGGGTCTGCTCATGCCGCAGCACCATATCCAGCACTTGTGCATCCTTTGCCGTCCGCGCCGTTATGTAGACGGCAGGACGCAACAGGCCATACATACAGGGTGTGCTTATCTCGTCCGTCACATACACAGGAAGCTGCCTTTGTAAATCTCCGGATACCCACAGCGGTAATCGGTTTCCGCGCACTTTCCATCGAAAGATCCCATTTACACCCGATAACCACAGCGCCAGAAGGCACGAACCTGCCAGCCATACCATTCCTATGGTTATTTCTATTTTTGATAACGCTGTTTTATCACGAACATCACTCCCCGATAAAGCGTCAGCCTTTTCCTCTGCATAGCTTACACCCCCCTTCGAGGGATGTTCATCCTCTACCAAGTATGGGGCAGTAAGCACAGCCATGCCCGGCGCCGGGCTATCCGGCATTTCCTCCTGCCGGAATATTCTGCCCTGCTCCTGATCCGTCCTGCGGGAAGCCATGGTACTGTTTCCTCCCGTTTGCCCTCCCGCCCGGCTTTCCGGCAATAAATTGGCAATGCTGAATGCGCTTTCCATCAGCGATACAGGAACCAGCAGACGAACCGCCACCAACAGCCACAGACCGTACCGTACCCAACAGGAGATTTTTCCTTTGAGCAGTTTCCTGATGATAATCACCAATATAATTAACACACTTGCCGATAGCACCCATTCCATCATTCCTGTCACCCCGGATTTCTCAGATTCTCTTCCGCCAGCAGCTGCCACACTACAACCGTATTGTTCTGGGCATACTCCCCTAACATGTCCGAGTACCATTTCTCATAATCTGCCGTGTCCATAGGCCCTAAAACCTGCCCTGCAGTACTGTCCTCAATCATAAAAACCCGGCCTGTGCCGCTGACATCCACCGCATCCGGAAAAGGATTGCCGTCCGTGTCTGCCTTTACCAACGCCTTGTCCCAGGCAGTAACCACATACGCAAGTTCATACTGATCCGTTCCGTCGTTATATCGATAGAGATTATAGGGCCAGAACTCTGACCAGGTATGATTATGAGACATGTCCGACCGGGCATAGCCGTTGCCGTAGAACATAATTTCCGGAAAATCCCAAATCTCCCTGTAGAGTACACCCTTGTTTTCATCGTAGTCATAAACCATTTCCTGGGTGGCCGCCATCATGGTCCCCTCATAATTAATCAGCAGTTCCTCCCTGCCGTCCCCATCTATATCCTGTATGGCAAAATAAACCGTGTGAGATATATCGCTATCCTGTCCGAGGGGCAGCTGGTTATAATACAACAGGTTGTTGAGCGCTTCCCTGTATGCATTGTCACGGGATGATTGAGTTGCCGGAACTGTTGAAGTCTGTTCCCTGACTGCCAGAAACACCACTCCGTAATAACAGATCAACATTTTGTCCGGCTGCTCCTCCATATAGCTGAAGTTGTCGCCGAAAATCCCTTCCTCTATAGTCAGAAACCCGGATTTTACCAAGCCTGTGTCTCCCTCTTCAAACCAATTGTTCACCGAGACTTTATAATCCTGCTCAAACTCCGCCAGGCTGTCATAAAATGAAAATTCATAGCCAAATCCATCGTTTTCCACCACTCTCTGGTTACAGCTGAAGTTCTCCGAAGTGTAGATAAGTTCACTGCCAATCAACACATCCACTTCCAGCTGGGATAAGCCGCAGGGTGTGGAGGGATAACAATATTCTGTCACTTTCCAGCTGCCGATATAGGTGGGCTGCAATATGCCGCCCCCCTGTCCTTCATTGCCCGCACCCGGAACATCGGCAGATGTACTGCCCCCCTGTCCTTCATTGCCCGCACCCGGAACATCGGCAGATGTACTGCCTGCCGGGGACTGCACCGTTTCCAAAACATATGAACTGCCTGTCCCAGGGTCTCCCACATTTTCCGTGCCACCCTCAGGCCCCTCCGCCCCGGCAATGGAAATTCCAAACTCCTGCTCACTTTCAGACGGCACACCCGGCTGCCCACAGGCCCCCAGAACCAGCGCCAACACAATCATCCCCGCCGTAATGGATCTTTTCCAACTTTTTTTCTTCATAATATTCCTATTTCTGTTCTTCATAGTATCCTTGACACTGCCTTTCTTACTTTTCATCCGCCTGATCCAAAATTCTGCGCAGCTGCGCAATCTCCTCCTGGCTCAAGGACTGTTTTTCCACAAAATGATTCAACAGCATACTCAGGCTCCCGTGATATACCCGATCCAGAAAACTTTCCGTCTCCTTCTGGGCGGCTTCCTCCCGCTCCAGCAGAGGCCGGTAAACCTTCATGCTTTCCCCGTCCTCACAGGAAATCAGCCCCTTGTCCGTCATGCGTTTCAGCATGGTCAGGGTTGTACTTCGGCTCCATCCCACACTATCCTTTAAGTCCGCCACCACCTGGCTGCCCACCTTGGGACTGTCCTTCCACAAACTTTCCATCACATGCCATTCGGCTGTACTTAATTCTTTCATAGTAACCTCTTTTCTGCATATCGCAGGCGGGTCGCCTACCTCTTTCCTGGATTTCTACGGAGTCTGTGCCATTTTACCAATGTGTATTTTTCATAAACATGCATGTCTACATTTTAAACATACCATATATTGTCTACTCTGTAAACACCTTTTTTACAAACTTACTTTGTTCCTGCATAACTGTGCCCGTGTTATTGCGTTAATCAGTATTTAGAAGTTTTACTTCCAAACTTACCTCTTTCCTGCATATCGCAGGCTGAGACTGCGATACTGCGTTAATGCGTATTTGGATGTGAAACATCCAAACTTCATTACATTTATTTTATGATAGCAGAAACCTCCGCTGTCAAACGGAGGTTTCTGTCAAGTCCCGAAACATGTACTTTCTCACGATGTAGGAATATTCTCAAGGCACATATTCTATCTCCTAAAAATTTCTCTCATAATATGCCGACTCCCGTCCGTCCTCAACAAAACGCTCTTTACAGACAAAACCATTCTTCTCCAGAACCCGGATAGAACTTTCGTTGTTCGCATAAGTAAACGCCCCCACCGACCGAAGGGATAACCGTTCCCTGATTTGTCCAAGAAAAAGTTTCACCGCGGCGGTGGCCATTCCCCGGCCCCAATATTCTTTCTCAAAAATGCAGTAACTCAGCATTGCATTGGGTGTTTCGTCCCGGTTAATACAGTAACACCAGATATCGCCGATATACCGCCCCTCCCAATAGATGCTCCTGCCAAAGCTGGTCGCATCGGGAAGAGACGCCTTATCATAGGCCGTCAGCGCTTCCTCCACCGTTTTGTTGGCAGACGGCAGCACTGCGCAGATCTCTTCATCCTGGGTTTTATAGAAATATAGTTCCGCGTTTTCCCTTGTCCGGGGCAAAAGTTCTATCTGCTGCCGTACCATCCCACCGTCTCTCCTTACCACTGTGTCTACTCGAATATTCTGCGCCTGTTTCCGCAAAATGTCAAGTTTCTTAGTTAAAATGCCTATTGACCATGCCGTAAGGGTATGGTTTAGTATTAATATATAACTCACGACAGGAGAAATAATATGAATCACACATTTTACGATATCACCATGCTCTTTTTTATATATTCGTTTCTGGCATGGATGGCGGAGACCACAGTGGCGACTATCAAGGAAAAAGATTTCCGGAACCGGGGCTTTGCCTCCGGACCGTTCTGCTTTATCTATGGTTTTACAGGAACCTTTTTGACCATTGTTTTACAGGATCTGAGAAATGACACTTTCTTTCTCTTTCTGGGATGCATGGTGGTGGCTACTGCCGTGGAATGGTTCACCGGAAAAATCCTGGAGAGAATGAAACAAAAGAAATGGTGGGACTATTCCAATAAGAAGTGGAACCTGGACGGCTACATCTGCCTGCAATACTCCCTGCTCTGGGGTGTGCTGGGCTATGTGGTGGTGCAGTATGCCAACGGCATGATTCTGGGCCTGTACCACCTCCTGCCCATCCTGGGTCGTAAAATCATTGTGTGGGGCCTGACGGCTGTGGGCCTGCTGGATCTGACAGGCTCTCTTTTGTTTGTCTACCATATGGAAAAAAAGCTCCCCCGTCTGTTTCGGTGGAGCCAGAAAATGCAGCAGTGGACCTTCCGCTTAGGCGCCAGGATCTCCTGGCGCATGGAGAACCGTATCCGGCGGGCTTACCCGGCCACAACCCGGGAAGAAGCGCCCAAAGAGAAAGAGGACACGGAGAGTTGTACCCTTACGCATCTGTTCTGGCTCTTTTTGATAGGGGCATTGCTGGGAGATCTTGTGGAAACTGTCTTTTGCCGTATCGCCATGGGCGTATGGATGAGTAGGAGCAGCCTGGTATGGGGACCTTTCAGCGTCGTCTGGGGACTGGCCATCGCCCTGGTCACAGCCCTGCTCTACAGGGATCGCAATAAAAAGGAATCCCGCCTATTTCTGGTGGGCACCCTGCTGGGCGGTGCATATGAGTACATCTGCAGTGTATTCACGGAGATCGTGTTCGGAAAAGTTTTCTGGGATTACAGCGGCATCCCTTTTAATCTGGGCGGCAGAATCAATTTGCTGTACTGCTTTTTCTGGGGAATTGCCGCCGTGGCGTGGTTTCGTCTCCTGTATCCCCGAATCGCAAAACTGATAGCGCTGATACTGCGTAAGACCGGGCGGATACTGACAGCGGGACTTGTATTATTCATGGCTGCCGATATACTTGTGTCCGTGTTGGCACTGATGCGGTACGATTCACGGGCAAATGGACTTGAAGCAGCGCACCAGTGGGAACAATTTATGGATATCCATTTTGACGATGCCAGGATGGAGCGTATTTACCCCAATGCCATCCCGCAGTAGGCCGCGGCCATACCCTCGGCAAATAACATCCGGACAGCCCTCATGCCTGCTGCCGCGGCAATCCGTAGATAGCGGTGCGTGATGCATCAACACCATGCCGATCAGCAGGATTAAGCCGGCAGCAGATAAATCAGAATGCCGCAGCAAAAAGTTATCACTGCGGGCAGGAAAGTCATCATGGCTTTATTGTACGAGGATGACTGCGCCGACTGGCGCTTTCCAATTCCTGTGCATCCAAATAAGTTTTACGCCACTTTCTCATACCTGTCCGCATTATCATCTCGCTCTTCGCGGCTGCCGCCAATGCCAGCAGCCCGTCCGCCGCCCACAGCCCCAACGCAGAAATATTGCCGAGCAGAACATACAGGATATTTTCCACTGTAATACTGCCATAAGCCACGAATATAAACAATATTATACACCGGGTAAACCGGGATAGAAAAAGCCAATCCCGGTTATCATCAGGCAGCTAGTTTTCACGATTTATTTCCAAAAAAAGAGCACCCATCAATACATCTTCTAAAGATATATCAATGAATGCTCCATTTTCAGTCTTCAACTAAAATTCACTTTATTCTGTTGTATTTACATACACCACGCTGGAGTCTCCCCGTCTGGCCTGTTCCAGTACCGCTTCGGCCAGCTTTAGAAAAGAACTATGAGAAGAAGACGCCCCCGTTATAGCATCAATGCTTATCTCCCCCTGTCCCTCCAGAAGCTGTCCTGCATAATAGCGGGTATACTCGTTAGGATAGGTGCCATTCGTATGGAGCATGGTCTGCATATAGGCATTATCCCAGCTCTTGATAAAACCGCTGGCATTCTCGGCATTGTACTCCACGGAGACAATGCTTCCTCCCTTGACAATAATGGTTATATATTCTTTCCAGCCAAAATTGAACTGAGCGGCCTGCGCTGTGTAATAGCCATCCTGAAGCCCCTCCTGCGCCGTACCGCAAGCCGTCAGCGGCACTGCAAGCAGCGCGAAAAGCAATAATACGGTTACGATTTTTTTCATCTGCTGCGCACCTCTTTCAAATTAAATTTTACCACTTGGGATCTGAGAGCTTCCGCCTCTTTCTCCAGCATTCCGCTGGACTGTTTCATACCGCCGGCATTCTGCAGGTTCTGGTCGGCAATGGTGGAGATGGCGCTGATACGTTCCTCCATGATCGCCAGGGCGCTCTCCTGGCCGTGTACCGCTGTCACCAAATGATCGGAAATGGCACTGATCTGGTCAGAGACAACAGAAATAGCCTCAAGGGAACTGGCCGTATCGGCAGTCAATTTCACACCTGCCTGAATGGTTTCCCTGGTGCCGTCCATCATATCCGTGGCATTTTTCGCCGCCTCGGCGCTCTTGGCAGCCAGCTGCTGGACTTCGCTGGCCACCACGGCAAATCCCTTCCCGGCACTTCCGGCCCGGGCCGCCTCTATAGAGGCATTGAGAGCCAGGATGCTGGTCTGGAAGGCAATATCCTCAATGGCTTTGGCTATCTTGGAAATCTCTTGTGCATTGGCGTTGATATTGTCCATTGCGCCTGACAGGGAAGCCATCCTCACATTGGCCTCCTGAACGCATTGCGCAATTTCTTCCGTCTTAATCCGAGTCTGGTCGCTGCTCTCTGTAACACTGGATAGCCTTTCTTTCACATTTGTCACCTCATGGACCAGCGCCTCCGTAGACTGGTTCTGCTCCATTGAGGCATGATGCAATTGGCCTGATTGCCCGTTCAGTTCCACGGACATACTGGCAAGCCGGGCGGCAGCGGCTTTGAACCCAGCGATGGTCTCATTCATTGACCGAAGTATGGTACCCAGGCTCTCCCGAATCAAGGCAAAGTCGCCCTTATAATCCACCTGAGGCTCCACGCACAAATCTCCCTGCGCCACATGGGTCAGCACCTGTTGGATATCCGATATATAACGATTGACGCTGTCAACGGTGGCATCCAGAGTTTTGGTCAGTACCTCCAGTTCATCACCGCTGTGTACAAGGCCCACCTCCGTATGCAGATCGCCGTCCGAGAGCGCTACCATTCGTCCCGTCACACTTTTCACCGGCCGGGATATGGATGTGGCCAGGCGCAGAACCAGCAATATGGAAACAACCAGCACTGCCAGAGTACATAATATTGCCGCCATCATGGCCCCGTTGATCAATTGGGCGTAATCCGACTTGGGAACCTGGATCACTATAGACCACTGGGTGCCCCGGATGGGAGAAAATGCCACCAACATGGTCTGCCCTTCCACAACAAACTCCGTAGACCCAGTCTCTCCGGCGGTCACGCGGCTGATCGCCTCCACATTTCCGCCGCTTAAGCCAGCCAGGGTGTTGCCTTCCAGCACCTTAGACTGATCCGGGTGTCCCATCACGATTCCCTCCCGGTTTACCATATAGGCCGTACAATGTCTCCCCAGGTTAATACTGCTGATAACATCATTAAGCGCGTCATATTTATAGATTCCCACCACATACAAAGCTGTTTCTCCGTCCTCTTTCACCGGCATACCCATGGTGATTCCCAATCTATCATTTAAGATAGTGGATGAGGATGTGGTAAGGTTATCGGTTTCTTTTAACAGAGTAAAAAAATTCTCTTCCAGGCTCTCCGGCGCATTACTGTTTTCCAGAAGCAACTGCCCCTCCAAATCATACAGGGCGATAGAATAAAACTCATAGATTTCAGCAGCCTCTATCAAAAGTTCCTCCCGATTGGCCTGCACTTCCGAATCTTTTCCTCCCATGCGGGGGTCTCCTGCTATCGTCATCATCCGATCCGCCAACATATGTACATTGGCCTCCACAGTCTTGGCTGACTGCCGCACCATAGGCTGCAGACTGTCCAGCAGAATGCTGTTGGCCAGTTCCTGCATGGATCTGGCCATTATCCCGCAACATACAATCACCAATATCAAGATATTGAGAGTTGTACTTCTCAATATTCTGCCATTAAGGCTCCGTCTGATCTCCCGGCTGCGGGAGTTCTCTCTTTTCCCGGTCACTTTCCCATCTCTCCTTTTCGCTTTTTCTTTCACCCAGGCGATTGCGAAACTCTCTTTCTGGTAACAGTGGACGGGCAATATATACAAAGTAAGGGCGACTTGCCACTGCGTCAGAGCCTGTTTTTGTATATATTGGCCAGCCACATCACTTGCAGAGAACATTTCGCAATTGCCGTAACATAATAAAAGCCCTCTCCTTCCACAATTGAAATGCCGGTATCATTTCATTAATAGAGGAGACGCTTTTTTATAGTGTATCATATCCCGTTTTAATTGAAAAGCCTTTTTATAAAAGTGAAATCCCGTCCCTGAAAATTTTTATCTTGTCTTACTGGGTTTCTGGTATAATTATACTACATAACGCCAGAATTTACCGTACTGCACCGGTTAAACGTATATGGCTGGCATTATGTAGTCAGGTTACTCGGAAATTTTAACTGTAAAACAGTATAAAAAAGTCGGACATATCCGGGCAAACAAAGGCAGGATTTTCCGCTGCAAATCCACTATACTGTTCTATACAAGGGAGGTTACAGATGAAATCAGCACAGCTTATACAACAGGCCATCTGTTATATGGAGGAGCATCTTCTTGAAGATATCAATTATGAGGATGTGGCCAAAAGCATCTATATGTCCAGCTACAATTTTCACCGGACATTCAGTTTTATGGCAGATATGACCGCCAACGAGTATATTCGGAACAGGCGCCTTTCATTGGCGGGTCAGGAACTTCAGTCCACAGATATCTCCGTGATTGAGGCCGCCTACAAATACGGCTATGATACGCCTGAGAGTTTCTCAAAAGCTTTCTCCCGCTTTCACGGGGTGAGCCCCAGACAGGCCAAGCGTAAAGGCACAGAACTGCATTTATTTAATCCCCTTGTAATTAAAATAATAGTGAAAGGTGGTAGTATTATGAACTACAGAATTGATCGTTGGAGCGGGAAAAAATTTATCGCTATGGTCAGGGCATTTCCAAATGAAATTATTAATGACGACAATGATCACAGCATCCCGGATTTCTGGGAAGAGTGCCACAAAAAGAACCTCCTGAATCCTCTCTTATCACTCCGGTCAGCGGGCAAAAAAGATTTGTACGGACTGTGCAGCCCCGCCGTAAAAAATGAGACACACTTCAACTACGGAATAGGCGTAATTGTGGATGAGGAGACCAATACTTCCGATCTGGATAAGTTATTAGCCGACGGCTATTCCATCTGGGTGACGAAACCCATGGATTATGCGGTGTTCAAGTGTATGGGAACGAACGGTGACTGCATCGGTGAGACATGGAGCAAGTTTTATAAAGAGTTTGTCCCCCAGACCGGGTATGAACAGACCGATGATACCGACTTTGAGATTTATTTTGAAACAGGGGAACAAGGGCTGATCTGTGAACTCTGGATCCCTGTGAAAAAGGGATAAATGTTGTGATGTAAGCAGGGTGAAAACATTTTTGTGCTATCACCCTGCTTATATTTTATATAAAAACTATCGCTTCCTTTTAAAATATATCCCCGCTGCATAACATCTATTGTAAATCCATTTTATCATTTGATTTTCTCAGAAGCCGATGAATAAAGATGTCGGGAACCGTACCTACACAAACTATTGTAAAATGGATGCCCATTAGAATATCTGTTTTATCCCCTTCCACAAAAACCCGTTTTATATACATAAGTTGTCTACTTAACAGGACACGATATCTCCATAATCTGTTCAATAGCTTGATGCAGCAGCTGACTTTCTTCCGTATCCGCAGCCCTGTAGTAGACTTCCTTGCCCTCCCGGCGGCTGACAATCAGGCCGTTTGCCTTGAGCTGCCGCAGGTGATGGGATACGGCGGGACTGGACATATCCACCATGGCTGATATGTTGATCACGCACTCCTCGCAGTGACACAGCAGCCAGAAGATGCGCACTCTGCTGGTATCGTCCAGCAGCCGAAACGTATCGGCCACATTCTGAAATGTCTCCGGCCTGTCAAGCTGCTCCCGCAAATATTCCTCCGTTTGTCCCTCACCGTGACGGTGAGGAAGCATAAATTTTTCCATCCGCAATACTTCCTTTCCGTAATCCAACATCAGACATACCCAAATGCATCAGCACATTTATGATTGCATACACCATAAAGATCAGGTTCAGCGCATATATTATGTCCGGAATTTGATTTCCCTGAACATGGCTCTCAATATCATTATATAGAAGATTTTAACTGCCTGTCAATTCTTTCATCCATATCCCTGTTAAAACTGATCCCTGTTTATTTCAGAAAAACTATTGACATTTGATAGGATTCATATTATACTTCAATTAAACAAGTGTTTAATTATTAAATTTATGGACACATGGCTGTCCGCAAAATCTTGGCAACTGTTCTCAGAGCAGTTGTAAAACAAAATCAGGAGGATGATCAATCATGAAAAAAACCTACAAAATCGAAGTTGACTGCGCAAACTGTGCCAATCTGATGGAAGATGCCACCCGCAAGACCCCGGGCGTAGCTTCCGCCACCGTGAATTTTATGACCCAGAAGATGAATGTGGAATTTGAGGAGGGGCAGGATCCGAAGACGGTTATGAAGGCCGTGCTGAAAGCCTGCAAAAAGGTAGAACCCGATTGTGAGATTGAACTTTGATAAGCCTGCTTTTAACAACATGCAGGGTAGAGGTAAGTTTGGATGTTGCACATCCAAATACGCATTAAGGGATATTGCAGGCGCAGCCAGCAATATCCACGAAGAGGTAAGTTTGAATGTATAACATTCAAATACGTATTAACGCAATATCGCAGGCTTGCCTGCGATATGCATGTAGAGGTAAGTTTGAATGTATAACATTCAAATACGTATTAACGCAGTATCGCAGGCTTGCCTGCGATATGCATGTAGAGGTAAGTTTGAATGTATAACATTCAAATACGTATTAACGCAGTATCGCAGGCTTACCTGCGATATGCATGTAGAGGTAAGTTTGTATGAGCAAGAAACAGAAAAAAATGCTGGCCCGCATCATTGTATCAACAATAATGTTGATTGTCTTAAATTTTTTGCCTGTCAGCGGGCTGCTCCGGATGGCCCTGTATCTGGCGGTCTATCTGATCATCGGTGCAGACATCCTGAAGAAGGCTGGAAAAGGCATCTTAAACGGCCGGGTATGCGACGAGAATTTCCTAATGACTGTGGCCACCATCGGCGCCATTGCCCTGGCGGTCTATACAAAAAGCGGTGATTACAATGAGGCCATCGCCGTAATGCTCTTCTATCAAGTGGGAGAATTTTTCCAGAGTTATGCCGTGGGAAAGAGCCGCCGGAACATCAGCGCGCTGATGGATATCCGCCCCGACTACGCCAATATCGAACAGGATGGCAGGCTGGAACAGGTTGACCCTGACGAGGTGGCCATCGGCAGCGTCATCGTGGTGCAGCCGGGAGAAAAGGTTCCCATAGACGGGGTTATTCTGGAGGGAAATTCCGATCTGAACACCAGCGCCCTCACCGGTGAAAGCCTTCCCAGGGAGGCCCACGTGGGCGACGAGATTATCAGCGGCTGCATCAATATGACAGGGGTTCTGAAAATCCGGACTACCAGAGAATTTGGAGAATCCACAGTGTCCAAGATCCTGGAACTTGTGGAGGAGTCCAGTTCCCGCAAATCCCGCTCGGAGAATTTTATCTCCCGCTTTGCGAAAGTCTATACCCCTGCGGTGTGCATCGCCGCCCTGCTGCTGGCGGTGCTGCCCCCGGTTTTCAATCTGATCACAGGCCGGCCGGCGGGTTGGGAGAACTGGATATACAGCGCTTTGACATTTTTGGTAATCAGCTGCCCCTGCGCACTGGTAGTCAGTGTGCCCTTAAGCTTTTTCGCAGGTATCGGCGGCGCCAGCAAGGAAGGGATTCTGATCAAGGGCTCCAATTATATGGAAATCCTGTCTCAGACCAAGGTGGTGGTTTTTGACAAGACCGGCACATTGACCCAAGGCGTATTTGAAGTCAGCGGTATTCATCACAATGAGATGGAGGAAGCCAAATTGCTGGAATATGCCGCTTTGGCGGAATGTTCCTCCTCCCATCCCATCAGCAAAAGCCTGCAGCGGGCCTACGGCAGGGAAATCGACCGCAGCCGGGTGACGGATATCCGGGAGATCAGCGGTCAGGGGCTGGTGGCAAAGGTAGACGGAAGATCGGTTGCGGTGGGCAACACCAAGCTGATGAAGCAGTTGGATATGGCCTATGCGGACTGTCACAGCCTGGGTACCATCATCCATATTGCCATTGACGACAGTTATGCCGGGCATATCGTGATCTCCGACATTGAAAAGCCGAGTTCCAAAGCGGCCATTGCCGCGCTGAAAAAAGCGGGAGTAAACAGGACTGTCATGCTCACCGGGGATGCCAGGGCCGTGGCTGAAAAAGTGGCCGCGGATCTGGGTGTGGATGAGGTACACAGTGAACTGCTCCCTGGTGACAAAGTGAATAAAGTGGAAAAACTATTGGCAGATAAGTCTCCCAAAGCAAAGCTGGCCTTTGTGGGCGACGGAATCAACGATGCGCCGGTGCTGGGCCGGGCAGATATCGGCATCGCCATGGGCGCCATGGGATCAGATGCTGCCATCGAGGCTGCTGATGTGGTGCTGATGGACGATGATCCCATGAAAATTGCTAAAGGCATCAAGATTTCCCGGAAATGCCTTGCTATCGTCTACCAGAATATCACCTTTGCCCTGGCGGTAAAATTTGTCTGCCTCCTGCTGGGCGCCATAGGCTATGCCAATATGTGGCTGGCGATTTTCGCGGATGTGGGGGTCACCGTGATTGCTGTGTTGAATGCCATACGCGCTTTGCGGGTACACAAACTGTAAGTAAGGTCAATGTCTATGATGACCTATGGATTAACTTTAAGGAACTAGGATTATATTATAAACAGAAAAAGGGAAAGCCTTAGAAGCGGCAACCCTCCGAATAAGCTTTAGTACTAACCTTTTACAAGGTCAGCCGCCACTATTGGTAATAGTGGCGGCTATTTCCGTTTATCCCTGAAGATTTTATAACACAATCCAATCAGGGCAATAATGAATATCCCGGTCTGAACCAGATCTGAATATGTAATCATCCTTGGCTAACACATATTCCTTTGATAAGCAATTACAATATACTGTTTACAGCATCTTTACTTCGCCGCTTTTCATCACAGACAATCCACTCATCCAGCGTCAGAGGTTCATAGTCGGAATACATGCAAAAGCAGTTGATCATATTGCAGGGAATGGGCCTTTTGTTTCCCTGAGCATCCGTTGTGACCGTGGCCCTGGTTATTTCCTGAAATTGCTCGATTAGCCTTTGATCCTGGGTATCATGCACATGGCCGTAGAGCATGTACGTTCTGGGATTACCGTTCTCGTCCAGACGGTACTGCCCATTGTAGCACATGATGGGGTAATGGCAGAGTATCACCTTGCGCTTGTTATCATACATCTCCTCATAGGGTTTGGCCCATACAAAACGCCTCATATCCATAGTGGTCTTGGTTACAAAGCGATCATGGTTGCCCTGGATCAGGTACAGCCTGCCATTCAACTGCCGTGTAAGTTCACAGGTCTCCTCCACATTTCCCCAGGACAGATCCCCGATGATAACCACCTCATCATTCTCCCTTACTTTTTGGTTCCATTTATTGATCATGTACTCGTTCATTTCTTCCACATTGGCAAACCCCCGGCGGTCCATGCGGTCATTCATAGCCCCATGGTAAAAATGCAGGTCAGCGATATAATATCTCATGGTCTGGTCCTCTATTCTAAATATATTTCCATATATGCCTCATCCTGGGGCCGCAGCGGAAAATTGACACCCCTTCGACATTCTCTATTCAATCTCAAAGGATTCCGAATGGAAATTGGCATAGTAGCGCCCTTTCCGCGCCGTGAACTTCAATACGCAGTAATCGGGATCCGTCACTCCCTTGGGATAATACATGGTATCCCCCCGCTGCCAGATCATCTGCTTGCTCTCATCATCTTCCAGCACTTCCATGGTGCCAGTCAACATAACGCCTCTGAAAAAGCGTTTATCACAAAAATAGATACTGGCGTTGGGATTCTTCCGATACTGCGCCACTCTCATGGAGGATGTGTTGGTGGAAAACCAAAACTCTTTTATGCCCTCCCTCTTGCGGGGTGAGAGCATGGCTTTCATGTGGGGAAAGCCGTCCTCAGAGATAGAAGCTATAAAGGAAACTTTCTGCTTGTCAATTAAGTTGCCGATGGTTTTCTGTGGATCGCGCATCATTGGTTTGTCCTCCGTTTCTCATTCATCTATCGCCAGTATCATTGGACAGGGAGGCTGTACTCCCTGATCATATCCTTCATCACGGATAAGCCCTTCCCCCATCGCAAGCCGCAGCGTAGCCATAAGCATGGCATGATCGCTGTACATATACTGCTTTTGCAGAGGAACGCTCCCCAAGTGTACGGGAATCCGTTTCTTTTTTCCCTTGAGAAATTCCTTGAGCGGGCCTCTAAGTGTTTCCGCAAGTGCAGACTGTGCTTCATTCAGAAGAAAATCCAGTGTTTCCACGTCTCTTCTGTACAGCGCCGGGACACTCAGTGCGGGCCTGCTGCCCTTATAGTGTAAAATATTGCACTCGACAAGCCATGGGATGCTTTTCAGCTTATGCTCGTCAAAGCCACTGTCACGGATATCTATACCGCTCTCGATGATGTAAAGCAGTTTGATTAGATCTTCCTCCGATATGCCATTTTCAGTCCTGTAAAATAAACGCATAGGAAAACCTTCCGGATAATACAGACTCATGCGCACACGACGGGCCCCCAGGTAATTGTCAAGCCACAGATTATTTTGTCCGCCATAGCTGTATTTGCAAGATTCGGTTATTTTACCCTGCTCAGAATCTTCCTCAAGAATATGTCCAAACGCAATCCAATTTCCACCGTCAGCCCTGTCAGGGAATACCTGTTCCACCGCAAAGGCATGGGAAAAAGCACGGTATGAACCATGATCAAATATATTAAAAAAGCAAAACCATTCCAATGCCCTTTGCTTTTCGCCATTTAATCGGCGATATAATTCACACTCTCTCAGCTTGTCCCAAAATACTGCATAGAGTTTCCATATCTCATTAAAATGTTCCGCCGCAAAATCCTTCTGTGCCGGAATATACCGCTCCCTGTCCTGAGCTGTATAAAGAATGAAATCCGTATACAGCCTGTCCCCGGTTTGCCGCATCAGTTCACCATTCAACAGTTTTCGGATAACCGGTTCCACATAGGCCATGGGAATCCCTATGGCTCTTGCGAGTTCCGCCTCATATACTGGTTTTTCATAGGCCAGGTACAAGAGATTCTGCGCGATCAGATCCTCTTCCACAAGGGAACGGGGTTCGCCGTTCACTCCGCCGCGTCCGCTGTTGCTGACGGAAAGTCTGACCGGCTTATAGCTTTGTCTCTCATAATATTCCATATTGTCGATTCCTTTCTTCACATGACTTCTCCCGACGGACAGCCTGCTCTTCACAGTACCTTGGGGAATACCAAGCGCGGCGGCAATCTCCGCCACACTTTGCCCTTCCATATAATGGCGCACCATAACCTCTCGGTATGTGGCTGTCAGAAAAGCAATTTCACCCCTTGCGCGCCCCGCCTCGTCCATGGATTCGAGATCTACGGAAAAAGGAAATTCACAGGCTATGTCAAAATCCTCCCCCAAACTGATAAAGGGCCGGCGGCAACGTCTGCGCAGCATGTCGCAGAATTTGCGGTTTAAAACCGCAGCCAGCCACGGGCGGATATTGTCAATATGCTTCCCTTTTGCCTCATACTGCAAAGCGGCGAGGACAGTTTCCTGGGCCAAATCCTCCGCATCCTGCAGATTCCCACATTTGCGCAGAGCAGCCGACAGAAGAAATTCCATCTGGTCTTCTATTTTCTCCATAAGTTACCTTTTTTCCGCATAAGTCAGGCTAAGACTGACCTATTGCCACTTTTGAAAGCTTTCACTTATATTGTCGCCGCAATCGGGTCCAGGTTCGGTCATGATAGAAAAGAATTTATAGAAATATAATATCAATGGGAAAAAAGTACTTGAAACGGGTCCGGACTTGAAAGTGATAACGGATCTTACCGGAAGAGTACTCTCTGTGCTTCCACTGGCAGAGGGGGCAAACTGTAAAACAATAGCAGCCTGTGTATAAACACTCTCCTACTGATGAATCGCCTTTCTCGTCCTATGAAGGATTCCCCGCACTCTACTTTTTTGCAAAAATATGTCATAGCTCTTGATAATCAGCACGGAACACTTTGCCTGCTCCATAATTCTATCGGTGCGAAATCCTGTGACCACCTCCTGGATTCCCCAATCCAGGGATGCGCCCATAATTACCAGATCATAGTTTTCCGAAAACTCCACCACTCTCTCAACCAGGGCGCCGCTGCAAACCATAATCTCTGTGGGCCGGTCGAATTTGGCCGCGGAATTTTTCAGATACTCCCTTGTCTCCTCAATATCCTCGTCCCGGTCCACCACATTTAAAAGCGTGATCTCCGCATCGTATGCGTTGGCAATCCGATTGACTACCTTCGCCGTCATCTTGGAGTACTTGCCGCCGCCATAGGGAAACAGGATTCTTTTAAATTCCGTCTCCTCGGAATGCATCCGCAGAACTCCCACATCCGCAGGGGCCTCCTGAAGCATTCTGTATGTGATATCTCCATGCATATATTTCACCAGGCCCGATCCGTGCCATCCCATGATCACCAGAGGATGCTTCTCCTTTTTTATCACTGACATAATCGCATGGAACACCTCTCTGGAGTTGATGAGAACGGGCCGCATAAAAGGCTCCTCCTCGTATGCTTTCAGCTTCTGGACGATCTCATCCTGGGTGCTCATGGTCTGCATCATTACATCGTAGTCCGCGATTGTCAGCAGATTATCCGGAAAGACATTGACCTTTATTGGAACCACCGTGGTATTCTGCTCTACAAGGGCAATCTTTCTGCCAAAATTCAGCAGACCATCCGCCGTATGGGGATTAGATACAGGAATAATAATCTCGTTCTCTTTATTATCCTTTTTATGCTCTTTGATTTCAGGAATATCAACGATGGAAATACCCTTGGAAGCATATTTTAACCTCGGCATAACCAAATAGTAATACAATATTCCGACTCCGATCACGGAGATCGCAATAATCAATGCCGGACGGTCCGATATGGCAAGATTGCATATCAGAAACAGGTTTAATCCTATGCCAAGTATGGGTGTGATGGGGAAAAGAGGAACCTTAAATTTTCTTTCAAGTTCCGGCTTTTTCCTGCGGAAAATGATCAGCGCCACATTGACAAGGCTGTAACCTGTCAGTGAAAAGATACTGGTCACAGTGGAGATATGTTCCAGATCCCGGATTGTCACCGCAATCACTACAATAATGGAAGATACCACAATAGAAAAAATGGGGGTCTTTGTGGTTCTGTTGATTGTCTTAAACAGGCTTGGCAGGCGCTGATCTCTCGCCATGGCGAAGGAGGTCCGGGAAGATGCCATAACAGCCGTATTGATGGAGGACAGGGTTGCCAATATTCCCGCAAAGGCAAAAAGATAGCCGCCGATAGCGCCTCCCATATGCACGGCGGTATCTATCAAGGGTGTACTGGTTACCTCCGGTATAAGCTGTGTCCACGGAAGAATGCCGCATCCTACAAAGAATACTGTGGTCTTTATAAAAATAACCGCCGCTATAGAGATCAGGATGGCCTTGGGAATCGTCTTTTCCGGCTCAATGACTTCCTCGCTGGCCGTGGTAATCAATCCATATCCGATATAGGTCATATACAGAAATCCCATTGCGTTAAATACGCCGAACATTCCATGGGGCGTAAAGGGCTTCTGATAACCCATATCTAAATGGAACACACCCACCACCACATACAGCATCAAAAGTACAATCAAAACAGTGGTGATAATATTCTGCAGTGTGCCGGAACTTTTTGTTCCTCTGATGTTTGTGAACATTACATATACAACCAGCACATATGCCGCCGCCATCTGCGGAATAAAGGGGAAAATGTAATTGATAAAATTCCCAAAGCCCAGGGCAAACAATCCGCAGGACATGGCATAGCCCAGCCAGAAGCCCCATCCGCAGATAAATCCAATAATATTATTGCCTGTGGCCTCTTTCACATAGACATAACCGCCGCCTGCCTTGGGAACCACTGTCACCAGCTCCGCAAAGGACAGGCCTGTGAAGACAGCGGCAATACCCGCCAGAAAAATAGCCAGCGAAGCTCCCGGACCAGCCGTATCATAACTTGTGCCCGCCAAAACAAAAATAGCGGAACCTATCATTGTTCCGATACTGATCATAAGTGAAGAATACATTCCCAATGTTCTATCTAACTTTTGCTTCATAATATACTGCGCCTTTCTTGGTCATATATCATTTCCTATGCAAGAAATTTATAGAATCATTACAGTATTATTTTATCACAGTCCACACCGGCTGACAACAAAAATGGATCATAACTCAAAAAAAGCTTCGGAGTTTCTTTTATTCTATTGTAATCAATATACGGAAGTAACTCTACACTTCCATAACCCCCACCAAAGAATACCAACCTTATATTTTAACAGCAAGTTCTGCCAGCGCCTCCAGATCTTTTTGGGCAACTGCATCCTTTACTTTCTCAGCAAATTTCTTTGCTGCCCCGTTGTCAACTGCGAAATTATCCTCATATCTTTCTGACGACTGTTCTGGTTTTTCTACAGTTTCTGACTCCGCATTTCCCACAGCATTATCCTGCCCATTTTCCTGCGATACACTCAAAGGGACATTCGACCACATATCCTGCTGAGACTGCTGATTTTCGCCGCATCCCGTCAAAACCACTCCTGCCAAAGTAAAACTCAACATTATAACAACTGCGCTTTTCACTTTCTTTCTCATCTTATTCTCCTCCTATCCTGCTGGGGCAAAAAAGAAAAGCATTGAAAATCCAGTGTTTTCAATGCTTTCCAGCGTCCCCGAGACAACTTGAACGTCCGACCTATCGCTTAGGAGTTAAAAGGGCAGTTTCCACGCAGGTTCAGCCTAATCCTTGTGGTATCTCCAAGTCCAATAAAATCAACACTTTTGAACCTTTCATTTCCACCTGAGAGCACCTACGTCCACCTC
>CAJUCT010000048.1 GCA_910585015.1 uncultured Acetatifactor sp.
GCCCAAAAGGTTTCATTTATGGTGGTGTCAAGTGTGCAGGACATGGGAGTTTAGTAATAGTATTGATGGGGGTTCAGATTGCTTTCCCTTCTAAGATATGGAGCGAAGCGAGCCGATATATGGATAAGCCTCCAGCAAAGTGCGCGCAATGGTCTTGCCGGAGGGGGAGGTCAGGGACAGGGCAGTGTCATACAGCGCCGCCACCTTCTCCTGTTCGCCATCCTGATCATACAGGGAGGCCAGCAGGCGGTAGGACGTGCCTGCATCGGTGCGTATGGATAGAACGGCGTATTCCAGGATCTGCCGTGTCTCCGCCATGTATCCGGCATTGTGCAGCGTATCGGCCCATTTCTGCAGTGTCTGGGCCAGCAGGGTAAAGTTTTGGTCATACTGGGACAGGGCTGTGATATTGGCCGTGCCATAGGTCAGCTTCAGATCCGTGTTGGTGTATCCTGCCAGATTTACGATTTTTTCCCGGGACAGGGAAACCAGCGTATTCAGACAGTCCTGAACGATAACATCCTCGGCCAGGACTGCCGTGGGCAGATTTTCCAGCGGGATCGTCACGTAGTCCAGGTCGTCCAAGGGTTTGCGGCGCACCTGGTTCGCCCGCTTTTCCCGCTCCCAGAACTGTTCCTGCTGGTTTTTCTCGGATCGGTTATGGCGCTTAATAGTCATGGAAAGTATGCTCGTAAAGATGATAAAGGTTGCAAAAATAATGAAATTCATTTATAATATCCTTTCAGAGTTGTTAGGGTCTGAGGCAAGGAGGTGGATCCAATTATGAATTTTAACAATAAAAAAACAAAGAGGATCGTATCTGCCATCATAGTCATATTGATTGTGTTGGCCATGATCATTCCTACATTAGCATATCTAATCTGATTTTTCAATGGTTTATCGGGAAAGGCTGGTATTTGATATGAAAAAATGGGTAAAACATTGGAAGCTGGCATTTTTGTCATTGGCTTTAATATGCAGTATAAGTCTGCCTGTAAGAGCTGCGGGGGAGACCACCTTGAAAGAGGGTGTGCTGATCCAGGGCATGGACCTGAGCGGTATGAATAAACAGGAAGCTGCTCAGGCGGTGGAGCAATACATAGAGGAGACTCTGCGGCCCATGCAGATTATTTTGCAGACCTCCAATAATACAGATGTCCAGGTGACAGCGGGGGATCTGGGAATACGCTGGAACAATCCGGAGATTCTGGACGAGGCGCTGGCAATCGGCACAGAGGGCAATGTGATAGCCCGGTACAAGGTGCTTAAGGATCTGCAGCGTGAGTCAGTAAATTATGAGCTTACTTTTGATTTTGATATCAATGCCATCAACCAGGTGCTGATGGAACAGTGCAGCCTTTATGACCAGGAAGTGGTCAATGCTGTCCTGAAGCGGGAGAACGACACGTTCACGGTGATCGAGGGCCAGGTGGGATATCGGCTGGATGTGGAGTCATCCATCGACGTGGTATACGAGTATATGACGCAGAAGTGGGATCTGCAGCCCTGCGTCATTGCGCTGGACGTGAAAGTGGATCAGCCTCTGGGAACGGCGGAAGACTTGGCAAAAGTGACGGACGTGCTGGGCAGTTTCACCACCTCCTTTTCCTCCTCGGGAGCGGACAGGAGCGCCAATGTATCCAACGGATGTAAGCTGATTGACGGCACCACCTTGTATCCCGGGCAGGAGTTTTCCACCTATGAGGCAGTGGCTCCTTTTACCCAGCAGAATGGTTATTATATGGCAGGTTCCTACTTAAACGGCAAGGTGGTTGACAGTCTGGGCGGCGGCATATGCCAGGTGTCTACCACGTTGTACAATGCCGTTTTGCGCGCGGAACTGGAGGTGACGCAGCGGTACAACCACTCCATGATTGTAACCTATGTGGATCCTTCGGCGGACGCGGCCATTGCGGAATCCTCCGGCAAGGATTTCAAGTTTGTGAACAATCTGGATACTCCCATCTACATAGAGGGTATTATTGAGGGAAAGAGGATTACCTTCAATATCTACGGGCAGGAGACCCGCAGCAGTGACCGTCAGGTAACATATGAGAGCAAAGTGCTGGAAGTGATCAATCCCCCCGGGGAAATATTGTATGCGGAGGCATCGCAGCCCATCGGCTATCTGGTAAAGGGCGACAGCGCCCATATCGGTTACAAAGCACAGCTGTGGAAGGTAGTTACGGAGAATGGCGTGGAAGTAGAGCGCACCCAGGTGAACAGCAGTTCCTACAAGATGGTTCCCAGCAGTTACCATGTGGGCGTGGCCACGGCAGACCCCAATGCCTATACGGCCATCATTGACGCCGTCAACAGCGGCAGCGTGGCCAATGTACGGAATGTGATTGCCATTGTGGCCCAACAGCAGGCAGCAGCCATGGCGGCCGCCGCTGCCGGACAATAAATTTAGAATGAGACATAAGAGGGCGTCAGAGGATGAGACTGGGAAAAATATCGGACAGCGTACTGAAACGCTCTGTATTAAAGCAGATTAGGACAAAACGGCAGGAAGTATTAAGCGGCGCAGGGATAGGGGAAGACTGCGCCATTTTTGCGCCGTCCGATGGTTCTGCCAGCACTGTCTCCCAGACCGCGGTTTTGGAGGAAGCGGACATGGTCAGAGCGCTGGTAAAGTGTGCCAACAATCTGGCAGCGGCAGGCGCCCGGCCCGCGGCGGCGCTGCTGACACTGCTGTTGCCTGCGGAAGCGGAGGAACAGCTGCTGAAACAGTTGATGGCAGCGGCGGAAAATACCTGTGCTATGTTGGGCATGCAGATTGCGGGAGGGCATACCGCCGTGAGCCCTCATGTGGACTGTCCCATGGCCTGTGTCACGGCATACGGGGTTCCGATGCCTGACGTGGAGTTTTCAGCGTCTCAGGATGCGGCGTCGGGCATTTTGGCGAAAGGCGGGGGCATGGGTAGAGCGTCCTCCATGTTCACCACCCGGGGGGCGAAGCCCGGGCAGGACATTGTGCTGACCAAATGGATTGCCCTGGAGGGTACGGCCATATTGGCCAGGCGCGGCAGGGAACGGCTGTTGGAACGCTACCCGGCCCATCTGGTGGAGGAGGCGGCAGGTTTTGACCGCTATCTGTCTATTATCCCGGAGGCCGCAGTCGCCGTGAAGTCCGGCATTCGTGTCATGCATGACGCCTCTGAAGGCGGCATACTGACCGCTCTCTGGGAACTGGCAGAGAGTTCGGGTGTCGGACTGACCATAGATTTACGGAAGATCCCCATTCGTCAGGAGACGGTGGAGGTTTGTGAATTATGTGGGGTGAATCCCTATATGCTTGCGTCCTCCGGTTGTCTGGTGCTGGCGGCAAACCATGGAGAGGAACTGGTGGGGCAGCTGGCCAGGGAGCACATTCCGGCGGCGGTTATCGGCCAAATTACGGACAGCCATGACAGGCTGATCTACAATGCGGAGGAAAAACGCTATATGGATAAACCCGCACAGGATGAAATATATAGAGTAGGGAATATGCGGAACTCAAAAACAGCATATTCCCGGAAGCCACACTGATCAATATCGGGACGCCCAAGCGGCCTGATATTGATCACCGATCTTGTGTGGATGTAGGGAATATGCGGAACTTAAAAACAGCATATTCCCGGAAGCCACACTGATCAATATCGGGACGCCCAAGCGGCCTGATATTGATCACCGATCTTGTGTGGATGTAGGGAATATGCGGAACTTCAAATAGGAGGAAATTATGAGAGAAGAATTGTTAGCCATTATTGAGAAGAACAGCCGTATCGATCTGAAGGAACTGGCTGTGATACTGGGCGTCCGGGAAGTGGATGTGGTAAACGAGTTGGAAACCATGGAGAAGGAGGGCGTTATTTGCGGATATCACACATTGGTGAACTGGGAGAAGACCTCCAACGAGAAGGTCACGGCGCTGATTGAGGTGCGGGTGACGCCCCAGAGAGGCCAGGGCTTTGACAGTGTGGCGGAGCGGATCTATCGCTATCCGGAAGTAAGAAGCGTGTATCTGATCTCCGGCGGGTTTGACCTGATGGTAATTCTGGAGGGCAAGACCCTGCGGGAGGTGTCCAGCTTCGTGTCCGACAAGCTGTCCACTCTGGACCGGGTACTCAGCACTTCCACGCACTTTATCCTGAAAAAATATAAGGATCACGGGACCATTTTTGTACAGAAAACAGAAGACGAAAGGGAGATGATTACGCCATGAGGAATCCATTGTCAGATCAGGTGGTTGCGTTAAAACCCTCTGGAATACGTAAATTTTTTGATATTGTAAGCGAGATGAAAGACGCCATTTCCCTGGGTGTGGGCGAGCCGGATTTTGACACGCCCTGGCACATCCGGGACGAGGGTATCTATGCCCTGGAGCGGGGCAGGACGTTCTATACCTCCAATGCGGGCCTGAAGGAACTGCGTCAGGAGGTGTGCAGCTACATAAAGAGAAAGCAGGGCATCGAGTACGCATGGGACAAGGAAGTGGTTATCACAGTGGGCGGTTCCGAAGCCATTGATATAGGTCTGCGGGCCATGATCAATCCCGGGGACGAGGTGATCATCCCCCAGCCCAGCTATGTGTCCTATGAACCCTGTGCCATTCTGGCGGGGGCAAAGCCGGTGATACTCAATCTGAAAGCGGAAAATGAGTTCCGCCTGACTGCCCGGGAACTGGAGGAGGCTATCACGGAGAAGACCAAGGTTCTGATCCTGCCTTTTCCCAACAATCCCACCGGGGCAATCATGGAGCGCGAGGATCTGGAGGCTATCGCGGAGGTAATCATTAAACATGACATATTTGTTATGTCTGATGAGATATACAGTGAACTGACCTACAAAGACAGGCATGTGTCCATCGCCTCCCTGCCGGGTATGCAGGAGAGAACTATCCTGATCAACGGATTTTCCAAGGCTTATGCCATGACGGGCTGGAGGCTGGGCTATGCCTGCGGGCCTGAGGCCATCATTGCGCAGATGACCAAGATCCACCAGTTTGCCATTATGTGCGCTCCCACAACCAGCCAGTATGCGGCAGTGGAGGCGCTGAAAAACGGGGACGCGGACGTGGAGGAGATGAAGCTTTCCTACAACCAGCGAAGACGTTTCCTGCTCAATGCTTTTCAGGAGATGGGATTGGAGTGCTTCGAGCCGTTTGGAGCGTTCTATGTATTCCCCTGTATCAAAGAGTTTGGCATGACCAGCGATGAGTTCGCCAACGCTTTTCTGGAGGCGGAGAAGGTGGCCGCCGTGCCCGGCACCGCCTTTGGAGACAGCGGAGAAGGCTTTTTGAGAATATCATATGCTTATTCGCTGGACACGTTAAGAGAGGCCATGACAAGACTGAATCGGTTTGTCACCAAACTGCGGGAAAGTAAGTAAAAGCAGTCATGCCTGCCGGGATGAGAAGATCCGAAAAACAGGCTGTTCATCCTGACTGCCCTGGAAAAGGGCAGCCCATTCTGGCAGGCACAGAAATAAGCTGTCATATCACGGTATCTTCCGGGATATGCGGGAAGAGGATAGAGATGCACATCATACTGCACCAGCCGGAGATTCCGGCCAATACAGGCAACATCGGGCGCACCTGCGTGGCTACGGGCACCAGTCTGCATCTGATTGAGCCGCTGGGTTTTCATCTGGACGAGAAATCCATCCGCCGTGCGGGCATGGATTATTGGGCAAAGCTGGATGTGAGCCGCTATATGAATTTTGCCGAGTTTGAGGAGAAACATCCGGGGGCAAAGATCTGGATGGCCACCACCAAGGCAAGAAGATGTTATACGGAGGCGGCGTTCGGGCCGGACGATTACATTATGTTCGGCAAAGAGAGCGCCGGGATTCCGGAGGAACTTCTGGTGGAGCATGAGGAGAATTGTATCCGCATTCCCATGTTACAGGATATCCGTTCCCTGAATCTGTCCAACTCGGTGGCTATCGTGCTCTATGAGGCCCTGCGTCAGCAGGGCTTTTCGGGCCTGCAGGAGCAGGGAGCGCTGCATCGGCTGGCTTGGGAGGATACTGCTGTTTCCGGGAAGAGTGTCTCTGATGCAGCCGCTTACATCTCCCCCAGCGCCTCCCTGTCCGGGGATATCACGCTGGCGGAGGATGCCAGCGTCTGGCATCACGCCACACTGCGGGGGGACGACGGTCCTATCCGCATAGGGCGGGGCAGCAATGTCCAGGACAACGCGGTGCTGCATATGGATCCCGGCGGCGAAGTGGAACTGGGTGAATATGTGACCGTGGGCCACGGCGCCATCATCCACGGCTGTAAAGTGGGGGACAACACCCTCATCGGCATGGGGGCCATCCTGATGAATCATACCCGGATTGGGCGTAACTGCATCATCGGCGCGGGAGCCTTGGTTACGCAGGGCATGGAGGTTCCGGACAACAGCCTGGTGGTGGGCAGTCCCGGCCGCGTCAAACGGGCGGTGACAGAGGAGGAGATCCGGGCAAGCCGCCATAATGCGGAGCACTATGTGGAAAAGGCCAGGGCAGCCAGCGGAGGAATGAGGCGTACTGAGGTACGCTGATTGAACACAAGGAGACATAATCATGCAATTGTTATATGCCACATCCAATCCGGCAAAATACACGGCCATGCGGGATGCCTTACAGCCTCTGGACATCAGCCTCCTTTGCCTCAGGGATATGGAGCAGGTGCCGGTGGCTCCGGAAGAGGGGCAGAGCCCTCTGGAGAATGCTCGCCAGAAGGCGCTTTTTTACTATGATCATTACGGGATCCCGCTGTTTTCCTGCGACTCCGGGCTGTATCTGGAGAATCTGCCCCGGGAATTGCAGCCGGGTCTGCATGTGCGGTCGCCCCAGGGTGTCTATCTGGATGATCAGGCCATGCAGGACTACTATGGAGGGCTGGCGGCCCGCTATGGGGACATCACCGCCCGCTACCACAACGCCATTTGCCTGGTTGTGGACCGGGAGCATATCTATGAGTCCATGGATGAGAGCCTGGCCAGCCACCGTTTTCTACTCACCGCGAAGCCCCACAAGATCCGCCGTCCGGGATTTCCTCTGGACAGCATCTCCAAAAAACTGGACACCGGGGAGTACTATTACGATTTGAATGCCCATGATGCGGATGAACTGGTGGGGTATGAGGGATTTGTGGCGTTTTTCCGGGAACATATTTGAATGATGTCGTCGGGAGGAGATCAGCTATATGGAGGAATATGAATTATATTAAAGTCATATTCCGGCAGGAAGCCCTTTGGCCGTGCGCCGGGGCTTTTAGTCTGGGTTTTTTCGCCGGGGTTCACAGTTTTTTCACAATTTCATCACTTTTTTATGACATTTTCCCATTAAGCTGGAACGTGAGTTGTACACTGATGAATGTCTGCACACCGGAAGCGGCCGGACATTCATCACCGGATTGTGTGCAGTAAGGGAAAATGCGGAACTCTATACTCACGAGCGATGAAATATGTCGCTATGTCCCTGAAAGCTTTCGCTCGTGAGTCGGGTTACCGGGCAGGTTTTAGTGACCGTCAGTATAAACAGGAGGATATTATGATTGAAGTAACTGACTTAACCAAGCGGTATGGGGATCATACCGCCGTGGACCATCTGTCCTTCAAGGTGGAGAAGGGGCAGATCTATGGATTTCTGGGGCCCAACGGCGCCGGGAAGTCCACCACTATGAATATTATCACCGGCTATCTGGCCGCCAGTGAGGGCACGGTGACCATAGACGGTCACGACGTGCAGCAGGAACCGGAGGAGGCTAAAAAGCGCATCGGTTATCTGCCGGAACTGCCGCCGCTGTATATGGATATGACAGTGGAGGAGTATCTGCGGTTTGCGGCGGAACTGAAAAAAGTGCCCAAGGCGGAGCGGAATGAGCAGGTGAAGCAGGTTATGGACATGACTCAGATTGCGGACATGAGAGGCCGTCTGATCAAGAACCTGTCCAAGGGTTACCGCCAGAGGGTGGGCCTGGCCCAGGCGCTGCTGGGATCTCCGGAGGTGCTGATTCTGGATGAGCCCAGTGTGGGTCTGGACCCCAAGCAGATCATCGAGATCCGGGATCTGATCCGGGAACTGGGAAAGAATCATACCATTATTTTAAGTTCCCATATCCTGTCGGAGGTCAGTGCCGTGTGCGACCATATCATGATCATCTCCCACGGAAAATTGGTGGCCAGCGATTCCCCGGAGGGGCTGCAGAAGCTTATGAGCGGGGCCGGAGAGTTGAAGCTGACGGTGAAAGGCAGTTATGAGGCATTGCAGGAGGCGGTGGCTCAAATGGCAGGGATACAGGGAATGGAGCAGCAGACCGTGGCCTCGGAGGGCGGCGGCGGAGACTGCTGCAGCGTATTGATCAAGACGGACAAGGAGCAGGATATCCGGGAGGCGCTGTTCTATCTGCTGGCGGAGAAGCGACTGCCCATTCTCTCCATGACGCTGTCAGAGCGGTCCCTGGAGGACATCTTCCTGGAGTTGACAGGAGAGGCGCCCGCGTCAAAGGAACCTGTCAAAAAAGCCTGGGGCAGACGTAAGAAAGCGGCCCAGGCAGGTGACACCCAGGACACCCTGGCGGAGTCCCAGGCCGGGCAGAACGGTGGTGCCCTGGCGGCGGAGTCCCAGGCCGGGCAGGACAGTGACGACCAGGCCGAATCGGCGGCAGAGCTTCAGGACGGGCAGGACAGTGGCGCCTCGGCGACGGAACTTCAGGCCGGAAAAGGCAGCGGCAGTCAGCCGGCCCAGGGTAAAAGCGATAGCAGGGAGGAAGCATAAATGTTAGCCATATATAAAAAAGAATTAAAATCATATTTTCACTCCTTTATCGGATTTCTGTTTATCGGGGTCAGCCTGTTTTTCATCGGCCTGTATTATTTTGTGTACTGCCTGCTGTATGGCTATCCCTATTTTTCTTACGTGGTAAACAGTGTGGTTATTTTGTTCATGCTGACGGTACCGGTTCTGACCATGCGTATCATGGCGGAGGAGAGGCGCAGCAAGACAGACCAGTTAATTCTGACAGCCCCCATAACTGTAGGAAAGATTGTCATGGGAAAATTTTTGGCTCTGCTGACGATTCTGGCCGTGCCTACAGCCATCAGCGCAGTCTACCCGCTGATTCTGACCAGGTTTGGATCTGTGCCCCTGGGGGAGAGCTATCTGGCAGTGCTGGCCTTTTTCCTGTACGGAATGGTCTGCATCGCCATCGGCATTCTGGTGTCCTCCCTGACGGAGAGCCAGGTCATCGCGGCAGTGCTGGGCTTTGTGGCTTTGTTTTTGGGATATATGATGTCCTCCCTGTGCAGTATTATTTCCGCCACGGGCAATGTGCTCACCCGTATTCTGAGTCTGTATGACCTGAGTACGCCCTTTGTGATGATGCTGAACGGCACACTGGATATGGGCTCCGTGGTATACTTTCTGTCTCTGACAGCGTTAGCGCTGTTTCTAACCACCCAGTCCATCCAGAAGAGGCGCTACAGTATGTCGGTGAAAGCGTTCAAAACCGGCGCTTACAGCACGGGTATGATCGTGGCGGCGGTGGCGGTGACCATCGTGCTGAACATGGTGGTGGGGCAGCTGCCCGGTACCTGGAGATCTCTGGACTTGACCGGTAACAAGCTATATTCCCTTTCGGATCAGACCAAGGAATACCTGAAGGGGATGAACGAAGATGTGACCATCTATGTGCTGGTCAATGAGGACAATGAAGATACGGTGCTGGGGCAGACGCTGGACCGTTATCAGGATCTGTCCCAGCATATCACGGTGCAGTATGTGGATCCTATACAGAATCCTCGTTTTCACACTCAGTATACATCAGGCAGCGTCAGCACCAACAGCCTGATTGTGGTCAGCAGCAAGCGCAGCAAGGTCATAGACGCGGGCGATATCTATGTCACAAGTTATGGCTATGATGGCTACAATTACAGTTCTTCCGTTACCGGCTACGACGGGGAAGGGCAGATCACCAGTGCGTTGGACTATGTGCTCAGTGATGATATCCCCATGGTCTATATGACGGAGGGACATGGGGAACAAAGTCTCAGTTCTGCCTTCAGGGCCGGCCTGGACAAGGAAAATGTGGAGTATGAAACCATTAACCTGATGGATTATGAGGCAGTACCGGATAAGGCCGCCTGTCTGGTGATCAATGGTCCCGCCAGCGATCTGTCCGAGGACGACAGGGACAAGGTGATTGCCTATCTGGACCGGGGCGGCAAGGTGATCCTGGTGGTAGGTTACCGGGAAGTGGCAACCCCCAATCTGGATACGGTGCTGGCCTATATGGATCTGAGCATTGCCGACGGTCTTGTGATGGAGGAAGATCCTAATAATTATTACCAGGTTCCTTTCTACCTGCTGCCCACAGTGGTATCCAACACCTATACCGCAGGCATTTACGGCAATTATTATGTCTTTGTTCCTTACAGCCAGGGTATTTTGGTTCCGGAGGAGCAGGAGGACGCAGCTATATACTACAATGATTTCCTGCATACCTCTTCCGATGCTTACTCTATGAAAAACTTTGAGAGCGCCACGGAGTACGGCAGGCAGGAGGGAGATATTGAAGGGCCTTTTTCCCTGGGTGTGGAAGCGGTGAAGACTTTGGAGGAAGGAGAAGCCACCATGGTGGTGTATTCCAGTGACCAGATCTTTACGGATAACGCCAGCCTGATGGTAGGCGGCGCAAACCAGATGCTGTTCACCAATACGGTGAGTCAGTTTGTGGACCATGAGACTACCGTATCCGTCCCGGCAAAGGACTACGAGGTATCCACACTGATGCTCACCCAGAGGAGCGCACTGATGTTGGGACTGATCACTATGATTGTTCTGCCCGTGGGCAGCCTGGTCATTGGTTTTGTAGTCTGGTTCCGGCGCAGGAGGAAATAGGTTATCCGGATAAGCGGCGGTGAGATTTCAATAAGGAAATGGTGATCTATGAAAAAACAAGGCAGAAATTTTATCATTTTGGCGGCTGTTTTGGCAGTGTTGACGGCAGGATATTTTCTTTTGGTCCGATATAACGAAAACCGGGAGGAACAGGAATCGGACCAGGTGGACGGCGAAGTGCTGGTGGAGATGGACAGGGATGATATACTCCGCTTCAGCTATGTATATGAAGGAGAGACCTATGTGTTTGAAAAGACGGAGGTAACGGTGGAACCTTCGGAATCGAATGACCAGGAGGGGGAACAGTCTGACAGCGTGTCCGCTGAACCTACCGTGGAAAGCCGCTGGGTGTATACGGCGGACCCGTCCCTGAACCTGATGCAGAGTCGTATTAATTCCATGGCGGGCAAATTCACCCGTATCATAGCCAAGCAGACCATAACAGACGTGACGGACTTATCACAATATGGCCTGGAGGAACCCTGCAATGTGGTACACTGTGAGACTGCCCAGGGAACTTATACCTACAATGTGGGGGATTACAATTCCGTGGGCAGTGTATATTATATCTGTGAGCCGGATTCCAATACGGTGTATGCCGTGACCACGTCCTTTAGAACGGGTATGGACTACAGTCTGGAGGAGCTGCTGGAGGAAGAGACGGTTGATACAGATACGCCTGCCGAGGAATAAGAGGTATAGGTGCCGCCTTTGTTTTTCGCCAAAAAAACATATACGAATTCCTGCGGTTGTGCTATAATAAACAGAAAGAGCGGCAATTTTTGATTATTCGGAGTCTTGCCGCCGCCGGGAAGTGCGAGGACAGGGAAGAACAATGGATCATAGCAGAAAAAAATTGCGTTTGGGTGATGTGCTGGTCAACAGCAAGGCGATCACCAATACACAATTATTGCAGGCGTTGGATTTACAGAAGGGAAGCGGCAAGAAGCTGGGCGAGGTGCTGGTAGAGGAAGGCATCGTTACGGAAGAGCAGATTGCCATGGCGCTGAGTACTCAGCTGCATATTGAACTGATCGATTTGACTACCATCGCGGTCAGCCAGGATATTCTGGATCTGATCCCGGTGAATGTGCTGAAGAAAAACAAAATTTTTCCTATAGAATATGCGGACAGCATGAATGTCCTGCGGGTGGCAATGGCGGATCCCATGGATATGTACGCCCAGGATGATATCTCCATTATCACCAATTGTCAGGTGGAGCCCGCAGTGACCACCACCCGCAATATCATGCTGGCGATAGACAAATACTATGGACAGGACGAAGTGACCACGGCTCTGGAAGCTTATGCCAAGGAGAAGAACCTGAATGTGGAGGAGGTGGATGCCGCCGAGGAAGACATCAACAGTTCCCCCATCGTTATGCTGGTCAAGGAGATGATCGACAAGGCTGTGCGTCAGAGGGCTTCCGATATCCATATCGAGCCCACAGAGCGAAAGGTCCGGGTGCGTTATCGTATTGACGGCGCCCTGTATGAGAAGGCAAAGTATGACATCAATGTGTTAAATGCCATGGTGGCCCGTATCAAGATTATCGGCGGTATGGATATTGCCGAGAAGAGAAAGCCCCAGGACGGCCGTATCACCCAGGTGGTGGACCGGATGGAGTATGATATCCGTGTATCCGTGCTGCCCACGGTGTACGGTGAGAAGGTCGTTATGCGTCTGACCTCCAAGACGGGGCTGACCAAGGAAAAGAGCCAGCTGGGACTGAAGCCCAGGGAGATGGAGCAGTTTGATTACATATTGCAGAATCCCCATGGTATCCTACTGGTGACGGGACCTACCGGAAGCGGTAAGTCTACCACCCTGTATACTGCATTAAGTGAACTGAACAAAGAGGATGTAAATATTATCACCGTTGAGGACCCGGTGGAGGCCAATATCGACGGTATCAACCAAGTGCAGGTGAATCCTAAGGCGGAACTTACTTTTGCCACGGCTCTGCGCTCCATTCTGCGTCAGGACCCTGATATCATTATGATCGGTGAGATCCGTGACCGGGAGACCGCCAGCATCGCCGTACAGGCTTCCATCACGGGCCATCTGGTGGTGAGTACTCTGCACACCAACTCCTCCGCCAGCACCATCACCCGTCTGGAGGATATGGGGATTGAGTCCTATCTGATTGCAGATTCCGTCATCGGCGTCATCGCCCAGCGTCTGGTGCGCCGTCTGTGCAAGGAGTGCAAGAGGCCCAGGCTGGCCACGGCGGATGAGAAGGAATTGATGGGCTGCAGCATGGAGGAGGATGTGACGATCTACGAGCCCTGCGGGTGCAGCAAATGCGAGAATACCGGCTACAAGGGACGTATCGGTGTCTACGAGATTATGAAAATGTCTCCCAGGCTAAAGACCATCATCAGCAAGCGTCAGGGGGCCGACGCCATCAAGGAACAGGCATTGCAGGAGGGTATGTACACTCTGCGCATGAGCGCCACGGAATATGTGCTGGACGGCACCACATCCTTTGACGAGATGGTGAAGGTTTCCTTCGACAGTTAAGAAAAAGATTTATTCTGCCTTGCAAAATGCAGTTCCCGCAGTCCCTCCACTTCATCACACACCGGCTTTAAGCTGCAGCTGCGGCAGTCCATGACCAGATTATTGAAGATTTGATCCAGAGAACTTGTGACGGTTTCCATGCGGGCAGCTTTTTGGGCCAGCAGTTCATAGGGGAAATCCGGGGCAGTGACAAACAGTAATGTTGCTGCCTGTACCTGGGGATGTCGGTGATAGGCATCCAGGAATAACTGTCCCACCCGGGAAAAATCCAGACCGTTCTGCAGGGCCCTGCGGCTCACCCGCACAGGTTCCCGGCCCGCCGAGGTGGAAATCCGTATCATGAAGCCCTGGGGATGCACATGGTATCTGGTGTATTCCATCCGCCGAAGAAGCTGGTAAGCCTGCTGGTCGTCCTGCCAGTCCCGATCATTAATATGCAGTATGGTCAGCCGAGCATAGGGGGAGTCTGCCCGCAGCTGGGGCAGATCCGGGCCATAGAGCAAAAGCCGGTCGGCTTCGGCGGGCTGGGAGGTAAAGGCCAGGGCGCTGACGGCAGGCAGTCCGCCTCCGCCCAGCTCATAAGCCATGTCTTTCTGAAATATCAGCTGCTGCTCGGATTCCGTCTTCCAGAGCGGCAGACTGTCGGCCAGGGGCAGGCTGCGAATAGGGGCTTCGTTTATCAAACCGAGAGATTCTTGAATCAAGGTGTCGTATAAATCCATACCATTCTCCCAAAATTATTGCTTTTACGTCCATAGCTCCATTAAGCTGTGCGATCCTAAGTTATCTCTTCTTATTTTTTTCACGTCTATGTTTCTGCCAGTCATAATACTTGTTCATCACCGGAGTCATGGCAGCGGCAAACTTCATATCCAGGTTAAAGAAGTAGATCACCAGGCTCAGGAGAAACAACACAAACAGCACGGCAAGTACAATCAGAACAATTTTCAGCACAATCATGCGTCTGCTCCTTTCTTAATAGAGCCCCGCATCTGCTGTCTGGCAAATTCCGCGGCGCCCAGGGCTCCCATGAGCTGGGGATCAATCTCCAGATCTATGACTTTAATTTTCAGTACTTTCTCAATGGCGTCCTTCAGTCCCGCATTCTTGGCGCAGCCGCCGGTCAGGGCCAGGCTGTCCGTGGCTCCCGCCTTTTTGGCCATGACAAAGCAGCGCTTGGCCACGGACATCTGGATTCCGGCGGCAATCTCCTCCATGGGCTTGCCCTCGCCCACCAGGGAGATGACCTCGCTCTCGGCAAAGACCGTACACTGGGCCGTGATGGGAATCACGTTTTTGGCGGAGAGGGACAGATTGGAAAATTCCTCCAGGGACATCTCAAAGGCATGGGCCATAGTCTCATAGAAACGTCCCGTGCCTGCGGCACACTTGTCATTCATGGCAAAATCCAGCACAGTGCCGTCCCGGTCAACGGCGATCCCCTTTACATCCTGGCCTCCGATGTCAATAATGGCCCGGATCTGTGGATTGGCCACATGCACACCCATGGCGTGGCAGCTGATCTCCGAGATATTTTCGTCCGCAAAAGGCACTTTGTTTCTGCCATAGCCTGTGCCCACCAGGTAGGCCAGATCCTCCGCCCGGTCCAGATCCGACACCTGGGCCACGGCCTCCTGAAGCGCCGCCTGGGCGCTGAGAACGGGATTGATCCGGCTCCGGGTGGTCACATGGGCGGCAATGTGACCTGTTTCGTCAAGAATCACGCATTTTGTATAAGTACTTCCGGCATCACAGCCACCATAATAGTTCATAGGTATGTCCTCCAATCGGATTGCGTTTTATTTATTGTACCAGCGAGACACCACATCCCCGTTTTTGATAAGATAGACTTGACCGTGGTCAATGAGAAATACGCTACCACGCCCTCTCGTCATCAAAGTCTTCCAGGCTGGGGTCCAGGGGCTCCTCCCGCAGTACGGTGCGCATATAACGGTTGACCTCCGTGCGCATGTCCCTGCGGCCCACACCTCTGGCGTCCATCAGGCCATGGGTGGCCCAGACCAGGTGAATGCCATGCCTCCGGGCTTCTTCCTCAAAGAGTCCGTGATAGCCGGACATGGACTTGCAGCCCATATGGGCGTACATGATGACCATATCCGCATGGAAGTATTCGCAGTAGCGCCATAAATCCGCCACCCCTACCTCGTAGCCGCCGTTGGAGCGGCTGCGCATAATCATTTTTTCGTACAGATAGGCCAGGTCGTAGATGGCCTTTTCCGGATCATCGGTGTTGATCTCCCTGGTGGAACAGAGGGTCAGCATATCCACCAGAGGCACGATGCCCCAGCAGTTGGTGAGCCACCCGGCAAAGGCCGTGTAGTAGGCGGCTTGTACGCCCCAGGTGATAGCCCGGTGGCGCAGCTTTACGGCGCAGGGTTCCTTGCGCTCATAGCCCTTCATCACCAGTTGGGTGAGCTTCTGATCCCGGCGCAGGAACTCCTTTTCCCTGCCCCCCGCCGCCATATAGACCGCATAGCGGTACAGGGACAGGCTGTTGTCCGTGAACTGAGGGTAGGGGGAGCGGGACACCTCGTACCATTCCAGCAGATGAGCGGTCTCCTGGTTGAAATCTTTCATGGAGGCAAAAAAGGCGTCCCAGTCAAATTTCTCGCCGGTCTGCTCCTCGATAAAGGCGATGGCATTGCGGATCTCCTCCGCCGCATACTGCTGTACGCTGTCCTCGTCGTGGCGGATTGGCACTGCCAGCTGGAAAGTGGGGATGCCCATCCGGGCGGCCATAAGCCCGTTGCCCATCAGGCTCCCGTCGCAGGTGGTATTGCACTGGACGGCGCACTTGCCGATGCGGGGATAATCGTCCTCCAAAGATACGCCGAACTCCGCCGCAGGCATGGGGCACACATCATTGGGGATACCGTACTCCTGGGCTTTATCCAGATAGTAGAACAGACTGTCCTGGGCCATCATGGCGCAGGTGTACACCGCCGGAACCTCCACAGACACCCACTTCAGGTTGGGGAAACCGTTCATGATCTCGCTCATCATATTCTCGTCAAAGACTACCAGCCGATCATTCAGCGCCTTGTCATTGCCCAGAGCGGGGTCGGCCCGGAACATAACACCCATGCTCTTGCACATGTCCGTGACCACCAGCTCCAGGGCGGTGCGGGTGATGCGCAGCTGGGTGCCCCGCAGTCCCTCGGTATGCCTGTCAAAAAAATCCGGCACCGCCAGATAGTTCACCATCCAGCGGTAGCGGAAAAAGGCTCTTAAGTTGTTCAGATGAAGCATGAAGCCGATGAGGGTTTTCCAGATGCCCAGCCAGTGTATATAGTCGTACCAGGTGTCCTTCAGTCCCCGCCATTCCCGGCGTTTCTTCGCTTTTTTGCCGCAATAAAAGCTCCCCAGCGGCTCGCTTCCCATGACCTTGCCCATATGTAGGTTCTCCTTAAATTAAGCTTTGTATATTCCCGCCGGACATGCGGATCCCGGCAGAAGAGATAATACAGTTATTGTCTCTTCAATTTCTTGATTTCCATGCTCTCCACAAAAGCCTGCACCCTGGTGCGCAGCTGCCCGGCATTGCCCACGGCGTAGGGGCGGTCAAGACTCAGCACGGGGCAGCCGTACTCCTCCCGCATGACCCGGCTGGCGTAGGCTCTCTCATAGCCCCAATAGTCACAGAACTTGATTTGTTGGTAGATGATGCCGTCCGCATGGAAACGTTGGACCAGCCGATTCATATATTCGTGGCGTTCCTTGATCTTTTCCGTATTCATAAAGCGGGGACACTGGCCACCCTCCATATAATGGCGGCAGATGCCGGTAAGCACGTCCTCGCCCTCCCTGAGCCGGATTTCCTCACGGCCGGGAAGGGATCCCAGGCAGAAGCGGTCCGCCACCACCAGGGCTCCTGCCTCCTCGATCATCCGTATCAGTTCGGGATCGTCAATCTCCGAACCTGCCAGCACAACTCTGGCACGGTATTTGGAGCGCTGGTCCGGCTGGCGGTTTTGAAGTTCCGCCAGAGTCTTCTCCAAAATGGGAATCAGCGGTGTCTTTGGACAGCAGTAGGTGGCCAGGCAGAGCACGGCGAACTCATAGCCTGTGATCTGGGGATTTTCCTCCATACGGAAATCCCCGATACTGTTAATCAGAAGGCATACATGGTTGTGCAGTTCAACTGCTTTTAGCAGCGCCTCATCGGACGTGGCAATGCCAAAGCGCTTTTCTAAAGGATCCAGCACATACTGACGCATCTGCCGCACATAGTGCCGCAGGGCCGTCTCGTCCGATTTCATGGGCACATCCGCATAGGTCACGAAAAAACCTTCTTTGCCGCAGAGCTTCAGATGTTCTATATTTTCCACACAGCGATTCATCTGGGCGCAGGAGTCCGGCGTCAGCATACAATCCAGAAACTGGTAGCCGCCCTCGATGGCCCGCTCCAGGATGGCCCGGCAGGCTTCGCACATGATGCTGGTCATATAGTAAGTACCCATCTCGATGGAACCGGTTCTGGGCGCTCTCAGCCGCACGGAAAAACAACCTGGAAGGTTCAGCAGCGGTTCCGGGATCAGGGAGCAGGTATTGCCGATGGCAATCTCTCCCCGGTCTGCGGCCTGCCGCACCAAGTCGTTATGGGCTTCCTGGAGCAGGGCCTCCAGATCATAGATATGTTTTAAGTCTTTCATAAGTTATGTTCCTCTTCTACGCAATCACAATTCTTACCGCTTCCTTCAATTGACATCCAATAGTTTGTCCATAAAATGATATTCTCCTCTGTCATAGCTCAGAAGTCTCTGTTTTATACCCCCAGATTCTCCAGCGCCTGATGTACTCCCTGTGCCATCACGGAATCCTCCGGCATGAAAAAGACATTTTGCCCGGTGATGTCAAAGGTGGACAGAGCGCTGTCCTGGCCGATGTAGGCCAGCACCGGCAGGCCGCCCAGTTCCAGATACTGTTTGACCGATTCATCCGGCAGGCGGTTTACAATCACGCCCAGTTTTTCATACATCACAAGAGTGTCAGCCACAGACTTGATGGTTTGGATCACCTGGGTTCCTTTTTTGCTGGCGTCCGTCACCAGGATCAGGTGGGTTACTTTCTCCATAACCCGGCGGTTGATCTGCTCGATTCCCGCCTCCCCGTCGATTACAATATAGTCAAAATTGTCCGCCACCAGGGCGATGACCTCTTTTAGATAAGAGTTGATCTTGCAGTAGCAGCCGGCGCTTTCCGGGCGTCCCACGGCGATGAAGCTGAAAGCATCCGTCTCCACCATGGCGTCAAAGATATGGTATTTTGCCTCCCCCAGCAGTTCCACGGCGGATTTGGTGTCTCCGTCCTCCACGGAGGCCACCACCTGCCTGCGGATATCGTCGATGGTCAGCGGTACCTCAACGCCCAGGGCCGTGGCCAGGCCCACTGCCGGGTCCGCGTCAATGGCCAGAATTTTTTTGTCCGGATACTTTTCAGCCAGGACCTTGACCGTAACCGCCGCCAGGGAGGTCTTGCCTACGCCGCCCTTGCCGGAGAGGGCGATAATTTTTGTTTTACTCATTTTTTTCCTCTTTTCATATACCATGAATTTGTTTACTGTAATGGTAGGAGTCAAACGCAAAGCGTTTTATTCATTATACATTAGTCTTTATATATATCGCAAGGTTTACTTTTCTATTAGAATATTTCTCCCTATGGGGGAACCTAAAGAATACCCTGTGAATTCCCGATTTTTCCCAATTTGAGTACACGCTGAAGCGGGCGGATGGAAGTTGGTGGCAAATTTTGCTTGGCTGACTTGAAAGGTCCGGATTGTAATTCTGCTGTGAATCAGTTATACTAAATGCAAAGAAGAAGACCATGGATAAGTACTTAATAACCATCAGGCGGAGGTTAAGGTGAGAAAGAGAGGGAAATTATGGCACTGATACAGGCAAATTTTATGTCGGGGGCACTGATGAGAACAGTCCCGGTAAATATCATTCTTCCGGTTGACAAGCTTGCTTTTCCGGGAGCGGTTTCCAGGGAAATAACAGCTTATAAAACGTTATACCTTCTGCATGGTATTTTTGGCAACTATACGGATTGGGTATCAGGAACCAATATTCAGCGGTGGGCGGAGGAAAGGGATCTGGCGGTAGTAATGCCCTCCGGGGACAATATGTTTTATGTGGATCAAAAAGAAAGTCTGAATTATTATGGCGAGTTTATCGGAAGAGAGCTTGTGGAACTGACAAGAAGGGCTTTCCCGCTATCCCGCAGGAGGGAGGATACATTTATAGCCGGGCTGTCAATGGGAGGCTATGGGGCAATACGCAATGGATTGAAGTATCATGATACCTTTGGCTGTATTGCGGGTTTGTCTTCCGCAATGATCGTTGACGGTCTGGAAGCGCGGACAAATGATACTCCCAATCTGATTGAGCGCAAAGATTTTGCGGAAAGAATTTTTGGGGATTTGGCGAGGGCAAAGGACAGCGATATGAATCCTAAGTGGCTGGTGGAAAAGCTCCGGGAACAGCAGGCGGAGATTCCCAAGATGTATCTGGCCTGCGGCACGGAGGATCCTCTACTCCAAGCAAATCGAGAGATGCGGGATTACTTAAGGGGCGCTGGCGTGAATGTGACCTACGAGGAGGGGCCGGGAGGACATGAGTGGGACTTCTGGGACCGCTATATCAAGAAGGTGATTGATTGGCTGCCATTGGAGGAGGACAGTAAGGCAGGGATCAACAGCGGCAATGTGGGAGTCTGAAAACACAGGCCCGACGTGAGTTTGGCTTAACCAGACTACAGTTATGCGGAAAAGTAGATATGAAATAAGAAATGGGAGTAAATATATAAAAGATATTTTCTGGCAGTGTCACAAAAGTGTTGCAAAATGGATACAGATGTGATAATGTAATTGTACATTTATACTGACAATGAAGAAAAGAGTTGGAGGTGTAAGTATGATTGATATCATGGATGCTTCTCGCTATCTTGTCTTTTTATCCTACCACAAGCTTCGAGGTTCTTTAACTCCCCTCAAATTACAGAAGTTATTATATTTGGCGCAGGGATGGAGTTATGTGTGGGACAACCGACCGTTGTTTCAGAATGAGTTTGAGGCATGGCAATATGGACCGGTTAATGTAGAAGTATATGAGTATTATAAGAGATATGGAAGAGCGGAGATCCCGGAAAGTGAAGGACGTTTCATCCCCCGAATGGATGATGACGCAAGGGAAACATTAGATGCTGTGTGGGAAAGATATTGCTCAAGCAGCGCATTTGAATTAGTTGAACTCACTCATACACAGAAACCATGGATAAAAGCATATTCTGATAATGTCGGCATCAAAAACAGCGAAATAAAAAGTTATTTTCAGTCAACTTATTAAAAGTTGGCTGTTTTATTAGCATCTATTCGTATAATGCCTGAAAAGGTACTTGGAGTGCGGATGCGGTGCTCTTAATAAGGAGGCTATATGAGCATTAGGATGGACAGTATCGTAGTTGAAAATTTTAAATCATATGAAGATATTACAAGAGTTCCGATAATGAATCTAAGTGTATTTATGGGTGCTAATAGCAGTGGCAAAAGTACGGCTTTGCAGCCTCTTCTTGCAATTAAGCAGACGGTGGAATGTAACAGTCCGGATATTGATTTGCTTTTATCGGGAAAATATGTTGCCCTTGGAGACTTCGCGGATGTGATAAATGATAGGGACAAAGGGTATTTTGCGTTTGGCATTGCTGTGGTTGGTGAAGAACTCAGAGAAAATTATGGCGAAGACAATGTCACAGAAATAATGTGGAAGTTTGATTCCGAGGCGGAAAAAGATGCCTGCCTTTGTGAGGTGGCCTTTCAAATGTCAGGCAATACGATGAAATTAATCAGGGGCAGAGAGCACTTTTATAACATACAGGTTGACGGAAAACTGACCCCGCTGATTGTCAAAATGAATAATTTAACTCCACGAAGATTATATGTAGAGTATAATCGACAGTTTAATGATTTGTTTTATTGCTTCATCAACGACATCTTGAAATGGGTCTTTCCGGGCAAAAAAGGTGTTGTACTTCCCAAAGATGAATTGGCTTCAATATTGACCATAGAGAAAATGTATATCGAGATGATGAAAGAGGCCGGTAATAAAAGCAGTGCCAGAAATAAGGATGGGAATAGTTTACAAAGGACATCCGAATTGGTGACCCGCATAATGGATGTTCTAAAAAAATATTGTGATTACCAATTTGAGTACCATGCCAGCTTTTGGAACATACCTCAAAACTTTAAAGAAAACATTCTGTTTAGTTGCATCTATAAACGAGATGATCTGGAAGAACTGATAGGTATATTGGATAAATATGAAAGATTAATAGAGGAATTTCCAGGCGGGCAATTTATTCTGGACTACGATTGTCAGGCGGAAGTTGATATCAGCACACTATACAGATTGGGCAATAAAGAGAAGGGGTCAAGTGCAGAGTGTGATTTTATTTCAGACGCCTTTAGGTCATATAGAGAGATCTTCCATAAAATAATAGGTAAAATATTTTATGTAGGCCCGATTAGGGAAAAACCACAGGGTTTATATAATATTGGATTTGAAACGATTCCCAAATATGTTGGAACAACAGGAGCGTATTTTGCATCAGTTTTGTTAAACATCAGTGTACAAGGGGCTACAAACGATATAAAGAAATGTTTCAGATATGCAGAGTGGAAAAGTCAGATTTTCCACTCTATTTTTACATACTCGCTGGTTGCGCTGATTGATGAAATCAAGCCGTCCGTGGCTTTCCTCTTATCCTCAAAACTGATATTCTCCCAGTCGTCCAGATAGCCGGACAGCAGATCAATCTGCTGCTGGGAAATGGTCTCCACGGATAAATCGGCAATCGCCTTTGTGATTTTCTGGCAGCGCGTGTCCAGTTCCTCGATTTTCTTGTTGGCGTAGGCAAGCAGGGTAGCGTTTGCCCCGGTCAGCGTATCAAGTAACTTTTCAATTTCCGCCTCTACCTGTGCCAGTTCCACTTGATAGGCGGTCAATTTCGGGTTTGCCTTTTCCTCACCGCCCCGAAGGTGTTTGAAATTCCGGAATTTCTCTCCCATAGCCGTGAAAATGAACTGTTCAAATTCTGCCTTGCGGAGAGTGCCGCACCCCGGACAGCCCTTGTGGTCGGACCGTTTATTGCACCGGAGGTATTCATAACCGGAAGGGTTGCGGGTGACTTTCAAAGCGTAACCGCATTTTCCACATTTGACCTTTCCGGCCAGCCAGGTATTCCGGGCCTTCCTCCCGTTCTGGAAGGTGGTGTTCGCCATGAGATTTTTCCGGCATTTCAGCCAGGTGTCAGAGGAAACAATCCCTTCATGGGGAGCGATAACAAGTATCTGGTCTTTCAGGCTCCTGTCCTTGTCCTCCTTCACGTCCCGCCCTTGGTAGAGATAGCAGCCGTTTGTCCCGGCGAAGTCGGCGGCGTCATTGACGACTGCCGCTCCCTGGCTCTTGAAAAACTCATATAATTCCAGGTCTGCCTGTGCATATACCGGGTTGCGGAGCAGCTGGGAGAGGAAGGGACGGAACAGCGATTTCCCATGGACCTTGATGTCGTTTTCCTCAAAGTACCGGCTGATGTCCCCGAAGGAGGTCCCGGGCTCAGCGTACATTTCAAACATCAGGCGTACATGGTCGGCGGCTGTGGGGTCCGGCACCATCATTTTTGTACGGATGCCTTCAACCGTGGTCGGCTCCAGCTGGAAACCGTAGGGGGCCTGGCCGCTCATGTGGAAGCCTTTCAGGCACCGGGAATAGTAGGCGTCCGTGACGCGCTTCTGGATGGTCTCCCGTTCCAGCTGGGCGAACACAATGCAGATGTTCAGCATGGCCCGCCCCATTGGGGTGGAGGTGTCGAACTTTTCCGTGGAGGAAACAAACTCCACGTCGTACTCCTGGAACAGCTCCATCATGTTCGCAAAATCCAGAATGGAGCGGCTGATCCGGTCCAGCTTGTAGACGATTACCCGCCGCACCTTCCCTTTGCGGATCTCGTCAAGGAGTTTCTGGAACTCGGGCCGGTCGGTGTTCTTCCCCGAATAGCCCTTGTCCTTGAAAATCTTACAGCTGCCGCCTTTCAGCTCATACTTGCAGAAGTCAATCTGGCTCTCAATACTGATACTGTCCTTGCGGTCAACGGACTGTCTGGCATAAATATAATCTTCTCTAATGTTCATAGTGGGCTCCTTTCCTATGGGAATGGAGCTACCAACCTTACAAGTATATTATACCATTGATAGCCCCGGAGGGCAATGTTGCCGGGGGTCAGCGCCGGTCCTGGCGGTACTTGCTGAACACGTCATACAGACAGCGCTCAATCTCTTTTTTCCGT
>CAJUCT010000049.1 GCA_910585015.1 uncultured Acetatifactor sp.
CTGCGTTGTTGTTCCCTCAAATCCCCGCCCGATAATCTTCTATTATCGCTACCAAATTGGAAAACCTAGAATTTATGATAAACAAGAAAAACCCCAAAATAACCACGTATTGACGGAAAAGTAAATTGTCAATATAATAATAAATATACTTAACACAAGAGATATACAGGTAAAAAGATACATTGAGGGGGAACGGTTATGGAGAGTCTGGCATCAGGTATTGCTGACGGCACAATATGTTGCCGATATATAGGAAAGGAATGGAATGGCGGAAGAATCGGCGGTATATCGCTCGCTTTATGAGGAATATGAAAATTAATGCGCAGATTGTGTTATTTCCCTGCGCCGTTGACAATCCGTCCAAAATACGTTACCTTAATATATAAATACATGAAATACCTGTTTCCAGCGGACACTCTTCTCAGGAAGGGACGTCCGCTGGGGCGGGCAGGGGGGAATATCCATGAAGAAAGCCATAAAAACGGCTGTATTTACATTATTATTTTTAACATTAAGCGTTTCCACCGCTTATTTGGCGTATCTGCACTTTTTTTCGTCAGACGAAAAAGGGTTGTCAGGAGAGTGGACCGCCAATCTGGACATGACCGAGCAGGCCGCTGTCACAGCGCTTATCTGGCTGCAAGATATAGAAGCCGTATCCATCTCCCCGGAGGATATGGAGTCCTATATGCAGGATCTGACTATACAGATCAATTTGACTCTGGAGCAGACAGACCATGGGGAAGGAACTTTCCACAGTAGTGTCTTGCCGGAGAACTATGATAGCTGCAATCAGGCCGCCTATGAGGCGTTTGCCATGGCGTTTCAGGATCTTTTAGCCCAGCGGCTTCGTATGGCAGGGTATACAGACAGCACAGACAGGGAAACCATCGAAGCCCTTGTGGAGGAGACTTTCGGGATGTCCACAGTTTCCTATTTGATGTCCTGCGGTCCCGAACTGCTGCCTCCCCTGGAAGATTTGCAGATCCAATATGATGGCAGAGGCACCTATGAGGCCATAGACGGCATTCTGACCAGGCAGTTTGACGCCAGCTGGCCGGTGGCTACAAGAGTGGAACGCTATATCCAGGAGGATTCCAGCCTGATTCTGTCCGAAGAAAACGGTTCTGCTGAGCCTGGTCTTTTTTTGGATTATTACCCCATGCTATATACCTTAAAACAACCCTCAAATCAGTAACCTCTTTTCGGAGTTTGTACAAATACTGCACCGCCAGGGAGAGATTTTATGAAAAAAGAAAATTTACTTTTCTATAATGAATATGAACAGTTTTATGAAATGGCAGAAAAATCTATTGCATTTCAAAAGTTTTGTTGTGATTCGTTTGGGCAGGACTTTTCACAAGATGGATTTAGTGACATTGAGCAAATAGATATGATATTACCTTATATCCCGGCAAAAGAAGATATTCATATATTGGATGTTGGCTGCGGAAACGGAAAAATGTTGGGATATTTGCAAAAAAAGACCAATGCGTTTATTCATGGCTTTGATTACTCTCAAAAAGCAATATCAAGTGCCAGAGCGCTATTTACTCAAAAGGCAGATTTTAACGAAGGAATAATAGGTGAAATCGAGTATCCAAATAATTCCTTTGATATAGTTGTATCTATGGATACAATGTATTTTTCTAAAAATATGAGTGCCTTTGTGGGACAAATAAAGAGATGGTTAAAACCTGATGGCATTTTGTTTGTAGGCTATCAGGAGGGAGAGTTGGTTCCAAGAACTTTTGATGAATATACTACAGAATTGGCTGTAGCTCTGAAAAATAATGGAATGAACTTTGAGGCAAGAAATATTACAAAACAAACTTATGAATTACTTAAAAAGAAAAGAGAGACTGCCATTAGTCATAAAGCAGAATTTGAAAATGAGGGGCACATACAATGGTTTGATATGTTGATGACGCAAACCAGCTGGGCTGAAGAATCATATCAGCAATTCGAAAAAGCGATGGCCAGATATATTTATATAGCAAGAAAATGAACACTATCAGGGAATTTTTAGAAAAATGAGCGGGATGGGAGATCCGATGAAAAATTTTTTACAGAAAATAAGTTTCCTACTACTTTTTACAATCTTGGCAGTTTCCATTCTGCCTATCAGGGCGGACGCAAGCTTTGAGATCCCCGGATCCTGTCAGGTACAGACGGATACCGGCGCCACAGGTACTGTGAAAACCCTGGATTATGGCTATCAGTATAACACTTACTTTTCCCTGCGGGACATAGCCATGGTTCTCAGGGATACGGATAAATCCTTCTCTCTGGAAATTACAAAAAATACTGTCTCCCTGAACCCGGGAAATGCTTACACGCCGGTGGGAGTGGAAAATATTCCCTGGGAGGACAGTGAGAACCCGGACATTTCTCTGCGGCGGAACGAATGCAAGATAAGCGGACAAACTGTATATTATTATACTCTGATTACGAGACTTTCCTCCGGCGATTATGACTGCTTTATGATGGCTGCGGATCTGGCCATGATTCTGGATGCAGACATTACGGTTCCCATAGAGGGAGCCTTGCAGATCCACACCCAGGAACCTTTTTGCGTCTCCCCTGCCGCGTTGGAACAAGCCGGATATTTTTACGGAGTCAACAGTGTGCTGGTGGGAGATGCCACCACAGGGGAACTTTACTACCAATACCAGTCCGACGTGTCCTATCCCATAGCCAGCACCTCCAAGCTTATGACTTGTCTTTTGGCTATGGACGCAATCTCCGCAGGGCAGATTGCATTTGGGGACTTATTCACTGTCTCCGACGCGGTTCAGGCGCTGTCCGCTTCCTCTGACGGGGTGATCCCTCTGGAGGCCGGACAACAGATCACCGTGTGGGAGTTGCTGCTGGGAGCGCTTCTGCCCTCCAGCAACGAATGCGCTCTGGGTCTGGCTGAAGCTATCGCCGGATCGGAGGAGGCTTTTGTGCGCATGATGAATCAGAAAGCGCAGGATTTGGGACTGTCTCAGGCCATCTTTTATAACAGCAACGGTCTGCCCTCCTACACGGAAGATCCCATTCCCTCAAAGCTGCAAAACCGCATGAGCGCCGAGGACATGTTCCGTCTGGTGTCCTATCTTTTGAAAGTTTATCCCCAGATCACGGACATCACTTCCCTGGAGGAGGCTACCCTGGAGTCCCTTGACCTTGAAGTGCGCAACACCAATCCGCTGCTGCGCAACCTGCCCGAGGTCACCGGCCTGAAAACCGGAACCACCAACAAAGCCGGAGCCTGCCTGGTCACATCCCTGGCTGCGGATGACGGAACCATGGAACATGATCTGGCAGTGATTGTTCTGGGCACTGAGGATTCCATAGAGAGGGGGCGCGTATCGGGATTGCTGGCCAGATACGCCCTGTATGCCTTTTACACAGGCATGGAAAAGCCGGAAACCGGGATGCCGGTCCAGCCTTCCGGCAATCTGCCCACACAGGCCGAGGCGGCGGTGGACTTGATTCTTCAGACCGCAAAAAAGCGCTAATCAATGTGTTTTTTTGCATAAGATTGACGGAAGAGGAGGTTGCTTTTATAATTATAAATGTATCAGGTGATAGGGTTGAGAGAATATAGAGACTTTGACAGATGAAGACAATGTGTTAGGCCAGGCTGTGAAGGTATGTCCGTATAGTGGCCGGGGAAGGAGTGATATAGTCTTGGTATTGCATATAATGATTAAGAATTTCGGTAAAGTTGAATCAGCGGATATAGCACTGAACGATTTGGTGGTTTTTGTCGGCAATAATAACAGCGGTAAAACGATGGTTATGCAATTGATTTATGGGATTAGGGAGAAATTGAGAAATTTTCCGGTTACTGACACGGGGGTTAAGAAGTCTGATTTGAACGGACAATACTTAATTCGTTGCGCGCAGGATTGGTTTAGGGCGATAGAGGTGCAGATTAATGACTATTTAGCGGAGCATAAGTCTCAGATCATCGAAAGCATTTTTGGGATTTCGATTTCTGTCGAAGAGATGCGGATAGCGCTGGAGTGTACTGAGTCGGCATATTTTGTGAGCAGCGTATCCGAGTGTCAAAGCAGAGAGACAGGGGAACCAAGGACGGAATTTAATATAGATACCCGCCAGTACGAGCATGGAGAAAATGTAAAGTCCTATAAATGTCAGATTCCGGGGAGGGACGGTTTGGAAGATGGGATGAAAGCGGCTTTACAGGTTGTATGGAATATTATTTTGTCAGGAAAAAACTCTGCGGATGCAGGACAACTTTTCCTGCCGGCATCACGCTCGGGGCTGCAGCTTTTGTATAAGCAATATTTTGCCGGAGAGGCGGGAGGCAATTTCGTGATGCCGGTGAAAGATTTTCTGCGTTTCTTACAGCTTTATGCGCAAGAGAAGCAATTGGATGAATTGCGCAGCGAGCTGCTGGAATTTGGGGAAGAGCACCTTATACAGGGAAAAGTGGTTCAGGAAGGCGACGAGACATTTTATTTTGACAGACAGGTGGGCAAACCTGTTTCGCTGTATATCGCATCTTCTATGATTCATGAATTGACTCCTTTTATCAAGGCATTGAGCGCCGCAAGGCGCATTGACTGGCTTTACTGCGACGAGGTGGAGAACAGCCTCCATCCTCTGCTGCAGAGAGAGATGGCGCGGTGGTTGATCCGCATGGTGAACGCCGGAATACATGTGATTGTAAGTTCACACAGCGACACCATGGCAAGCCGTTTAAACAATTTGTTTATGCTGACATATTTGAATCGGAAAAACGCCAATTTTGAATTATTGTCGGAATTGGGTCTAAAAGAGGCAGATTTGCTGCATTCAGATATGAAAGCGGCGGTATATGAATTCAGCAGCGGGAAAAAGGGGAAAACGGCGGTTGAGAAACTGGATTTTATAAGTCATCCGCTGATGGGATATGATTTCAAACTTTTTGGCTGCAACCTGGATAAACTTTATGATGAGGCGGATAAGATTACGAGGTAGGAAATGGCGATAAAGGCGGTAAAACTGAAAGAGTCGGACATACCTCACAAGACCGCTCTGTATGAGGTGGCCAGTTCCCGTGAGATTACGGCGAAAGAAGAGCATGATGACGGAAGTCAAGAACAAGTGATTCTTGAATTTCGTATAAAGGAAAATGACATCGGATACTACGCGGATGAATACCGGCCCGATGCCGTGCAGAAAGATGGGGCGAAAGTTATCGATATTACGGCCATAGTGGCGAATCATGCAAAGGAATGTGTCAGATGGCATCTGTATGATATTAAGGCTACGCTGGCGGGGTACAGCACTGTAACAAAGCTATATAATCAATGGAACTGTGGATTTCGGTATCTTCGGGAAAATATTCTGTGCCAAATGCCCGGGTATTTGGTGGTTCCGGATTTGGGAGTGATCACAAAGCAGTATGACGAAGAGAGGATGCAGCGTCTTAGAGATGATTATCAAAGACATTGTGATGAAATAGAAAATCCTTCTAAAACCATGACCCTGCCACAGCGAAAAAGGCGGACGAAAATTGGGGAATACAGAGCAGGACTTCGTGCGGCCCAGGCGATTCTGGACAGAACTTTTCAGCCGGAGGATGAGACTGATACATATGAAATCCAGATCCGGCTGCTGTGTCAGGAAAGCGGTCAGATCTATAAACTGAGATTTCCCGTATAAGAGAGAGGTATGGTATGCGAGATTTTTTGGATGTCAAATTTGATCAATTTATTGAAGATTATAATCTGGGCGACGATCCTGAAAAGACAAACTGGAGAAGGTTTGTCAATTACCAGTTTTTTTCACAGTTTCAACCGGGTCGTCTCGACACGGACACCGATCTGCTGGACCAAATATGTGTGGATTTCACAGAGTTTTCGGAGATACATGGCGCTCTTTTTTTGCTGAATGATCAGATTCTCAGCGATCCGCAGGATATAGATGATATTTTGCAGAGAGACCAGAAAGGGCTGTTTGAATTGTATTTTCTGACCACTGGTAATACGGAAAGTTTTACGCGGCAGTTGGAGAGGCTTTTTGACGAGTTGGATGTGACGGAGAGTGAGGAGAAGTGGCTGGACATTTTGCGCTATGCCATGTCCAGGAACATTATGCTGAGATGGAAAGGCAACCCGGAACTGCGCGCTGTGTCGTATGACAGTGAGAACAGGGAGGCTGAATGGAAATTCAGCGATAAATTCAACGACTGGTTTTCAGAGATTGACAGCATCAGGATAGACAAAAAGCGTTTGCTGAATATTGTAAATTCCAATGAAAACAGTTATCAGGGGGAGATTGAGTGTAAAGCATTGCTGCCCATAGTCGGCGAAAAAGAGGAACTGGGCAATGCGTTTGTCACATGCATGTCAGCCCACGAATTAATTGGGCTGATGACAACTTCAGATGGACTTCTCAGGCGAAATATGTTTGATGACAATGTGAGAGACTCGCAGGGGCATTCGGCGGTCAATCAGGAGATCTTGCTGACTCTGAAAGAACATCCGGATCGGTTTGCCCTGTATAACAATGGAATCACAATTGTCTGCCAGGATGTCAAACAGCGGAATGGAAAGTATATATTGGACAATCCCCAGATTGTAAACGGCTGTCAGACGTGCAATATGATTTATCAGACATATAAAAATAGCGGGAACCTTGACGGTGTCCAGATTATTGCCAAGATTGTAGGCTCCAATAAGGAGGATGTAATACAGGGGATTGTCAGGGGCGCAAACCGCCAGAATATTGTCTATGAGGAAGCGTTTGAGACCATAAGAGGATTTCATAAGAATCTGGAAAAATATTTTGAAAATAATCAGGTGAACGGTTTTCAGAAAATATACTATGAGAGGCGTTCGCGGCAGTACGCGGATAATCTTCAGATTAAGCCCCAGCAGAAAATCAGTTTTTGCGGCCTGATCCGGAGTATGGTCACGCTGTTTTTAAATCATGTGGAGGATAGCCACAGGCATGAATATCCGCTGTTAAAAAAGTATAAAGACAATTTGTTTATTGACGCCCATTCCTGCCAGCCATACTATTTAGCGGCGTTTCTCTACTTGAATGTAGACCGGCTCTTTCGGGAGAAAAAACTTCCCAAGGAACTAAGCAATTTTAAAATGCATATCCTATTGTTAATCAAGGAGATGAAAGGCGGTCTTTCGCCGGAACTTGCGTCTGACGAGATTGATCGGTATTGTGAGCGGTTGTTTAAGACTCTTGAGAATGGCAAGCTGCTGCAGTGCGCGCAGGATGCCTGCAGAAAATTTGAGGAAATAAGGGCAAAATGGATCAATTCAAAAGGTAAACAATATAGATTCGGCATTAAAGACAGCGCGGAATTTCGTAATTTCCTTATGAAAGAGATATATGGGGCTTCGGAGGAGCATAATGCGGAAAAGCTGTATATTGGATATGTGGCCAAAGTAGATCTGGACAGACACAATACCCTTTTCGGCTTCATAGAGCATGTGCCCAATAATATTTTTTTCCATGAATTTGATAACCCCAATATGGACCGTTCCTATACAGGAAAAAAAGTCAGTTATAAAATAGTCCGCGATGGCGGCCAGGAGAGGGCCATAGATGTACGACTCATGGAAACATAACCTATTCAGGGATGCTGCTGACAGGCTGTGAAAAAGTCTTTCGGGATTTTTTCACAGCCGATTGTATGTTACCCCCTATTGTATATCCGTCATAAGTTCCAGCACCGAATCAAGTCCTTTTTCCACAGCGATCTGTACAGGCGTCTCACCCTGGTTATTGGCCCGGTTGTAGTCGGCGCCCTTCTTGATCAGGAAGCGTGCGCTCTCGGCAGAGCCATTTTGCAAGGCGTAGTGCAAGGCCGTATTTCCCCTGTTATCCGCAATATTGACATCGGCTCCGGCCCGGATCAGTTCTTTGGCTGTATCCTTGTACGTGTTCAGCATCAGGGCTGTCATGCCGTTATTGTCCGCATGGTTCACATCCACGCCGCGCTCTAAGAGTATGGTCATGAGTTCTTTGGTGTCCTGGATATCCTGGAGCAGCAGAAGAGGCGTTCTCCCGTCCTCCCGCGGCAGATCCAGGTTTTTCAAAGTTTGCAGCATTTCGATCCTCTGCTGTGAATCCAGTTCCCTGCCAAATTTTTTCTTCATGACCGCGAAATGGGCGGGTGTCTCGCCTTTCAGGTTCTTCAGGGTATCATCCGCGCCGGCGTCTATAAGCAGTTTTACCACATCCGCATGGCCCTGGGCGCAGGCGCAGTGGAGAGCTGTTGTCCCGGCCTCCGCAGGTTCGTCCTGGGTTAGATTGATATCCACCCCCTTTTCGATCATGACCTTCAACATTCCCATATGGCCCTGGTTGGCAGCCAGGTGGACAGCAGCCTTCCCGGTATTGGCGATCTGCTCCATGGATTCTCTGGACAGAAGCCGCGCGACTTTTTCAAAATAGGTTTCGTCTTTGGCGTCATTATATTTCTCCCTGGAGGCGATGATGTAGGCGGGTGTCTGTCCCCTTACCACCGCCTTATCCATATCCACGTCCAGTTCAATCAGCTTTTGGACGGCACCGATGCCATAGCCGGCGTGAAGGCACTCGTCCCGCAGGCAGAGGATATCGCCGTGGTAATGGATGGGTATGGTGAAGTTCAGTCCCGCATCTTTGCACAGATCCAGCACATGGGATTCACTGTCGGCTACCAGGGCATTGTGCAGGATATCCGTTACCTCCCCCAGTTCGTCCTCATCGTCCGGGTCAAACTGCGAGAGCAGTTTTTTCGTCATGTACAGCGCAATGCCCAGAGCATCCTTGCCGTCCCGGACGAGATCACAAAAGATATTGCTGGTGATCTGGCTTAGGGGGAATATGTTCTCGGGCCGGTTCTCCCCAGGCGTCGCTCCATGGTCTAAAAGGGCGTAATACATGGCCCAGTTTTGGAAATAGACGGCGTGCTGGAGGGGGGTCACGCCGTTTTTGTCCGCCACATCCAGCAGTTCCGGGCACTGTTTCATCAGCGTAAGAGCGGCCGTGCTGTGGCCGTTTTTCCGGGCCATCATCAATAGGGTGTTGCCTTCCTCATCCACATAATCGGTTTTGGCTCCTTCTTCCAGAAAGACCTTCGTCAGCGGCCAAGTGTAGCTGGAGCAGTAATCGTGGGACAGCAGCAGTTCCAGGGGCGTGAGTCCGTCTACGTTCTTCTGGTTGATATCGCAGGTCAGCAGGCGGGCGATTTCTCCCCGCTGTTCCACGCTCTGTTCCAGAGCGTTAAACTCGATGGCCAGTCCCTCAAAACGGGGATATGCCAGAAAATGATAGGCGTTCATGCCTCTTTCGTCAGACAGAGAGTCCCTGGCCCCATGTTCCAGCAAAAGTCTGACCATGGCCAGGTTTCCCCGGGAACAGGCCAGCAGGAAAGGGGTAAGGCCATGTCCCTTGTGGTCGGGTAGATTGACATTTTCGCCTTCCACCCTTCCGTCATCGAGCATTTTTTCCACCGATGCATAGAAATTGTGCCAAACCAGAAGGTGGAACAGCGTAAGTCCCAGGCTGCCCACCGGCGAGAGGAGCGCATCCTTTCCGCACACCGCTATAATGTCCTGCGCATCCTGCACGGTCTCCTCCGGCAGAATGTTATACTTATAGGTAAAGTTTTCATGATCGCCTTCCCACCAGGGAATGAATTTTGTCTGGTTGAATTGTTCGCTGGATGTCACCAGAAGCTCTGTAAGTTCTTTTAGGTCCATAACTGCCTCCTTGATTATATTTTGGTTTTCTGTACTGTAAGTTCGTGTACTTCCGCGCCTATTTTTTCAGAGCAGATACGCTTATTGTAGCACAACGTAAACAGAAATGGAAGATATGAACAGACAGTGGGAGAGGTTTTTTGAGAAAGTACCATTGATTTTATGCGCAAATTATACTAAAATAGTGTGCATGGGATCGATTTTTTGTGTGATTTTTCCTATAAAAAGATATAAATATTACAATCACAGACATCCCGTGGAAAAAGCGTGATTGCGGAGAGGTGTAATGAATATGTTGGAATTTTTAAATGGGCTGAACGGGGAGACGGAGGTGCTTCTGACCCTGTCTATCATATTGTTTTCCGGTTTTATCCTGACGAGGCTGACGAACACGCTGAATATGCCCAAGGTCAGCGGCTATATTTTGGCAGGTATCCTGATTGGGCCCTGCTGCCTCAATTTTATTCCGCCTTCCATGATAGAAGGGATGAGCTTTATCAGCGATCTGGCGCTGGCCTTCATAGCCTTTGGCGTAGGGAAGTTTTTCAAGAAAGAAGTACTTATGCGGACGGGCAAAAGGATTGTCGTCATCACCTTCAGCGAGGCGCTGGCGGCGGGTGTGCTGGTGACGCTGCTGCTGAAATTTATTTTTCGCTTAAACTGGGAGTTTGCGCTGATCCTGGGAGCCATCGCCACGGCTACGGCCCCGGCCAGCACCATGATGACCATCAACCAATACAAGGCCAAGGGGGAGTTTGTGGATACTTTGCTGCAGATCGTGGCCCTGGACGATGTGGTTTGCCTGCTGGCGTTCAGCATCGTGTCCGCCATTATCAACGGCAACGAGGCGGGCGGACTGTCGGTACATGACATTCTGATACCGGTGGCCTGCAACATTATGGTGATTGTGCTGGGCATCTTTTGCGGCTACTTTTTAAGCCGCCTGCTTATCCCTGCCAGAAGCCGAGACAATCGGCTGATCCTGGCCATTGCCATGCTGCTGGGGCTCAGCGGTATCTGCGCGGCCATGGACATATCCCCGCTGTTGTCCTGCATGGTATTCGGAGCGGTGTACATAAACCTTACCAGAGACAAAAAGCTGTTTCGGCAGATTAACAGCTTTACGCCCCCCGTCATGTCCGTGTTTTTTATTGTGTCGGGTATGAACCTGGATCTGAAGGCGCTGACAACGGTGGGGGTTATTGGGGTGGCCTACTTTATTATCCGCATCGTCGGAAAATACATGGGTACATATCTTAGCTGCATGGTCATGGGAACCAGCAAGGAGATAAGAAACTATATGGGCCTGGCCCTGATTCCCCAGGCGGGCGTTGCCATTGGTCTGGCTTTCCTGGGGCAGAGAATGCTGCCGCCGGAGACGGGAAACATGGTTCTGACTATCATTTTGTCCTCCTCCGTGCTCTATGAGATGGTGGGACCTGTCAGTGCCAAGGCTGCGCTGCTTTTATCCGGCAGCATTTCCTATGGAAAAGCGGCGGATAAGCCGGAAGGGGCGGCGGATCCGGAGGAGATCGGGGGAGGGGAGGATTTTAAAGAAGCGGCACAAGAGCCGACGGCAAAACCCGCCGTCCAGGAAGAAAACGCAGTCCCCGGAGCCGAAGAGGAGGTATGCCCTCCGGAGCCGGATGAAAAGGATACCGAAGGAGAAGAGTCCGGTGAAGATGGGGAACTCCTGGAAGAGGAAGAGTACCAGGCAGTGCTGCCGGAACTGCTGGAATACAATAAAAGCGTGGAAGACCATGACGTCTACGATATCGAAAAGGAAGTAAAGCCGCCTAAGAATAAGAAAAAAAAGGGGAAAAAGGCAGCTAAATAACAGTATTTACCCTTTTTGGGGTTTTCATTGACTTGTCCGAACAAAAAGGGTATATTATATTCTATAATTGATAACCATTTTAAAATGAGAAGGAGAACACTATGGGAGATTTTAAGGGCAAGACAGTCATTATCACAGGCGCAGGAAGGGCAGTGCTCAGCGACGGGAGATGCGGTTCCATCGGATACGGTATCGCCACAGCTTACGCAAAGGAAGGGGCGAACCTGGTTATCACGGGGCGCAATGTGAAAAAGCTGGAGGACGCAAAGCAGGAGTTGGAGGAGAAGTACGGCATCAAGGTTCTGTGTGTGCAGGCGGACATATGTGCCGGGGCAGACAATAAGGCCGTGGTGGAGAACGTGGTAAAGCAGACTGTGGATACATTTGGCGGCATTGATGTGCTGATCAACAATGCCCAGGCTTCCGCCTCAGGCGTGACCCTGGCCGACCATACCACGGAGCAGTTTGACCTGGCCCTGTATTCCGGCTTGTATGCCGCGTTTTATTATATGCAGGCATGCTATCCCTACCTGGCCAAGAGCAAGGGATCGGTGATCAATTTCGCCTCCGGCGCGGGCCTGTTCGGCAACTATGGGCAGTGTGCTTATGCGGCGGCCAAGGAGGGCATCAGGGGTCTTTCCAGAGTTGCGGCCAACGAGTGGGGCAAGGATGGGATCAATGTCAATGTGGTATGTCCTCTGGCATGGACCGCGCAGCTGGAGAAGTTCAAGCAGGCTTATCCGGATGCCTATGAGAAGAATGTGCATATTCCGCCCATGGGACATCTGGGAGACGCGGAACTGGAGATTGGTCGGGTCTGCGTACAGCTGGCTTCCCCCGATTTCAAGTTCATGACAGGCGAGACCATCACCCTGGAGGGCGGTCTGGGACTGCGGCCGTAATGGCAGACAATTCAAACGGGTAGCGGGATTTTGTCCGGACAATCGGATAAGAAAGTACACCCTCCTGCCAAAAAAGTTTGGCAGGCTGGGTGTACTTTTGTATTTCGGGGCGACGCTAATCACATCTTGCAAAAATGCGGACAATATACTATAATAAATATAATGAAAAATTAAGTATATTTCGGAAGGAATAGGATATACACATGAAAAAATGGCGTGGGGTATGGATCTTTTTATTGGGTATGATTCTCTTTCTTGGCATGAACCGCCAGGTGCAGGCGGAAGGAGAACAGGGGAGAGTGCTGTTTATCAGTTCCTATTCTTATGGATGGGATACGGTACAGCTGCAGATAGAAGGCTTTATTGAGGGACTGGCGCCGGGGATTTCGGCGGACTATGAGTTTATGGACACCAAGCGGCTGGACGCTGAAGCGGCGGAGCAGCTGCTGTATGAGCGGCTGAGGTATACCCTGTCCGTGGTGCTGCCCTATGACGTGATTGTGGTGGGGGATGACGCGGCGCTGAAATTTGCAATGGACTACAGGGAGGAACTGTTTGACGGGGTTCCCATTGTGTTTGAGGGAATCAACAATGTACAATATGCCTGGGAACTGGCGGAACAGGATCCTCTGGTCACCGGGGTGGTAGAGCAGCTGTCCCTGACGAAGAATATTGAGTTGATCCTGCAGCTGCGGCCGGAGATCAAAAGGATTGTGGCGGTCCTGGATGATTCCTTGACGGGACAGGCTGAGAGGGAGAACTTTTACAGTGTTCAGGATATGTTTCCTGACCTGACTTTTGGAGAGATCAATGTGTCGGATTGCAGTACAGCGGATCTGCGGACAAGGTTATGGCAGCAGCAGGATGACACCGTGCTGATTTTCATAGTCATGACGGAAGATATGAGCGGCAAGATGTATACCAATCTGGAAGCTATCCAGACCCTGGTGAAATATTCTAAAATCCCGGTGATGCGTATGGTGGACAGCGGGATAGAGGAAGGGCTTCTGGGCGGCTATGTGGTATCCATGAGAAAGTCCGGCCTGATCGCCGGTCAAATGGCTACTTCCATTGTGGGCGGTATGGATCCGTTCAGGATTCCTGTGGCGGAAAGTCCCAATATGTATTACATAAACGAAGAGGCTATGCGTCAATATGACCTAGACATGGGTAAGCTGCCCAAGGATACGGAGATTGTCAACCACAAGGTCACATTTATCGAGAAATATAGAAATATTATTGTACCCATGGCGGTGGTTGCGCTGGCTATGGTGGTGATTGTGCTGTTGGTGCTCTATGACAATCTGCACCGCAGAAAGCTGATGACGGAACTGGAGGGAACCCGAAACATTCTGGAATCCGCCTCCCAGCACGATTTCCTGACAGGACTTCACAACCGAAGCAAATTTGTGGAGGATCTGACCAAGCTGACACAGCAGGAAGTTCCCTGCACAGTGTTTATGCTGGATATCGACGATTTTAAGAACATCAACGATGTGTATGGACATGCGGCGGGGGATGAGGCTCTGAAGCAGGTGGCGGACCGGATGAAGGCCATGCAGTCCCAGATACTGACACCGTACCGCTATGCGGGGGACGAGTTTATCATGATTCTTCTCAGCGAGCATGAGAATATGATCGAGAAAATAGCATATAAGTGCAGACAGGTATTCTCGGATGATTTTGTGATCCGGGGCGTCAAGCGGAAGGTTACCGGCAGTATCGGTATCGCCACTTATCCTAAGGATGCGGACTCCATGGAACAGCTGATTGTGTGTGCGGACAAGGCTATGTATCTGGTAAAGAAGAGCGGAAAGAACAAATTTGCATATTACGGGCAGGAGCCGGAGGATGTTATGTAAAAGGGACTGAGAGAAAGTCGTGGAACTATGAATTAAGAGAGGGGATTGCTTCCCCTCTCATATTTTTGTTGCAGTCACCATACAATAGAGGGAGAATCGGGGATAGGAGCAGGGCTGCAGGCCGGTTCGTGGTATGTATGGGAACATTTCTGGGAATGTTGGTTCGGATTGGGGCCGGGGTGGGTATCTTTTTATATGGGCTGCATCTGATAAGCAGTTATTTGGAGGAACTGGCAGGACCGGCTGTGGAGAGAAGTCTGCGCAGGTTTACCGCCAATCCCTGGATCGGGGCATTGACAGGAACAGTCATAACAGCTCTGGTGCAATCCTCCACAGCCGTAACCGTTATGACCGTCAATCTGGTTGATAAGGGCTTGATGACGCTGGAGCAGGCGGTGGGCGTGATCTTGGGGGCCAATGTGGGGACGGCAGGCACAGGGGTGATGGCGGCGCTGCCCATACGATCATTGGCGCCGCTTTTTCTGGCCGGGGGCGCATTGCTGGTGCTGGCTGCGGCAACGGCGGGGAAACTTCCGGACGGGGCTCGGGGTAAACAGAACTGTAGGAGAAATGCCCTGCCGGCCAGAATGAAATTGGTGGGAGCGCTGGCCATGGGGATGGGGATGCTGCTATTGGGTATGGAACTGATGCAGGAGGCCATGACGCCCTATCGCTCTTCCCCGGTGCTGGCCCGGCTGATGACCGGCCTTAAGTTTCCCGTGACCGGGGTGCTGGGGGGCGCAGTGTTCACTGCCCTGATTCAATCCTCCTCCGCCTCAGTGGCGATCCTGCAGTCCATGGCGGCGGAGGGGCTGGTGGGCCTGGAGCAGAGCGCCTATATTGTTTACGGGCAGAATATCGGCACCTGTCTCACCGCACTGTGGGCCAGCGTGGGTTTAAGCCCCTCCGCCCGCAGCTGTGCCCGGCTGCACCTCCTGATCAACCTACTGGGCACAGGGATTTTCCTGGCGGCGGGCCGGGTAGTTCCATTGACCGCCTGGGTCGGTTCCTGGACGCCGGGCCATCCTGCATTGCAGGTTGCCAATTTACATTTATTTTTTAATCTGGCCTCCACGCTGTTGCTGCTGCCTTTTAGCGGAGCGCTGGTACGAATCGCGGGGGATACCCATTTTCCCAAAAATTCCTCTTTACATTTTGAATAAAAAGTGCTATTGTAAGCCATAGATAAAGCGTTGATGGGAAGAGTACCCTGTGGGAATCCACAGAGAGGGCGGCTGCGGCGGGTGCCGTAGGGTGGAAGCAGGCCCGGAGGAAACCAGGGGAAGACCGTCCCGGAGTGGCTCTAATCAAGCCCGCGGCTCTGCGTTACGGAGAATGAAGGTGGTCAGGACCTGCCAGTTGGGGCTTGGCAACAAGGGTGGAACCGCGTATCTTACGTCCCTTGCAATAGAAATATTGCAGGGGCTTTTTGTGTTCTGGTGTGCGTGAAGGGGAAATGCGGGACTTTAATACAGCATATCCCCGGAATGCACACTGATCAAAATCAGGACGGCGAAGCGGCATGATTTTGATCACTGTTCTGGTGTGCGTGAAGGGGAAATGCGGGACTTTAATTAAAGAAAGGAGAGCGAAGGATGAGTTGTAAATTAAAAGAATTGGCAAAAAATTGTTTTAGCGGGGAAGTGACACTGCCCAAGGCCACTCTATGGCTGCTTGGCGCCGTTTGTCTGCTGGGAGGGATTGTGTACGGCCTGAAAACGGCGCCTATGACCCACGGCGTGATGATCGCAAGCAATAACGGGAATAATAACGGCAACAACAGCGGAAACGGCTGCGAGCAGGAGGACGAAGAGGAAATGCCGTCCGATGAGGCGGAACTTTAAGAAAGCGGAACAGAAGTTTGGATGCCGCACATCCGGCGATATCCATAAAGAGGTAAACTCAAAAATCTTTTAACAGGAGGAGAGTTATGAAAATTACATTGAAGGACGGCTCCGTGAAGGAGTTTGCGGAGAGTAAGAGCGTGTATGACATAGCCCTGGACATCAGTGAGGGCCTGGCCAGAGCGGCCTGCTGCGCCAAGATAGACGGCGAGACGGTGGATCTGCGGACTATGGCAACGCAGGACTGCCGGCTGGAGATCTGTACGGCCAAGGACCCGGAGGGCCTGGCAGCCTTGCGCCATACCACTTCCCATGTGCTGGCGGAGGCGGTTAAGAGAGTGTTCCCTGACGCCAAGCTGGCCATCGGCCCCAGTATTGAGGAGGGCTTTTACTATGATTTTGACCACGGGGCTTTCTCCAGGGAGGATCTGGATAAGCTGGAGACGGAGATGAAGAAGATCGTGAAGGAGGGCGCCCGCCTGGAGAAGTTCCTGCTTCCCAGAGAGGAGGCCATACGCTTCATGGAGGAGAAGGGTGAGCCCTACAAGGTGGAACTGATTCGGGATCTGCCCCAGGACGCGGAGATTTCCTTCTACCGTCAGGGTGAGTTTGTGGACTTGTGCGCAGGCCCCCACCTGATGAGCACCAAGGGAGTGAAGGCTTTTAAGCTGACATCCTCCTCCATGGCCTACTGGAGAGGAGACTCCAATAAGGCGCGCCTGCAGAGGATTTACGGCACGGCTTATAGCAGCAAAGAGGAATTGGCCGCCCATCTGGAGCGCATGGAGGACGCCAGGCGCAGGGATCACAACAAGCTGGGCCGGGAGATGGAACTGTTCACCACGGTGGACGTGATTGGCCAGGGTCTGCCCCTGCTGATGCCCAAGGGCGCCAAGATGATCCAGACTCTGCAGCGCTGGATCGAAGATCTGGAGGACAACGAGTGGGGCTATATCCGCACCAAGACGCCGCTTATGGCCAAATCCGATCTGTACAAGATTTCCGGTCATTGGGATCACTACAAGGAAGGCATGTTCGTCATGGGAGACGAGGAGAAGGACAAGGAAGTATTTGCCCTGCGTCCCATGACCTGCCCTTTCCAGTACTATGTGTACAAGGCGACCCAGCATTCCTACCGGGATCTGCCCCTGCGCTACGGGGAGACTTCCACATTGTTTAGAAACGAGGACTCCGGGGAGATGCACGGCCTGACTCGGGTGCGCCAGTTCACCATATCCGAGGGCCACCTGATCGTGAGACCCGATCAGATGGTGGAAGAGTTCAAGGGATGTCTGGCTCTGGCAAAACACTGTCTGCAGACCCTGGGTGTGGAGGAGGATGTGACTTATCATCTCTCCAAGTGGGATCCGGACAACAGGGAAAAATATATCGGCGAGCCGGAGGTCTGGGAGCAGACGCAGCAGCATATGCGGGACATCATGAACGAGTTACAGATCCCCTATGTGGAGGATGTGGGGGAGGCAGCTTTCTACGGCCCCAAGATCGATATCAATGCCCGGAACGTGTACGGCAAAGAGGATACCATGATCACAATCCAGTGGGATGCCTTGCTGGCGGAGCAGTTTGACATGTACTTTATCGATCAGAACGGAGATAAGGTGCGTCCCTACATTATACACAGGACTTCCATGGGCTGCTATGAGCGCACCCTGGCCTGGCTGGTGGAAAAGTACGCGGGCAAGTTCCCCACATGGCTGTGTCCGGAGCAGGTACGGGTGCTGCCTATCTCCGAAAAATATGAAGATTATGCCCGGTCCGTCCGCGGGGAGTTGAGGAAAAACGGAGTGCTGGCCGAGGTGGATAACCGTTCCGAGAAGATCGGCTTTAAGATCCGTGAGGCCCGTTTGGCAAAAGTTCCCTATATGCTGGTGGTGGGAGAGAAGGAGGAGGCCGACGGCCTGGTATCTGTGAGAAGCCGCTTTGCAGGCGACGAGGGACAAAAATCTCTGGCGGAATTTACCAGCCAGATCTGTGAGGAGATCCGCACCCGGACTATCCGAAGAGAAGAGGTCCCGGAAGAAAAATAAAAATTGCATAAAATTCGCTTAATCCGTTCATACTGATGAAAGGGACAATGAGAACCCAATGGAAATCAGACACAAAAGTAGAATGGAGGAAGCTATGACGGATTTAAAGTGTAGTGTGGAAAACTGCGTATACAACAAGGAGAAATTGTGTTCCAAGGGGGACATCATGGTGGGTGGAAAACATGCCTGCTGTGACAATGAGACCTGCTGTGAAAGCTTTCTTCTCCGCAAGGGGGCCAGCAATTCCTACAGCAGCTGCACCTGCCACCCCACCAGCAATATCAGTATTGACTGTGAGGCTGCCAAATGTACTCATAATGAGAACTATAAGTGTACGGCAAAGCATGTGGATATCCAGGGCTGTGGCGCATGTGATTGCAGGGAGACACTGTGCGCGACCTTTGAGGAAGCGTAGGGCCTAAATGCACCATGTCTGGCGGCGGATCCCGTAGGGCGCCGTCAGGCATTACATATTTTCCCGTTTTTGAAAAAAAGGTATTGACATCAATGATAATCTCTGGTAAACTAACCAAGTGTGTAAAACACAAACAACCAAGCAGAGCATCCACTCTCACCTTACGGCGCAGGCTGGTAAGTGTTAATAAGGGCAGATTCCAACAATGACGGCAGGCGTATAGTACTGCGGGCATCTTGACGGATTGAACTTTTAAGTGGATGGTTATGCTATCCACTTTTTCTTATGGAGGGTAAAGCCATTAGCGAATTATTTATCAATGAACAAATCAGGGACCGGGAAGTACGAGTGATCGGAGTAAACGGCGAACAGCTGGGGGTTATGTCTGCCAGAGAAGCTATGGCGCTGGCGGAGGAGGCAGGCGTGGACCTGATCAAGATTGTTCCCACGGCCAAGCCGCCTGTGTGCAGGATCGCAGATTATGGCAAGTATCGCTATGAGCAGGCGCGCAAGGAGAAGGAAGCCAAGAAGAAACAGAAGGTGATTGAAATCAAGGAGATTCGTCTGTCACCCAATATTGATACCAATGACCTTAACACCAAGATCAGCGCCGCCAGGAAGTTTTTGAGCAAAGGGGACAGAGTGAAGATTACCCTGCGGTTCAGGGGACGTGAGATGGCGCATATGAACAACAGCAGACACATTCTGGATGATTTTGCGCAGAGCCTGTCCGATATAGCGGTGGTGGAGAAGCCCCCCAAGGTGGAAGGCAGGAGTATGACCATGTTTTTAACTGAGAAGCGCTGAGCCCATTAGTTAAAATAGATTAAGTAAAAGTTTAGGAGGAAACCGTTATGCCCAAAATGAAGACAAGCAAATCAGCTGCTAAGCGTTTTAAAGTGACTGGAACAGGTAAGTTAAAGAGAAATAAGGCTTACAAGCGCCATATCTTAACCAAAAAGACTACTAAGAATAAGAGAAATCTTAGAAAGTCTGCTATCACGGATGCAACCAATGTAAAGACAATGAAGAAGATTTTGCCTTATTTATAAGCAGGTTAGGAGGAGATAAGAGATGGCAAGAATTAAAGGTGGCTTAAATGCTAAGAAAAAGCACAATAGAGTATTAAAGCTGGCGAAGGGTTACAGAGGAGCCAGGAGCAAACAGTACAGGATTGCGAAGCAGTCCGTTATGCGCGCTTTAGCAAGTTCCTATGCGGGCAGAAAAGAGAGGAAGCGTCAGTTCCGTCAGCTGTGGATTGCACGTATCAACGCTGCCGCAAGGCTGAACGGCTTATCCTACAGCAAGTTCATGTATGGCTTGAAGCTGGCAGGCGTGGAGATGAACCGCAAGATGCTGGCCGAGATGGCTGTAAACGATGCAGACGGCTTCACTACCTTGGCTGAGTTGGCAAAGTCCAAGCTGGCATAAGGGCTGGTTTGCCAAAACGAACCCCCGGAGGAAATTTCTCCGGGGGTGATTGCTTATGCTTAATAAGTTTAGGTGTCAGGTTCGCGTACCATTGGGTATGAAACACAAAGCGGGTGCCCTTGGACAGTACCATCCGAAGCATGGTGCGGACGTTTTCTGCGCTGTCTTTCTGTCCGCTGCGTATAGGAATGTTGAAATAGATAACAACGTATAAGGAGGGCTTATGAAATTTATACAGATTGATGAATGGGCCTACAAGGCGGTTATGGATGAGAATGTACAAAATCCTGGATACAAAGATTACAAAGATTTAGTAAAGGAAATAATGAAACGTAGGGGATTTAACCCTGACGATATTACTGACATAGATATATTTAAAATACCATATAAAAAAAGAGGAAAAGTCATAAAAAAAGGACTTTTGTATAAAGAATATGAGTATATAAATAAATTCCTTGTTATTATGGGTATTGCTCATACACAGCGTAATACAAGGGATGATATAGAGGAATGGACGTTTTTGACTAGTTCCAAATCCAGATATGGTGATTTTTATAGAAGAGGTTTTCGTGATGAATGTTTTTTAAAGGAAGCTTTTAATGACTTTAGGGGGAAAAGAGCTCTCCTGGGGTATTTGGCCCATAGTTGGTATGAAAGGATTGTAGAGCAAGAACACGACAGACAAGAAGAATACGAACAAGACGTTTTTTTCGATTTACATTCGCCACACATCAACACATACACTACCTGGGATGATATTTGTTATAGACTGAAATTACCTTATGACATGTGGCATAATCGTATAATTGCGGCGGACATACGTATTGAAGGTGTAAACTTTGATGCTTTATATAGTGCTATTTTAGATATGCTTCCAATTGACTGTGATTTTGAAAGAACGGCAGATTTAGAATCTGCTGTCAATAGCAGCAAAATTAAAAGAATAGAGGACGTTTATGGAAGGGACTTTGAAAGAAAAGAACGTGTATTAAAAAAACAAGAAATTGACATAAATAATTTATCGAGTACATTAGAGGTGTTTGACTCAGTTAAAATAATAGAAAAACAAATAACAGGTTGGAAAAAGAAAGTAAATGCCAAAACGATACCGCAGGACTTTGGCAATATATATATTGATATACTCTATAAGAAACTGGAATTGCTAAAAACTAAATGCTATAATGACAGGAGGCATTCATTAGAAGAGAAATATGGGACGAATGAGGAATTAAAGAAGAAATTTTTAATACAAATAGAAGCTATGGATAAAGAAGACGTCACCCCTTGGGAAGAACTGCTGGATGAATATGAGAGCATACAGAGAAAGTTGCGTCGGGATATGGATGGTTTTTCTAAGGATGCTAAAAAAAGGTTTACACTTTTTACATATAATGAGGAAGAATCGCCTTATTACGAATATATAAGATTTTATAAATATGGTATAACTTTGGTTAAAGATATAATTAATAGAATTGATAAAAGTCAATGGCATGCGGCAAGTGTTTCTTCTAAAGATTTAGAATATGCCCGGATGTATTTTTATAAAGATAAAACCCCGGAGGACATAGAAGAGGCGCTGCGAAAGGAATTTTACTTAATAAATAAAAAGGCAGGTAAAAAAGGAGAGGATGAAGTTGACTATGCCCTTAAATGGCTAGACAAAAGTTATATTTGTGTTCCGAAGAAGCAAAATGAAGACGGCACGGGGAAAAGCATTGTTATATATAATCCTAGTTATATTGATGAAAAACAGGAGTGTGATCATATTGTTGTTGGAAAACAAGGTGTATTTTTGATAGAGACAAAAAATTATGTGGGCAAACTGATAATAGATTCATACGGTAATTGGATTAGAATAAAAAAAGATGGAGTACAAGAAGGTGAAAGGAATCCAATCCAACAAATAAGAAGACATGAGAAGCTTTTGAAATCATGTTTGCCGGAAAATGTGGATGTGATTAGTTTAATTTGTATGTCTCACCCTAAAATGATTGTTGAGGGAGTCGAAAATTCATGTGTTCCTGTAATTAAAAGTGATTTGCTGGCAGAGTTTATAGAGAAGTATCCATCACAGAAGAAAGAATTATCTAAGGCTGAAATGAAAGAATGTTTGGAATGCATAACAAGCCATATGATATAGTGAATAATTCGTGCTGGCTCAGTGAAAAGCCAGCGGATGTTTGCGCTGGTGCAATCGTGTTTTCCATGTTGCCAGTTCCTGCCGAAATTCGTTAATGTCCGCCATTTTTTGTGAAAGGCAAAGGTTTTTTGCCATAAAGACAGTCGATGGCAGACGCAAGGGAAAGATTACATTATAATTGGCATCTGGCCCATAGGGACGCCCCATGGAAGTATGAAGGGATTAGGCAGTGCTTAGCTGGTTGGGAATCGTGCAGAGGTAAATTCTACTGTGCGATATGAGAGTGGAATTTAAAATTTCAGTAACAGTTCAGACACCCCATTACTAAGACACAGCAAATAGACCAGTTATAGTAT
>CAJUCT010000050.1 GCA_910585015.1 uncultured Acetatifactor sp.
TGATATCAACAGGTTCTATTTCATCCCCGCGGATGCTGTTCACGTCACCGTAATGCTTCACGAAGGGCAGCCGCCTTGTGGTCACCCGGATAGGGAACATCTCAATTTCCGAAGCCCACACCGGGCGGATTCCGGCAAGCAGCCCGCCCAGAGGGAATCCCCCGGAGCCGTCAAATAAACTTCCGAGGGTCAATCGTCCATTCTCATCCATCCGCAGCCGCCCCCTTCTCCAGTTCCACATAGGGGATTTTCACCCCTTCCCTCTCCACGGACACATTCTCCGCAGAGCCGGCCTGCTCGATATAGCGGTTCACGATGACGTCCGCAAACTTCTCATCCAGCTCTATGGTGTAGCAGATGCGCCCCGTCTGCTCGCAGGCGATCAGCGTGGAGCCGGAGCCGCCGAAGGGGTCCAATACAATGCAGTTGCTCATACTGGAATTCTTGATGGGGTATGCCACCAAGCCCACGGGCTTCATGGTCGGATGCTGCTCGCTTTTCTTCGGGCGGTCAAACTCCCATATGGTGGTCTGCTTCCTGTCGGAATACCAGTTGTGCTTCCCGCCCTTCTTCCATCCGAACAGGCACGGCTCGTGCTGCCACTGGTAGGGGCTCCGCCCAAGAACGAGGCTCTGCTTCTTCCAGATGCAGCACCCGGAAAGGTAGAAGCCCGCCGCCTTAAATGCGCTGCGGAAATTTAAGCCCTCAGTGTCGGCATGGAATACATAAATAGAGGCATCGCTCTCCATGTTCTGCTCCATATTTACGAATGCGGCAAAAAGGAACTGGTAAAATTCCTTGTCCGGCATGTTGTCATTCATGATCTTCCCGGCGCTCCCCTCATAGTTCGCATTATACGGCGGGTCCGTCACTACGAGGTTTGCCTTCGCCCCTGCCATCAGCACATCGTATGTCTCCGGCAGGGTGGAATCCCCGACCACCAGCCTGTGCCGCCCAATCGTCCACACATCCCCCATTTTCGCCACGGCGGGCTTTTCCAGTTCCGCGTCAATGTCGAAATCATCCTCCGTCACTTTCTTATCGTGCACGGAATTGAATAGCTGCTCGATCTCCGGCGGCTCGAATCCAGTGAAGGACACATCAAAATCCGAATCCTGCAGGTCGGCGATAAGGTCAGCCAGCAGCTCCTTGTTCCATTCGCCCGTGATCTTATTGAGGGCGATGTTGAGCGCCTTCTCCTTCTGCTTGTCAATGTCAATGACGATGCAGTCGATCTCCTCATAGCCAAGATTGGAAAGCACAGCCACGCGCTGGTGTCCCCCGATGATGGTCATGTCTGAGTTGACGATCACCGGCTCCACATAGCCGAACTCCGTGATGGAGTTTTTTATCTTCTGGTATTCCTTATCGCCCGGTTTCAGCTTTTTCCTCGGATTGTAAGATGCCGGAATCAAATCCGCTATTTTGATTTTCCTGAACTCCATTCTCTAATCCCTCCAGAACCTTGCCTTGATGTAGCAGTCATGGCTGCAATACTTCGGATGCCTGCTGCCATAGAAGGAAAACTCCTTGCCGCAGCATTCACATTTCTTTGTGACAATGGCTTTCCTGTTCCCCTCCTGCGGGTGCGCTTTCCACCACTGCCGTCTACATTTTTCTGAGCAGAACTTCCTCGGCCTGCCCGTCCCCGCCTGCTCGGTTTCCTTCCCGCAGCAGAGGCAGATGCCGTTCTGCCACTGCCGCTCCTGCAGGTTTTTGACGGTGGCTTCCACATAGCCGCCCATCCCTTTTGCCTTGCAGTGGTTGCGGACGATGTCGCGGGAAAGCCCAAGCGCCTCCGCTATGGCACGGTAGCCCATGCCCTTCAGGCGCATTTCCTTCACCTGCGCCGCCTCAAAATCGGTCATTTTCCCTCCACCTCCATCAAAAAAAGGCCAAAAACCAGCGTTTTTTGATGGTTTTTAAGCCCAAAAACATGGGTTTTTCGGTACTTTCACGCAAAACTAAAGTGCCTGAAAGCCTTGAAAAATCAATGTTTATGTAAGATTTTGGGGCGATTTCCTATCCCCCCTGTGCGAATTTGCGAAAACGCGCGTCTGAGGGGGCGGCGGTCGATATTTTTCGACAGTTGTAGAGATAACTCGACCCCCTTCCCCATGCAGATTTCCACGGGAAATGTTGTGCCTTGTCGGAATAGGAAAGAAAAAGAACCATCACGGAAACCGTCAGTAATGGAACTCCTGATAGCGGTCCTCCGTCATGGTTTTGTGGTCGTGGCAGCTCTTACAAAGCGCCTGCCAGTTTGCCTCATCCCAGAACAGCTTTGCATCCCCTCTGTGTGGGATGATGTGGTCAACCACGGTTGCTTTCACCAAGCGTCCCTGCTCCATGCACTTGACGCAGAGAGGATGTGCTTTTAAGAAACGTGTCCGTGCTTTCTCCCACCTGCCATCGTATCCTCGGACGGATGCACTGGCACGGTCAGCGGCGTGCAGCTTTGCGTGTTCGGTGCAGTACATCCCGTCCGTCAGTTTCGGGCATCCCGGATGCTTACACGGTTTCATTGGTTTCCTCGGCATGGCGTCACCACTTCCTCACGCCGCCGTAATATTTATCAGCGATTGCCTCCTGCTGGTACTCCGGCAGGCTCCGCAGTCTCTCGCTCACCTTCTCCAGTGACTGCGCCTGTTCCTCACGGGTCTTGTGGAAGTGGCAGGTCTCGCCCTGGCATTTCCCACAGCGCAGAATGTTGCAGTTCCCGTTTTCATTCTTTGCAAAACAATCCATCAGCATCTCCTTTCCACCCTTTCCGCAAAAGAAAAGGACAGCGGTGAAAGGATAAAGCCCGCTGCCCTGTGCGGAGGCGTGAAAAAAGCCCCACGGATTCATCCGCAAGGCTCCCTACACTTCTTCGCAGTTTGATACTACCATAAAAATTTTGAAAAAACAATTCCGATATAGTCTACACTTAGTCTCATGTTAGTATCACCTAACTTAAAATATATTTCATTTCCACATCATCCCTGAATTCATACATCTGGTCCATCTCCCTTGCCGCCTTTTTCCGATACCGCCCCACGGTGCTGTAGCTGATGCTGTATTTCTCCATAAGGCCGTTCCAGTCCATCTGCTCCATGACCATGTCCCTTACGAATTCCGGCAGCCTGCCGCTCAACTGTGTTGTCAGGAACCCAAAGAAATCTATTTCATCTTTCAAGTAGAGGTACCGCCTGAAAAGTTCGTCAAAATACTCATCGTCCAGCCTGTCCGCCACCCGCCTGTAATATGCCGCCGCCCTCCCGGTCTTATCGGAAACCATGCCCTCCTGCACCCGTTCCCCCTGCGGCTTGGAAAAATTCATGCTTTCGATGACATCTTCTTTCCTGATCCCCTCAAAATCCCGTATCTTAAATTCCAGTACCGTCATTTCCTGTTTCATCTTCGTATAATTTTTAAACATTTCTTCTGCTCTCATTCCACGCCTCCAATCCTCGCTTTTGCCGCATCCACAAGTGCCGACTGCCCGCAGTCCTTTTTCTCCAGTGCCGCCATCACCCGTTCATCCAGTGTGCCTTTGGAAATCAAATGGTGGATCACAACCGTCTCCTCCTGCCCCTGCCGCCACAGCCTCGCATTCATCTGCTGATACAGTTCCAAAGACCATGTCAGCCCGAACCACACCAGCGTGGAGCCGCCCGCCTGCAGGTTCAGCCCATGCCCCGCTGACGCAGGGTGGATCGCCGCCACCGGGATTTCCCCGGCATTCCATTTCCGCATATCCTCCGCCGTATCCAGTCCCACCGCCCCGGTGTGCTTTTTCAGCCTGTCAAGGTCATGTTTATACCAGTAGGCGACCAGCACAGGCTTGCCGTTTGCCGCCTCAATCAAATCCTCCAAGGCTTCCAGCTTACGGTCATGGATGTGTTTCACGTTCCCATTCTCATCGTAGACCGCGCCGTCCGCCATCTGTAAAAGTTTGTTGGAGAGAGCCGCCGCGTTCACCGCGTCAATGTCGCCGTCCGAAAAGGGAAGGAGCATATCCCGCTCCAACTGTTCATACAGTGCCATCTCCTTTTCGGTCAGAATGACCTCCACACGGTTATAAACACATTCCGGCATATCCAGATAATCCACGGCCTTCATGCTGATGCAGATGTCGGAGATTAAATTATAAATCATATCCTCCGCGCCCTCCCGCGGCTTATAGGAAAACACCATCTCCCGGCTGCGCTTGTCCGGCACGAAGAACCGCTCCCGGTAGCCGCCGATGAACCGCCCAAGCCTCTGCCCCATATCCAATATCCCGATTTCAGCCCACAGGTCAATTAATCCATTCGGCGCTGGCGTCCCGGTCAGCCCCACGATGCGCCTCACCATCGGGCGCACCTTCTTTAGCGCCTTGAACCGCTTTGCCTTATGGGACTTGAAGGACGAAAGCTCATCGATCACCACCATGTCAAAATCAAAGGGGATGCCGCTCTCGTTCACAAGCCACTCCACGTTTTCCCTGTTGATGACGTACACCTGTGCTTTCCTGCCAAGTGCGGCTATGCGCTCCTTTTCGGAACCAAGCACCGCCGACATCCCAATCCCGGAAAGATGCTCCCATTTCTCCAGTTCGGAAGGCCATGTTAAATAACAGACTCGCAAGGGCGCTATAATCAATATTTTTCGGATGTCAAAATAGTCAAACAATAATTCCCATATGGCGGTGAGCGTGATCACCGTTTTCCCCAATCCACAATCCAAAAACAATGCACTCACCTTATGGCTTATGATAAACTCTTTTGCATACTCCTGATATTCATGTGGCACATATCTCATCCAGCACACCTCCGATCTGCTCTGCCCCGTCAACCACATAGACGGGAAACCCTAAACTCTTAAGCTGCCTCATTCTTTTCACCTGCAGGGGCCGGGGCTTCTTCCCCGGAGCCTTTAATTCCACGAATGCGATTTTCCTACCCGGCAGCAATACGATTCTGTCCGGCACCCCATCCAATCCGGGTGAGGTGAACTTCACCGCCATGCCTCCCATCTTTTTCACTGCGTCTGTGAATATCTTTTCCACACGTTTTTCGGAATGAACCACAGCCATAACGTCCCACCTTCCTCTCCGTCCACATGGACCGACTTCACGCCCAGCAGAGCCTTCTGCCGCTTGACCTCTGTCTTTTTTATGCCGTTTTCCTCTGCCAGTTCATACACCTTTTTATAATTTACGAATCCGTCTTTCAGGATATCTTCCAAAAACATAGCTGCCTCCAGTCTCAGGAACAACGGAACGAACGAACAAAAAAATCCCTATATTGCTATACGCGTGTATGACATACACACACATCCTCTTTCTCTTTTATTTTTATATTTCTCATATAGTAAAGGTTGTTCCGTTGTTCCTATAAATCCGCTAACGCCCATAGTTGCTGGCTTTTTTCAAAGAACAATCTGCCGGAACAATCATCCGCCTTGTTCCGTTTGTTCCCGGCAGTACGCCCTCTGCTTCCCATAAACGGGGAAAACATACATCCCCGTCCTCGTCCCGGCATACTTCTCCCACCCCTCGATCTTGCGCATGATGGCATTGATCTCATAGGAATCTATCTTTTTGAGCGCCGAGGACTCCCGCCCGAAACACTCGCACCATATCTCCATGTTGCAGACCAGCGTCCGGCGCACGGTGCCTTTCCGCTGCGGCTCCCCGAATTCACTGCCGTTTAAGAAATTCCTGCGGTCATATAAGCTCATTCCATCCCAATCCTCCGGGAGCAGCGTGTCAAGGTACGTCCGCACCAGGCCTTCCCGGTCATCCGTCTCCATCGCCTCCGCCTGCTCCGCAATGGCGATCTGTGCCTCCTCCCCTTCGAGGTAGAGCTTCTCCCCGGAACGGTACAGCGACACCGCCTCCGCCCATATCTGCCATATCTCCTCCCCGGTGATCTGCCAGGGCTTCTTCCGGCTCTCCCTGCCCACCCGGACAGGCCAGAAGCGGCGGTTGCCCGTCACGTCGCGCAGGAAGCCGTTCTCTGAGTTGGTGCTTCCCACGATGATGCACTGGCGCGGGTGGCTCTCCACGTTCATGCCGTAGCTTGCACGGTACTTGTCATCCACGCGGGAGAGGAAGGACTTCACGGTCTCCACATCGGTCTTGCGCATCCCGGCAAGCTCGCCCAGCTCCAGTATCCAGTAGCCCTGCAGTTTCTCCGGGCCGGACTTGTCTCGCATATCCGTGAGCGTCAGGCTGTCGGAGAACCACGCGCCGCCCAGCTTTGCAAAGAGCGTGGACTTGCCGATGCCCTGCGGCCCGTTCAGGATAAGGACGGAGTCGAACTTGATCCCCGGCTGGTATATCCTCGCCACGGCCGCCGCCATCGTCTTACGGGTGACCGCCCGCGTGTAGCTGGTGTCCTCCGCGGCGAAGTAATCCACCAGCAAAGTCTCCACCCTTCCCGTGCCGTCCCATTCCGGCAGGGCATCAAGGTATTCACGCACCGGGTGGTATGCCCGCTTCGCCGCCACCGCAAGCACAGCGTCCTTCGTCCTGGTCGGGGAATAGACACCGTACACATTGCTCAGATATACTTTCAGGGACGCGAAGTCGGCGTCATTCCATCCCGGCTTGATCTGCTTCCACGGCAAACCCTCCCCGGCATCTATCCCGTCCCGGTGGAGGTTGAACGCAATGGAGCACAGGCGCTCATCGCTTCTCATGACCAGCACAAGGTTATCCAGCGTGGGCTTCACCGCACCCTGCTTGTCAAGCTCCAAAGATTTCTGCCAGTCATCGGACGGGGCGAATTCCTCCCCCGCCGCTTTCTGCCGCTCCTGCGCCAGCGTGGCTTTCACGTTCTCATCCTTCACGGCAAACTCACTCATGGCACCAAAAGAAGGGAGCTTGGCAGGCTCCGTGTCCTCGGATATTTTCGCATCCATCTCACCGAATCTGTGAATCCGCACCATGTCAAAGGCGTTCATCAGCTTCCCGCAGGCCGGGTCGGTGGCATGGTGGGAATAGACGAACTTCCCCTCGTAAATCACCACGCCCGCCTGTGAGTCAGCCGGGATATAGTCATACCGCCCCGGCATGGCGCTTGGCTGATAAACGTCTGACAGAAATACGGCTATCGCATCCTCGATGGAATACGTCCGGCAGAACGCGCCAATCACTCCATCCTTGGTGAGCGGGTCTGCCTGTTTCCGCATCTCCCTCTGGACGATGTTATGCTGACGGCTGCTCACCGGCCACTCGGAGGAATCCCGCCAGTCCTTATACCGCGAAAGCACATCGTCCGGATTTAACGGCTCTCCCTCGATATCCCGGAAAATAAATTCCCCGTCAGCGGAGGTGGACGGCCAGTACATGAGGCGGCTCGGCTCATAGGTGGTATCATCGAACATCTCAATCCCGATGTCCTCCGCCACCTTCCTTGCGATTGCCACATATTCATCCGGCGACACCGGGCGCGACAGCGGGATTGCTAAACGGTACCTTGGATTTTCCGGCGTGTGCTTGTGGGTGGAATAAATGAGACAGCGGTAATCCTGCAGCATCTCTATCTGCTCAATCACGCCCGGAACCGCATGGTCCATATCCTCCACAATCATGGTACGGTATTCCACGCTGTCCTTCTTCCGTCTGCCGCCTTTCAGCCTCCCTGCCACATAGCCGCCCACATCCTTAATGGCGTCCTGCTTCGCTTTCGTCATTTTCATATACTGCTCCACGGTCTCCGCCGTGCGGATGGTGTGGGAGATGCGATTTATAAATTCATCCAGTTCCATCTCCACGTTGTTCCAGCGTTTCTCCATCCTTGAATTGCCTGTTGCGATCTGTATCTTCATTCCTTCCTGCCCTCCAATAATTTCAGATTTTTCACGCACTGGTTATAGATAATCTGTTCTTCCCTGGCTTTCCTCCGGTAGAAATACCATTCCTCTGATTTTGCAGTAAGGAACTGTGCCTTTTCCGAAAATGCCTTAACCTTCCCGGAATGCTCCCGTGCCTTTATCCGCAAGAACTGTTTCAGTTTCTCCTTATCCTCATCTTTCGCAAAGCGCCGGATCAGCGGGAACACCTTCCTTGCCACCGCCAACCTGCATGGGAAGAACTCATGGATATAAAGCTCCATCCTCCCGTTCTTATAAACCATCCTTACCGTTTCCTTTTCCGCTTTCTGCTCCGCCATACGCATCCCGCCGTAGGCTGTGGGGTCATGGTACCCTTCCGCATTCCTTCTCTCCATAAATTTCTCCTCCTACATTTTCTGATAAAAACTACACTGGTAACCATCCGCCCGGAGCGGCAAGCCCTCCGCCCACTCTGACTGTACCGCCATGATTTCACACATCTCATCCACGGAGCCAACACCCTCCGGCACTTCCGCTATGATCTCATCATGGCAGTGCATGACGATGGGGTATCCTTTCTTCTCCACCCGGAGCATTGCCTCCGCCAGTAAATCCCTCGCCGTCCCCTGCACGATGTTCTCCACCAGCTTGGGGCCGTAGGTCTCTATCCGGCTCCATTTCTTGTTTTCAGAAATGCCTTCATAGGTCAGCCCATCGCGCCCGAATCGGTTCACAGCCATCCTCGGTTTTACATAGGACAGCTTCCGCCCGGACGGGAGCGTGATAAATAAGATGCCACTCTTATATTCAAAAATGATCTTTCCGACTTTGGTTTTCTGCTTTTCGGTAACTGCCTTAATAGCGGCGGCATCCACATCCCACCAGAACTTTGTAATGTGTGGGTTAGACCTGCGCCAGTCAGCGATCAGCCCCGGAAGTTCCGCTTCCTCCACACCCATATCCAGTGCCCCCATACTTGTAAGTGCGCCAATCCCGCCGCCATATCCGCAGTTATGCACTAAGCGCCCCGATACGGTAAAACGGTGTCTGGGGCCCGCATTTCGTATGTCATAAACTCTAGCCGTGCCTCTATCAGCCGCCAGTTCTTCCTCTTTTCGTACACCGCTTTCTGCGCATCCGCTATGATTTCCGCCCTGCTCATCCCATCGGACAGCTTCCTTGTCACAACACTTCTTGCATACGGCCACTCGTCCGGGTAAAAAAATGGGATCACGCTGATGCGCCTGTTCGCCCTGTTCACCACACCTTCCACAAAGCGCAGGTTCCCCGGCTCGTAATGCCCGTTCGTGTCGATACGGTCCAGTTCCAGGTCCCGCCGTACATTCTCCACATTTTCCAGTATCCACAGACCTGCTTCCAGCACGGATGCGAAGCGGAACTCGATTCCCCTTCCGCCATACCTTGCATACTGTTTTTCGTTGGGATTCTCGCACCTCTGCTTTGCCGCCGTCAGCCTCCTGTCCAGCCACCGGGGTATCTGCCGGGGCTTGGAACACCTCTGGCAACCTTTGGATTTTCCCGATGTTAAATTTTCTATACACTGCCACTGTACGCTCCCACATCCCACGCATCTTGTCAGCACATAACAGTGGTTCCATGCCTGGCTCCACCGTTTCTCCGGTGAAATGATCTCCACCCATCCGTACTGCGTCCCCACCATTTCCGGTTTGTATGAGATGTGCGCCGCGGGCGGCGGCGATTCCAAGCTGTACCGGCTCCTGTTGCCCATGCACCCAGACCGGGTGGTCTGCGGTCGCCCTGAGTCCTTCATACTCCATAATCTCCTTTCTTCCACGGCAAACCACGCCGCCATGATTTACCCATTCTTCCCCATCCCATAAGAGATGTTCTTCCGTTACATCCTGAATCGGCACTAAGCCTTTATCCGTCAGCACAAGGCTGTCTTCTGCAATGCAGGCCAGTTCCGCTACTTTCCCTTTCTGCCGGAGCGGAGAGGTTTTGGTAATCTCCTCCACAGGCACATGGAACATGGCGGATGCCGAAGCCTCATAAATCTTCCCGTGGGAAGTAAACACATCCAGCCGCCACTGTTCCCCGGAAAGCCATGCCAGCACCCTTGCCTCGATTGCGGAAAAGTCAGCCACCACAAAGCGGCATCCCGGCTTTGGAATGAAAGCGGTACGGATTAATTCTGAAAGCACATTCGGTGTGGAATCATATAAAAGTTCCACATCTTCAAATCTGCCCTGCTTCACAAGGTCTCTTGCCAGTTCCAGATCGGGAATGTCGTTTTTTGGCAGATTTTGTATCTGCACATTTTTCCCGCTCCATCGCCCGGAGCGGTTTGCGCCATAAAACATCAGCATCCCGTGTATCCTTCCATCCGAGCAGACGCTTCTCTCCATAGCCTCATATTTCTTCACGGACGTTTTTGCCATCAACAGCCTTAATCTGAGCAGTTCCTCCACTTCCCCGTCCGTCTCCGCTATCATCTCCGCCACCGCTTTCTTGGAAAGGCTCTCCGCCTCCATCCCCATGTCCCCAAGCCAGCCCTTAAGCTGTGCCACGGAGTTGGGATTCTCCAAGCCCGTCAGTTCATAGGCGCGTTTCGTCACCACTTCCTTATGCAGACGCTCACAGGCAATGGCCTGCTCCACAAGCCCCATATCCACCAGAACGCCGCGGTCATTGATGCGCTGGTCTAAGCGGTACAGTTCCATCTCGCTTTCCGGGATGGGGAAATTATGCAGTTTCCTGCGGATGGATTTCTCCACATCCACATCCCTTTTGCAGTAGGTCTTGAAAAGCTCCCACTTCTCCGGCGCATGGCAGGGAAGGTTTCTGGTCCTGCCGCCGTTTGCCTTTGTGGGCTTGCAGGGGACGCAGAAATACCGGATCAGTTCCTTGCCCTCCTTCATCTTCTGCTCATCCAGACCAAGCACCCTGCCAACATCCTCCAAAGACCGGGGAAGGGCGAGCATTGCCGCCTGTACCGCGCTGCAATGCCAGGACTCCGGGGGAATGTATCTCCCGAAATGCTTAGACAGGCAGGTGCGCTCAAAGTTGGCATTGTATGCCGTCTTGGTCACGGACACATCAAAGATGGCATCCACCACATCTTCCGGGAACTGCTCCCCCTGCGCAAGGTCTATGATCTGTGTTTCCCCTCCGTCAAAGGAAAAGGCAAACAATAAAATCTCAAAAGCAGGGCTGTCCGCATAGGCGTATACCCCGCACTTTATTAAATCCACATCCGAAAATGACTCCAAGTCAATACTCAACTCATGCCCCATTTCATGGCTCCTTCCTGTGCAGGTACTCTGGATGAGGGGCGGCAGTCACCCGCCGCCCAAATATGCTTATCCAAGAAAATCTTCCTCATCGCCCACTGCCACCGCGTCAAAGTCATCCTCGGCGTTCGTCCTGCCGCCGAGGGATTCCCCGTCACGGAGCTTCTGGATATTGCCAAGCCCTGCGGCGATGCCCTTGTTGCCATTGGTAGAAAATCCGTAGAAATTCACGCTGATCCTGCCATAGCACCCGGAATACACCTCCGACTGGTCAAGAATGGGCTGCACGTTCTTATCCACCACCTGCGGAGCCTGCTTGCTGTTGGCATTAAAGAAATAGCTGTCTGCATACGCCTCATCCTCCGGGCGGTCAATGTCACCGTCCCTTAAAGGCAGTTTCAGGTTCGCCGGGACCTTGCCGCCCCACTTGGAGACGGAATCCTTCTTCGCCTGCTCAATCGCCCTCTTGATCTTTTCTATGGTTTCCGTGTCCGACTTGGGTATGATGGCCGACACGGAATACTTCGCTTCCCCTTCGCCCACGGCGTTGGGCTCCCAGCAGTGCAGGTAGGAAAACCTGCACGGTACGATCACTTTTGTCAAATTTGCATTTTCATTACTCATTGTCCTGTTCCTCCTTAAAATCCGCCTCCGCGGTTGATGCGGCAATCTCCTGCCTCTTATCCAATTCGGGAACTAAGGTCACCTTGCCCTGCGGCTTGTAGACCAGCTTCCCAAGTATCTCCGCAAATTTCTTCTTCCCCAAAAGCCGCTCCATCTCCGTGATGCCGATGAGCGTCTTTTTGTAGATGTCCGTGTACCCGGCTTTCTGCGCCGCCTGCGCCACTTCCTCCTCATCCGTGTATTTCCTGTTGCTCCTGCCCTCGACTAACTTAAAGCCGGCCCATTTCTTCCCCTTCGTGACCGCCTCGTCCTGTGCGTAGGCGTAGACATCCGCAGACCACTTGGCAAGCTCGTCCGCCACTTTCAGGACTTCTGCGATCTCCTCATCTGACAACAGCGGCGGAGCCTTGAACTCCATCTGTGCCAGTCTTAAATATTCCTCCGCCCTTGCCCTGCAGGTGTTCTTCGCCTTGCAGAACCGGCACCAGTCGCCGGAGTGGAACTCGCCCTCGCCCTTGATGGCAAGCACAGCCTTTGGCTTCAGCTCCATCTCCACCCATTCCATCAAATCTTTTACGGTAATCTCCCATGTGCTGACGGATTCCAGCCTCGGCTGGTAGATAGCCATGCGGACAATGTCAATGTCGTAGAGGGCATCAAATAATTCCAGTGCGCCTAATCCATATAACATCATCTGCGGGTTCCACTCCGCCTCCACCGCCACGCCCTTCCCATACTTTAAGTCAATGACGGTCAGCACTTTATCAGCGACTATCAATAAATCCCCTGTGCCGAATCCCTCCGGCACATAGGCGGAATAGTCAAGGCGCTGTTCGATCAATACTACCGGGTCCCTGCATTCCTGCCTTGCAAGCTCCACCTGCTCCAGCGCATAGGCCACATAGCCGTCCGTGCATTCCTCCATCTCGTCACAGTGGTAATCCGACACCGGGCGCTTTGACCGCCTTTTTAATGCTTTTTTCAGCTTATGCTCCGCAAGGGCATGGGCGGCGGTGCCTTCCTCGGCATAGACGCTGCCGCCCGCCTCATCCTTAAACTGCTCCTCCAGCCTTGCGGAAGGCGTGCAGGAGAGCCACCGCCTGGAGGAGGATGCGGAAAGAAGTGCGTGTTTCCCCATCACAGCACCTGCGCTTCCTGAATCAGCGCCGGGTAGTCCTCCGGATTCACCGCCGAGAGCTTCGCCGCGCCGAACTTCTGGAGAAGCTCCTTCACTTCCTTCGACTTGCCCTCCTGGGTCTTCTGCGCCATCAGCGCACGGACGCCCTCCAGCGTGGCGGGCTGCTCCTGCTGTGCTTCCGGCTGTACCTTCTGTGTTCTGCCCGTATCTTTTTCTGCTGTCTTACTGTCTCCCTCCGCTTTTGCAAGGCCCCTTAAGCCTTCCGCAACGATGGAGAAACCTTCCGCGATCTTCAATAATTCACTTCCCATTTACACTGCCTCCGTTTCTTTGAATATGATTTCTTTTCCCTGCTCCGCGGCATAAGCGATCTCCGCCGCCATCCCTTCGGTGGCCTCCCCGAACACCCACACCTCGTCACAGCCATCCAGCAGCTCCAGCCCCATAGCAATGCCGAGCCGCCGTTCCTCCTCAATGCCCTCGTTTAAAAATTGGGGGAATAGTAAATGCGGCGCAATGGGGAGATACCCTTCCTCCACCGCCCTGCGGCAGTATGCCGCCGCTTTCCTTGCATTCCCTTCCATGTCTCCCCGGAAAGGGCTGCAGATAAATACCTTCTTACGCATCAGCGCCTCCATCCTTTCTTCATCTTCCTGCCATGTGCCGCTTTCGCGGCTTCATAGGCTTCCACTTCCTTCTCGATCTGCACCAGCTTGGCGGCGAGGCTTTTCGCAACGATGCTGATTGCCTGTAAGATGCCGATAAGCTCCTGTGACTGTTCCATAGATTCCATTCCTCCTTTCCCGCAATCTGGGAGGTTCCGAAATTTACCCTCCTACCTTTCGTAATGACACTTTTTCGGTTTTCGGTGGGTAAAAATGAAATTTTTTTGAAAACCGTTCGACACTTCCCATAAAAAATGTCAAAAAGGCATACCGACAGCCGGATGCTGTCATTTGTTGTCAACTTCAAAACCATGCTCTGTGAAAAACTTCCGCAGCTTGGATAATATTCTTCTCTTATGGTCGGAGAGCGTCCGGGGATTTTTTCCTTTCATCTCCGCATAATCGGCAAGGGGCATTTCCTCCCCAAACACCTTCATAGCAAGCTCCCGTTCTTCCGGCAAGAGGGATTCCATCGCATCCGCAAGCACGCCGAGCAGCAGCTTTTTCTCCACCAGCTCATCCATCCCCGGCGGCTCCATATCCGGGATGCCTACCTCCTCCGAGGCATTATCCCGCCACGCTTCATAGGATTCTTCCGTATAGCCATTCTGCTCCATCGCCTCCCGGTTCCTCTGCTCCCTTTTCTTCTGCTGCCACCACGGGCGGTAGTAATTCTGATATTCCTCTTCCGTGACATCCAATGTGGATTCTTCGTTTCCTGACTTGACTGTGATTTTCCTAACAGACATAAAGCGTTCCTTCCTTTACGGCTTCGTAAAGTTAGGAACGCTTTAAATTATAGATGTGGGACTGGCTTTGAAAAAATGGCAGAGAATGGCCAGGGAAAGCTCTATTGTAAGAAATCTAAAAATTCACTAGCTTTACTCCGGCCATTCGTGACTCGACACAATGCGGTCCCACTCGCTCGGTACATATTCAGTTATCCGGCATGGCAGGCCTGCCAAGCCGCACAATGGAATTTCCAAAAATTACCATTGATAACTATAGTATGGCCATAAAAGAAACGCTTTAATCCATAAAAGTAAAAACAGCAGGATACATTCCTGCCATTCTTTCCCTCTATGTATATTTATCTTTTTCCATTCGGTTTCCAGTACACCTTTATTACCCTGCCACAGTTCGGGCATTTCAACGACACAATGATCCAGCCGGAGCCCGTCTCCCCAATATCACAGGCCCGTTTCTTGCACCGCCTTTCCGGGCATTTCATTCTTCGGATAATACCACCTCCTCTCCCCCCAAAATACATCTGCTGCTATCCCCCGCACTGATATGTAACAAGGGAACCCGACATTCTCCTGCCGGATTCCCTTTTATCGTTTGTGCTTTATTGGTTTTCTTCCGTGGTTCTTATGTAGCAGGACTCCCACTTTCCAGAAATCCTAAGAACTTCTTCCACTCCATGTAGCCCTTCCAATCGCCATAACTGTATTCCGACTGCATAATGTCATTCACTATCTTTACCCAGTCCGTTTTCTCCGAAAAGCTCCATGCAGCGGAACTTCTCTGCTCCGCATTTTTAACAGCCTTTGCGACTGCGGCTTTCAGCACCGTGTCCTCAAAACTGCCTTTCCCGCTTTCTTTCAGGTTTGCGGTGTACGCATACATTTCAGCCGTATCACAGTTTTTCGGGTCTACCTTAGATACGTCCACCATCTGCTCCGTCACATTTCCTTCCCTATCCCATGTTTTCACTTTATATACGGGATTCGCCGGGTCAAAGTCTGGTGTCTTATAGACAGAAATGGATGATCCGCCCACAATGTCCGCCCATGAACTGACTGCAATATCCCCTGATCCTTCATCCGCACCATGCAGGGTGGCTGTCTGGGTCTGCCCTGCTGCCTGTGCCGCCTGCTTTGCAAAATTTCCTCCTGCCGCATTTCTTTCTGTCCTTCTTGTTTCATACCCTGCTACTGGGTATCCTGCTGCTCCAATTCCACTTACACTCATTTTGCAAGTCCTCCATTTATTTTTAGTATTGCAGCTCATCTGTCGGTCAGAGCCGCCTCCTGCTCCCCATGATAAGTCCGAGCAGTATATCAGTAGTAACACATTGCCTAAGTTCCTTTATCAACAACACCCATGACCAACACCTCCCTTCGCTGAAATTATTTGCCCCCGCCATCCACCAAAGCCGCCCCTGCTACCCGATTTGCCTATCTGCTGGAAACCGGGGATGCCTGCTTATCCTCTGTGGGGCATTGGGAATATGCTTTATTTCTTATTCATGAAATCCCAATATGCCTGCATACTGTACTGGTAATATGCCGCCGCCTTTTTCTGGCTCAGCAGCTTCATATCGCTTATCTGCTTTTGAAACATATCCATGAAATTTGTTCTGTCGTGCAGTCCCATCATTCCTGTTTCCGGCGGAAGCGATGTAAGCCCTCCGTTTTTATCCACACCCATATAAGATTCCAGTGCCGTCATTTCTACCAGTGATGCGTTCCGGGGATTTATCTTGTTGATATGTATGGTCTGCTCAAATTCGTTCCCATTCTCATCAACACCTTTTGCAATCACAGTCGGGTCATCTTCCGTTGAGCCTTCTGCATACTTGATGTAAAAAGATAATCCTGTCCCATTACCACCCGAATACAGCATATCATCCGTTTTCATGTAAACAATGGATGTATGTGGTTTTGCGCCTGACACATTGTTTACCTGCTCTGCAAAACTCTTTCCTGCCGCAATCTGCTGTGTTCTTTTTGTTGTATATCCAGCCGCCTGATAGCCCGCTGTTCCAATTCCGTTAATGCCCATTTTTCAATTCCTCCATAGTTGTCAATTTTTTATTATCAAGGCTCTTCTGTCGTTCAGAGCCGCACCTGCTCCCTTATAATAAGTCCAAGCAGCATATTTACAGATACCCATCGCCTATGTTCCTTTGTCCCTAATTCCCATGACAAACACCTCCCTCCGCCGAATATACGATTCAGCCCTCAAAAAAGTTTCATGCCGCCCATGCCCCCTTATGGTAAGTCCGGGCATATCACGCTTTACTTCAAAATGCCCGATGCCTCATAAGCCGCAGCAGAAACCGCCTTTTTGGTTATGTTGCTCTTGTAATATCTCTCATCCGCCTCCTGCTCCATCAGCCTGCGTTTTAGGGCGGCTTCCTCTGCCAGCTTTTCATATTCCTCGTGTTTTGCTTCCCTTGCTTTACGGGCTTCAATAAATTCTGCTGATGATACTGACATTTTTTCACTTGTTACACAGGCATGGGCAATTTCACCGTTTTCATCCAGTGCAATCAAATAGCCCTTCCGGGGATTGGGATTCATCATGTCCTGCTCCGCAATAAAGTTCTCGACTCTTGCCATAACACGCTCAGCCAGCTCCGGGTCATTCTTCATTTTTTCTTCCAGTTCCGGCGGAACGACAACAGCTTTTTTACCGATGGTGGAATTTATTTTTGCCTGTACCTTAGAATCAAGCATGGGTGGCTCCGCTCCTGAAGGCTTCCAGTCCAGCACGGAATCATCTGCATTATTGCTGAAATATTTATCCCACGGATAATCATTCCTGCCCCATAAAGAGCCATCAATTTTAGATGTGTCCATGACGTTGTAATATGCCCCCGGAAACCTCGCCTGCCACATATCCTTGAAACTCATCCCCGCCGCTGTTCCTTTCTCCTCCGCCTTTGCCGCCGCAAGTTCCGCAAAACTCACGCCGCTGCCCGTGCCTGCCGCCGCATTTTTCCGGTACTGTTCCGCCAGATAGCGTCCTCCAAAATTACCTGTCACTCCAAAGTCCATCTTCATTTCTCCTTTCATTTTTCATCATCACGGACAGGATGAACACCCTGCCCTTTACTTTGAAATCCATTGTCCCCTGATACTTCTCCGCCGTGCTTTTGATGTTGGCAAGCCCTATCCCGTGGTTCTCCCTGTCAGCCTTATCCGTCATGGGGAATTCCTTCTGCGGTTTCCGCACCAGCCGCCCATCAAAGCTGTTCTCCACTTTCAGGATCAACAGATTACCTTTCTGCAGGGAACACAGCCGGATAAAGACATCTGCCTCCGGCTCTTTCTCCCTTAGTCTGCGGCAGGCTTCCATCGCATTATCCACGGCGTTCCCCAAGACAACGCCTATATCATAGCTGTGTATGGCAAGTTCTTTCGGGAACAGCAGCTTCCCGGCATCCATTTCAATCCCCGGCACATCCCGCTCCGCTTCATGGTATTTCATGTTCAGCAGAGTATCCACCACCGTGTTCCCTGTCTTAAAGCGGACATCCAGCCTTTCCATACTCTGGTTCAGATCGGACAGGTATGCCTGCAGTTCCCCGTTTTCCGCCCCGCCGCTCCCGGCGGAAAGACGCTGGATGACGGAAAGGGTGTTCTTCATATCATGCTTCATCCCCCTTATGCCGGAATGGATGCGTTCCATCTCCTCCATATGTTCCTGCAGGCTCTGCACCTGCTTTTCAAGAACAATCCGGCCGCTCTTTTCCCTGTTCCAACAGACCATGTCCTGGAACAGCTTCACCCCATACAGGATGGAAAGAAGCGACAGGAACAGGATTGCAGGAAGTACAAAGAGCAATATTGGATACCTGTCATACAAAAGCCTCGCCGCACCATCCTCCACCGTGACCATGATAATGCGTAACAGCATACAGAGCATCAGCCCCGCAGCCGCCGGAGTAAGGATAAATAGAAGCTCCATCCTGCTGATGCCATGCTCCTTCTCACGGAAATCCCGCACTATCTTTTTCAGTGACAGATACAGAACCAGCGCAATGACCAGGCACTCAATAATCCACTGGATAGCCAGCCCTGCATTTACGGCAATGCGGAATGCATCTTCCGTTGCAGGCATCCCATTCCCAGCGAGCCAGTTCCACAGTCCGAGCAGCCCTTCCCCCAGCTCACCTAACAGTATGGCTGTCACATAACGGCTGATATCCGCAACAGCCTGAAAAGCAACCACAAGAAAAACCGTAATCAACTGGAACGCTTTGTAAAAACAAGCGGCAAGAACAGCCAGCACACACAATGCCAACAGCATCTTCCAGACTTCCACCCTGTAATCCCAGCTTTTTGACGGAACAGCCCAGAACAAAGCCAGCCTGAACACTGCATACAAAGCCGCCACTGCCAGACCGCCCCGTCTCCTGTCCTTTGTCCTACTTTCCAGAAAGCTCCCATAAAAATATTGCAGGCAGTATCCCTGAACTAAATAAAGGCACACGGAGAAAATGACATTTACCATTTCAAACACTGGACACACCCCCGTTCTGCAAAAACCACATATACGCCTTTACAAACCCGCCATACTTCTTTTTGGTCAGATATACCTTGTCGCCGTTTGTAAGGGTTATACTCTCATTGTCATACTCCGTGATATGCGCCATGTTCACGATGTACGCCCGGTGGCAGCGGTAGAAATCCTCCCCAAGCTGCCCCTCCAGCTCATCCATAGACGCATAGATCTCTATGGCCTTATCCGCCCCGGCGGTGTGTATCTCCAGTTTCTTCGCCCTGCTCTCGACATACAGGATATCAGACTGGTCAAGCGTAAGGTTCCTCGTTTTTAAGAAGATGCATTTCTTCTCCTTCTTTTTCTTTGCCTCCCATGCCGCCTTTTCCAGCACTTCCGCAAATTTCTTTTCATCCAGCGGTTTCAAAAGGTAGTGGAACGCATAGAGGTCAAGGGCGTCAAACACATATTCCTTAATGCCCGTAATAAATATGAGGACAGCGTCCTCCTGCCGCTCCCGCAGCTTCCCCGCCGCCTCAATGCCGTTCATGCCGCCCATCTGTATGTCAAGGAAAACAATGTCAAACCGCTTCTCCGATGCGAGAAGCTCCTCTCCCGTGGCACAGGCTTCTATGCTGTTCCCCGGTTTCTGTTCTTCAATCATGGCGCAGATATGCTCCCGGATTGCTTTTTCATCATCCACAACTGCTATATCCAATATCCATCACCTCAAATTCTGCAAAGACTTTCACCTTTTATATCGGCAGAAAATTTCCGTTTTTCGGGCGGAGGGAACGAAACGACCACTTTTCGGGAACGAAAGGCAGAATCGTATTGCAAAAATCCCAAATCACCCCTAAAGTTTTTCGCCTTTCATCCGATAGGGTCATCTGCATATTACCTCTAACCTTCCCGAATTCCAAGCAGATAATCCAGCGGAAACGGCAGACCGCCGCTTATGAGGTGAATCTCCCCATAGCGGCGGCTTTTTTTCTTTGCCATCGTCCGGCAGATAATAAAAAGTGTAGTTGTTTGTCACCCCCGAAAGGAGCTGTATCTGTTAATTTCTATATGCCCTTTCGTCCATACGTTCAAAATGAATTTGCTCTTTGTTGATAGTGATTGTTATATGGTCAGTGGTATATATGGCTGCAATCTCTTCCAGTTTTTTTGCTATATCATTTTCGTTCATTTTCAATGCGCTTTCAACATCCATATCGCCCCAAAATGTTTGTACCGCATTTATCATATTTTCAATTTGACGGTCACGTTCACCGACTGTGACTGTTTCTGTTTCTGAAATGCGGTAAGAAAATTGATAGTATAAATTACACCTTGCCACATCAAGGCTCCCACTGGTGATTTTTTCCGGCAGATATTCACCATAGTAAGGATTCAATTCTGTTTCGGTGTAGCTGCTCTGAATCGCTTTGCCATTCTCCATGCCGGATAAAAATACCGTCAACCTCACAAAAGAAAGTTCCTCGGCGGTTAAAGTAACGGAAAAGTCATTGAATTTAGTATCTTCATCAATTCTTTCCATTCTTTCACGATTTTCATTCGCCCACGCCAACAAAGAAGTGTTAAAATCCTTGATTGGCGTATTCTGATAATCGGGCGTTTTCAAAGTGAATAGAGAACGATAATCTTCTTCCGTACCATTGGAATATACGCGGGTTTCCTGTTCGCTGTTTCCTTGCGATTGACCGTTTTCTTTGTCTATGCCCTGTACGGAAGCCGGAAAATATGCGTATTCAATGGAGATTTCAATTTCTTCTGTTTTTAATTGTTCAATCAGATTATCCGTATTGCTTTGAATATCAGCCAATATGGAATTAGTATTCTGCAATTCCGGGGCTGTCTTATCGCCTAATATATCCTGCATACCCTTTATCACATTTAAGCGGGTAGTATTGTATTCCCGAATAGTAAGCGTATCAGCGTCTAAAATAGTTAAGGAAAATGAATATTCCAACCTTGCGCTATCTGCTGAATTAGAAGTCCTCACTTCCTCACTGAAATTTTGGGTTTCCCATTCATCTCCTGCAAGTGGCAGCACATAAAACAAGAATGAAGCTGTTCCGTCGGTATCTTTCACCCCATAGAGAATTTGGCTTTTCCAAAACCTTTCCAACAAATCTCTGTATTCTGCCGTATCTGTCAACTTTGCAATATGGTTTCGATAATCTGAAACAGTCATATCCTCATAACCGTCTAATTGCAGAGCCAACAATTTTTGGTATTCCTCTTTACTAAAGGAATTGTCCGGCATTTCCCCCGGTTCCGAAGTAGTGATAGGGGAATTGGTGGTCGATACGTTGCTTTGTTCCGGCGAACTGCTTCGCCTTGCACACCCCGTAAACACACTCATAGTAAAAAGGGTGGCGAGAATGATTGTTAAATATTTCTTCATAGTAGAAGCTCCTTTCTGTTACCCTTTCCGGGTACAGTTAAAGAATACTGCCCTAACTTGAATCTATTTTGAATTGAATATGTTTTTTATGTGGAGATAGAAAAG
>CAJUCT010000051.1:0-1710 GCA_910585015.1 uncultured Acetatifactor sp.
GATCACCCAGGCGGTGCAGGACTGCCTGGACAACGGGATTATGACGGAGTTTATGCAAGAGCACGGATCGGAGGCGGTAAATATGCTGTACACACAGTGGAACTGGGATGACGCCATGGAGGTGGAGAGGGAAGAAGCATATGAGGAAGGGAAGATTGCCGGAATGGCAGAGGGGAAGATTGCCGGAATGACGGAGGGAAAAACCCTTGGTGATCTTAATCGCAGTCGCCAGGATATTCTGGATTTATTGGAAGATCTTGGAGAAATTCCTGAGGACATCCGGACCCGCATCCATACCGAGGAAGACCTCAAAAATCTGCGCCAATGGCTCAAGGCGGCAGCGAAGGCGGCGAGTTTTGAGGCATTCAGGGAGAAGATGGGATGACAAGGGCTTTGTCCGCTATTCTTCTTCATCTTCAATATACTCCATGACATCCGTCACATTACATTTCAGAAGTTTGCACAGTTGGTTGATTGTATTGGTAGACACGCTATTGCCCTTTTGGATAGAATAGTAGGTAGCCCTGGAAAAACCTAATTTTTCCAACCGGTAGGAAGTGATATGTTTTTCTTTCATGGTCTTAAAAAGCGGGGCATAGCTTATCAAAATACAACCCTCCTGTCTATATTTGAGTTCAGCATCTGTTCGGGCAGATGCTGTTTTTATGTGTAGGGTATCAAAAGTCTTTCAGGTAATAAATCAATATGAATGTTGTCAAGAAGATATAATATTTATTCTTTCAGAGTGAAAAATAAGTCTTACAATATTCCTTATACAAAAATGTATATATAATATGGAACGGTGATTTACATACAGCGGATCTTTGTAAACATTGTAAGGAGAAAGAATTGGCTTGACTATGTATGAATATCCGAGTATAATAGGCAAAAATATGTATGGATATCCATACATATAAATCCATGTCTCGAAAACAGAGTTTCGCTGTTAGAAATGGTTATAAATGTATTCACAATATGCCTTATATAGGAAGGCTAAAATGAAGTCTACCTAAATTATAAAAAGAAAGGAACAAAGGTATGGGAACAATCAAGAGAAGAGGACTGGCGGTATGCATGGCGGCATTGCTGATGCTGTCTGGTTTGACGGCAGCGGCGGCGGAGCCATTGCAGGCCGAAAGTGAAAATGCTTTGGAAAATGCCGCGGCGGTATCCGGCGGCAATGCAGACACAGATGTGGAAACGCCTGGGGAGATGGACAGTACAGAGAAAGGAAATCTGTCAGATATAGTGGGAACCCAGGCAGAGGACCAGATAACGGCTTATGCGGCGGATGATATTGCCAGTGGTACTGATGGGGATATTACATGGGTGATTGACGCCAGTGGAAAACTGACAGTGACGGGAACTGGGGATTTATCGGGGGCTCATTACGAATCGGGTTTTGCATGGCGACCTTATTCCGACCAGATTATTTCGGCTGAATTAAATGTGACTGGAATGACGGATGCATCTTGGTTGTTTTATGGTTGCTCTAACTTAAGGAGCCTGGATATAAGAGGGTTTAATACCAGCAGCGTGGCGGATATGACCTATATGTTTTCCGGATGTAGCGGTCTAACAAGTCTGGATATAAGAGGGTTTAATACCAGCAGCGTGGCGGATATGAGTTATATGTTTTCCGGATGTAGCGGTCTAACGAGCCTAGATGTAAGCGGCTTTGACACCAGCAGCGTGACAAATATGAGTTAT
>CAJUCT010000051.1:1810-20485 GCA_910585015.1 uncultured Acetatifactor sp.
ATGTTTTCCGGATGTAGCGGTCTAACAAATCTGGATGTGAGCGGCTTTGATACCAGCAGCGTGACGAATATGAGTTATATGTTTTCCGGATGTAGCGGTCTAACAAATCTGGATGTGAGCGGCTTTGATACCAATAGCGTGACGGATTTGGGCGGCATGTTTTCCGGATGCAGCGGTCTAACAAGTCTGGATATAAGCGGCTTTGATACCAGCAACGTGATGCGCATGAGAGGCATGTTTTTGGGATGTAGCGGTCTAACAAGTCTGGATATAAGCAGCTTTGATACCAGCAGCGTGACGAATATGAGCGATATGTTTTCTGGATGTAGTGGTCTAACAAGTCTGGATATAAGAGGCTTTGATACCAGCAGTGTGACGAATATGAGCTATATGTTTTTCGGATGTAGCGGCCTAACAAGTCTGGATATAAGAGGCTTTGATACCAGCAGTGTGACGGATATGATATATATGTTTTCCGAATGTAGCGGTCTAACAAGTCTGGATATAAGAGGCTTTGATACCAGCAGCGTGACGGATATGATATATATGTTTTCTGGATGTAGCGGTCTAACAAGTCTGGATATAAGAGGCTTTGATACCAGCAACGTGATATATATGAGTGATATATTTTCTGGATGTAGCGGCCTAACAAGTCTGGATGTAAGCGGCTTTGATACCAGCAATGTGACGAATATGGGCGGGATGTTTTCTGGATGCAGTGGCCTAACGAGTCTGGATGTAAGCGGCTTTGATACCAGCCACGTAATGAATATGGGCGGGATGTTTTCTGGATGCAGTGGCCTAGCGAGTCTGGATGTAAGCGGCTTTGATACCAGCAATGTGACGGATATGTACAATATGTTTTCTGGATGTAACGGTCTAACGAGTCTGGATGTAAGCGGCTTTGGTACCAACAATGTGACTCATATGTATAGTATGTTTTCTGGATGTAGCGGTCTGATGAGTCTGGATGTAAGCGGCTTTGATACCAGCCATGTGACGGATATGGGCGGGATGTTTTCTGGATGTAGTGGCCTAACGAGTCTAGATGTAAGAGGCTTTGATACCAGCAGCGTGAAATATATGCTCTATATGTTTTCTGGATGCAGCGGCCTAACGAGTCTGGATGTAAGAGGATTTGATACCAGCCATGTGACGCATATGTATAGTATGTTTGAGGGATGTAGCGGTCTAACGAGTCTGGATGCAAGCGGCTTTGATACCAGCAGTGTGACGGATATGGGTGGGATGTTTGAAGGTTGCAACGATCTGACCACTATCCAAAGCCCATACAATGTAAATACCTCCGCTCCTCTACCTGTTGTCACTGGCGCCGTTTGGACTCTTCCCGATGGAACGGAAGTCACAGAACTGCCCCAGGGGTTAAGCAACAGTGTAACCCTGACCCGCAGCGGCATTCCGACTACGCCGCAGATCACCACGACCACGCCTGATTTGAACATGGAAGATGTGGTCAGGGTAAAATATGTCCCCTACTCCTACACAGTGGAAACCAACAATACAGACCCGGATAACACAGTCACTTTCTCCATCGTGGAGGGAGAATTGGCAGAAGGGCTGCAGATGTATCCGGCCACAGGCGAGATTTATGGCGTACCGTTGGAAGCAGGAGAGTTCAAAATCAAGGTGATGGCTACATATAGTAATCCGGCTTACCTCCCCTCCTATGCGGAATTGACATTGACTGTTCTGGACAATACGGACGGCAATGTGGGCGTCGCTACGGATTCCGGATATGATATTACCCAGCCCGTAATCGGCTTTGACACTGAGAACATGGAGGGGAGCAGCGCACAGACACTGGTTTCCCAAGGTGAATATTCCCAGTTCAGAGATGTTTACATTGACGGCAGAAAGCTAACGGCGGAGCAGGACTATACCTCCCAGGCTGGCAGTACCAGAATTACCATATTGAATCAAACCTTGGCCAGCGGCGGTGAGGGAACACATACCTTGGGCATTGTGTTCCGTACAGAGGACGGTACACTGAAACGTGCGGCGCAAAACTATGTTATTGGTAAAAACGTTGTGGGTGACAACGCAGGCAGCAATAACGGTGGCAGTGGCGATACTGAAAATAACAATAGCAGCAACAGTGATAATGGAAACAATAGCAATAACAGCAACATTAACAGCAGTCTCCTCCCGACAACAATATCCTCCCAACACCAACAAGACTTCATCATCTACACGGTAGAGCGGGGCGACAGTCTGTGGAAGATTGCTGCCAGGTTCTACGGCCAGGGCAGCAGCTGGAGAAGGATCTACGAAGATAATATGGCGGTGATCAAGAATCCTCACAGGCTCTACGCAGGCCAAAAACTTATAATCCGCCTGGCAGGATTAGCATATCCTGTGCAGGAAACGCCTGCCCCTGTATCCGAAGCGGCAGTATCAGAGGGAACCGCCTACAGAGTACAGAAGGGCGACAGACTTTGGACTATTGCTTATAGGGCTTACGGCAGCGGGCGGCTCTGGAACATCATCTATGAGGCCAACAAGGACGTTATAGCAGACCCGGAGCGTATCCGTGAGGGCCTGGTGATCATTATCCCCCAGAGATAACTGGCAGGTATGCCTGTCTGAACCAGAACACGGAGCTGTTTGTGCGTCTCTCTGAAACCGGTAAATCTGCCGTGGCGGTTTTGCGCGGACTCTTTTATGAGGTACAGCTTGCCAGCACTTTTACAGTTGCATGAACAAAAAAGACAATTTTTTGAACAAAACAGTCAAAGAAAGCCGATTTTATTGAATGCAAAAAATGTAAATGATATAATGGCAAACAGTACAGATATCTTTGGATTATTTGGATAGGTGACAGTAAATTCAGATATCAGTGCGCGGATAAAGAGAAAACATAGATTTTTGGGGGAGAGAACAGCCATGGGTACAATCAGAAAAAAAGGCTTGGCAGTATGCATGATGGCGTTGCTGGCCATATTGGGAATGACTGTGTCGGCGGAGAGGCCGCAGGAGACAGGAAATGCAGAAACTATCGGATCCCTGTCTGGCGGGGACGCGGCCGGGGAGCAGATAATGCCCTATGCGGACGGTGTTATTGCCAGTGACACAGATAACAATGACAATATCGACTGGAAGATTGATGCCAGTGGCAGGCTGACGGTGACAGGGACTGGAAATCTGGCGGGAGATCTTTCAAGTGGTACTTATGCATGGAAATCATGGAGCAGCCAGATCACTTCCGCAGTTGTCAATGTAAGTGGAATGACGAATGCATCTTACTTATTTTCTGGCTGCTCCAGCATGACAAGTATAGACATTAGCGGCTTAGATACCAGTTTGGTGACGAATATGGGCGGCATGTTTGAAGGCTGCAGCAGTCTAACCAGCATAGATTTGAGCGGTTTTGATACCAGCAATGTGACACAGATGTCCAGCATGTTTTCAGGCTGCAGCAGCCTTACCAGTTTGGATTTGAGCAATTTAAATACGAGCAAAGTATTTCAGATGCTTGGGATGTTTGAAGGCTGCAGCAGTTTGGCAAGCCTGAATTTGAGCGGTTTTGATACCAGTGCTGTGGTGGATATGGCAAGCATGTTCAGTAGGTGCAGCGGTCTGACCAGTTTGAATCTGGGAGGAATAGATACAAGCGGTGTGCGAGATATGAGATGGATGTTTGAGGGCTGCAGTAGCCTGACCAGCCTGGATTTGAGCGGCTTTGACACTGGCAATGTGGTGCAGATGTCCCATATGTTTGAGGGCTGCAGCAGTCTGACCAATTTGGATTTAAGCAGCTTTAATACTGGCAATGTCATGTATATGTCGGGTATGTTTTCGGAGTGCGGCAGTCTGGCAAGTTTAAATATGGGTAACTTAAATACCAGCAGCGTAGATGACATGTCGAATATGTTTTATGGCTGCGGCGACTTGGTCAGCCTGGATTTGGGCAGTTTTGATACCAGTGGTGTATTTGATATGGATGGCATGTTTGAAAATTGCAGTAGCTTGGCCAGTCTGGATATAAGCAACTTTAATTTAGGCAGCGTAATGTACATGTCAAGGATGCTTGATAACTGTAGCAGTCTGCTCACGCTCCATGCGCCCGGTAATGTAAATCTCCCGGTATCGCTTCCTGTCGTTGCAGGCACTTCATGGAGTCTGCCAGATGGAACAGTAGTCACCGAGTTGCCTCAGGGCGTGAGCGCCAGCGTCACCCTGATACGCAGCGGCACCCCGGATGGACCGGGCATCATCACTACCACCCCCGATCTGAACATGGAAGATGTGATCAGGGTAAAATACGTTCCATACTCCTACACCGTGGAGACCAACAATATAGATCCGGATAACATAGTCACCTTCTCCGTGGCAGAGGGAAGGCTGGCGGATGGGCTGCTGATGTATCCCGCCACCGGCGAAATCTATGGCGTACCTACAGAAGCCGGTGAATTTAATATTACTGTGATGGCAGTCTACAGCAACCCGGCGTATCTCCCATCTTATGCGGAACTGGTATTGACGGTTCTGGACAACACGGACAGCAATGTGGGTCTGGCCACGGACCCCGGCTATGATATCACCCAGCCGGTGACTGGCTTTAATGTGGAAAATATCGTGGGAAACGGCGCCCAGACGCTGATTTCTCAGGGTGAGTACTCGGAGTTTAGGGATGTATACATAGATGGTAAGAAACTGACCGAGGGGCAGGATTATACCTCCGAGGCCGGCAGTACCAGAATTACGATCATGAACCAGACTCTGGCAGACGGCGGCACGGGAACCCACACGCTGGGCATTGAGTTCCGCACTGAGGGCGGCGTTCTGAAACGTGCGGCGCAGAACTATGTGATCCGAAAAGGCACTGACAGCGATAATACTGGAAACCCCGGAAATTCCGGCGGCAATACAGGCAATCAGACAAATAACAGCAATAATAATAGCAATAACGCTGGAAATAATAACGGAAATGCCGGAAACGGCGTAAATCTCGTACCGACTGTTCCCACAGAGGTTTCCCAGCAGGATTTTATCATATATATAGTGGAGCGCAATGACAGTCTGTGGAAAATAGCGGTCAAATTCTATGGAGAGGGTAACAGCTGGAGAAAAATATATGAGGACAATAAGGCAGTGATCCGAAGCCCTGGCAGACTTTATGCGGGACAGCGACTTATGATCCGTCTGCCGGGCGTAACAGCGGCGCCTTCGGAAGAGACTGTTACCGCCGCTGCGACGATAGTCACACAGGAAAACATCTATGTGGTACAGAAAGGGGATATGCTTTGGAGCATTGCCGCCAGGGTCTACGGAGACGGAAAACTCTGGACCGTTATTTACGAGGCCAACAAGGATGTTATCAAAAATCCGGAATGCATCCGGGCGGGACAGGTGCTCAATATCCCGCATAACTTTTAGAGTAAACAGGATAGGTGACAGTAGATGAAATCAGATATACTTTCTTTGAAAACCATTTATCAGTTTCTTACTATCAATGATTACCCTGTGTATTCAGATGGAATCATCACCAAGAAAAACCACACAGGACTCACGCTTACAAAATTTTGGCGGGAGAATATTCTGTTTGATTTTAGGAATCGCAAATGTGGGAAACAGATATGGAGAAATGACGGCGGGCGCAACCGCTATACTTCAGATATATGCAACCGGAGCGCAAGACTGGGGCTGTATGGTGAGTATGCGGAAGAAATCCTTAATGCGGCTAATTCGGATTCCGTGTTTAGACAGATAGAGCAATTCATGGATGTGTTGCTTGCGCGGGAGTACAGTTATGAGGTCTTTAGCCAGAAACTGCCCTGCTACCTCAAGCTGATTGCGCAGTGGGATGAAAACTTTTCTGAGGAGGCCAGACTCTTTTTCGAGAGCGCTATTGAAAAGAGGGAAGAGTTTGAAAACTGCGGCAGCAGCGGATGTGCTTTTTTCTGTGGCTGGTTCCTTACATTGCTGATGTTTCACGCCCTTGCGGGCAACGGAGAAGGGGAGAGCATTATGTCCCGTCTCAGGAGGGATTCCTCCCTGCATATCGAAAATCTTGGAAAGATATATTTTAAGGGGGAAATGCCCAAGGGAAAAGTAGTATTTCTGACAAGCAGAAATACGGAACTGTGCAGTTCACCTCTCCCTCGGCAGCATTTTTTTGGCAGGGAGAAAGAATTGTTTGAACTGCGCAGAATGCTTATCCAGGGCGGGAAATATTTGGTGAGCGGTATGGGCGGCATCGGTAAGACTGAATTGACGCGTCAACTCCTGAAATATTGTGAGGAAGAAGCGCTGGCGGACTATATCTGCGCAATTCAATATGAGGGGAGCCTGCCTGCCAGTTTTGTAAAGGCATTTCCGCAGATACGCGGCACGAATATGGAAGAAAATTTTTATGAAGCCCTGGCGTGTGTACGAATGCATGAAGGCGACCGCGTATTGATTGCCATCGACAATATGGATCAAAATAAGAAGGAGGAACTGGCCATATTGGCATCCCTTCCGGCTACGGTTTTTGTCACTTCCAGATGTCAGGAATTTGACGGTTTTAGGACTTATTCCGTCCCGCTGCCCAGCAGGAACGCGGCCAGACTAATATTCCAGGATAATTATGATAAAACCATGAATATGGAAGATGAACGGGTTCTGTCGGACATCCTGGAAAAGGACATCTGGCGGCACACATTGACCCTGCGTCTGTTGGGGCGCGCCTCGGCGGACAGGGGATGGACACTTCCGCAGCTTCAGGCGCGTTTAGAGAAAGGAATCATGCCTGTCTCCATGGAGAGACAGGATATGTACGGGGACTTACAGCAAATGTACCGCAGAATATATGCGGATTTCAAGCTGCCAAAGGAAATGAAGGGCTTGCTGCGAATATTTTCCGTGTTGCCCCATCAGAATTATACGCCAGAGTTTGCGGAGACTTTTTTGCAGGGTTTCCTCACCCCTGGATCCAATATGCGGGAGAGCCTGAAAAGACTGTATGAGACGGGCTGGCTGGAGGAACATGAAAGCGGATATTCGATGCATCCCTTCATTGCGGAATGTGTGCGCAGCGGCGGAGTTAAGGAGAGCGAGATAACCCCTTTTCTGGAGAGTCTGGTAGATGCATGGGAGCAGTCCGGCAGAGATTTTCGGATAGAAAACGCTTCATCCATGGTGCTGGAGTGGGAGGGCAGCTGGAAGGACTTTGACGCGGGGCTTATGGAAACCATGATATTGGTTCCCAGCCTGTGCCTGAACCTGACCGGGAAATGCAGCCGCTTACTGTCGGAGCTTGCGTTGTTGGCGTATGAAATCCAGTATAACAATTTTGGCCCATCCAGTGAAGCGCTGGAGCGGCTGGTGCTGGTAAAAGAGAAGAGCGGCCAGCTGGGCATCAGGGCAAGAGCTGTTCTCTGCATTCTGCTGTGCAACTACAATTACAGTGAATTGAGCCAGCTGAAGGAGGAATACCGATTCCTGGCAGGCAGTCAGGAACTGGAGACAAGGGAAAAGGCGATGGTGGCCAATCAGCTTGCCTCAGCATATTATATCAGTGGAGATATGGAAGAGACCCAGGAGATGCTGACCGAACTCAAAAAGTATGAGGGGATTGGTTTCGTACACATACTGGTATGCCGCCTGCAGGCTGACATAGCCATACAGCGGGGAGATTTTGAAGCCTACGGAGAGTGGCTCATCAAAGGGTATGAAGCGGGAAAGAGAGAAGGGCAGGGTAAATGGAGCGTCATACAGGTGACATTACTTCATCTCATAAGTTATTACCTTTCGGTGCGGCAGTTTGAACAGGTTGAGCGGCTCCTGGATGAAGCGGAAAGCAATATACAGCAGTCCGGCGGAATGATTGCCCATTGCCATTGTATGTTCTATCGCGGTATGCTTGCTACGCAGATAGGAAATGAAGACTATGGCATAGAGCAGTTGGAAGAGGCATGTAAACTGGCACGAAGTTTTTGGCTCAATGTATCGGACGCACAATATGCGAGATGCGTTGTGGATCTTGCCATGGCATATAACAAGGCAGGCCGCAGGGAAGAAGCGGCCGAGCGCTACAAAGAGGCGCTGGATATTTTCAGACAGCAGCCGCAGTATGAATTTGACATGCACAGGACACTCAACAACATAAGCGTCATGTACCTTGACTGGGGGAAACCCGGAGAGGCGCGCGTGTATCTGGAGGAAGCGATGTCCATTGGGGAGAAACTGGGCGGTGTGGGTCTTGCGGAGAATCAAAACAATCTGTCCAGGGCGTGGAGCCAGCTGGGGGACAGGGATAAGGAGCTGCAATATCTGAGGAAAGCGGCGCCTGTGCTGGAGCAGTTCTATGGAGGCGAACATCCCAAGGTGATAGACGCGAAAAAGAGGCTTGCGGCACATGACAATGAGATAACCGAGGAGCGGGATCATGAAGATTAGACTGGCAATATTGGACAGAGACCAGGTTTATTTAAGGCGTCTGGAATCTGTTTTCAATGTAAAATATGCGGACAAACTGGAAACGTTTATCTTTACAGACAGGGAGTATGCCTTGGGGTCGCTGAGGGAAAAAAAGATTGACGTATTTCTGGCGGACGAGACATTCGATGTTGAAATGACGCAGCTGCCCTCAAACTGCGGCTTTGCTTACCTGGTGGATACGACGGACATTGAAAAAGTCAAGGATGCCGCGGCTGTGTGCAAATTCCAGAAGGCGGAGACCATCTACCGCCAGATCCTGGGGATGTTTTCGGAGAAGACAGCGGCAGTGGTTGGAGCGCGTATGGAGGGAGAGGGCGCCAAGACGCTGGCTTTTGTCTCGGCGGCGGGTGGTACAGGCAGTTCTGTGGCAGCTGCGGCCTGTGCCATGCATTTTGCCCAGAAAGGGAAAAAGGCGCTGTATCTGAACCTGGAGAAATTCGGCAGCGCGGATGTGTTCTTTCAGGCCGAGGGCAACACCTGCCTGAGCGATGTGATCCGTGCCGTCAAGAGCAGAACAGGTAATCTTGCTATGAAACTGGAGAGCACGGTGAAGCAGGACCTCACCGGTGTGTTCTTCTATTCCTCCGCCAGGCTGGCTCTGGACATTGCGGAACTGAGCGCCGGCGAGACGCAGCAGATTGTCAGTGTGCTGAAACAGTCGGGCGGCTATGACTATATCGTTCTCGACCTGGATTTTTCTCTGGAGACGGGCATGTTAAAGCTGCTGGAGGAGTGCGATACCATTATATTTGTGGCGGACGGATCCGCGGCGTCCAACGTAAAACTGGAGAGAGTGGTGACCTCCATGAACGTCATGGAGCAGGATCAGAAGATTGACAAAAAGCTGCTGATGCGCTGCGGAATCCTGTACAACCGTTTCAGCAGCCAGACTTCCCATAAAGCTTCGGTCGGTGAATTTAAAGAATTTGGCGGGATAAACAGGTTCGAGGGCTTTGATACGGGCAGGCTGCTGCAGCAGCTCAAGGCACAGCCGGTTTTCGATATGTTTGAATAAGTCCGGCTGACCCTTTAGAGTCATTGCGCGGCGATTTAAGTTGGAGGACATAAGATGACCTTTGAGGCGGAGCAACAATTTATTGCGGATATTAAAAAGTATATAGGAGAAAATTTTCCTTTAAGCAAGCTTTCGGACGAGGAACTACAGGAAAAGATCGAGCAGGTTTGTGACCAGCGCATGGAGGGGCAGTATGTGTCCATAGAGCAGCATGTGTCCATCGTGGAACAGGTGTATAGCTCCATCCGGGGATTCGGCCTGCTGGACAGTATCATCAAGGACGACACCATCACCGAGGTCATGATCAATGGGCCGGAGGATATCTTTATCGAGCAGAACGGCCATCTGTTTAAGATGGAAAAGCAGTTCGAGAGCGAGAGACGATTGGAGGATATCATTCAGAGGATCGTGGGTCTGGCAGGACGGGAAGTGAACCAGGCCAATCCCATCTGCGATACTCGTCTGCCGGACGGCTCCCGTGTAAACGTGGTGCTGCCGCCCATAGCCCTGTGCGGTCCTACGCTGACCATCCGTAAGTTTTCCAAGACCCCTATGACCATTGAGCGGCTGATCAGCTACGGCTCCATCACCCGTGAGATAGCGGACAAGCTGGAGCTGCTGGTGAAGGCCAAATACAATATTTTCATCTGCGGCGGTACGGGATCCGGCAAGACCACCTTCCTGAATGCGCTGTCCAACTATATCCCCAAGGATGAGCGTGTGATCACCATCGAGGACTCGGCGGAACTGCAGATCGTGGGCGTGGAGAATCTGGTGCGGCTGGAGACCCGGAACGCCAATGCGGCGGGGGTGGGACAGATCACGATCCGGGATCTGATCAAGTCCTCCCTGCGTATGAGACCGGAGCGCATTGTGGTGGGTGAGGTCCGCGGAGGCGAGGCGCTGGATATGCTGCAGGCCATGAATACGGGCCACGACGGTTCCCTGTCCACAGGCCATGCCAATTCCACCCAGGATATGCTCAGCCGTCTGGAAACCATGGTGCTGCAGGGCGCTCCGGGACTTCCCTTAGAAGCTATCCGGCAGCAGATCGCTTCGGCTGTGGATATCATTGTCCACCTGTCCAGGCTGCGGGACAAGTCCCGGAAAACCATGGAGATCACGGAAGTGGTGGGCTATAAGGACGGGCAGGTGATTTTAAATCCCCTGTATGTGTTTGAGGAAGACGAAAAGAGTACCCTGGAAAAAGTATCCGGCAGCCTAAACCGCACGGAAAACAAGATGCAGAACGTATTTAAGCTGCAATTGTCGGGGATTAAAACAGAGATTTGACACAGGAAAGAGGAAAATTGAGATTATGGCAAAGAAGGAAAAGGCCCCAAAGGAACCCAAACAGAGGAAAGCGAAGAAAATCAAAGAGCCCCAGTATTATTCCTCCGCCACCAATATGCGGACCCTGAATTACAAAGTGTATTACATGAGCGGGGCGGAGAAAATCCTGTATTTCCTGATTGGATTTATTGTGGGCGCGGCTGTGGGCTATCTGTTTTACGGGGGACTGGCCAAGGACGCCTACGGTGATCCTACCACGGCCACTTATGTGCTGAATCTGCTGATTTCCGGCGCCGCGGGCATTGCCGCAGGCCGTGCGTTTCTTCCTGTCCGAACGGATATGATCATGAAGGCCAGGACAAAAAAACTGAAGTCCCAGTTCCGGGATATGCTGGAGGCGTTTAATACCTCCCTGGGGGCGGGCAAGAATGTGACGGATTCTTTTCACTCGGTATATGAGGACCTGAAGGTGCAGTATGAGGAGGACGCATACATATTGAAGGAGTTGGAGGTCATTCTCTCCTGCATGGACAACAATGTGGATCTGGAGGTGCCGTTGGCGGACTTCGGAGCCAGGAGCGGTGTGGATGACATCGTAAGCTTTGCCAATGTATTCAAGATATGTTACCACAAGGGCGGCAATATAAAGGATACCATACGCAACACCCATGAAATTCTCAGCGACAAGATGGAGATTGCGGAGGAGATTGAAACCATAGTGACGGGGGCCAGGTCAGAGCAGTATCTGATGCTGGTCATGCCCATCCTTCTGATCGGTATGATCAAGACCATGAGCGCGGATTTCGCGGCCAATTTTGCGACACCCCCGGGAATCCTGGCCACCACTGTCGGTATCGTCATGTTTGCGACCGCCTATCTGGTGGGACGGGCTGTTCTAAATATCAAGATTTAATGGGCGCATATAGGAGGCTGGCGGCATGTTTACTTTGACCAATATAGTGATATTTGCAATCGGGGCGGTATTTCTGGCGATGTGGCTGATCTGTTTTCTGAAGGGCTTGAGGAATGCCTCTCTGTTTGATGTGCTGGATGAGAAGGAGTATCCGCTGAAGGAAATCTACTTTGTGGGCTACGAAGCCCTGAACATAGTGAAGTATTCCTACCGCAGCAAGAATGACAGGAAACTGAGAAAGGAAATTTCCATTCTGTACAGCGAGAAATATGCGGACTACTATCTGCGGGTCATACACTCCCAGCAGCTTACCATTGCGCTTTCCCTGATCGTGTTATCCTTTGCCGTGTACGGTCTGGCCAACGATATCCTGGCTCTGCTGGTGGTGCTGATGTTTGCCTTTGTGGCCTATTACTATTTCGGCACCGTTACCGGCAATAAGATATTGAGCCGTTCCGAGGAGATGATGAGCGATTTCTCGGAGGTGATTTCCAAGCTGGCGCTGCTGACCAATGCAGGTATGATTTTCCGTGAGGCGTGGGAGGAGGTGGCCTACACCGGGGACAGGGCGTTATACAAGGAGATGCAGACGTCCATAGACGAGATGAACAATGGTTTCGCGGAGGTGGACGCGCTGTTTCGGTTCGGAACCAGGTGTGTGGTGCCCGAGATCAAGAAGTTTACTTCCACTGTGGTGCAGGGAATCACAAAGGGAAACAGCGAACTGTCCATCATGCTGCAGAACCAGAGCAAGGAGGTGTGGAATCTGCGTCGGCAGATGATCCGGCGTCAGGGGGAAAAGGCGTCCAGCAAGCTGATGATCCCGATTATGATCATGTTCGTGGGTATTCTGGTGATGATATTAATCCCGATTTTCTCCAATCTAGGGGCATAGTGTGATAAGAACTTCTAATTGTTTACAGCAAAGGGTGTTTTGCAAAGAAGTTAAACTCAGTCGCGGCAAAGCAGCGAGGAACACTTAATGCGTATTTGGGAAATGAGGGGTATTAATATAATTCTCTCACGGAGGAGGTGAAAGATATGTTACAGAAACTGGATTCTCTTTGGTTTATGGCAAAGTACAAGATGCACGCATTCCTTACTGACGAAGACGGCGATGTGAATATCGTGTCCATGGTTGTATTGATCGGCATTGCGGTGCTGCTGGCGATTGTCTTCAGAGACGCGATTAAATCTCTGATCACAAGCCTGCTGAAAACTATTGAAAAAAATGCGACCGATGCAGTGAACAATTAGTGACAGGTGTTTTGTGCTGTAGGCTTCCCGGCAGTAATCCCTGGCGGGAAGCATTGCCATGTGTAGGAGGCAGTGTGTCACAAAAGTGGGACAGTGCCTCGTATGTATGGGAAGAGACGCCGAAGCGGAAGGAGCCGGTTCGGCGGACAGATGTAACATGGCAACGCAGACATGGTCTGTAACGCAGTATCGCATATCTTTTTTGCGATATGCAGGAGCAAGGAAAGTTTTGGTGGGCAGGCGGATGAAAAAAAGAATGAGAGATGACAGGGGTGCTCTGATTGTGGAGGCCGCGATTGTTTTTCCTGTATGCTTGATCGTGATATTGATGCTGCTGTATCTGGGAAATGTATACTACCAGAAGTCCCGGATTGAGGCAATCGTGGTGGAGGCGGCGCTGGACGGCGCGGCTTACTGCGCGGATCCGCTGCTGTGGGCTATACAAAACAGTGACGTGGGCCAGGTGCCGGGGCTGGGGACAGTGGACTATGAGCCTTACCGGTATCTGGGGGGACTGTTCGGGGGGATGCATCCAATTGAGGAATCCGTATCCTCTCTGATCACAAGCAGGATTGGCGGCATGAACACGGGCTTATTCTCCGACATGAAACCCACAGGCTATGGGAATAATCTGCAAGTGGAGTATAAGAGCAGCTTCATTGCCTCCTCCATCAGCGTGGATTTGGAATATAAGATTGAACTGCCCATCCGGCTTTTGGGGGATCGGGACAACCTTTCCATGAAATTCAAGACCCATACGGAAGTGCCGGTGGGAGACACTCCGGAATTTATCCGCAATGTGAATATGGTGGATGATATTTTTGAAGTGACGGGAGCCAAGGAAGCAATGACAAATAAGATAACGGAACTGAGACAGTTTGTGAAAGATCTGTTCCATAAATAATTTGGAGGCGTGGCTATGTTTTGTTTTCGTAAAAACCATGGGGCAATATCGGTGTTTCTGGTAATGATTTTGGTGCCGTGTATGCTGATTGCCAGTATTTTCGTGGATATCAGCAGAGTGCAGCTTGCCAGGGCCGTGGCGGAATCCTCGGCGGATCTGGCGCTGTCCACACTGATGTCCAACTACGACTATGATCTGAGCGAATATTACGGGCTCATGGGATCCTGCCAGAATATCAGCGAGTATTACAGCCTGGTTACGGAATATTATGACACGGCGCTTCACTCCCGGGATGTATCCGACGAGGAGATCCAGCTTCTGTACCAGAGGGTGATGAACGATATAGGCGGCAGATTCAGCGACGAAACCATCAGTGATATTCTGCGCGTCCGGAATCTGACGGACGGTGCGGTGATATCCCCTCTGGAGGGGGCCAATATGTACAATGCCACGATTCTGCAGGAGCAGATCGTGGAGTTTATGAAGTACCGGGGGCCCATTGTGATTGTCCAGGAAATTATAGAGAAGATAAAGAGTGATCCCGGCGTGGAGGCTCTGCAGAAAAGCGGCGAGAACAAGACTGTTGTGGATGACAAGACAGACTTCTATGAAGCGGAGGGGGAACTGCTGAAAACTGCTTTTGACGTGTATTGGCTCACCAGGGATTACACGGATAAGGTGGGAGACAATGGGGAAAATATGTCCGCCGGGAAGCTGCAGGAGTATGCGCGGAACCTGGAGGGCTATCGTACCGCCTATGGGGAGATCCACCAATATCTGGTGGGCAATCTGATCAATACAGGGGATTTGACAGGCGTCTACAACAGGGTAACCATAGAGTTGGATACATATACGGATGATTACGACGAAACCAGTCCGGAGATATATTCCCGGGTGGAGACGCCGACACCCTCCCCAGCTCCTGCACCCGGGGCGACAGATGAACCCTCGTCTACCCCGGCCTCATCGCCGGAGCCGGTCTACTATATAGACGGGGAAAAGGTGACGGCGCTGATGGAGGAACTCACAACCGCCAAGGATAATTTTATCACTGCCAAGAACAATTTTATAGACGCAGGCAGCGGCTTGATGGAAACCCTGCCGGGGGCGGGAGACAGCGACGCGCATGCCATCCAGTGGTGGGTGCGGATGAACGCGGCCGTCAATTCCCCTACAGGAACCAACTATACCTTGGAGTTGAAAAACAGGGCGGACGCACTGGCCAAGGCTTATGCCAAGGTGCAGGCCATAGAGGACTGCGAACCGGGCAATAACATGCCGAGTGGATGGGAGGAGAAAAGGAAGGAACTCTTGGACAATGTAAAATCCGATCATGGGCAATATCTGATGGCGGGCATCACCAACAGTTCAGATAAGTACCTGAATACGGTGAACCAACTGGAACAGATCTCGGCGGCGAATTTGAGCAAAATCCAGGCAGCCAATCTGTATGTCACAGTGGACGGCCAGAGCCGTTCTGTGGCGGACGCGGTGACATATATCCAGAGACAGTTAGACGAGATGCAAAAGACCGTGAAGCTCTATGAGGGACTGCTTGACAAGCTGCTGGAGGCTTCTTCAGGCGGAACCTCTCCCATGGACAGTCTCTATGACCTGGCCGGAGAATATGACGACAAGCTGAAAACCTGGACCTATTCCGCGAATACTTTTCCCGAAACCGATATGAAGGCGAAAGACAGGGAGGAGATTGATGGGCTTAAGAGCCTGCATGAGAAGGAGAGCGAGAGCGCCCGCACTCAACCGTCTGTAAACAGCGGTTCCATGCAGATAACCATTGACAGAGAGGCGGTGCAGAAGATGAAAACCCGTCTGTCTAACATCCGCAGCCAGTACCAGATCATGGACAATGCCATAGAGGGAATGAAATACGGGAATACGCTTCTGCGGGAGATACTGAATGTGGAAATCATGAAAAATTGTGCCAATACCGTGGTGCAGTCCGATTCCATCGGACTGACCAACCAGGAGGTCAGAGGGTATGCCGAGAGCACATTTTCCCAGCTTTTTGTGCCTAAGGAGGGAACTATCGCGGCGCTGCATGATATAAGCGACAATGCCTATAATCCCCTGATGAGCCCGGTTACGAAGCAGATAGAAACGCCGGATTTGTACCTGTATATGCATAGTAAGTTCAAGGATACTCCCCCCAGTGCGGTGGAAGAGCAAGAACAGGCGCAGAAAGAGGCCAACGAAGAAAAGGATAGAAGAGAAAAAGAAGCAAAAGATAGAAAGTACCGCGGCGGTGGGCAAAATCTTACACCCACTGAAAGTTCTCAGGGCAACAGCTATAAATTTACCGAAAGCGCATTGGTTGGATTGATTGCTATGGTAAGTGACTTGCTTAAGGGCGATGCTGACAATCTACGGGATAACCTCTATGCGACTACGTATATTATGGAGATGCTCAGTTATGATACTTTCGAGACGGAAGGAAAGTATTCCATACAGGGAAAGAAAGAAGGGGAGGTAAAAAAGACTGAACTGACACTGGATACATATAAGGAAGTCTATGCCTTGAAAGAGGGAACTGCAGAGGATGCTGGCACATGGTGCAGCGCAGACCCCAAAGACTCCTACAACAAAACGTTGACTAACAGATTGATTAACAGGGATAACAATGTGGCTTATCTGGCGGAAGTTGAATACATACTGTATGGTAATAATTCCAATGAAGACAATGTGAAAGCGGCCTATGAGGATATTTATAAGATTCGCTATATCGCAAATCTGGTATCGGCCTTTGCTAATTTTTGGAGTGGAAGCAATAACACATCCACAGCGATCAATGGGGTCGCAAATTGTATCATGGGCCTAACGGCCGGGGTAATTCCTGCGGCGCTGACTAAGGTGATCCTGTTGCCCATACTCACTGTTTTCGAGACATGTAATGATGTGGATCGTCTGGCGGCGGGATTTCCGGTGGAGTTATATAAGCAGTCAGGAGATTGGTGGTATAGTCTGGAGGGAATAGGGGATGCCGCATCCTGGGAGGGAAAAAAAGTAGGTGATTTTATGAGTGCGATTAAAGGGATTCTTCCCGGTCAACATCCCAACCCCGACAAAGGTCTGCAGTACAGCGATTACCTGACCCTGTTTGTCTACCTGGGCCTGCAGAGGGAGGATGAGGCTTCGGAGAAGATGTATCTGCGCATGGCGGACGTGATACAGGCCAACATGCGCAAGGCAACAGGGGAGTCGGGCTACAGTCTGGCCAATACCCAGGTTTACTTCCGGCTGAAAGCAAAGCTGAGAGTGGATCCCCTGATGCTGACACTCCCCTATTATACAGACTATGTGGACGATCCCTCCATGAAAGACGACTGGTGTACCTTTGAGGTAGAGACCATAAGGGGCTATTGATATGGGATATGGAGAAACGATGAAAGAGAACAGGGAAAGAGGCGCCGTGGTCGTCGAGGCGGTAATCTCCATGACTGCCTTTATCTTTACAATGCTGATTATACTGTCCATTGCGGACATTGCCTACACCCAGAGCAAGATGGCGGTGGCCCTCAACTCCGCCGCCAAGGAAATATCGCAGTACTGCTTTTTGTACTACAAATTCCAGCTGGATGAAGCCAATTCTGCCTTAGATGAAGGCACGGAGGGAGCCCAGAAGACAGTGGAGGATACGGTGGCCGGGCTGGGACAGATGATGGACTCCTTTGGAGAGGCGGGTTCTGACTTTGAAGAGGGGAAGTTTGACAGCGCGGTGAACAGTCTGATGAACGGAGCGGATTCCGCCCACCAAACCGTATCCAATCTGGCAGGCGATATAGCGGAGGATCCCAAGGCTTTTCTGATCGGTATGGGCAAGCTGGCAGGCCGGGAGGTGACGGAAGCGGCCAAAGTATATCTGGGGCAGATTATGGCCAAGGCATTTATGTCCAAGAATCTGCAATCCTTCGCCGGGGACGATCCGGATGCTTTTCTACGCAGGCTCCATGTGGTGGACGGCATGGACGGGCTGGATTTCCAGTATACTTCCCTGATGGCTTACGGCTCCTCCAATGAGATACAGCTGGTGTGTACCTATCAGGTAAAAGTGGTTCAGCTGCTGAACACGGATTTCACCTTTACCTTCCGCCAGACGGCCAGGACCCTGGCCTGGGGAGACGGGGCATCCCTGGTTACGCCCAGAAGTATATGGACCAGCATGGCGCCTGCCGCCAGGGGGAGGTACATTGTGGGGAAGGAGAAAGAGGGCTATGCCTATACCTCCAGCGGCCAGGGCTTTGACGCCTATGTAAACAGCGGGGGAAAGAATCAGTTTGTGACCATCACCACCATAGATACCACCAGCGGCAGCTATCAGGATGTGGACGGTATCAAGAACCGCCTGAGTAAGAACTTTGACGATATGTACGCAGGAGTGGCAAGGCTGGGCAGTTCTGTCACCGTCACGGGGAGCAGCGGAGAGGTAACGGTGGACTCGGACCCCGCGACCAGATCCTATCAGATCGTGCTGGTGCTGCCGGAGGGAACCGATGATGCCTATAAGGCTATGGTCAATGAGGCGATCTCACAGCTGCAGGCGAAATATCCGGACGCGGATCTTGATGTGAAGGTGAAAGAGGGCTATGGAAGCATTCCGTCCGGGCCGTCGGACAGTGATGACACCAAAAACGAGTAAATCAGGAAAGGCAATTACGAAATGTTCTCTGCAAGTGACGTGGCTGGTCAATATATACAAAAACGGACTCCGCCGCAGTGGCAAGCCGCCCTTATTTTGTATATATTGCCATCCACTGTTACCAGAAAGGGAGTTTCACAATCTAACTAAACTCCCATGTCCTGCACACTTGACACCACCATAAATGAAACCTTTTG
>CAJUCT010000052.1 GCA_910585015.1 uncultured Acetatifactor sp.
CTATAGGGGTAGTCTGCGCTTTTTTAGCTAAAACAAAGGTTAGGTTTCACAGTAAGTATAGCAAAATATACGTCTTAACGCAACCAATTCCTGCACAAATTTCATTACAATTTTTTCCAGCCTATCCATTTTTGCTCCCATCTGCGCGCCTCAGCGCACACTCAAATCAGGGAGGTTGAAACGAATTTCTTTCAACCTTATCTCTCCGTATATTTCTTATCACATTTCTATTGCCTGTGCCGCCAGAATCAATCTATCTGTCAGACTCTCGCTTGTATCTGCAAACCGCAGCCTGACCGCTGTGCCGTTATCTACATAATGATAGGGATTTTCCATTTGTTCCAAATAACTTTTTATTCTTTCATCCTTTGATAAAGACTGATCAATCAACAACTGACTGATATCGTTAATCTTCCCCGGCATCATCAATACCTCCTGCGTGATATTTATAAATTGATTATTACCATTTTGTGCCAAATATACTCAAGACCGCAAGAATTTACCAATCTGCTCATAGCAAAAATCCGGATGGCGGTCTTTCGTTATGCGGCATAATGGCATTTTTATCCGATGTCCTGTATATATTCTATGATATTGTTTCTGGCAAAGCGCAGTTCCTCTCCCAAAAGGACGACTCCGTATCTCCACTTTGTCGTTTACACCCCGACCCGGCTGGCAGTATCTCACAGAATAGAACACCTTACGCCGCAGGCAAAGGAGCAGAACTCCACCTAAGTCTTGCACCGGCAGGTCTTGTATCCTGCGCCTGTATATGGGGAGCGGACACCCGCCGCGTTTTCAGCGGATACCCGCCCATTCCCCAACACCCGGCCATATATTATCCAGGCGATAAAACCATCACAAAAACTGTGCCATATTCTCAGGCGGCATGACCGCCCTGCTTCTCACCCCTGGCACAAACGGAAACAAGTTTCCATTGGGAATATCCGGGCCGTCTGCAGCTAAAGGTACGAAACTTTTAGGACAACAAATCACCGCTGTCCACCAAAACTTTTACACCTGGACACCATTGATACCGCCAACAGGTGACAGCGGTTGACTAAGCCGCCCATGCCATGTCCACAGTATCCCCCTTTTACCCTGGGGAACGGGAATTATGGTTCTCTCCGCCGGCGGCTCATGGCGGTCCCGGCGCAGCCAGCGCCGGTTACAGGCCCTTTGGATTACCGCTCGTACCTTTGAAGTCATCTTGTTGACGGAACACACTCGGAAAGGGCTGCGCAGATACACAGCGCCGCCTTCCCCACCCGAACCCGCAGGTAGTCATCGCGTCCATGCCTGGGCCGCTTGCTTCTCAGCCCCGCACGGTGGGAGAAACCCGGATATTGACTATGAACAAGGGAAACTCCCCCGTTATTTGTCAAGGAACCCTCAAAACCGACCTCCACAGCCATATGTTCCGCTGTTTCCGCACGATTTCCGAAAGGGAGCCATAACCCCCTTACTTATTACCCGCCGGCAGCATGGCTTTGGTCCGCTTTTTTATAATTTAGTCAAAAATCTTTTGGATACCGCCCCAAAAGATTCCGTAGCTTGTCCAATACTTCTTTATGCCTGCGTCTCAAGGTGGTCTTGGCAAGCCCCAGCCGCTTCCCGGCTTCCCGTTCCGTCCTCTCCAGAAAATAAAGTTCCTCCACCAGCTCCCGCTCCACAGGTGTCAGCAATTTCATAGCACACTCCAATAACAGGGAATTCACCGTCTGCTCCTCCATTCCCTCTCCTGAGCGGTCTCGGAAACTCTTTTAAGCTCTGATTTCCGCTCTTTTTTGATTCTCCTTTTTTATCTCTTCCTCCAAACTTTGAAAGAAAATTTAATAAATTTTTAAATAACTATTGACATTATGTCTGAATTGTGCGGCGCATTTGGTAACATAAAACCGTTACCAAATGCGCCCTTGTAATTAAGAAGTATTCCAACCCATCACAATTACAAGGAGGTACCGCACTATGATCAAATACAGGCAATCCATGCAAGACTACCTGTACTTTCTCAACGAATCCAAAATCCATTTTGATTCTTCTGAGAGAGTCCGGCTCCATTCCGAACTCTGGAAACCCTGGCAGAAACTATGCCTGTTCGATACCGACAAGGCCATGGCATTTCTCCTCCCTTTTTATTCCAATACCGGCAGGCCCGCTAAAAACCAGCCGCAAATTTTGAGGTCTTTTATCCTTTTCTTTCTTCTATATTCAGAAGGCCTGGCCAAGCTGTCACTTACCCTTTGGGTCAACAGGCTCAGACACGACCGCGTTCTTGCTGCCCTCATCGGCTGCACTACGGATTCCCTGCCTCCACTCGGTTCTTATTTTGACTTCATGGACAGGCTCTGGGCTGCTCCGACAACAGACTTATACTCCCGCTGCAAACTGCTTTCCGCTTCCCACAACAGCAAAAGGCCTGATAAACCGAAAGGCAAAAAACAGAAAGCCCAGGAAGCAAAACCCAAAATCACGGAATCCCTCGAAAAACGCCTCTTAAGCGGAAAGGATATCCCTTTTAACTTTGAAGAACGTCTGCAGCAGTTCTTCTACCATACGACCGTCCTGCCTTCCATGGCTTGCGGCCTCATACCTAATGAACACCTTACCGTTTCCGGCGACGGCACCGCTGTACATACTCATTCCTGCCCACGCGGGCACCACAGGGACGGTGCGCCCGAAAATCTGCGGCATTTCTCCGATCCCGATGCGGCCTGGGGCTGGGACAGCGACCTGGATAAATATTACTTTGGCTACACCTTATTCCAGTTGTCCTGTTATAACCCTGAACTCAGGGCAGACATCCCACTGCTCCTGCGTTTCACCAGCGCAAGACGACATGATTCGGTCAATTTCCTTGTTGCTTTCCATGAACTGGAAAAACATATGCCCACAGTTTCCATTACCAATATATGCTTGGACTCCGCCATGGACAATTACCCCACCTACCGCCTCCTTAAAAACAGGGGAGTAAGGGCATTCATCGACCTAAATGGCAAATGTGGACGGCCTAAAACAATTCCGGACTCCATCACCATTGACAAAGACGGGACTCCCTTGTGCCAGGAAAAGCTGCGCATGAAGCCAAATGGGTTTGACCAGTCCAGCGGTTACCTTATGTGGCGCTGCCCCTATGGAAAAGATCATTGTTCCAAATGTAAAAACTCCTGTACGGATTCCAAATATGGCAGGGTCATCAAAACCCGCCCTGATTGGGATATAAGGCTTTACACCGATCTCCCCCGGGGCACAGATGCTTATAAGAAGATCTATAAACAACGCACCGCCACGGAACGCATCAACAACCGTATTCTCAATGATTATGGCCTGCATCGCATGTTCATTCACACGAAGGAGCATTATTCTTTCATGACAACCATGATTGGCATCTGCATTCATTTGGATGCCCGCTATAAGCAGCAGATGCGGACAGCGGCATAAACCATGCTTCCTGCTCCAAAATCCTTTCAGGCCTGTTTTTTGACAGGCTTTAACGTCATGCCCATTTTTATTCTTTATCTCCTCCGAACCGCTCAGGCTCCACAATCATCCATCCCTTATCTCTCTCATTTCTGAAAACCAACCTTTTCCTGGCTATTCACTATTGAGTTTCCGAGAGTACTCCTCCTGTTTCAGCAAACTGTACACCGCTCTCCATCAGCCGCTCAAGGGAATCCTCACGCCCAGGCACATATCGGCTTTCCTTTGTCTCCGAATCAGTAACTGTCCGCCCACGTTTCAGATCTTCCATAAAATAGCGCTCCCTGCGCTCTCCCCGGTAATACTCCCGATAGACCTCCTCTGTAACCTCAATCCTCTTTCCCTCTATGTACAAGAAATATTCTTTTTCTGCCATTTCTACCCCCGAATCTGAAATTGAAATAGTTTCAGAATCTCGGAGGGCGGACCCCTGCATCTGCTGACTCCCGCCATTTTCAACAATAAAGTTTCACAGACGCATATACCATAAAGTAAAACAAATTGACCTATGACGGGCGTTTTCCCCATAAATATGGTGGTTTTATGGGGTATAAAATAACATTTTGTCGAAAAGAAAAGCACCGTAACCTTTTTACTGGCTACGGTGCTGCTATTGGAATGAATCCCTTTTCCTTTTTTTCGTTTTTTCTGCAAAAGCTGTTTCCTTCCGACGGTGGGGAACAGCTTTTGATGGACAATTTTGCCACCCCCCCTCATTTTTTGTTGATAAGAAGATTATAACAGAATTGTGCGTCTCAAATTATCGGAATGCAGTCATAATACTGTCAAATATCGCAGATTGTGACACAAAAAAAGTCCAATCGTGAAAATCAGACTTTTTATTGCGTTTTATATTTCGTTTTATGAAGTAATATCCCACTCCCCCCTGAACCCAATAAGATTAGAATTTGAAACTCGTGTTCTGCCTCTTTAAAGTCCATCCCTAGCAAATATTCTCCCTGTAATCATTCCCATGTTCAAATTCTTTATTTATTTTTCCGTATAAATGTTTCCTATCAGGTTTTTGAGTTTTAAAGTTATTGTTGCATTTAGTCTGTAATGCTTCAAATTAGGCATATTGAAAGATACTTACTTAAGGATTTTCTTCAGTGCTACAACTATTGACTCTACATCCTCTTCTGTATTATCTTTGCCAAGCGAAATCCGAATAGTCCCTTTGGCAAGGCTGTCCGGCATATGGATTGCCCGTAACACATGAGATATTTCCGTGTTCCTGCTGTCACAGGCCGAACCTGTAGAAATACTGATTCCCATCAGATCCATCCGGTGAAGAATCGCCTCTCCGTCTTTGCCGTCAAATGACATACTGATGATACCCGGAAGCGTATGGTCTCCTCCGTTGCGAATATATGTGATGCCGCTCTGATTCAGCTTTTGCAATAGCATTCTTTCAAGGCTAATGACATACTCATGATTTTGGTCGAGAGACTCAATGTTCTTCTTCAGGGCGACAGCCATCCCAACAATCGATGCAATGTTTTCTGTGCCTGCCCTCATGCCAAATTCTTGTGCTCCCCCATCAGCATAAGGCCGCAAATCCATACCTTTTCGGATATACAGAAAACCGATACCTTTGGGCCCGTTAAACTTATGGGCAGAGGCTGACAGCATATCAACACCGAGCTTCCTGACATCAATCTCCATATGTCCAACGGCCTGAACGGCATCGGTATGGAAAAGAGCATTATGCGCGTGTGCTACATTGCAAAGTTCCTGAATCGGTTGAATCGTCCCTAGTTCATTATTTGCAAACATTACCGAAACCAAAAGTGTCATATCTGTAACATAAGTATCAAGGTTCTCTGCTGTAATTATGCCGTTTATATCCGGCCACATATATGCCACCGGGCACCCAAGCCTTTCAATGGCCTCACATGAGTGAAGGACCGCATGGTGTTCGAAAGCGGATGTGACAATAGCCCTGCGGTCACAATTTGAAAACGCAACTCCTTTGATAGCCCAGTTATCGCTTTCTGTGCCGCCGGAGGTAAAGTAAATCTCCTCCGGCAACGCATTAATACACTCAGCTATAGTTTCTCTCGCTTTTTTCAGAGCAGCTTTGGGCTTGCGAGAAAATGAGTATAGTTGTGAAGCATTACCGTACTCATCCAGAAGCCATGGTTTCATCGCCTCGAAGGCTTCTCTATCTAATCTTGTTGTTGCTGCATTGTCGGCATAAATGTTTTTTGCCAAGGTGGCCACCTCAATATCTGTACTGAATATCAGGAATGTCTCTCTTTCCCGGAACATTAAATTCCCTAGGATCAATAATACAAAGCTGCCTTTTAATCACACTACGCATCTCTTTGGCAGGCTCCAGACAATATTTAATGAAGTCCTCAGGAGAAATATCCTCTTTGCATGTCGCATTCGGGAAAATCAGTTTCACAAAGGCTGTGCAAAGGCGCTTAATTGCCGTAAGGTCACGCTGGTCAGGCTTGGGAGGTAGTAGGAGGCAGTCATCAACAACGGCCGCATAACTCAGGTCATCCCGCATGAGGTGAAGGACTTCTGCAAAATATTCTGTATTCAGTGCCCAACCATTGGCTACAAGCCCCTGATGCATACGAGGCAACTCCCAGCCAGGAATAAATCCATGAAAACGATCCAAAGAAGCTGACTCCTTGAATACCGAACTGATTTCTTCCATCATGTTCTCATTGACGTTAAATTTACTGGCGTCAATATTGCCCAATACAATGATTCCTGCATCTGCAACGATAGAAGCATCAAACCCCTGAACCTCACCAAATTCCATGTAATCCTTCAGCGCCGTTTGAATCTGCGTCGGCTGTACGAACGACATAGATTGAATCTCATCAAAGCCTACAAAGTCAAAACGTGTAATAAGACCGCCGGTCTTTTTAGCGTTGTCATATACTAGAGAAGCTCTGGATACAGTTCCACCAGAAATCAGCCAACCTCGCTTGCTGATCTTTTGATACACATAGCTCTTACCCGTTCCCTTTGGGGCTAACTCCATAAGGTTGATGCGTTTCTCCACAAAGGGCAAGAGCCTGCGAAGGAAGCAAAGCTTCTGGGCCTCAGATTCATATCCACCAGGATTGTAATCTGCTGCTGCAACAAGCAGGTCAATCCATTCCTCCGTAGTAAAGGAATTCCGAGCATCTTTATAGTATTCAAGATCAACCGTGTATGGGCAAAATGGGCTGTATTCTATGAGTTTTACTACGCCCTTGCCTTTGCTGGAAGTGAAGTCCTTTCCCCAGATAAGTTCGATAATACCCCAGTTCTCACTCTCTTTGAGGAGCGTGTCTTTCCAGCGGCTCACAACATCATTAGTGACTTCACCTGCAGCGCCTGCTTTGGCACCACCGAAGTCTGGCAATTCAAACATAGTTTTACCGGTTTTGATGTCAACAGCCACTCGTACCCTTGCGAGAAAGCGAACTGTTTCTCCATTGACCATCTCAAACTTGAACTGCTCGTAATCCTCCCGGCTTGGAATATACTGCCGGATATATCTGAGTACACTGTCGTAGTCGATTTCTCCATCTTCATCGGAAAACTTCATAACAAGCCAATCTCGCATATAGGAAGGGAGACTCAGATTCTTAAAAAACTCTGCTCGCTCTGGATTTTTCAGCACGACCATATCTGCAAAGACGTCCCGGATTTTATCTTCCAACATTCTGTTTCCTCCTCACTTACAGGAACAGAGTACATCCTTGTTCTTTAAATTCCTGAATTTTGATTTCAAGGTCAGTCCTTGCACATTCCAAATATTCGGCCAGGCAATCGATACAGTAATAGTCTTCTATATCGGTGCCGAGGAGCTTTTTGCACAAGGCAATTTCATCTTTCGTTAATACACTGCCACATTCACAGCATTCTGTTTTCTTTCTTCTCATAAGCCCATACCACCGAAAGGATCATCGTTCTTACTTATACCCTGCGTCTTGACCTTCAGCATAACTTTTGGTAGAAGTCTTCCGTTTGCAATTACAGACAGCACAATATCGTCCGTTGTTATATTATCCAAAGCGATCTGCCATTTTCTATCTTCCATTTTAGTGCAAACAGCTTTGTTACTCCCCATAGACACTTCGAGAGTATCGACTGGCTGGCTGAATGTAAAAGTTGTCTCTATATGACCGTTTCGCTTCGTCACATACTGACTTTTCGGTTTGCAGGTGAGTGAAGAAAGCGGCTGTTTTCTTTTTACAACGATAACTGAAACGAGACGTTCTTCAGCGGTGTTGCCACCATGAATCTCGCCAACCACATCATGCTCGTCCGTATTGCCGCCAGCCACGTTTCCGCTCACAGAAAAGTGCTGGTAGTTGTTCATCACGAGAAATGTCTTTCCGCCAATCATAGCAGTTATCTTGCTGGTCTCCGGCAAAGGAAGCATATCAACAGATCTTTCATCAAGTTCACAGAAACGTCCAAAGCTCCGAATTATCGATCGGTTTGGGGCTGTCACAGGGACAACATTGGTATCATGAAATGCAAGTGCTGAAAATCGACTGCTGCCATGATCACCGGTAATAACCACATAATCATGCTTATCCAGAAGCTCTTCAACCTTCTTTGCAGCATCAGAAAAAACTGCGAGCTGATATACGATACAGGAATAATAGCTCTTATCGTCTGGCATACCCTTGTGGGAGCATGAGTCCAGCCGATCCCACTTTACTATCATCGGATCATTTTCATCCCACTGATGGTTGTAATCCGTCTCTGTAGGGAGAAGTGCTGTGGCAATTTTTATCGAATCAGGGATAATTTCACGCGCCCTCAGTTCGTGCAGAAAAAGAGGCGCATATTCCACACCAAAGCCATCTATCCAGAAAGAAACGCAATCCTTGCCTTTCATCTGATGCATCAACTTATAGCGGGAATCGAAACGGTCGAAAGTCATAGCAACCGGATAATCTCCAGGATACCGGTTGATGAGTTTGTTCTTTCGATACCATGACATGTACTCATCAACTGCTTCATCACAGTTGGTGTTATCTTTTATATAGGCAGCCAGAGCCGGATAATCGTTTTCAACCATATCAGCGACAGCGTCCGGATCTGCACCGTTACGCAGAAGCCCACTGATTATCTTGACTGCGTAGGTTTTCTCCTCATGTGTCTGATAGGTCAGAAGCTGCAGTTTCGTATCTTCTAAAGGCAACTTATCCATCAATGCGAAATAGGCATCGTCAAACGAAGAGAAATTCAACGCTTTCATTGCTGACATTCTCTGTTCTATCCAAATATCGCTCCTGCTGGAAATCAGCAGAATTTCATCTCGGATCCTGGCAGGAATGTCCGTTGCGGAAGCAGCTTTGCGGCAGGCGTAAGAATAGTAATCTCCTGTCAGGTACACACGGTACCAGAGCCACACAAGCTCTTTCTGAAATTCATCCAATGTCTTCCAACGTGCGGCAACCGAAATGAAGTCAAAATCCTTGACATTTAGCGCATGGATGACAATTTGCCTAAACGATGCTTTATTGCCAAACTTAGAGACATAAGTAACCATACTGCTCCAGAAATTGTTGCTCTCCCATTTTTCGACAAGATCATCACCATCAATCAGGAAATCGGTCAGATATCGAAACGGGCTGTTGATAGGCTTAATGTTGACGGTTCCATAAGAAGTTTCAACATTGCTTTCCTGAATCGTCACGATTGTGCAAGGCATATCTCTCCGCAGAATCTTCTGCCAATTGCACAACCATCCAGTCAAGTTGTCGGCATCCGGATTGATAACCTCTTTAAATTTCGTAGAGTAAACAGAAATGTTGTAACTTTCTGCAGTAGGAGCGGTATCGAGTGTCCAGACGAAATCCTGCTGACGCTCATCCACAGAGCCGACTACTCGGTCGAAGATATCACGGCAGCTGAACATCGGCATAATGATTCTCGTCCTTGATGCCTCAGACTGCTGCATTTCCCAGAACGGCAGAAACTGGCGGCGCTCCACATTCAATTCTCGCTTAATGCACAGGCGGAGATATTCACCTGCAGAAAGCAATAATATCTGCTTTCCTTCGTACTCATTCAGTTTCGTCTTAATCTGGTCAAATTGAGGAACCGTATCTGGAGTCCTACAAAAGTCTGAGACATTGAGCGTGATATCACAAATGCCCTTCAGCAGGCTTTCCAGTGAAGAATAAGCATCGAGGCTCTCAATAAAAATAATCCGAGCCGGGAAACGGGAGCCAAAGCCCCTCTCCTGACTGAGTTTTTCCTTTATTTCGACACTTGTCACGACTCGGGCCTCCTTTCTTAATTTATGAACAGGGTATACAAATCAGGATTCTCGTCCAGCAGCTTTACAACCCTGTCTCTCAGCTGAGCTTCTGGCATGATCTTAACCTTGTCCTTTGCATCCCCACAGTATTTATCTCGCAAAAAGGCATCCACCGTTTTACGAATTTCGCCGACCTTGTTTGCCCATGAATAAACATTGGAAGAAAGCTTTGTATTCGTTTTCAAGCGGGAAACCAGCACTGTTCCGGAAGCCTCAAATGCCGCCCGATAACTTTCACCAAGCTGAGCAATAAAGCAATCCATAATATACTTTTTGTCTTTTAATGCACTGATGGTGTGGCTTTCAAAATACTGCGTGGCATTATGAAGAGCGGTATTATCTGCGACTTTCCCATCCTGCACAGTCTTTAAAATTGTGACGTGAGGCAATGCCTCATCACCAACAACCCACTGAATCGGCACAGCATAACTATCGCACCATTTTGCAACAGACTCGTATTCACTCTGTGTTTTCCAAAGTTCCTGAATACGTACTTTGTTTCGGTTGTAGGCAACTTTGTCAAGCTGTGTATCAATTCTGCTGTCAAAATCAGAGGAGGGAGAATTGTAGTTGACTGCCTTCAGCGCAGCATAAATACTATCCAGTTCTTCTTCCGTGCAGTTATGTCCATGCTTCTCCATGTACCGTTGCAGAATTGCTTTCGGCGAGGCGATGCTGCTCCACACCTTCTGAGCATCGTTCTCAAGAACCTGCACACAGGCTATACGATCTTTCAGTTCAATTTTAGGCCACTGTATAGTGGTAATATGCTGCATGGCCTGCAACGCTGGAATCCACGCATAGTCCAGCTTTTCAATCACCGTTCCGGGAATCTTCATATTTTTAAACACATTCGAAATATCATTGCTTAAAGTCTTGATACTCTTGCGCTTTAGATTAAGAGCACTGTTCAAAATTGAAACCACACGATATTCGATACAAAGCTCAGAGAGCTTTTCTTCTACCTGTACTTCGGTCCATGTAGATACTTGCCCTTGCATCATCTGATGGATGGCATCAAAAAGATCATGGCTGGTCAGACCAATGCTATCCTTCAGTTGCTGCAACTCCGGGCACTTCTGGGAGATAAAAGAACTGAAAGCATCATAAACGGTATTCTGGTCAAAGTAAAGGCTTGTCAACTCCTTGCGCACCGAGCCACGACCGGTGAATTTTACGGTAATGTTACCCATTACCTGCTCTTGATCGCCATTCTCATTCATGAAGTCACAGAAGAGGTCAACAATTTCATCTACTGTCTGCTTGGCTGCTTCTCCACCGAACTTTTCCTCCGGTACATATTTTAGAACCCAGAAAGGCGCACCGGCCTCCTCGGTGCACTGCTTGGACATGTATTTTCGGGCTTCGGTCTCGTTTACAGCCTCGCTATCCTGCAACTTAAACACTTTCTGCACGTAAGGTTTGAACTTCTGCCAGATTTCAGATCCAGGAGACAGATAGTTGTTTACAACTTCTTCCTTACATATAGCCGTAATCATGGTGGCAAGGGTCTGCTCCGTCAACGGCCACGGATTGTTATCTCCCTTATTCCAACTGAATTCGCTGTTGACATAGTACCTGAGCAAAAAGCCGAGAATATAGCCGCAAGTCATATTGTTGTAATAACCGTATGGTGCCTCCTGCAATTCTTGCCAAAAAGCGTCCAACTTGATCTGTGTGCCCTGAGAAAAACGCTGCAGAATTAAATTTGCAATTTTTGCAATGGCAACTGCCCCATCGTTACCGGCACTCTGTGCAAGCTTGTCCAATCCATCCGTCTCCCATACGCCAGCTTGTTTTAATCCATTGACAATATTACCAACCTGTGTATTGGGAGTTAATTTCTGCACACCAGCGAGAGCCGTACTCTCTTGAATTTTCTTAAATGCCGTATTCGTCGTTACGATCAGTTCTGGTGCTGCTGTAAAAACAGATCCAAATAGAATATCTCTCTCCAGTTTGGGAGCGAAGTATTCCGTCCCGTATTCAGATGGGTAGACCTTCTCCCCGCACACAGCCATCAGCTGATCATCCTTAGCGGTGCCTGACCACTCCTCAACAATGGTGCTTGCCTCCTCCGTATATCGGTCAGCATCACCACTCTTGCCTTCCTCCGCCGCGAGTTCGGAATGCGTCATCGCATTGTACCACCGATCCAGATGCTCGTCTGTGAGGGGAGACTTCGTCAGGTAAACAGCCATGCGGTCAGTCTCGTCCTTCGAAGCAAGCTCCTTCACTTTATCCTGCATAGACGCGAACTGACTCGACGCTGAAATAGCAATTACAAGAATACCAAATTTATAAGGATTTTTTTTGAGTTCCGACTGAACTTCGGTATACCTTAAATTGATAGAATTTGTACACGCATCACAGGCAGCAATATACATTCTACCATAGGAAGCATTGGTTTTATCCCATATCTTTGCCTCCATGGATTTGGAAAAGATCCCATTTTTCTTAAAAAGTTCGTAACGGGTATACTTTTTCATCAGTATATCCTTACGGACATCAAAAACATCGGCATTGCCGCTGTAGGGAATCTGGAGGCGCTTGTCTCCATTGGTCATAGCGTCAAGGCGCAGGACACCAATCTGCTCCAGATCAGCGAGGTACATCTCTACATCATCCTTGGTCAGCTGACCAGCAAAACACTTGTACAAAGTGCTGCTTGTAGCGGAAATCTTACGCTGTGTAGCCTGACTGTAGAGATTGCTGACAGTACCAGAAGACATGACTGCAATCAGGAGCATGGCAGCCTTAAACACATGCATATGATAGTCGTCTGAGATGAACTCCCGTTTGGTCATGTAATGCTGATAGGCACTCTTTGCTTCCGGCGAAAAGCTACGGACATCGCTCTCTCTTGTAAAGAAATAATCCCAAAGGAAGTCCGGTGTCAACCAGCGCCATTCATCCGGTCCAAAATTATTAATGTAGTATATGAAGCCAACATTCTGCTCGGACTCTTTAGAATCCTTCATGAAGCGGAATAAGGTACGCTGAGAAGCGCCAAAGTTTTGGGCTACAATTGCAAGTAGCGAAAGTGTCATCGGATGCAATGGACAGAGCTGGCGAAGGCGCTCTTTTTTATTGCTCATATCCAAATTATCGAAATCAGCAAAGTTCTTGCTAATCGACTTCATCAGCTTATCCCGCTCCGCATTCCACTGTTCATCCATTCCAGCGCGGGTCAGGATAGAGCTTCCAATCAACTCGTAGGCCGCACTTTCACTGACATGGAAGTCAAGGGAATGATAGCGATGAACAATCTGCTCATAAATTTCCTCACCAATCTGACTTACCCAGCTTGGCGCTCTATGAACAATAAGGAACATAAAGAAAGGCTGTTCCTTGCAGAACTCCGAAAGAGGCTGCAAAACATCATCGGTCGGATTGTTGCGAAGATAGGAAGTAAACTCATCCCAAATAAAGACAATACCAGTATCCTGAAGATGATTGCCCTCGATCACATCCGTGACCCATTCCTTAAACATCGTAAGAGACGTAAAGAATCCCCATCCCTTGTCTCGATAGATGCGAGCAACCGTATTCGCTGCTTTCAGAATTCCGTTTATCACATCATTGCGGAACTCCTCAACAGAGCCATACTCCTCATAAAGACTATAGACCGGATTAACGAAAATCTCTTCCCAGTTAATAGATGAGTCATTTACCGCCTTCTGCGCTGCAGCGATAAGAGAATTTTTCCCGTAATACGCAGCCGCTCCAAATTTCTCTTTCAGCTTTTCCCTAATGGCATCCTCCATCGTCATCATGAGCTGGATGCCGCTCCGAATATCAGTTGCCTGACTCTTCCAGATCACAAGAAATTCACCCTTTTCCCGGATAGAAAGGAAACGCTCCCTATATTGAATCAGCATCTGATTGGACAGGAACTTTCGAATACTTGGAATACTGTCCTCAAAAAGGTGCTTCAATACGATAGCCGCATAACTCTTGCCGGTACCGTATGCACCATGAATCCAGAAAGAGCGGCGCTTATCCTCGTCTTCATATTTTAGAGAGTCACAGATAACTTCCATGGCTCTTTGCATATCCTCATGGACAATATACTCCTGCCACATACCAGGATGGCGAGATTCGGAATCAATGTCTACCACCGATTCATAATGAGGGCTTAATTCTATGTATGTACTATACTTTGCCATAACGCCATCTCCTTACTTCACAATCAAATCCAGAATATCGAGGGATTTGTATTCCGGGAAAAGTTGAACATTATCCAAATCCGCAACAAATGTTGTGCGAATGTATTTATCAAACTGCAGGGCAATATCCTGTAGGATATCTTTAAACCGGTCAGAATTAATGCCAAAGATAGAGATGGGATCTACCCCCTTGGTATCGGCCTTGCCTCTGGCAGATGCCATTTGACTCAAGGTGAAAGTATACCTGCCTGTGGCTTCTGCCCATACGTACAAAGCGTAGAGTATGGCGACCGCATCCGGAGTATTCCAGCCCTGTTTTGAAAACTTGTAGCTGTTACCGCTCGGAATCGGAATACCTTGCTTCAACACGGTGCCGATTGGACTGTGTCGGAAAGTTTCAAGAAGAGCCGTTACAGCATTGTCACGTGTGGATTTGGAATAATCATCACCGAGGAGGAAAATCAAGTCATTCTTTTCATAGACTTCCCCTGTCGGTGCATTCAACATATACCATTTCACGATGATGGAATTGTATGCAAGGTTAGTCCAGATAATTGCCCACGTCAAAGGGTTGCCTGCACCCAAAGGCTGAACCTTATCAAAGAGCGGTGTGGGAATTCCAGATTTATCACCTTTTCCCGAAGCTGTCAAAAGACCACCTTCGCGAAGCCACACTTTCAGGGAGTCATACTGACGATTCCCCAAAGAGCCCATTGTAAAGCAGTTCTCTCGATTTGTAAAGAAGTGTTCAAGCCACGGACGCCTTAATCCGAAATGCTGATATCTATTCATGCCTTTTAGATCCATACCATTTTCTCCTCCTGTAACAGAAAGTGACTTCGCCGCAAGACAGCCTTTTCCGTTTGTAAATTCAATGCAATTGTAACAATGAATGCAGTTTTCCTCTCGAATGTAAATATGCCCATTATCAGTAATAGTAAAAGCGTTCACTGGGCACTGGACTTCACATGCTTTACAGCCAAAGCAATAGGCAGTTTTATTGGCAACTCCTCGCAAATGACTTAGCACAAATCTATCCATTTTTGAGTATGGCCAGTAAGTAACCATCAGATTATTTTTAGCGGATATTTGAAACTGGTACTCCTGCTTTTCAATTATCTGAGTATAAACATTACCATCCTTGTATACGATAGGGCCAAGAATACTGCAGACATCCAGCCATTCTTGACTATGCTCAGTAAAACTGAAAGAAATCTTGTCGTCTGCTATTTTCTCAACTACACGATTACCTCCGTTAGGTAATCCGCGTCCACCCATACGAGCTTTCCAGCCGCCCTGTTCAATAAATTTAACTACTTCATTCTGTGGCTTAGTCGCTTCTGCGTACTGCTCAACCTTGGAAAGCAAGTCATGCATTTCATCGGGATATACATCATTTACAATACCATCCCACCAGCTCGATGACATAGGACATACAATGCATCCCACTCTAAACAGACCAAGCCGATATGCATCATTAAAGAGTATTCCATAGTGGAGCAAATAAATGAACAATTCTGAGGTGCTCCACTTCAATATGGGACTGCAATTGATCTGATTAATGTTTTTTGCACCAACGCTTATTTCATTGCGGTCTGCTCTTGCAGCACTTTCCTCCGCTCTAACCCCATCATAGATGACCACTTTTATGTTGTAATTTCCCGTAATCTCACGGAGCAGAAGAATAGTTGGAACTGATTTATGTACCGCACAGCACCACCTCATTCTTCTTCCCGGAGGGCCAAATTCCTCCCAACTATCTGTGGGATCAAGATGGCTCTTAGCCTCATAGAATTTTAATGAAGACCAATGCTGCTTAGCCCTTTCCACAGACTGCATCGTTGTAGATAACTCCATTCCCGTATTGCTAAATACAACCGAAAACTGTCCAGGTGAAAGAGTACGCGAAACAAGATCCAACAGGACAAGGGAATCCTTACCACCACTGAAAGCAACGGCAAAAGCCATGCCTTTTTTCTCATATTCAGTGTAGGTGGCACGAATCCTGTCCATCGAGGTTTTCTCAAGACCAAGCATCAACCTTTCATTTTCTTTCCAGAGTGCATCAACGTCAATAGGTTCCAGCGTCAATCTTTCACTATAGATTTTGATGGTTGGCTTTGTATAAAAACCACCTCCAATGGCTTCAGCAACACAAGTACCATTCAAGATATAGCGTCGGATACCCTCTGCCCACAGGAGAGGTGCATTTGTGTTCGGATATGACCAGTGTTCAGTAAAACCAAAATAATCCAGTTCCTCTTTGAATACCGGACGAATTTCTTTTTCTATTTTGCTGTTAACGGACAGCCGATATATACCGTTCTGTTCCGTCCATTCATATCCGTACATACATCGCCCTCTATTCTATAATGTGTCCTCTTTCACTTACTTATTTCCACGGACATACACATATTTATTTTCATCGGTCCACGCAAAACGATAATCATCCAGTGCCCTGGGAAGTGCATAAATCAACTCATCGTTTTCCAGCATTCCTACATTCCGCAACTCAATACGTAATTCTTCTCCCAACATACGTCTCGGCAACTCATACTTTCCCTCCATGAAAAGCGTGACCACATCAGGGAAAGACTGTAGTGGTGAATCAATCGGTACAAAGGCCGCCGACAAAGTATGATGGGACTGCGTAATATCGGCTGAGATAGATTTAAAGCCTATGGACGGGTACTTGTCCAAGATCTCCTGCAAAAACAAGCGTGTCCATTCAAGGCCTTGAGGTAAAGTTGGTAATGTAGACAGCCATGCCGTACTGATATCTCTTGGAATGATATATGCCACATTTGCCTTGCGGAACAAATCGTCCATCCGGTCATGCATCCGCAAGCACCACGCGTCATCAATTCTGATTGCCTCACTCAACAGATATCGGTCATCGTCATACATGAGGAAGGTGTTTGTTGTACCGATCTGCAACAACTGTCCCATACCTCCGTAGGTAAGCATGGTTTTCTGAAGATAATTCTTCGCATCAACCGTATGGAGGATACCACCATTTCCTCTTGCGAGGTTAATCATTAATCCTCTCAATGTCATAGGATAATCCGGCTCGACCTCAAAGATGTGCGGCGGATAGAATTTATACGGTTTTCCAGCCCCCGCTTTTTTCTCAAACAAGTATCGAGCTATGGCGTATACTGCATCAACATTCTCACAGTCATTGTCATTCAGGAATAACGAAAGCTCCTGTGAAGCCGCACCGAAGAGAAGCTGGTTGTTGCTATAACCTCCAAATTGAGCAAAATGTGTGCTAAGGATTCTTCCAAGATTCTCCTCAGCCTCATCCAAATCGACAAAACTGTCCACATGGATATAGCGATTGTCAGGCATGACGATTATATTCAAATTCTCGTCCAACGCATTCTTCGTGGGCCAAAATGCGGCATCGGGTTGAACAGCATCAATCAACTCTTGTACAGTAGCCCCCTGCAGACCAGCATTTTGCAAAATCAATTCTGCCTTTTCCATGTCAAAACTACGGTCGCCGCGCTTTTGGGCGGAAGATCTGTTTCGCTTGGCAGACGGGCTTCCCTTTGGAACGCCATACACCACTATCTGCTGCTTGTTGTATCCACAATGCAGACAGAAAGCTTGAATGATTTCAAGCAGGCGTGGTATACTCCCGTTGACATTAATCCAAGAGCCATTAGAAAGTTGTGAGCAATTTAAGCCATCTATCTTTTCTTTCATTAAAAACGGTCTGTCAGTTCTATTGGAATAGAGTGATTTCTGATAAAGCGTTTGAACAGCCGGATTTTCGTTAGCAATTTCATGTTCTACTATTGCCACAAGAACCCTTGCCCAGTTCCTGCCTTCGATAACCGCACCATCAATGTTGCAATATACCGGAGTTGTACACTCAAACTGAGATGAGTTTGTAAAATCAAAATGTATCCAATCCTCCTGCACTTCCACATCAGGAACTTCCAACTGAGTAGGCGTAGTATTCTTTACTTCTCTCAGATAGGCCAGATATGCCGCCAAAAGCTTGATAGCATTGTTACGCAGTCTTTTTCCGCCGAAAATCTTTTTTGCCTGTTTCAGAGCATTCTCTACCTGTCCGATCTGTGTTATTGCAATCAAAGGCTGTGACAATACCTTTTTTTGCACCAACATAGAGCTTACAACTTTATAGGAATTTTTAACCTCCTCCAGAGAATGAGGAGGGACAATGCTTGGCAGCCATGTAAAAAAATCTTTCTCTGCCTTTTTTAATGTCTCATCCATTGGCCGCTGCCTCCTTCCCTCCTACTCTTTATCGCAAAGCATTATAGTCTGATGTAGCAACTCTAAATCAGCTTGCGCCATTCAACATTGCAAAAGTGTCATTGCACATGATACGCTGTTCTTACTTCCAAAAACAAGTCTACGTTGGTTACACCAACCGTGATCTTTTCAGACAGACGTTTAAGCGCATAGTATACATTGAAGTTTGAGAGATACCTATCTTTCAATGTCTGATTCTTTTTGGCGCGTACAATCTTGACCTTCGTTTTCTATTTTGGAGACTTCCATTTTATTCCACAAATTCATCATGCCGCCTTTTTTCTACAAATTATCATACCATGGTTTCCCACTTTTTTCAATTGTATATTCCATCTGTATCAATTACGTTGTTTCAATTTTCATCGGTACAACGTAATTGATACAATGTAAACGGTAGATAGCCCGTACCTCGACTGTAAAGGAAAAGTGTGTGACAATAGACTATATTTCTATCATGGGTATTAAAAGTTAAGTCTCAACTTTTGATACCGCTATACGGAGGTAAGTCTATGAGTTCAGAAACAACTGCAGTAGCTGTACAGTACCGTTTACAAGAATGGGCCGCACAGATCAGGGAATGCCAGAACCGTCCCGCAGGCATGAGTGTCATCGATTGGTGTGCCGGCCACGGCATTACGAAAGCAAACTATTATTACAGACTGCGCCGCGTAAGGGAAGTGTGTCTGGAATCCCTTGCGCCAGAGGCTCCGGTGCATCAGATTGTCCCGGTAAATACCTGTCTGCTACAGCAGGAAACACAAAGTGGCAGCGGTATACAGCAGGGGCTTTCCGTCTCTGCAAACGGTTTTTCCATCCACATAACGGAATCCACACCCATGACGCTGCTTGCGGCAGTCCTTAAGGTGGTGCAGCATGCTGAATGACGCCACCAGCTTTAAAGCTGTTTACATTGTCTGCGGCTACACCGATCTGCGCGCCGGGATGGACCGGCTGGCGGCACTCGTGGAAGCACAGACCGGGAACCGGCCGTATATAAAGGACACCCTTTATCTTTTCTGCGGGAGACGCACAGACCGCATCAAGGGGCTTGTATGGGAAGGGGACGGATGGCTCCTGTTATACAAGCGGCTCTCAGAAAGCCGGTTCCAGTGGCCGCGCACCCCGGAGGAGGTGCGTGAATTAACGCCGCAGCAGTTCCGGTGGCTGATGGAAGGGCTGACAATCACCCCGAAGAAATCGGTCAGGCCGGTGGAACCGCCGGAATACATGGGATGACTTTGTGCAAAACGGAGAAATTTTCAGACGGTTTTCCTGCCGAAAAAAATGTCCTGCCTTATTCCGGCAGAACCACGCTGCACACCATAAAAGGGCTCGGAATGGACGCAGACATGCTTTTCCTTCCTGGAAAGGGGTCTGGAAACAGCATCGTACAAAGGCAGCATCCGCTGTTTTAACCATAGGCATTATGACGGACATCCGGCAGCGCCGGGTTCGCAAAAATCCCGTATCCATGGTATAATAAGGCTATCAGGATACCGGGAGAAAACAGCATGGCCTTAAAATATACGGAAGAACAACTGAACAGCCTTGACAGGGAAACGCTTATCAGGCTGTTCCTGTCGCAGCAGGAGCAGCTTGAAAATATCGACCATACGCTCCAGCTTGTTCTGGAGCAGATGGCGGATTTAAAACGGCACTGGTTTGGCAGGTCATCAGAAAAACATGAGACCGAAGGCCAGGTTTCCTTTATGGAAGTGGATGGGAAGATCGTATTCTTTAACGAATCTGAAGCTGTCGCTGCGGAGGAAAGCACAGAGGAGCCGGAGGATGTTTCCCGCACAAGGCCGAAGAAAAAGCAGGGAAAACGAGAAGAAGACCTGAAGGGGATTCCGGTAGTCGTGGTGGAACATTCCATGACGGATGAGGAACTGGAAGATAAATTTGGAAAGGACGGCTGGAAACAGCTTCCGGATGAAGTATACCGCCGGTACAGCTTTACTCCGGCGAAGATCGAGGTGGAAGAACATCATGTAAAAGTGTACGCCGGGAAGGAAACGGAAGAGGTCGTAAAGGCGCCGCATCCGCAGACCTTATTAAGGGGGAGCCTTGTTTCCCCTTCGCTGGAGGCAGCGATAATGAACGCCA
>CAJUCT010000053.1:0-7710 GCA_910585015.1 uncultured Acetatifactor sp.
CAGTAATTACAAGCCTTTGCACCGCAAAAGATTATGGGAAGTTTGAGTTATTAATTTATTGTTGGCTGAATTGAAAAACGAGTAAATGACTTTTACCGGAGTCAGTGAAGGTATACCGTTGGAAAAACGATGCAGCCTAATCCCATAATGGTTTCATGAAAGAATCCTGAGAATATTTGTTTGCCAGTCGAGCGCGAATATGTTACACTGTAAAAGGAAAAACAGGCATTCAGGGCAGGTGGTATTCATGCAGGACTTAACAGGCCAGATCGGTCATATTTTGGAGGGGAATTTCGACTACGACAGCGGTTCCCTGGATTTTTCGTGTACAAAAATAGAATTGGATCTGCAGCCGGGAGAATGCTATGAGGGCAGCTTTGGCATAGAGATGCATGGCGGCGGACACAGGGTGGGGTGGATCTGCAGTTCCGATATCCATATGGAGTGTCTGACGCAGGATTTGACGGGGGCGGACGGGGAGATTGCCTTCCGCTTTCACGGGGAACAGCTGCAGGCGGGAGAAGTGGTCAAGGGCTGTTTTAATGTGGTCAGCAGTCTGGGAGAGTACAATCTGCCCTATGTGGTAACTATATCCGGCAGTGCGCCGCAGTCCTCCATGGGTCCGGTGAAGAATCTGTTCCACTTTGCCAACCTGGCCCGTGAAAGCTGGGAAGAAGCGGTGGCTCTGTTTTATTCACCGGAATTTGAGGATATACTGGTGGACAATGACAGACAGTACCATACTCTGTATATGGGCCTGTCCTCCAACCAGGGCAATGAACACAATGTGGATCAGTTCCTGATAGCAGTTCATAAAAAGCAGCCTATAGAGTATTCCTTTGTGGAAAAAGAACTGGAAATAGAGGACCCGGTGGGTGTGACGGAACTGGAGATCAATCTGACCCGCAGCGGGTGGGGAGCCACCTGTCTGCAGGTGACAGTGGATGGAGAGTTTCTTTTCACGGAAAAGCAGACGATCACAGAGAATGATTTCATGGGAAGCAGCTGCCGTCTGCCGGTTTTCGTGGATGACAGCATGCTGCACGGAGGACGGAACCCGGGGCGTATCACGCTGTCCGACATGGAGCACAGAATGGAAGTGCCTGTGACGGTGTATTGCCGGCGGAGGCGGGGGACTGCCGGGGGAAGCCGGGAGCGCAAGCGGCTTTTGATGCAGCTGATGGAGCATTATCAGGCCATGCGTCTGAAGCAGATCAGTGCCTCGGGCTGGCTGAAAGAGTCAGAGAAACTGGTGGAGACTCTGGTGGCCATGGACGAGCAGGACGTGGCGGCCAGACTGTTCCAGGCCCAGCTGCTGATCACGAACCAGCGGTATCATGAGGCCAAGTGGACATTGGATCGCGCACTGGATCTGCTGGAGGTGGGGGAAGGACTCTATGAGAGCGACCCGGCGGCGTTGGAGGCGTATTATCTCTATCTGACCACTCTGGTCAGACAGGACGAGTCCTACACGGCCCAGGTGACAGAGCGTGTGCGGCGGATTCACCATGAACAGCCCGGTCAGTGGCGTGTGGCATGGCTGCTTTTGTATTTGTCGCAAGAGCATTACCGGACGCCGGGAGCCAAGTGGTCATTTTTGGAAAAGCAGTCCGTCCGCGGCTGCAGCAGTCCGGTGATCTACATTGAGGCACTGCAACTGCTGAATATGAATCCCGCCCTGCTGCGCAGGCTGGGGAGTTTTGAACTGCAAGTGCTGGTCTATGGCGACAAGCGGAAAGCCCTGTCACCGGAACTGCGGGAACAGATGTATTATCTGGCAGAGCGGGCAAAGGAGTATTCTCCGCAGTTGTATGCCCTGCTGAGAAGCAGCTATGAGGAATGGCCCCAGGAGCGGGTGCTGAAGGAAATCTGCCGCCTGCTGATCAAGGGCAGCAAGGTGACGTGCGAGGCATTTGGCTGGTATCAGCTGGGGGTGGAAGCCAAGCTGCGGATCACCCGGCTGTATGAGTATTATATGATGGCCCTTGATCTGGACAAAGAGGTGGCCCTGCCCAAGACGGTACTGCTTTACTTTTCCTATCAAAACAATCTGGACTATGCCCACAGCGCATATTTGTACCGGTATTTGCAGGAGCACAGGGAGGAGTATATTGATCTGTACGCCAGTTACCGTCAGCAGATAGAGCAGTTTGTGGTGGAGCAAATACAGAAAGAGCATATGAGCCGGGACTTGGCCTTTTTATATCGTGAATTGCTGACGGAGGAGATGATTGGGGAGCAGACGGCGGAGCAGCTTGGCCGCATGATTTTTGCCCATGAGATTCGCCTGTGTCATCCGGATATCCGTAAAGTGGTGGTCTGCCAGCCGGGGAACCAGATGGAGACTCTTTATCCTGTCACCGACAAAAGGGCCTGGTTTGCCCTGTATGGCAGCGGCTGTCAGGTGCTGTTGGAGGACGGGGACGGGTGCAGGTATGTCCAGGAGACCCAGGGGCTCACGGAGAGCCTGGAAAAGCTGATGGTGCCGGGGCGGCATATCGGAAAAGTGGCGGAATGGGTGAAGAACAGCCCGGAACTGGATCTGTACCTGTATTACAGCCGAGAATTGCCGGAGGAACCCAGGGAGCAGCAGGAGACCAGATGGCTTCGGATCTGGAACTGCCAGGACCTGGAACTCTCGGTGCGCCGGGAGGCATGTCTGAAGCTGATGGACAGTTACTATGCGGCGGATCAGACGCAGAAGCTGGACGCCTTTCTGGAGGGACTGTCCGGGGAACTGCTGGGACGGCTGGAGCGGCAGGAGGCAGTGCGTTACATGGTGATCCGGGGCCGCAGCGAACAGGCTTATGAATGGCTGACCCGTTATGGGCTGTATGAACTGGAAAGCAGGGTGATGGTGGAACTGGCGGGCCAGGTGATCCAGAGGCGTGAGTATACTATGGACGAACAGGTACTCAAGCTGGCGGTGCTGGTATTTCAGGGAAAAAAATATGACGGCACAATCCTGCGGTATCTGAGCCAGTATTACCAGGGCCCGTCCAGAGAGATGCGCAGTATCTGGAAGGCTGCCCGCAGTTTTGACGTAGACTGCCGGGAACTCAGTGAGCGGCTGCTGATACAGATGCTGGTGACCGGGTGTTATGTGGGAGAACAGGAGGAAATATTTGCCCACTATGTGTCCCAGGGGGCCAGGCCCGAGGTGGAGGCCGCTTATTTGCTCCAGACTGCCCATGATTATTTTGTCAGAGGAAAAGAAATACAGCAGGAGGTTTTCCGGGAGATTACGCGCCTGCACCAGCGTCAGGAGCCTGTGCAGAAGGTGTGCAGACTGGCCTATGTAAAATACTATGCGCGGCATCAGCAGGAGATCACGGAGGAAATCTGGCGGACTGCCAGAGATTTTATCTGTCAGCTGATGGGGGAAGGCATCAGACTGAAGGATTTTCTGGCTTACAGGGGCATGGAGCGGGAACTGACGCCCATCATGGACAGGACATTCATCGAGTATCACGGTCACCCGGACAGTGTGGTGCGGATTCATTACCTGCTGACCCAGAAAGACGGAAATGAGGATCTTTATATCACGGAAGAGATGCGTTCCGTGTACGGCGGTGTCTGCAGCAAGGAGTTTGTGCTGTTTTTCGGGGAGAGCCTGCAGTACTATATTGTGGAGGAGCGGGGCAGGGTGGAGCAGCTGATGGAGAGCGGCGAACTGCAAAAGGACGATTCCGCCGGGCCGGAGCAGGACGGACGTTTTGCCCGGATCAACGACATGGCGGTGAGCAGGAGTCTGCGGGATTATGACATGCTGGATCAGCAGATGGAGGAGTTCTACCGCGCGGAGTATTATAACAGACAGTTGTTCCGGCTGAAGTGAGCGGCAATGTCTGCCTGCTTCGGCGGAGCGGATCCGAATTCGGGATCGGCTCCGGCCCCAATAGACGGAATGGTTTGGCTTGGAGGTGCATTATGCTGGGAGCGGCAAGTGACAAGATTATCATAGGCTACGACCTGGGGAATGTCTTTTCCCAAATCAGCTACTCCTATCTGTCCCAGGACAGCGAGGTGGAGACATTGTCCTGTGTGGCGGGAGAGGAGCATTATAATATTCCCACTGTGCTGTGCAAGCGTCAGGGCACAGGGCAATGGTTTTTTGGCAGAGAGGCGCTGCGGTTTTCGGAGGAGTACCCCCAGGAGGCTATCCTGGTGGAGAACCTTGTGGAACTGGCAGCGGCGGGGGAACAGGTGCCGATAGACGGAGAAAATTATGAGCCGGTGGCGCTGCTCACCCTCTTTATGAAAAGGAGTCTGGGGCTGTTATCCCTGGTGTCCGCCCCGGAGCGGATTGTGGCTATGATGATCACCAGTAGGAAATTGGACAGCCTGCTGATTCAGGTGCTGAACCAGACAGTGACGGGGCTGGGGCTGGGCTACACCCGGGTGTATTACCAGAGTTACGCGGAGAGCTTCTATGACTATATGCTCTACCAGCCCAGGGATTTGTGGACTTTCCAGACGGTGTTGTTTGACTACCGGGAAGATGGGATCTACAGTATGCGCATGGAGTGCAATAAGCGGACAACCCCGGTGGTGGCTTATGTCCACCAGCGGATCTACCCGTTTTGCGGGGAAAGCTGCCTGCCGGATATAAGCGGTCTGGAGGAGGGGAGGCTGGCCCAGCTGGATCAGGAATTGTTGCAGGTGGTACGTCAGGAATGTGAGAAGGGGACGGTGTCTTCGGTCTACCTCATCGGCGAGGGCTTTGCCGGAGAGTGGATGCCCCAGAGTCTGCAATACCTCTGTAAGGGCAGGCGTGTATTCCAGGGGGTAAACCTGTACAGCAAGGGCGCGGTCTATTGCCTGTTGGACAAGCATTTTGGCAGCAAGGCGGGCAAGGAGCACGTGTTTCTGGGAGGCGACAAGTTAAAGTACAATATCGGCATGAAGGTGCTGCGCCAGGGGGAGGAATCCTATTATGCCCTGCTGGACGCAGGGGGAAACTGGTATGATACGGAATACAGCTGCGAGTTTTATGTGCGAAAGGCTTCCTATATCCAATTGACGATCACGCCCCTGATTGCGGGAGGCGTGACCCAGGCGACTCTTTCACTGGGGGAACTGCCCCAGGGACAGAAGTCGGAGGAGGAGTTTGGGTATTGTGAATTTTCCAGAATCAGGATGCGGCTGTATCTGGAGGGGGAAAAACTGCTCTGTGCGGAGATGGAGGATATGGGCTTCGGTGAGATACGTGCTGCTACACAGCTTACATGGCGGCAGCGGATCACCTGCGGGGACGGCAGGGCAGAGGAAACTGTGGATGCCGCTGCGGGCAGTGCGCAGAGCGGGGCGGAGGTTCTGGTCTGTGTGGGAGATTATGCCCGGGAGCCCTATGTGCTGCCCAAGCTGGGGGTGCGGGTATACTGCATGGAGGAACTGTGTTATTGCCTGAAAGAGAATGCGTTTCTGCTGGATTGTTCTGTCATGAACGATGAACTTTTGGATTTTATCCGAAAAGACTGTGGACTTCCGGGACTGGCGCAGGCGCTGCATCCCCTGGCGCGCAGGCAGGAGGCTTTCAGTGATTTTGTAGCCCAGATTTTGTCATATGTGGGGCTGTACGACTCGGAGACGGTTCTTCAGGTGGAGGAGACCCTGAAGGCGGGGTCGGGGCTGTCGGATTATGAAAAAATGAAATTGCAGACGGATCACCTGGCGGAGCAAAAGCGCTATGAGGAGGCTTTGAAGTCCTATGACCGGCTGCTGGCGCGCATCCGGGAGAATCAGGAGATGGAGGTGCCCGCGCTGCAGGCACTGACGGCGGACATCTTACACAACAAAGGGGTGATCTATGCCCGGCAGATGCTTTATGGACAGGCGGCAGAGTATTGTTACCAGGCGTGGAAGACCAGCGGGGAACAGCAGGCTTATTTTGCGGATTACCTGGCGGCCAGGAGGATGCAGCTTCCGGAGCGGGATTATGTGGCCCTGGTGGCGGAGTGTCCGGAGCAGTACCGGGCCTCTCTGGAATTGGAGCGATCTTTGGAGGTCACGGAGCAGACATGGCGGGATACCCCGGAATACAAGCGTCTGGCGCAGCTGCGGGCCCGCAGGGCAGGAGGGGAAATGTCGGAGTACTGTGAGGAGACGGAGCGGATCCTGCAGGCGCTGAAGAGTGATTACCGCAAGAGGAGCGACGGAAAAAGGGTATCCAGAGAGAGTCTGGCGTAAGCTGGAACCGAGGGAAAGCGGCAAAGCAAATACTGATTAAGGCAGTATCACAGGCTTGGCCTGGGATATGCAGAAAAGAGGTAAGACTTGAAGGTTCTAGAGTTTTTTAAAAAGATATTTACTTCCAGAGGCAGGAGGAAGGCTCAGGAAGGGGAATGGGAGAAACTGGTTACCGCCAGGGGAGGCGTGGATCTTGAGCAGGAGGAGGAGCGCACCCGGTATGTGACGGACTGTCTGGAGCAGATTGCGGAGGCTTCCCAGGAACTGGAGATGCTTCAGGGAGAATACAGCAGGGTGACGGCATATCTGACGGATCTGGAGGAACTGGAGGCATTGCCCGATCAGGAGAAGGAGACGCTGGAGATCACGGCCCGGAAACTGCAGAATATGGAGCGGGAGTATGAAAGCTTCACCCAGCGCAAGAATCGGATGGATGACGCAATTTATTACCAGATGAAAAACCGGGAACCGGAGATGCAGGAAGGGATTGAAAAAATCCGTAAGACCGAACATTACGGTACACTGGTAAAACAGGATATGCAGCGTCTGGAGGGGGAGAGGCTTGCCTACGAGTATCGTAAAAATGAACTGCATGGCATCATGGAGAATCAGCGGGGGATGGCGGTGATCTTTCTGACGGCTCTTGTGATCTGTCTGATACTGCTGGCAGTGCTGCAGTTCGGTCTTCGGATGCAGACCCAGGTGGGCTATTTTATCGCCGTGCTGGCCGCAGCCTTGGCGCTGACGGTACTGGCGGTGAAGCATATGGATGCGGACCGGGAGATGGATCGGGTGCTGCGGGATGCCAGAAGGCTGATCAAACTCCAGAACAAGGTGAAGATCCGCTATGTGAACAACAAAAATCTGCTGGACTATTACTATATCAAGTATGACGTGGACAGCGGGAAAAAGCTGGAGAAGCTTTTTAATCAGTATTTGGAGGAGAAGGAGCAGCGCAAACAGTTTGCGGAGACGGAGGCCAGACGGGAATATTACCACAAGCAGCTGCTGAATCAGCTGGGGCATTACCATATCCAGTATCCGGAGCAGCTGTCGGGGAAGGTGTCCGTGATTCTGGATCACCGGGAACAGGTGGAGAGGCGCCATGAACTGATTATGCGCAGGCAGTCCCTGCGCAAGCAGATGGATTACAATAACACAGTGGCCGGGGAGGCAAAGCAGGAGATCAAGGATATTGTGGTGGCTTATCCACGTTATGCGCTGGAGATCACGGAGATGGTGGACAGGTATGAGAGTGGATACCGGAGGTAAGTTTGGATGTTTCACATCCAAGTACTGATTGGTGCAATATCGCAGGCAAAGCCAGCGATATGCAGGAAAGAGGAAAGTTTGGAAGTAAAACTTCCAAATACGTATTAAGGAATATCGCAGGCAAAGCCAGCGATATTCACGAAGAGGAAAGTTTGGAAGTAAAACTTCCAAATACGTATTAAGGAATATCGCAGGCAAAGCCAGCGATATTCACGAAGAGGAAAGTTTGGAAGTAAAACTTCCAAATAC
>CAJUCT010000053.1:7810-19805 GCA_910585015.1 uncultured Acetatifactor sp.
GCAAAGCCAGCGATATTCACGAAGAGGAAAGTTTGGAAGTAAAACTTCCAAATACTGATTGGCGCAATAACATGGGCACGGCCCGTGTCATGCAGGGACAAGGTAAGTTTTCAGATTATTCCAAGGGGCGCTTTAGGTGGGTATCGGCACTTTCTGCGGATATAGGATTGATTTCTGGCCGGCACTGGGCTATACTATTAAATGGTTAGGATATAACAGCAGGGAAACCTGCGGGACTTTAGGAACGATAAGGAGAGAAAGCATGAATACAGATGTATACCAGAGTCCGTTATCGGAGCGTTATGCCAGTAAGGAGATGCAGTATATTTTTTCTCAGGATATGAAATTCCGCACCTGGAGGAGACTTTGGATTGCTCTGGCGGAGACAGAGAAGGAACTGGGGTTGTCTCAGAACGGAAAACCGGTTATCACCCAGGAGCAGATTGATGAGTTGAAGGCTCATGCGGAGGATATCAATTATGAGGTGGCCAGGGCCAGGGAGAAGGAAGTGCGTCATGACGTGATGAGCCATGTGTACGCCTATGGGCAGCAGTGTCCCAAGGCGGCGGGGATTATCCACCTGGGAGCGACTTCCTGCTATGTGGGAGATAATACGGATATCATCGTTATGACGGAGGCTCTTAAGCTGGTGAAGAAGAAGCTGGTGAATGTGATGAAGGAACTGGCGGACTTTGCGGAGCAGTATAAGGAGCAGCCTACTCTGGCATTCACGCATTTCCAGCCGGCGCAGCCTACCACCGTGGGCAAGCGCGCCACTCTGTGGCTGCAGGAGTTCTGTCTGGATCTGGAGGATCTGGAGCATGTGCTTTCCACTATGAAGCTGTTGGGATCCAAGGGCACCACAGGCACCCAGGCATCCTTTTTGGAGCTTTTCGACGGGGATCAGGAAACCATTGACAAGATCGACCCTATGATTGCCGCCAAGATGGGATTTGCGGAGTGCTACCCGGTTTCGGGACAGACTTATTCCCGCAAGGTGGATACCCGTGTGGCCAATGTGCTGGCGGGCATTGCGGCCAGCGCTCACAAGATGAGCAATGACATCCGGCTGCTTCAGCACTTGAAAGAGGTGGAGGAGCCCTTTGAAAAGAGTCAGATCGGATCTTCCGCTATGGCTTATAAGCGCAATCCCATGAGGAGCGAGCGCATAGCGTCCCTGTCCCGATATGTGATGATTGACGCGCTGAACCCGGCCATCACTTCCGCCACCCAGTGGTTTGAGAGGACGCTGGACGACTCGGCTAACAAGAGATTGTCCATTCCCGAGGGGTTCCTGGCCGTTGACGGCATTCTGGATCTGTGTCTGAATGTGGTGGACGGGCTGGTGGTGTATCCCAAGGTCATCGAGAAGAGACTGCGCAGCGAACTGCCCTTCATGGCCACTGAAAATATCATGATGGATGCGGTGAAGAACGGCGGCAACCGCCAGGAACTGCATGAGCGCATCCGGGAGTTATCCATGGAGGCGGGCCGCAATGTGAAGGTGGAGGGCCGGGAGAATAATCTGTTGGAGTTGATCGCCTCCGATCCTGCCTTTAACATGAGTTTGGAGGACTTGCAAAAGACCATGGATCCGGCCAAGTATGTGGGACGCTCCAAGGAACAGGTGGAGGCGTTTCTGGAGAAAGTGGTGAGCCCGATACTGGAGGCCAACAAGGAATTGCTGGGTGTGAAAGCGGTTATCAACGTATAAAAACAGCATGATCCCGTACAGCACACTGATCCATATAGGGACGCCGAAAGCGGCCATATATGGATCAACAGGTACGTGTGGTGTATGGGAATATGCGGAACTAAAATTAGGAGAATGGATTATGGGTGGTTTTTTTGGAGTAGCAGCCAAAGAGGATTGCGTATTTGATTTGTTTTTCGGGACAGACTACCATTCCCATCTGGGAACCAGACGTGCCGGTATGGCGGTATATGAAAGGCAGAAGGGGTTTGACAGGGCCATCCACAATATCGAGAATGCGCCCTTTAGAACCAAGTTTGACAAGGATGTAAACGAGATGCGTGGAAATCTGGGGATAGGCTGTATCTCCGACTATGAGCCCCAGCCTCTGCTGGTGCGTTCTCACCATGGAACCTACGCCATCGCCACGGTGGGCAAGATAAACAATATGGACGCCATCGTAAAAGATCTGTTTGCGGAAGGGCATTCTCATTTTCTGGAGATGAGCGGCGGCGACATCAACGCCACGGAACTGGTGGCTGCCATCATCAACCAGAGGGACAACCTCATCGAGGGATTGCAGTATGTACAGGAGTTGGTGGAGGGTTCCATGACCACTCTGCTGCTCACGCCCAAGGGCATCTATGCGGCCAGGGACAAGATGGGCAGAACACCCGTAGCAGTGGGACATAAGGAGGGGGCGTACTGCGTTTCCTTTGAAAGCTTCGCCTACTTGAATCTGGGTTATCATGGGGAGAAGGAGTTAGGCCCGGGGGAGATTGTTATTGTGACCCCAGAGGGAGTCCGTACTTTGGCGGCTCCCGGGAAGGATATGAAGATCTGCACTTTTCTGTGGATCTATTATGGGTATCCTTCTTCTTCCTACGAGGGCATCAGTGTGGAGCAGATGCGGTATAACTGCGGCGCCAAACTGGCGGAGCGGGACAATGTACAGCCGGATATCGTGGCGGGCATACCGGATTCCGGGACGGCCCACGCCATCGGTTACTCCAACAAGAGCGGCATTCCCTTTTCCAGGCCCTTTATCAAGTACACCCCCACCTGGCCCCGGTCCTTCATGCCTACGATCCAGACCCAGAGGAACCTGATTGCCAAGATGAAGCTGATCCCGGTGCATGATTTGATTCAGGATAAGAGCCTGCTTCTGATTGACGATTCCATTGTGCGGGGCACACAGCTGCGAGAAACCACAGAGTTTTTGTATCAAAGCGGCGCAAGGGAAGTGCATATCCGTCCGGCCTGCCCACCCCTGCTTTTTGGGTGTAAGTACCTGAATTTCTCCAGGTCTTCATCGGAGATGGATCTGATCACCAGACGGATCCTGAAGGAGATGGAGCAGGAGGGGCGGCGCATCGATCTGAAGGATTATGTGGACCCTGAGAGCGAGGGATACCAGGAGATGGTGGGCCGCATCGGAAAGCAGCTGAATTTTACCAGTCTGCGGTACCACAGGCTGGATGATATGATTGAGTCTGTGGGTATACCGAAGGATAAGTTGTGTACTTATTGCTGGGATGGGCAGGAGCAATGCTCCGATTGAGCATATAACAGGCGCCAAGCGGGAGAATAGTCTCGCCAGGGGGGGGTGGCGGCCCCGCGCTGACACAACTTGATATAAGTATATATTATAGGACACATAAAAAATATTGATTTTACTTATGATATATAATATGTTATACTTACCATGGTCAAGGTAAGAGGGGGAGCGCTTTGGCACTCCCTTTTATAATGTGAAATATTGCTGAATGAGAGCAAGGAGGACAAAAACATGGTTAAAGCAGTTGTAGGCGCTAACTGGGGGGACGAGGGCAAGGGTAAGATCACGGACATGATGGCGGAGAAAGCGGATATAATTGTGCGCTTTCAGGGAGGAGCCAACGCGGGACATACCATTGTGAATAATTATGGGAAATTCGCTCTGCACACGCTGCCTTCCGGCGTGTTTTACGGACATACCACCAATATTATCGGCAATGGCGTGGCACTGAATATTCCGGTGCTTTTTAATGAGATCAAGTCCATTGTGGACAGGAATGTGCCCATGCCGAAATTATTGGTTTCGGACAGGGCGCAGATTGTGATGCCCTATCATATTCTGTTTGATCAGTATGAGGAGGAGCGCCTGGGAGGCAAGTCCTTCGGCTCCACCAAATCCGGAATTGCTCCTTTTTATTCGGATAAATTTGCCAAGATTGGTTTTCAGGTCAGCGAACTTTTTGATGAGGATCTGCTGAAGGAGAAGGTGCAGAGGATCTGCGAGCTGAAGAATGTGCTGCTGGAGCATCTGTACCATAAGCCGGGCATAGACCCGGCAGAACTGCTCAAGACATTGAACGGCTACAGGGAGATGGTGGCTCCTTATGTGTGCGATGTGTCCGCTTTCCTGGACAGGGCGCTTAAGGAGGGCAGGACGGTGCTCCTGGAGGGGCAGCTGGGAACGCTGAAGGATCCCGATCACGGTATTTACCCCATGGTGACATCCTCCTCCACGCTGGCAGCTTACGGGGCTATCGGCGCAGGTTTGCCGCCCTATGAGATCAAGGAGATTGTCACCGTGTGCAAGGCTTACTCCTCGGCGGTGGGGGCGGGAGCCTTCGTGTCCGAGATTTTTGGGGATGAGGCCAATGAACTGCGCACCCGCGGCGGTGACGGCGGTGAGTTCGGCGCTACCACGGGCAGGCCCAGGAGGATGGGGTGGTTTGACTGTGTGGCCTCCAAGTACGGCTGCCGCATGCAGGGCGCTACGGATGTGGCCTTTACTGTGTTGGATGTGCTGGGGTATCTGGATGAGATTCCTGTATGCGTAGGCTATGAGATTGACGGCGAAGTGACCACGGATTTTCCTGTGACGGCCCGGCTGGAGAAGGCAAGGCCTGTGCTGGAGAAGCTGCCCGGCTGGAAGTGTGATATCCGTGGAATAAAAGATTATGCCGATCTGCCGGAGAACTGCCGCAGATATGTGGAGTTTATTGAGGAGAAGATTGGGTATCCCATCACCATGGTCAGCAACGGCCCCGGCAGGGAGGACATTATCTACCGTGACAGTCCGCTGAAGAAGGTTTAACTCGGAAGGGAATATGCGGAACTCTAAGAACAGAAGGGAATATGCGGAACTCTAATGGAGAGCGATTGTGGTCAGTAATCTGGAATATTACAAGGTTTTCTATCATGTGGCACGCCTGGGCAGCCTGACTACGGCAGCCCAGGCGCTGTCCATTTCCCAGCCGGCGGTGAGTCAGTCTGTACGGCAGCTGGAACAGCAGCTGGGCGTCTCTCTGTTTTATCGGGTGGCAAAGGGTGTCCGCCTGACTAAGGAGGGGGAGACGCTGTTTGAGTATGTGGCCGGGGGCTATGAGCAGCTGGAGATGGGCGAGCAGAGACTGCGCCGGATGCGGGATTTGGAGGCTGGGGAGATACGCATCGGCGCCAGTGATATGACTCTGCAGTACTATTTGCTGCCCTATTTGGAACAATTCCATGAGGCGTATCCGGAGATCAAGGTCATTGTCACCAACGCCCCCACTCCGGACACACTGGGACTTTTGGAGCAGGGGCGCATTGATTTTGGTGTGGTCAGTACGCCCTTTGAGCCGAGGGAGCGGGTCAGGGCCGTGCCGGTGCGGGATCTGGAGGATATTTTTGTGGCGGGGCGGCGTTTTATAGCCTGCAAAAACAGGATGCTTGATCTACAGGAACTGAGGCAGCTGCCAATGATTTTTCTGGAAAAAAATACCAGCACCCGGCGCTTTATGGATGAATATCTGGAAGAAAGGGGCATTTGCGTCCTGCCGGAGTTTGAGTTGGCCACCAGCGATATGATCGTGCAGTTTGCGCTGCGCAGCCTGGGCGTGGGCTGCGTGGTGCGGGATTTCGCCCAGGGGGAAATCGACTCAGGCAGACTGTTTGAACTGCGTTTTAACAAGATGATTCCCAAGCGGAGCATATGTATCGTCCATGACAGCAGAGCCGGTCTGTCCACGGCAGCCAGGGCGCTGTTCGAGATCATAGGGGTCGCGGGCGCTAATTAAGAGGAACGTCCCACCCAGGCGGTGGGATGTTGATCACCAGGAATAGGAAAGGGATAAAGATGATTAAGAATATTATATTTGATATAGGCAATGTGTTGGCGGCATGGCGTTGGCGGGAGTTTTATGAGAGTTTCCAATATAGTCCCGATGTGACGGAGCGTCTGGCCAGGGCCACGGTACTCAGCCCTCTGTGGGAAGAATTTGACAGGGGGGCGATGGACGAGGAAGCGCTGCTGGATAAGTTCATTGAAAATGATCCCGGTCTGGAGAAGGAGATCCGGAGGGTGAGAGAGAATATTCACGATATGCTGGGGCGTTATGACTATGCCATACCCTGGCTTCAGGATCTAAAGGGGAAGGGATACAAGGTATATTATCTGTCCAATTTTTCAAGGAAGGCGCATCAGGAATGTGCACATGTGCTGGATTTCCTGCCGCTGATGGATGGCGGCATTCTCTCCTATCAGGAGAAATTGATCAAGCCGGACCCGGCGATATATCAGTTGCTGCTGCGCCGCTATGGGCTGAAGGCAGAGGAGTGCGTTTTTTTGGATGACACGAAGAAAAATGTGGAGGAAGCTGTCCGGCAGGGGATGGCGGGGATCGTATTTTACAGCAGGGAACTGGCGGTGGAGAAACTGCGCGGGTTGGGGGTGGAGGCATAGCCGCGGGATAAAATGCTTGTGTTTTTGCCGGATTGCCAGTATAATAGGAATATTATGATTTAGAAAAGGTGATAACGTATGTTAGAAAAAGTGACTCGCCTGTTCGGACAGGTGGATATGACGGAGGGGCAGCCTTGGAAGAAGATTGCGACTTTCACGGTTCCCATGCTGATCGGCAATGTGGCCCAGCAGCTGTACAATACTGTGGACAGCATTGTGGTGGGCAGATATGTGGGGGACAATGCCCTGGCGGCAGTGGGCAGCGCAAGCCCCATTTTTAATCTGCTTTTGGTGCTGTTTGTGGGTATCGCCATGGGCGCGGGCATCATGGTCTCTCAGTATTTTGGGTCCCGCGACAGGGAGAATCTGTCCAAGACCATCGGCAGTTCCATCACTTTGACGGCGGTGGCCTCTATCCTGCTGATGATCGTAGGTACTCTGGCCATCCGCCCTGTGCTGGTGCTGCTGGACACGCCGGAAAGCATCATAGACTGGTGTACTTCCTATCTGATGATTCTGTTGTGGGGCATTGCGGGGCTGGCCTACTACAATATTCTCTGCGGAATTCTGCGGGGGCTGGGGGATTCTCTATCCGCGCTGGTATACCTGCTGGTGGCCACGGTGCTCAATATCGTGCTGGATGTATGGTTCGTGGCCGGATTACATATGGAAGTGGCGGGCGTGGCGCTGGCCACAGTCATAGCGCAGCTGGTATCCGCCATATTGTGTATGCTTAAGCTGCGGAAAATGACGGCTCTCTTTGACATGAAGAAAGAGTATCTAAGGCCGGACAAGAAGAATATTTTCACTGTTATCCGGTTGGGGCTGCCTTCGGGTCTGACACAGGCCATCTTTTCCCTGGCCATGGTGGTGGTGCAGTCCCTGACCAACAGCTTCGGGGAGATGATCATTGCCGCCAACGTGATTATCATGAGAGTGGACGGCTTTGCCATGATGCCGAATTTCTCTTTTGGTACGGCTCTGACCACCTATGCGGGACAGAACGTGGGCGCCAAGCTGTACGACCGGGTGAAGAAGGGGGCCTGGCAGGGAACACTGATCGCCGTATGTACCTCGGCGGTTATCACTGGTCTGATTCTGCTTTTTGGACCATACCTGATGGGTATCTTCACCAATACCCAGGAACTGGCCCAGCTCAGCGCGGACATGATGAAGATTTTGGCCGTGGGCTATATAGCCATGGCCGTGACCCAGAGTCTGTCAGGAATTATGCGTGGCGCCGGTGACACGGTGACGCCCATGTGGATATCCCTGCTCACCACGGTGGCGGTCCGGGTTCCTTTGGCCTATGGTCTGGTATACCTTACCAGGACGGCACAGTTGCCCCAGGGGCGGTATGAGAGCCTGTGGATCTCGCTGCTGACCTCCTGGGTGCTGGGCGCACTGATTACTTTTGTGTTCTATAAAGCGGGCAGATGGAAGAAGAAGGCGCTGTGAGGGGGCAAAATGCGCAAAGGAGAAAGTATACATAAATCATATTCTGTTTTGGTCTCCCCATTCGCACATGGAATCAAGAATGGGAATCAGTGTTTTGCCCCGGTCAGTTAGGGAATATTCTACTTTAGGCGGAATCTGGGGATATTCCTTACGATGTACCAGCTGGTCCGATTCCAATTCTTTCAGAGTAGAACTGAGTGTTTTATAAGAGATTTCTCCAATATATTTTTTCATTTCATTAAAGCGGACTACGCCAAATTCCATAAGCGTATAAAGTATCGTCATTTTATATTTTCCGTTGATAAGGGATAATGTGTAGCTGAAACCTGTTGTTTCCAGACATTCTTGTGATATACAGCGCTTGTCCAATTTACGCTCTCCTTTAGGTAAGTATCACACTTAAATGTGTGTACTTGTTTTCTGTTTCATTCTTGCTGCAATTATAATACCAACAGCGGGAAAAGTCAATCCTGCGGGTAAGTTTCAGATGACTAATGGATGCAGTCAGGCGGCTGCAAAGATTTGCAGGCTATGCATACCTCGGCACATAATATGGCATGGTTTTAAAAGGTATATCTGCGCGCTATAATAAAAACAGCGATGCTGCTTGTCGGGCGTTCCTTACAGGAGGAGCAAGTACATGACAGCTTTATTGGCGACGATGTATCGGGGCCATGCCGGAGGAAAGCGGTGAAAGTTTTTCCTGCCCCATCGGCACGGAGGAGTTCATATTCACCTTGCCCTGGAAGCACTGATTGTCCGGGAGGCAGACCCCGGTAATGATTAAGCAAACATAATCCATGAGGCTGACAACATTAACTGGTCCCTCATATACTTAGATGCAGAAAAACGGATCTGACTGTTGGTGATGTACCGGAGAGTGAATTGTGTAATATTTCTTTATGGATTTCGGGATAAGGCTGGTTAATGGGAAGGGTGATGGTGGGGAGATGAAAAGCCATAAGACTGTATGTGGCAAGGTGACACCGCGTGTGTGCCAACTACGTTCGCCACATCTATGGTTGCCCATGCGCCCGGGTGACACATAGAAAATCGATTTCGAATATGTCCGAAACGGCACCTGTAACATATTTGTGTTCGTGGAGCCTGTGGGCGGTGTAGGGCATATAAGTGTCCGGGAAGAACAATGTTTTGAAAATTGAATAGTTGCAGATAATGTGGTATGATTGGCTAAAATCTTAAAGAGAATTTGTGCTGGTATGTGGTTTTGTAATGAATGCGGAAATGTACTTGGACGAAAATGTTTTACGGCAATTATGTGCCGCTCGGGGCATATAGTTCACTGCTTGCCGCGGTACATATGTTCATGGGAGTTGGTTTGTGTGCATTATGGACAGGCTGTATATTCCGTAAACTTTCAAGATAGCGCTGTTCATACCATATCAGCATTCACGTAATACGGCTGCTAAGCCGGGACGGGAGAATGATTACGGGTTGTACGTTATAATATGGATTACAGGCAGGAGGCAGGACAGGATATGGGCAGGATCAACCGGGAGGATATGTTGGAACTGACAAGGCGCATGACGCTGAAAAGAAATTGTTTTGACAGGATCGCTGGGGCATACTTTGATGAGGAGGGGTATGTGGATGGCACATTCAACAGGCATTTTCAGAGGCTTGCGGCAAAAGACCAGCAGAAGAATCTGGATATCGCAAAGGCGATTCCCTTTTCAGAGACGAACGTGCAGATTAAGGAGTATTGCATTCCTGCGGAAGCTAAGAAATCGGGCGGTATATGGCAGATGTTGGCGGCGCTTAACGAGTGTGGACTGAAAAACGATGCCCTGTTGGAAGTGTTCTATGAGATGTTCGGGGAGAAGTACCGGGCTGAGGGAAGGTTTGCGGTCTCCTTCTTTCATGGCAGTTATGATGTGCCGCTGAAAGCCTCAGACGGGGAGCGCCTCGGAGAGTCAGAGGAAGTTTATCAGTTCATGGTCTGTGCGGTCTGCCCGGTGGACGAGGATTATGAGATGGGAACACCGGAGTGCGGGTTCCTGTTCCCTGCTTTCCATGACAGGAGCGGCGACCCAAACAGGGTGGATGTTTATGAAAGGGAGCAGGAGAAACACAGGGAATTTCTGCAGGAAATCCTATTATTATAGTCCGGCTGTAAGGGGCAAAGGAGCGCAAGGACTGTTTGGCGTGTGGGATTTGCCGAATGGAAAGGAAACGGAAGGGTACACACACCTGGAAGAATGTGTGAGACACAATTCCGATTATATGAAAAAACTCCTGAAGGAGTTTCCGGGCGCCTGCAATGATCCGAGAGACGACATCGAGGATACCTTGTCAAAAATGGAGCAGGTCATGCCAAAATACTGTGAGCTCCGCAAATTTGCCACAGAAGAACTGCGGAGCCTGGATGAGGGGAGTGAGAAACAGAATGATTGGAGGAGCCTGCTGGCTGAATTAAGTCCTGCCGTAAGAACCTTTATTTACAGCCTCGCGGCAAGCGGCCAGCTTGTCCCTCGCGGATTGTGGCCGTGGGGCTGGCAGGTTCCCCACTCGCGGCGGTGGTGTTGACTATCTGCTAACAAAAAATTATTTTTCTTCGTTATTCAAAATCAGTTTCTTCAAAGAGAAATGATTTTCCGTCATATAACAATTTTAAACTCGTCCCTTGACCGTCTGGATAATCGGAACGGACATAGAACGGGGGATTGCTTTTCGTAATTGGATATGGTATAATTTTCCCCAGTATAAACCGATAAATCGGGATTTAATGAGAGGAGAGATTAAAATGCCAATGTCAAAAAAAGAAATACAAAGGCAATGGGCAGAAAAGGAAGCACAGATGAAGAACATCATTAAAAACCGAGATTGGAACGCTTTGTTTGCGATGGATGAGAATGATGATTTTTCATGGACATTAGAACAAATATTGTGGTCTTTCGTAACAAATAGAGTGGAGGGAAATTTTGATATATCTAACCTAAACCACACGCAAAAAACACTTTTTTTGGTACTGGAACTGGAGAATGCAACACAAGCTGATGCGTTGCTCAGTTTTTTTGAAGATTTTGCGATTTATGGTCGTGAAGCGGTACAGGCATTAGAAGAAATAGGGGCATCCCAATGTGCTGCCGCTCTTAATGCAGTAGTTGATACTTTGCCGAACGGTATTTTCCCAAAAGGAGATAAAGAATTTTGGGATTCTCTTATGTCAGGAAAAAATTCTGATATATGGGACAAGGCAGATAATGTTTTCACGGATTATACAGATGGAAAGTTTTCCGATTTGTGCCGTACTTATGCAGAGACACACCGAGATATGGTTCATGCAGGCTGACAACTTCCAGTTTATCGGTCTAATAAAAGTCCAAAACAGGGCGGCGGTGGCAAGCATTGACAATCCCGCCGCCCTGTCTGTTATCGCTCCATATCCTGCTTTCTGTGGGGCGGTTGTTCCCGCTGTTCCTGCCGCAAGATACTGTAAACGCTCTTTCTGATTTTCTCCGCTTCTTTCACTTCCTCTTTCAATGCAAGATACCGCTGATTGAGTGTTTTCCTCTCGGCGGTCAGCTTGGTGTATTCTTCTTTCCATGTCTTTGTCAGGATTGTGGTCTTGCCGTTCATCACGCCTTTAAGATAATCTTTCGCTGTTGTGAATAAGATTTGTTCGGCTTCGGTCAGCGGCTTCTTTCCCTTACACTTGAAATATATGTCGGCTTGCTCTAAGTGCTTTTTCAGAGTGGCAAGCCGCCGTTCAACGGGTTTCAGTTTCCCTTGAATATCCAGTTGTTCCCCTATCATGGACTTGAATTTTTCATCAAGCCCCGTCATATCCATGATGTTGTTGGCTTGCAGGAAATTCAGCATATTTGCCGCGTCTTTGAGGTTATACAACGATTGTGAATATCCCGATTTTCCCGTCTGTGCCTTGCGTGACAAAATGCCTTGAATGTAGTCGGCAAGGGTGGGCGGCTCGGTGTTCTCGGCTTCTTCCTTTAACCAGTTTTGCAGTTTGGAGATACGCGCCTTTAACTGCCGCAAACGCTTATTCGTTACCTCGATTTCGCGGTTGAGGTCGCCGCGCTCGGTGCGGATGCCGCGCTTCTCCATAGCGGAAGCGGCAACGCCTAAATGGACGGTGGGTATCTGGTCTA
>CAJUCT010000054.1 GCA_910585015.1 uncultured Acetatifactor sp.
AGCTTGTGGTGCAGGCATTCGGCATCTGCTCCAAAGAGAGCAACGCCATGAAATCCGGCAATCCGCACAGCGGTTTTTATGAGGCACAGACCGCACGGACACTTGACTGTAACTGTAATAATCCGTCCTCGAATCAGGGCGGCATCGCTGTAGTTGCGGTGCAGGGCTCCATGATCGGCAGGGAGGATAAGAACGGGCCGCAGGGCAGCGGGGTGAATGAGGAGGTGTGTTTCAGCCTGACCGGGGCAGACCGCCATGCGGTGGCATACCCCACCTACTGCACGAGCAAGAATTCCTATTTCATGCGGGCGGAAAAGGAACTGGCCAACACGCTGGTGGCTACGGATTATAAGGACCCGCCGGTAATAAATGATGTGCGGACGGCATCGGGCAAGGATGTATTTGGTACGATCTCCGCGAGCATGGGCTCCAAGCAGTGGCTCGGCAACCAGGAGGCGTTCAGCGGCGATTATCATATCGTAGAGCCGGACTATATCGTCCGCAGGCTCACACCCACGGAATGCGCAAGATTACAGGGCTTCCCGGACTGGTGGTGTGACGGGCTGGGGACGGAGAATCCCACGGAGGAAGAAATGATATTCTGGCGTGAGGTGTTCGAAACCCACCGTAAGATCACGGGGACTTCCACAAAGTCGAAGTCCGACAGCCAGATAAGGAAATGGCTGAAAAAGCCCCATTCCGATTCGGCGGAGTACCGTATGTGGGGGAACGGCTGCGCCCTGCCGAACGTATATTTCGTGCTTTGCGGCATTGTGTACTATGCACAGTTCCCGGATTTTTTATTGTGACATTTATTCTGACATTTATGTTGCTTTTATCCCCATTCAGAGTGATTAATGTAATACCGAAAGGGAAAACACGAAAATGGAGGAAAAAAGGATGAGGATTGAGACGAATGCAGCAAACAGGAAAGATGTGGTAAAGGCAGTCAGCGGGATTTTGGGAGAGCCTTCAAAGTACCTTGGGGTTCCGACCTGCGCCTACCAGATCGGGAACTGCACCATCGACAAAAAGGGTGCGGTGGTAACGGAGGATGAAAAAACGGCGGAGATGGTAACGGCAGGACTCACGGAGCAGGGCTTCCTCGGAGAACCACAGCCGGAGGCGGATGAAACAACGGTCAGCATCCCGGTGGAGGGCATGAGCGCGGAGGGGCTTAAGAACCTGGTATTCCTGACCCGCAGCAAACAGTACCTCATAAACCGCGCCTTTGCGGAAGATGTTTTCCGGGTTCCGACAGCATTGGTGGAGGAGCTGGGCAGCACGGAGATTCCCGATGCGGAAACCTTCCTGCAGACATTCCAAAACCATGCGGAAGGGTGCAGGGGCATCAGCTTTCAGGACGGGAAGATTACCTTCACCCTTCCCACGGCGGGTGACCCCGGCATGATAAAGGCATTCACGCACCTTACGGCGGCGATGGTGCGGCAGGCAAAGGAGCAGAAACGCATCAGCCCCAAAGAGACCATCGAGGAAAACGAGAAATACTACATGAGGATATGGCTCCTGCGCCTCGGCTTCGGCGGCAGGGATGGGAAAGAGGTGCGGGATCTCCTGATGAAAAAGCTGAAAGGGCATTCCGCTTTCCGCACCGAGGAAAACAAACAGAGGTGGCAGGAAGCCCGCCGGAACGAGCGGGAGGCGGCAAAGCAGCAGGAACAGGCACCCGCAGAGGAAACGGCAGGAGAGCAGGGAACGGACATGGCAGAGGCGGTTGCGGATGCCATCCTGATTGGGTAGGTGAACCAGAGTTTTGACACAGAACAGTAAGAAACAGCAGGGGCGGGGAGGCGGCGCTTCCCTCCCTGCCGGAATCTACGGAAGGAGATATGCGGAATGGGTATTTATATTAAAAAAGAGGAACTGGAAGCCCTGCGGGAAAAATACCCGCCGGGGTGCAGGGTGGAACTGGTAAAGATGGACGACCCCTTTAGGGAGATGCCGCCCGGACTGCAGGGCGTAGTGACGGGCATTGACGATTCCGGCTCTGCCCATGTTGACTGGCAGAACGGGAGCAGCCTTGCAGTGATATTCGGGGAAGATTATGCGGTGAAAATCGGGGACGGGGAGGTGACCGTGGGGGAGCTGCTGCGGCGCTACGTTTCCCGCAGAAAAGAATTCCATTTCATGACGCCATCGGGGTATGTTGACCTTACGGCGCAGGATGCGGAAAAGATACTGGCGGGGGAGATGAAACCCAAAGGACATCCGGGGAACCCGGAATATGCCGTGGAGATGGAGGTTCAGGAACTGCTGGGGTTCCGGTGCAAAGAGGCGGATGTCCGTGACAGACGGGGATGCGTGAGCGCCCTTGTGTACTGATGGGGAGGGTACGGATGAACTACGCTGAAAAGATGGAGCGGGAGAACCGCCTGAAAACAAACCTTGCGGAATGGATGCTCCGGCACGGGGAAGTCCTTTCCGGGCGGAGCAGGAGCAACGGATATGTGGGGTTATGGATGGCGGAGGTCCTCTGGCGGGGAAGTGGGTGGCGGATCACGGCGGTGGACGGCATGGTCTGCCGGATAGAAAAAGCAGACAGGAGGGCGCGGCATGAGGATTGTATATGACGACACAATGCAGGAGACGATGGCGGCGGCAGTCGGGGAGTTCATGGATGCCCTCAACGTGGAAGAAATAGTACGCTATGAATGGGGAACGGACAGGGTGCAGATGCACCTGCTGAAAAAGAAGCTCGGCGCTTATCTGGAATATTACAGGATGGGCATCGGGAACACTGTCACCCATGCATATGGTATCGGCAATAACTGCCAGTACCCGGTCTATTACCACCCGGAAGGAGTGGATGAGATACAGCAGTGCGGATACATCAACATCAACTCTGGAATGTACGGCGAGGGATTCGTGAGCTGTGAGGATTATAACGGAAACCGTGTCGGGGCAGCTTATGAGGTCAGGACACGCGGTGTGGTCAGAAAATAAATGCAGGGTAATAATTACGGAAGGGGGCGGATGGATATGGCAATGCAGGAAAGGATGCCGGGGAATGCACACCAGAAGCGGAACTGCTGGCAGAGGGGCAATGGCTCCTACAGCATGAGGGGCGAGCTGCGCCACGGTATTTCCCTGAACAAGAAGTACCTGAACCGGAAGGTCCGGCACAGCAGTAAGCAGGCTTTGAAACACGGCGAATACAGGCATATCTGCAAGACCTTACATATGGTGGATTTCTCATAAACCGCCATAAGATGCACAGTTATTCACCCATATCTTTGTCACATTTATGGCGCAGATATGAGTGGATAATCTCTGCTTTCAGAGGTAACATGTGTACTGCCGAAAGGGAAAATACGAAAAAACGGAGGGCACACACCATGAAAAAAATTGAACTTTTTGAGAGGGCCATTGCGGAGCAGGCAGGAAGCCTTAAGGAGTGGGGGATCAACGCCACATTGTTCTGGGCGTACCGGAACAGCATCACGGCGGGCAATGACAGCATTGATTTTGGCGAGACCATCTGGGACAGGGATATCCCGGAGATCACAAGGACGCTTAAGGAGAACGGCATCAGCGGATTCACCATCAGCAGCACCTTTTCGAGCCTGATCCCGACCCTTGCGGAATTTGAAAAGCACGGCTTCCGGATGGCGGGGCTTACCGAGGTAAAGGCAAACTACACAGACTGGCAGACAATGGAACGGGCGGTAATCCCGGCGATCAGGATGGAGGCGGATGAGGCATAAGCCCTCCGCCATAATGTACACAATTATCTGCGGTTATCTTTGTCACATTTATGCCTCCGAATTGAGTGGATAATACCCGCGTTCAGAGGTAACATGTGTACTACCAAAAGGAAAACGGAGGAAAAAAGCAAATGAAAAAACATGAGATCAACTTTTTACAGACCACCACAATCGAACACCTGCAGGACAAAATCCCCTGCTGCTACGGCGGCGCGCTTACCTTCGGGGAAAAGACGCTGGTGACGCTGGTGAACTGGAGAGGGCAGTACGAGGCGGCCATTTACGAGTTCATCGAGACGCCGGAGGAAACGGGGCTTGGGGAAATCGAATGCAGGCTGAACCTTGTGGAGATCGCGGATGAAACTTTTAAGGACGGCGGCCACGCAATGCAGTGGGCGCTCAGCAGGGCATAAGGAGGGAAAGTACGATGAAGGAAATTTACAACGGATATGAACTGAGTACGGCATGGGATGATGAGGCGCTTGGGTTTGGATTCAGCGTCCATGACAAAAACGGCGCGGAGGTTTCCCGCAGCGTTGACCCATATTTTTATGAGGAGAACGCACTGACAGCGGCGAGGGCTGCGGCAGACGCACTTCCGGCACAGGAATAAATGATAAATACATAGCAGCGGAAAGGGGCTTCTTTCGGAGCCCTTTTCTGCTGCGCAAATTTAAGGGAAGGAGGCGGCAAAAGTGCAGAGCGGAAGGAAGCCGAAGCCCACGGCGGTAAAGGCGCTGGAGGGCAACCCCGGCAAGCGCAGCCTGAACACGGGCGAGCCGAAGCCGGAAAAGAAAGCGCCCCGCTGTCCGGCATGGCTGGAGGGCGAGGCGAAGAAAGAGTGGAAGCGGATGGCGGGGCAGATGGAGAAGCTGGGCATCCTCACGGAAATAGACATGGCGGCATTCGCCGGATACTGCCAGGCGTATGCGCGCTGGAAGGAAGCCGAGGAATTCATCACCCAGCACGGCACCATCGTAAAGACGCCCTCCGGCTACTGGCAGCAGGTCCCGCAGGTGTCCATCGCACAGACCTACCTTAAGATCATGAACCGTTTCTGCGAGCAGTTCGGCCTTACCCCTTCCTCCCGGAGCCGCATCGTGGCGGAAGGCGGCGAGGACAAAGAGAGCGACACGATGGAGCTTTTGCTCTTTAAGGGAGGCGGGGGATAGTGTTTGACGAGGAAAAGGCAAAGCGTACCGTAGATTTCATCAACTGCCTGAAACATACCAAGGGGAAATGGCGGGGGCAGCCCTTTGACCTGCTCCCGTGGCAGGAGGCGATCATCCGGGATGTGTTCGGCACGGTGAAGGAGAACGGTTACCGGCAGTACAACACTGCCTATGTGGAGATTCCCAAAAAGAACGGGAAATCGGAGCTGGCGGCGGGCGTGGCGTTATATATGACCTGCGGCGATAATGAGTGGGGCGCGGAGGTCTACGGCTGTGCCTCTGACCGCCAGCAGGCATCTATTGTTTTTGACGTGGCGGTGGATATGGTGGAGCAGTGCCCGGCACTGAAAAAGAGGATAAAACCCGTTATGTCAGTAAAGCGGCTGGTGTATAAGCCAACGAACAGCTTTTATCAAGTGCTTTCCGCGGAAGCCTATACCAAGCATGGGCTGAACGTCCACGCAGTCATTTTTGATGAACTGCACAGCCAGCCGAACCGGGAACTGTTCGATGTCATGACCAAAGGCTCCGGCGATGCGAGGACGCAGCCGTTATTCTTTTTAATAACTACAGCCGGAACAGACCGCCATTCCGTCTGTTTCGAGCAGCACCAGAAGGCGGAGGACATCCTGCAGGGCAGGAAGATAGACCCCACCTTCTATCCCGTTATCTACGGCGCATCCGATGATGCGGACTGGTCATCAGAGGATGTGTGGAGGAAAGCGAACCCTTCGCTTGGGCATACCATTGACATTGAAAAAGTGCGGAATGCGTATCTGAGCGCAAAGGACAATCCGGCAGAGGAAAATATATTCCGGCAGCTCCGTCTGAACCAGTGGGTGAAGCAGTCCACAAGGTGGATGCAGATGGAGAAATGGGATGCCTGCGCTTTCCCCGTGGACGAGCGGGAAGTGCTGGGGCGGGAATGTTACGGCGGTCTTGACCTGTCAAGCTCCATTGACATCACCGCTTTTGTTTTGGTATTCCCTCCGAGAAATGATACGGAAAAATATATCTTGCTTCCGTACTTCTGGATACCGGAAGAAAATATGCGCCTGCGTGTGCGGCGTGACCATGTGCCATATGATGTGTGGGAAAAGCAGGGATTTTTGCAGACCACGGAAGGGAATGTGATCCACTACGGCTTTATTGAGAATTTCATTGATGACCTCGGCAGGAAGTTCCATATCAAAGAGATTGCATTCGACAGGTGGGGCGCAGTGCAGATGGTGCAGAACTTAGAGGGGCTTGGCTTTACCGTGGTTCCCTTCGGGCAGGGCTTTAAGGATATGTCGCCGCCCACCAAGCGGCTGATGGAGCTGGTGCTGGAGAAGAACATCGCCCACGGCGGGCATCCCGTCCTGCGGTGGATGATGGATAACATTTTCGTCCGTACCGACCCGGCAGGGAACATCAAGCCGGACAAGGAGAAATCCACGGAGAAGATTGACGGCGCTGTGGCCACGATCATGGGGCTTGACCGTGCGATACGGAACGGAGGCAACAGCACGGGCAGCGTGTATGACGAGAGGGGGATTTTGTCCTTTTAGGATGGTAGATTTTATGTTATACTGGACACGGAAAAAGGAGCCGGTGAGGTACAGGATGATGAAGCCAGATGAAATTTTGCAGTATTGCCTTGATAATTTAGAAGGGACGGTCATGGTCAGCAGTTGGGGAGAGAAGGGGATATTCTATAATCCCGGAAACCTCCTGAAACGCGGTGTCTATGTCCTGACAGTAAAGGAAAAGGACGGGGACAATGACAAGAGTTCAAGGCTGAACAGAGAAGATATTTACCGGGTGAATATCGGTGTAAGGAAGAATACGTTCATTAAGCTGTTCGGTAAGATACCGGGGCGTCCGGGCAAAGGCGGGATCGTTGACATGGATTATGATTTTTCCGCCACTGGAGAAATCCTCCCGCATCCGGTGTATGCATGGATGGGGTGGATATGTGCGCTGAATCCCACGGAACAGTTATTTGAGGAATTAAAGCCATATATTCAGGAATCCTATGAATATGCAAAAGAAAAATTCAAGAAAAGGAAATCGTAAAAGCAGATTTTTATTTCAGGCAGCATCTCTTCGGAGGTGCTTTCTTTTTGCCTGTTTTTAAGGAGGTGCCTATGAAACTGTCATCCATTTTTGGAATGAGGGGTGCGAGGGATAAGCCAAAGGACAGCTACGGCGGCTCGGCTTATTCCTTTTTCTTTGGGAGAAGCACCAGCGGAAAAAATGTGAATGAGCGGACGGCCATGCAGACCACGGCGGTCTATTCCTGTGTGCGGATACTGGCGGAGGCTGTGGCATCGCTCCCCATCCATGTGTACCGCTATACGGAGACCGGGAAGGAGCGTGTGTATGACCACCCATTATATTATTTACTCCATGACGAGCCGAACCCGGAGATGACTTCCTTCGTGTTCCGGGAGACGCTGATGAGCCACCTCCTCATATGGGGCAATGCCTACGCGCAGGTCATCCGGGACGGGAGCGGCAGGGTGTTATCTTTATATCCATTGCTCCCGGACAAGATGGAGGTTGACCGTGACGGGCATGGGCGGCTTTTCTACACTTACACCCGGAACACCGATGAGAACCCCAACTTTTCCGAGTATGGCAGGGTGCGCCTTAAGCCGGAGGATGTGCTGCATATCCCCGGTCTTGGCTTTGACGGGCTGGTGGGGTATTCGCCCATCGCTATGGCAAAGAACGCGGTGGGCATGACGCTGGCCTGCGAGGAATACGGCGCGTCCTTTTTCGAGAACGGGGCGACACCGGGAGGCGTGCTGGAGCATCCGGGGGTACTGAAAGACCCGGCGAAGGTAAGGGAGAGCTGGCATTCCGTTTACGGCGGCTCGAAGAATGCCGGGAAGGTCGCCGTTTTGGAGGAGGGCATGAAGTACCAGCAGATCGGGATTCCCCCGGAGGAAGCACAGTTTTTGGAGACGCGGAAGTTCCAGATAGACGAGATCGCAAGGCTGTACCGCATCCCGCCGCACATGGTGGGGGATTTGGACAAGAGCAGCTTTTCCAACATCGAGCAGCAGTCACTGGAATTCGTGAAATATACTTTAGACCCGTGGGTGATCCGGTGGGAGCAGTCCATACAGAAAGCATTGTTCCTTCCGCAGGAGAAGAAAGAGTATTTCGTGAAGATGAACGTGGACGGCCTGCTCCGGGGCGATTATGAAAGCAGGATGAAAGGTTACTCTATCGGCATCCAGAATGGATTCATGTGTCCGAATGATATACGGCGGCTGGAAAGCATGGATCTGATACCTGTGGAGGAGGGTGGTGAATTTTTTCTCACCAACGGGAACCTATGCCGATTAAAGGACGCAGGACTTTTCGGGAGGATTCCGGGGGAGCCGCAGGAGGAATAAGGATATAGAAACAGGCGGGTATGTTCTGCCTGTTTTTTCTATGCAGAAAGAGAGGTCAGCAGAGAATGAAAAGGAAGTTCTGGAACTGGATCAAAAATGACGCGGGAGGGGAGGAAGAGCGCACCCTCGTGCTGAACGGTGAGATTTCGGATGAGACATGGTACGGGGATGAAGTGACGCCTGCCCTGTTCGCAAAGGAGCTGAATGCCGGGAGCGGCAACATCACCGTGTGGATCAATTCACCGGGCGGCGATGTGTACGCCGCGGCACAGATTTACAACATGCTCATGGAGTACAAAGGCGATGTGACCGTGAAGGTGGACGCGCTGGCGGCTTCGGCAGCCTCCGTTATCGCTATGGCAGGCACCACGGTGCTGATGTCCCCGCCAAGTTTAATGATGATCCACAATCCGATTACGGTAGCAATCGGTGATTCCAAAGAGATGCAGAAGGCGGGAGAGATGCTGAACGAAGTGAAGGAAAGCATCATGAACGCCTACGAGATCAAGACCGGGATGAACCGTAAGAAGATATCCCACCTCATGGATGCGGAGAGCTGGTTCAATGCGAAGAAGGCCGTGGAGCTTGGCTTTGCGGACGGCATCCTACACGGGAAGGAAGATACGGAAGAAGATGCAGAGGGATTGATGTTCTCCCGCACAGCGGTGACAAACTCCCTGCTGACCAAGCTGATTCCGAAAAAGCCGGAGGCAAAAGTACCCATAGAGCAGTTAGAAAAGCGTTTACAGTTATTATCACATTAAATTTATGGAGGGAAATGTTATGAGCAAGATTTTAGAGTTAAGGGAAAAACGGGCAAAGGCATGGGAGGCGGCAAAGAAGTTCCTCGACAGCAAGCGCGGCGGGGACGGCCTGCTTTCCGCAGAGGACACCGCCGCCTATGAGAAGATGGAGAAGGAAGTGGTGGATTTGGGGAAGGAGATCGAGCGCCTGGAGCGGCAGGCCGCCATTGACGCGGAATTGAATAAACCAACTTCCGAGCCTATCACCAACAAGCCCAACAACCATCCCGATGGGGAGGAAAAAACGGGCAGGGCAACGGACAATTACAGGAGGACGTTCTGGAACGCCATGCGGAGGAAGAACTTCTTCGATGTGGAGAATGCCCTGCAGGTGGGTACGGATTCCGAGGGCGGCTACCTTGTGCCGGATGAATTCGAGCATACGCTGGTGGAGGCACTGGAGGAAGAGAACTGTTTCCGCGGTCTTGCCACGGTAATCCAGACCTCCAGCGGCGACAGGAAGATTCCCGTGGTGGCGTCCAAAGGCGAGGCGTCATGGATTGACGAGGAAGGGGCATACCCGGAATCGGACGATTCCTTCGGGCAGGTCTCCATCGGCGCGTTCAAGGTGGCGACCATGATCAAGGTATCGGATGAACTGTTAAATGACAACGTATTCAACTTAGAGGCTTACATCTCCAAAGAGTTCGGGCGCAGGATCGGGACCAAGGAGGAGGAAGCCTTTTTCATTGGGGACGGCAAGGGCAAGCCCACGGGCATCCTGAACGCTGCGGGCGGCGCTTCCGATGGCGTAACCACCGCCACGGCGAACATCACCTTTGATGACGTGATGGATCTCTTTTATTCCCTGAAAGCGCCTTACCGCAAAAAGGCTGTGTGGCTGCTGAATGACACCACCGTGAAAGCCCTGCGGAAACTGAAAGATAACAACGGGAATTATATCTGGCAGCCTTCCGTGCAGGCAGGGGTGCCGGACATGATCTTAAACCGCCCTTATCACACTTCCTCTTATGTGCCGGAAGTGGCGGCGGGCAGCAAGGTGATGGCGTTCGGTGACTTTTCCTATTACTGGATCGCTGACAGACAGGGCAGGAGTTTCAAACGTCTGAATGAACTGTTCGCGGCCACCGGGCAGGTGGGATTCCTTGCTTCACAGCGTGTGGACGGCAAGCTGATCCTGTCGGAGGCAGTGAAGACCATGAAGGTGAAGGCTTCCGCATCATCAGGATCATAAATGGGAGGTAATGGGGATGGCAGTCCTGACATTGGAGGAAACGAAACAGTATCTCCGTGTTGACAGCAGTGATGAAGATTCGTTCATTTTGGGATTGATTGAGACCGGGGAAAACCTGTGTGCGGATGTGGCACGGATGGAGAAATCGGAACTGGAAGCGCATCTTCCTATGGCGCGGATTGCCGTCCTCTATGCCGCCGCCTACTTGTATGAACACCGGGAGCAGGCAGACCACGGGGAGCTGGTGGGGACGCTGCGCTCCCTTTTATTCGGCATACGGAAAGAGGTGTTCTGATGGCGCTTGGGGAATGGAAGGATAAGATCATTATTCAGAAGAGCGTGGCGGGCAATGACAAAGCCGGGAACCATGTGCTGGCATGGCAGGATTATTACACCTGCCACGCCTATGTGAACAACCTTTCCGGGAAGGAGTATTGGGAGGCGGCGCAGCTTAATGCGGAGAAAGAAGTGTTTTTCCTTATCCGTTATTGCAGCGAAGCCGCCGCCATTGACACGGAGCATTTCCGTATTCTGTTCCGGGGGCAGGTGTATAACATCACATTTATCGACAACGTGAAATATCAGAATAAAACCATAAAGTTGCGGGCGGTTTTGGAAAAAAGGGGAGGCTGAATAAATTCTCCCTTTGGAAAAGAGGTAAAAATGTCTGAAAAGAAAGTATCCATCGAGCAGATGGCGGAGGCGGTCATGGACGGCCTGATCGAGTATGCCGGGCTTGCCACGGACGTGATGAAGGACTGCGTCACCAAAGCCGGGAACACGGTGAAATCGGAAGTGAAAGCCAACGCCCCGGTTCGGACAGGGCAGTATAAAAAGGGATGGGCTGTGAAAAAGCAGAAGGAGACCGCCAATTCGCTGGAACTGGTTGTGCATAACAAAAAGCGTTACCAGCTCACCCACCTTCTGGAGAAAGGCCACGCTAAGCGTGGCGGCGGGAGAGTCCGGGCATTCCCCCATATCGCCCCTGCGGAACAGGCGGGCATCCGGGAACTGGAGGAAGGCATCAAAAGGGGGCTGGAAGGATGAAGCACGATGATGTATTGAAGATGATGGAGGAAATGGGGCTGCCCTTTGCCTATGACCATTTCGTGGAGGGCGAATCCCCGGAGCCGCCATTCCTCGTATTTTTATATCCCAAAGCTGCGAATTTTGCGGCGGACGGGATTGCGTATTTCAAAATCAACCAGCTTGACATTGAACTGTACACTGATTTGAAAAATCCCGACTTGGAAGAGACCATAGAGGCGGTGCTGTTGAAGCATAGCATTTTCTATGGCAAGAGCGAGACATGGATAGAATCGGAAAAGCTGTATGAAGTCTTGTATGAAATGGAGGTCTGAAATGAAGAACAACAATAAAGTGAAATTCAACATCTGCAACTGCCATTATGCCCTGCAGAAAACACAGGAGAATGGGGAAATCGGATTTGAGACTCCCGTGGCAATGCCCGGCGCGGTTTCCATCGCCTTAGACCCCAACGGGGAGCCGGAATCGTTCTATGCGGACGGCATCGAGTATTACATCATAGCCAACAACATGGGCTATGACGGCGACTTGGAGCTTGCTCTCATTCCTGAAAGTTTCCGCACGGACGTGCTGAAGGAGGAAGCGGACAATAATGAGGTGCTGGTGGAGAACGCCCATTCCGAGACGGCGGCCTTTGCGCTGCTGTTCGAGTTTGACGGTGACATCCGCAAAATCCGCCATGTGCTGTATAACTGTTCCGCAAGCCGCCCCAAGATCGAGGGCAAGACCAATGAGGAGAGCCGGGAGGTGCAGACGGAGACGCTGACCATCAAGGCAAGGCCGCTGGCAAGCGGCTATGTGAAAGCCAAGACGGGCAATAAGACATCTGCGGAGACTTATGCCAACTGGTATAAATCCGTATATCTGCCGGAGCCAAAGGCAGTGGATGCAGAGACAGAAGGACAGGGATGAAGGAGGCTGAAAGGATATGAGCATTGTAAGGAAGATTGAGATTGACGGGCAGGATGTGTTGTTTAAGGCATCGGCGGCGATTCCGCGCATCTACAGACTGAAATTTCAGAGGGATATTTATAAGGATTTGCGGATTCTGGAAAAGAGTATCGGTGAGGGTGATGAGGAAAACTCCAACCTTGATTTATTCTCTCTTGAAATGTTCGAGAATATCGCCTACACGATGGCGAAACACGCCGACCCGCAGATTCCCAATGAAGTGGACGAGTGGCTGGACGGTTTCAACACATTTTCAATATACCAAGTCCTGCCGCAATTGATAGAACTGTGGGGGCTGAACGTGCAGACGGATGTGGAGGCTAAAAAAAACTTCGCCCAACTGAGCGGGAAATGACCACACCATTATTCCTGCTGCGGTGTGTGCAGCTAGGGCTTTCGATGGCAGACCTTGACCTGCTTTCCATCGGGCTCATCAATGATATGTACTGCGAGAGCCGCAATGATTCCTTTTCCTACGCTGTACTGGCTGATCAGGCCGCAATGGACGCATTTTGATTGAAAAAACAGCCTTTTTCTGCTATGATTGGTAGTGGAAAAGGGCTGTAAGTATGACTTACAAGTCGTAATTTATCAGAGGAAAACATTCATGAAAAAGATTACTTCAATGATTGGTATTATAATTTTTTTATTCCTTATAACATCATGTAACCATAAAGATGTTGAAGATATTTCTGCTGATACAACTCAGCAGGTAGAAGAAACTAAAAATCAACATATTGAATCGCAGGAAATTATTGAAACAGATTCTTTGAGTTGGCTTGAAATTACAGAGGATGGAGTTAATGAGGAACTTTATTTGGAAAATTTAGATGCAGAAGTATTAGAAGCAGTTGCTACGAAACTTCGAGCATTAGTTGAAGAAGAAGTCGAAGCAGAGCGGGAAAATCCAGAAATAGTGATAACTGAAGGTTGGACAAGGGTATTTGACAGTGAACAATATAATGAAGTGCTGAATATGGGTGAGTCGGCTATGAAGCCGTTATATTGGATTATCTACAAAAGTCCGAATGCGGGAATGTATGAATATATTTGTGCAACTGCATTATATGAATTGTCTGGTTATGATTTCACAAATGAGGATGGGAGTCTTACATGGGTCAATTCCAAAGAATTTCTTGATAGATTCAATGAAAAAATTTTAAGCGATAGAAAAAGATAACTTCTCATTTGCAGGGCTGATACAACAGCAGAAAAATAGAATAGATTTTTTACATAGGCACTTGCCATGACAGCAGGTGTCTATTTTTTTGCATTTTTTCAGGGAGCCTTTGGGCTTCCTTTTTTCGTGGGGAGGTGCTTTGGGTGGGAGCGTCAAGGATACAGGGCATTACGGTGGAAATCGGCGGCGACACCACAAAGCTGACCGCCGCGCTGAAAGGAGTAAACGGGGAGATACGCACCACGCAGTCACAGCTTCGTGACGTGGAGCGGCTCTTAAAACTGGACCCCGGCAATACGGAACTGCTGGCACAGAAGCACCGGCTCCTTGCGGATGCGGTGCGGGAGACGAAGGAAAAACTGGAAACCCTGAAAGCCGCTGCGGAGCAGGCAAACGAGGCGCTGGCAAAGGGTGAAATCACACAGGAGCAGTACGATGGTTTGCAGAGGGAGATCATCGAGACAGAGGAAAAGCTGAAAAGCCTCGAAGAACAGGCCAGCCAGTCGGCGGTGGCCGTGCAGAAGATCGCCGCCGTGGGAGAAGATTTAAAGAACCTTGGAGATAAGATTTCCGGGGTGGGGACTACCCTCACCAAGACCGTGACCACGCCCATTGTAGGGCTTGGCACGGTGGCGGTCAAGACGGCGGCGGACTTCGATACCGCCATGAGCCAGGTCGGTGCTGTTTCCGGGGCAACGGGGAAAGACCTTGATGCCCTGCGGGATAAGGCAAGGGAGATGGGGAGCAAGACCAAGTTCTCCGCATCGGAAGCAGCCGAGGCAATGAACTACATGGCGATGGCCGGCTGGAAAACCTCTGATATGCTCTCCGGCATTGAGGGCATTATGAATTTGGCCGCGGCATCCGGGGAAGATCTGGCAAGCACATCCGATATTGTGACAGACGCATTGACTGCTTTCGGTCTGACCGCAGCGGATTCCGGGCATTTTGCGGATATCCTTGCGGCGGCATCCAGTAATGCCAACACCAACGTCTCCATGATGGGCGAGACCTTCAAATACTGTGCGCCCATTGCCGGGGCGTTGGGATTCTCTGCGGAAGATACCGCAGAGGCGATTGGGCTGATGGGCAATGCGGGCATCAAGTCCACACAGGCTGGAACTGCGCTCCGTACTATCATGAGCAACCTTTCCGGGGAAGTGAAAATCTGCGGTTCGAACATCGGGGAGGTCACCATCGCCACCACCAATGCGGACGGGAGCATGAGGGATTTGAGCGCCATCCTGGCAGACTGCCGGACGGCTTTCGGCGGATTGTCAGAATCGGAGAAGGCAGCGGCGGCAGAGGCGCTTGTGGGAAAGAATGCCATGTCCGGCTTCCTTGCATTGATGAATGCCGCCCCTGCGGACATTGAGAAGGTGAGCAGCGCCATAGCAAACTGTGACGGGAAGTCGGCGGAGATGGCGGCGACCATGCAGGATAACCTTGCGGGGCAGCTTACCATCCTGAAAAGCCAGTTGGAGGAGCTTGCCATTTCCTTCGGTGAAATCCTCATGCCCGCCATCCGCCAGATCGTCACATGGGTGCAGGGCTTTGTTGACAAGCTGAATGGAATGGATGAGGGCACCAAGAACACCATTGTCACTATCGGATTACTCGCTGCGGCCATCGGCCCCGTGCTTATCGTGATCGGGAAAGTTGTGTCGGCTGTGGGCAGCATCATGACCTTCATCCCGACACTGATCGGGGGCATTTCCAGTATCGGCGGAGGGCTTAGTGCCTTATGGGGCATCCTTGCGGCGAACCCGGTCACTTTAGTGATAGCCGCCATAGCTGCGTTGATTGCCATTTTCGTGGCTTTATGGAATAACTGCGAGGGATTCCGTGAGTTCTGGATCAATTTATGGAATGTCATAAAAGACGCCGCCATAGCTGTGTGGAATGGCCTGAAAGACTTCTTCTCCAACATCTGGAACGCCATCACCGGGGCGGCGCAGGCCATATGGAACGGCCTGAAAGATTTCTTTAGCGGGCTGTGGGAAGGGATAAAAAATATCTTCCAGACGGTGCTGGATGTGATAAAGACGCTGATCGTGGCGCGGTTCGAGTTCTATAAGACCATCATCACAACCGTGCTGAACGTGATACAGACGGTGGTCTCCACGGTATGGAATGCGATTAAATCCGTGATTGAAACCGTCACGAATGCCATTGGCTCTTTCCTTTCCTCCGCATGGGAAGCGATAAGGAATACCGTCACCACGGTAATGGAGGCGATTCGCAGTGTAATCACATCTGTATGGGAAGCGATAAAGTCAGCAGTGACGGCGGTGCTTTCCGCCATTAAGGACGTGGTGGTCTCTGCGTGGGAGGCGATAAAGAATGCTATTTCCACAGCAATGGAGGCGATAAAATCTGCGGTCATTGCCGCATGGGAAGCCATAAAGAGTGCGGTATCCTCTGCGATTGAGGCAATCAAAAATGTGGCAGTGGCGGCATGGGAGGCCATCAAGTCAAGTGTCATTTCCATTATGGAGGCAATCAAATCCGCCATCACCGCCGCATGGGAAGCCATCAAATCCGCAGTCAGTTCCGTGGTCAATGCAATAAAAGAAGTCATCACCAGTGTGTGGAATGCCATTAAATCCACGGTCACCAGTATCGTGGGCGGCCTGAAAGATGCGGTGGTAAATGTATTCAACAGTCTGCTCTCCGGCATCAAGAACGCCATGAGCGGAATCGCCGGGGCGGTGAAGAGCGGATTCGATGCGGCGATTAATTTTATCAAGGGCCTGCCCTCACAGGCATTGCAGTGGGGCAAGGATATCATTGGCGGTTTAATAGATGGCATCAAATCCAAGATCAGCGGCCTTGTGGACAGCGTGAAGGACATCGCGGGGACCATTGCGTCCTTCCTGCATTTCTCCGAGCCGGACGAGGGGCCGCTTTCCAACTTCCACACCTTCATGCCGGATATGATCGATTTACTTGGAAAGGGCATCCGTGGAAATTTAGGAAAGCTGACCGGCCCCATGAAGGAACTAGCAGGCACACTTATCCCTGCCACGGATTCCATGACGGCAGGGGCGCAGGCGGCGGGCGGTTCCGGCGGCAGTTCCTCACTGGCGGCAAGGCTGGATGCCATGTATGAGGTGGTGACAAAGTATCTGCCGCGATTGGCAAACAGCCAGGTGGTATTGGATTCCGGGGTGCTTGTCGGGGAACTGTCCGATGGGCTGAACCGGGAGCTGGGAAAGGCGTATTCATGATAAGGAAATTCAGGCTTATAAACGGGGAAGGGGTGTCATGGGATTTGAACGCCCGGACATCCTTTTTCCATTCCATTGGCGGCTTCGGCTATAAGGACGGGACGCAGTATGAACAGATCGGCACGGACTTCATCCCTCTGGAGGAATTATTCTCACAGGGCGTGATGGCCGGGCGGATATTTTTCGGAGGGATAAACGCATACCAGAACTACCGGGCATTCTCCCGTTTCGTCCGGACGGTGCCACTTACTCTCGTCTACGAGATGGAGGAGGCGTTCCGCGTTCCGGTGCGGATGACGGAAATCGCAAAGAGTGAGTTAATCACTGGCGGGGCGGGGCTGGATTGTGAAGTTGCATTTACGGCAACCGGGCTGTTTTATAAGAATGTTTCCGGCTACAGCGGGACGCTCTCCATCGGCGGGAAAATCTATCCCTACGAATACACTTATGCCTATGCGGACGTGACGCAGAACACGCTGATGATTGACAGCGACAGCAGAGGGGACAGCCCATGTAAAGTGACGGTATATGGCCCCTGCACGAATCCCGTATGGAAACACTATGTGAATAATGTTTTGTATGAAACGGGAAAGTACGAGGGCAGCATCCCGGACGGGCATAAGCTGGTCATCGACACCACGCAGATTCCCTACAGCATTACGGAGCGGGGCGTCAGTGACGAGGTGGTGGCGGACAGATACCAGATGTGCGATTTTACCACGGAGCGGTTCTTCCACCTGCAGTACGGCAGCAACCGCATTTCCGTGGTGCATGAGGGGCTGAATATTCTGAATGTGATGGTGGAAGGGAGGATCAGCTATGAGACCGTATAACGTGGAAATCTTCACGCAGGATTTTGAGATGGTGGGAAACACCAATGTAAATGAGATTACCTATAAAGAGGACTATCTATCTTCCGATGGGAACACGGTCGCGGTGCTTGCCCTGCCCGGTGTGAAGAAGCAGGACTATATCCGTATCAGCAGAGGGGACGAAGAGTATGCCGGGATTGTAACAGAGATCGGCTATGGCACGGATAAATCCAAAAAGCTACAGACTATTTCCTATAAGCCATTGATGGAGCTGCTCAATACGGATGTGCTTTTCGATGTGGATTTGCAGGGGCAGGGCAGCATGGAACAGTTTATCTGTGACAGGATAAAAGAAATGTTTATCATCAATGAAGATGAAATGCAGAACATCAAAGGGCTTTCGGTTATGGCGGCAACGGCCACAAAGGATTGGAGCCTGCACATCACGCCCTCCGATAAGGGCGGGCATTACAACATCGTGAACCTCATTGATTCCGTCATCATCCCGGCAATGGAGAAGTACAGCATCCTTGTAAAGACAAAGCTGGATATCCAGAACCGGGAAGTGCAGATCATTGTAGGGAAAGCGGCGGCAGGCATCATCACCATAGAGAGCGACCTTCCCAACATCATCAAAAAGAGCGTCACGATAAAACAGGTCAGCGCCGATGTGAATAAACTGGTGATTTATGATGCAGAGGATTATTCCAACACCCGGATTTATTATCTGCATCCCGATCTTGGCTATGACACGAAGGACCGTGACCGCATTACCCCGGTGGTGTGTGAGATGCAGGCGGTTTCCCATGAGGAGGGGAGCAGCTTTGAGAGCGCCGCCATCAGCGCCGCCCATAACAAGTTCGCAAATTTATCCTATTCCAATCTGATAGAGCTTACCATGATGAACGGTGACGCGCTGGTAAAGCCGGAGGAACTGGAATTCGGACAGGTGGCGGACATCATCTCGGACGGGGAAAGTTATAGGAGCATCCTCACCGGGAGGGAGCGGGGGAAGGACACAAAGCTGGTGTTTGGCACGGTGCGGCTGGATTTGACTAAGATTTTAAGGAGGCAGGAGAATGGCTGACAACATCACACTGAAAACCTATAAGGGCGGGAACGTGACCCCGCAGGATGACGCCATCATCTACGAGACGGCGATCCCCGGCAGCGGCATCTTCAAGGGCTGCGAAGTGACCTATGCGAGAGGGAATGTGCTGCACATCTCGCAGGGCTTTGGCATGATTCGTGGCCGGTTCTTTGAGGTGTATGAAACGGAGATTGACGTGCGCCTTGCGGACGTGGGGGAGACATTGCAGGGGCGGGTGTATATCCACCTTGATTTATCCAATGCGGATGAGCCCATCAAGATACTGGCGCAGGCGGCAGCGGAGCTTCCGCCGCTGGATGCGGATGTAAATATCAATTACAACAATTCCTCCTACGATCTGGAACTTGCCATCTTCACCGTATCTTCCGCAGGTCTGGACGGCCTTACGAAAGTGTTCCCCACGCTGAAAGCCGGGAGCGGAGGCGGCGGGGGAGGAGGGGAAACCCTCACCCGTGCCACTGCCTATGCCGTAGGGGATGCGGTGACCGCAGTGGGCGCTCCGGGGTGGGCGACTTTTGTATGCACACAGGCAGGCACCACGGCGGCATCGGAGCCTTCCGGGTATTCGAGGATCACCAAAGTGGGGGACAGGGTTTTGGATGGAACCGCGGTATTCACGGCAAGGAACATCATCGGGGAGCTGGACGGTGTCATTTCCACAACGGAAACTTTGGAAGAATCCATGCAGACTTTGGATGAAAGAGTGACGGAGATGATGAGCAGCAC
>CAJUCT010000055.1 GCA_910585015.1 uncultured Acetatifactor sp.
AGTTGTTAATTGGGCATGGTCAAGTACCCACCATCATGCCAGAAGCCTCATTTATTCTGACATTTATGTTGCTTTTATCCCCGTTCAGAGTGATTAATGTAATACCGAAAGGGAAAACAAAGCCAGAGGGCTTAAAAAACGGAGGAAAAAAGGATGAGGATTGAGACGAATGCAGCAAACAGGAAAGATGTAGTAAAGGCAGTCAGCGGGATTTTAGGGCAGCCCTCAAAGTACATGGGAGTTCCCACCTGCAGCTACCAGATCGGGAACTGCACTATCGACAAAAAGGGCGCGGTGGAGACCGAGAATGAAAAGACGGCGGAGCTGGTGACGGTAGGACTCACAGAGCAGGGATTCATCGGAAGCCCGCAGCCGGAGGCGGATGAAACAGCGGTCAGCCTGCCGATGGAGGGCATTGCGGCGGAGGGGCTTAAGAACCTGATTTTCCTGACCCACAGCAAGCAGTACCTCATAAACCGCGCCTTTGCGGAAGAGGTTTTCCGGATTCCCGCAGAGCTGGCGGAGGCGCTGGGCGGCACGGAGATTCCCGATGCGGAGACTTTCCTGCAGACATTCCAGAGCCATGCGGAAGGGTGCAGGGGCATCAGCTTTCAGGACGGGAAAGTTACCTTCACCCTTCCCACGGCGGATGCCCCCGACATGATAAAGGCATTCACGCACCTTGCGGCGGCGATGGTACAGCAGGCAAAGGAGCAGAAACGCATCAGCCCCAAAGAGACCATCGAGGAAAACGAGAAATACTACATGAGGATATGGCTCCTGCGCCTCGGCTTCGGCGGCAGGGATGGGAAAGAGGTGCGGGATCTCCTGATGAAAAAGCTGAAAGGGCATTCCGCTTTCCGCACCGAGGAAAACAAACAGAGGTGGCAGGAAGCCCGCAGGAGTGAGCGGGAGGCGGCAAAGCAGCAGGAACAGGCACCTGCGGAGGAACCGGCAGGGGAGCCGGAACAGTCATCCGCAGAAGAAACGGCAGAGCCTGCGGATGCGGCTCCGGCTGGACAGGATTCCGGTGCGGAGGAATAAGGAGCGGAACGGGCAGGGAGGCGGTGCTTTCCTCCCTGCCGGAGTCTACGGAAGGAGATATGCGGAATGAATCTTACCATTAAAAAAGAGGAACTGGAAGCCCTGCGGGCGGAATACCCGCCGGGGTGCAGGGTGGAGCTGGTAAAGATGGATGACCCCTACAGGGAGATGCCGCCCGGACTGCAGGGCGTGGTGACGGGCATTGATGACACTGGCAGCATCCATGTAAACTGGCAGAACGGCAGCAGCCTTGCGGTGATATTCGGTGAGGATGAATGCCGGAAGATTGAGGACGGGGAGGTGACCGTGGGGGAGCTGCTCCGGCGCTACGTTTCCCGCAGGAAAGAATTCCATTTCATGACCCCGTCGGGATATGTTGACCTTACGGCGCAGGAGGTGGAAAAGGTACTGGCGGGGGAGAGGAAGCCCAAAGGCCATCCGGGAAACCCAGAGTATGCCGTGGAGATGGAGATTCAGGAACTGTTGGGGTTCCGGTGCAAAGAATCGGATGTCCGTGACAGGCGGGGAAGCGTAAAGGCACTCGTGTATTGAAAGGAGGGAGGATGCAGCATGAGGATTGTATATGACGACACGATGCAGGAGACGATGGCGGAGGCAGTCGGGGAGTTCATGGATGCCCTGAATGTGGAAGAAATAGTCCGCTATGAGTGGGGGACGGACAGTGTGCAGATGCACCTGCTGAAAGAGAAACTCGGCGCTTATCTGGAATATTACAGGATGAGCATCGGGAGGACAGTCACCCATGCGCACGGCATCGGCAACAACTGCCAGTACCCGGTCTATTACCACCCGGAAGGAGTGGACGAGATACAGCAGTGCGGGAACATTAACCTTAATTCCGGCCTGTACGGTGAGGGATTCGTGAGCTGTGAGGATTATAACAGGAACCGGGTCGGGGCAGTCTATGAGGTCAGGGCATGCGGTGTGGTCAGGAAATAAATGCCGGAATCGGAAAGGGGTGGACGGTATGGCAATGCAGGAACGGATGCGTGGAAATGCACATGAAAAGCGCAACTGCTGGCAGCGGGGCAATGGCTCCTACAGCATGAGGGGCGAGCTGCGCCGCGGCATTTCCCTCAATAAAAAGTATCTGAACCGGAAGGTCAGGCACAGCGGCAGGGAAGCATTAAAGTGCGGGGATTATAAGCGTGTGTGCAAAACATTACATATGGTGGAGTTCTCATAAACCGCCATAAGATGCACAGTTATCCACCCATATCTTTGTCACATTTATAGTGCAGATATGAGTGGATAATACCCGCTTTCAGAGTTAAGATGTGTACTACCGAAAGGGAAAATACAAAAACGGAGGACACACACCATGAAGAAGATTGAACTTTTTGAAAGAGCCATTGCGGAGCAGGCAGCAAGCCTTAAGGATTGGGGGATCAACCCCACACTGTTCTGGGCATACCGCAACAGCATCACGGCGGGCAATGACAGCATTGATTTTGGCGAAACCATCAGGGATAGGGATATCCCGGAGATCACCCGGACGCTTAAGGAGAACGGCATCAGCGAGTTTACCATCAGCAGCACTTTTTCAAGCCTGATCCCGACCCTTGCGGAATTTGAAAAGCACGGTTTCCGGATGGCTGGGCTGACCGAGGTCAAGGCAAACTACACAGACTTCCAGACGATGGAGCGGGCGGTCATCCCGGCGATCAGGATGGAGTCAAAGGAGGCGTAAGGCAGGATGATGACGGAAAAAATAAAGGAACAGATCTTCGAGATCAGAAACAGCGGTGTGGCAAATATGTGTGAGATGGCGGCGGTGCAGCGGGCGGCATTTGACAGGGGATTTTATGAACTGGTCCTTTTTATCGAAGAAAATCGGGAGGAATACTGGAACTTCATACTGACGGGCAGGGAATGATGGCATCCCTGCCTTTTATAATGTACACAACTTTCTGCGGTTATCTTTGTCACATTTATGCCTTAGAATTGAGTGGATAATATCCGCATTCAGAGGTAACATGTGTACTACCAAAACGAAATGGAGGAAACAAGCAAATGAAAAAACATGAAATTAACTTTTTACAGACCACCACAATCGAACACCTGCAGGACAAAATCCCCTGCTGCTACGGCGGCGCACTGACCTTCGGGGAAAAGGTACTGGTGACGATGGTAAACTGGCGGGGGCAGTACGAGGCAGCCATTTACGAGTTCATCGAGACGCCGGAGGAAACGGGGCTTGGGGCGATTGAATGCAGGCTCAATCTTACGGAGGTCGCAGAGGAGGTTTTCAAGGACAGCGGCCACGCCATGCAGTGGGCAATCAGCCGGGCGCAGTAAAGGCGCATACATAGCGGCGGGAAAGGGTTCCTCCGGGAGCCCTTTTCTGCTGCGTGAATTTGAGGGGAAGGAGGCGGCACAGGTGCAGAGCGGAAGGAAACCAAAGCCCACGGCGGTAAAGGCGCTGGAGGGCAACCCTGGCAAGCGGAGCCTGAACACGGGCGAGCCGAAGCCGGAGAAAAAAGCGCCCCGCTGTCCGGCATGGCTGGAGGGCGAGGCGAAAAAAGAATGGAAGCGGATGGCGGGGCAGATGGAGAAGCTGGGCATCCTCACGGAAATAGACATGGCGGCATTCGCCGGATACTGCCAGGCGTATGCGCGCTGGAAGGAAGCCGAGGAATTCATCACCCAGCACGGCACCATCGTAAAGACGCCCTCCGGCTACTGGCAGCAGGTCCCGCAGGTGTCCATCGCACAGACCTACCTTAAGATCATGAACCGTTTCTGCGAGCAGTTCGGCCTTACCCCTTCCTCCCGGAGCCGCATCGTGGCGGAAGGCGGCGAGGACAAAGAGAGCGACACGATGGAGCTTTTGCTCTTTAAGGGAGGCGGGGGATAGTGTTTGACGAGGAAAAGGCAAAGCGTACCGTAGATTTCATCAACTGCCTGAAACATACCAAGGGGAAATGGCGGGGGCAGCCCTTTGACCTGCTCCCGTGGCAGGAGGCGATCATCCGGGATGTGTTCGGCACGGTGAAGGAGAACGGTTACCGGCAGTACAACACTGCCTATGTGGAGATTCCCAAAAAGAACGGGAAATCGGAGCTGGCGGCGGGCGTGGCGTTATATATGACCTGCGGCGATAATGAGTGGGGCGCGGAGGTCTATGGATGTGCCTCTGACCGTCAGCAGGCATCCATCGTCTTTGACGTGGCGGTGGACATGGTGGAGCAGTGTCCGGCATTAAAGAAGCGCATCAAGCCCGTTATGTCGGTAAAGCGGCTGGTCTATAAGCCCACGAACAGTTTTTATCAGGTGCTTTCGGCGGAAGCCTACACCAAGCATGGCCTGAACGTCCACGCAGTCATTTTTGACGAGCTGCACAGCCAGCCGAACCGGGAGCTGTTCGATGTCATGACCAAAGGCTCCGGCGATGCCAGGACGCAGCCGTTATTCTTCCTCATCACCACTGCAGGCACGGATAGACATTCCGTCTGTTTCGAGCAGCACCAGAAGGCGGAGGACATCCTGCAGGGGAGGAAGATAGACCCTACATTCTATCCCGTTATCTACGGCGCGTCTGATGATGCGGACTGGTCATCGGAGGATGTGTGGAGGAAAGCCAATCCCTCGCTGGGGCATACCATTGACATTGAGAAGGTGCGGAATGCGTATCTGAGCGCAAGGGACAATCCGGCAGAGGAAAATATATTCCGGCAGCTCCGTCTGAACCAGTGGGTGAAGCAGTCCACAAGGTGGATGCAGATGGAGAAATGGGATGCCTGCGCTTTCCCCGTGGACGAGCGGGAAGTGCTGGGGCGGGAATGTTACGGCGGTCTTGACCTGTCAAGCTCCATTGACATCACCGCTTTTGTTTTGGTATTCCCTCCGAGAAATGATACGGAGAAATACATCCTTCTGCCATACTTCTGGATACCGGAAGAAAATATGCGCCTGCGGGTGCGGCGTGACCATGTGCCGTATGACGTGTGGGAGCGGCAGGGATTTTTGCAGACCACGGAAGGGAACGTGATCCACTATGGTTTTATTGAGAATTTCATTGATGATCTCGGAAAGAAATTTCATATCAAAGAGATCGCATTCGACAGGTGGGGCGCGGTACAGATGGTGCAGAACCTGGAGGGATTGGGATTTACCGTGGTTCCCTTCGGGCAGGGCTTTAAGGATATGTCGCCGCCCACCAAGCGACTGATGGAACTGGTGCTGGAGAAGAACATTGCTCACGGCGGGCATCCCGTCCTGCGGTGGATGATGGATAACATCTTCGTCCGCACGGACCCGGCAGGGAACATCAAGCCGGACAAGGAGAAGTCCACGGAGAAGATTGACGGAGCGGTTGCCACCATTATGGGATTAGACCGTGCAATACGCAACGGGAGCAACAGTACGGGCAGTGTGTACGATGAGAGGGGGATTTTGTCCTTTTAGAACGATGAAGTTTATGATATACTGAAAAAGTAGTTTTAGATGTTAGCTGTGAATTTATTTAAAGAGTATTAGAGGACATAAGTATGAATGAGAAAGTCAAAAGATTGGCGCCTACACAGGATGTGTTGAGAGAACTTTTTTTGAAATCAGGAAACCGCTGTGCTTTTCCGGGATGCCATAATGTCATGATGAATGAGCAGGGAGATTTCATAGGACAAATATGTCATATAGAAGCGGCGGAGGAAGGTGGTGAACGTTTCAATCCGAATATGACTAATGAAGAAAGGCGTTCATTTGATAACCTTATGCTGATGTACTATGAACATCATGTAGTAACAAATAATGTTGCTGAATATCCTGTGGCTAAACTGAAAAAGATGAAAAAGGATCATGAGGATAAATTTTCTGGAATAATTCAAAAAATGAGTAACTCGATTATGGATTATGGAAAGGTAAGTAATTTTACAACATCGAAAGTTTGTCATAAACTATCAGATGTATTGGAATATGGTTGTTCAGATTATGAAAATGCTGAAAATTCAAGAGTGTTAAATACAGTGTTAAACAAACTAATTGATGTGCCTATTGAGACTCGTTCACTTCTTGCTATCATGGTTGATCGTTCTTTTTCGGATGTTCTAGGAAATTGCAACGTACCACTACATGAAATAGAATCAGCTATATGTATGGATGCATCTTATATACTTTTACAAATTGATATCTTAAAACGCAGGAGATTGATTTCAGAACCTGATACTGATGAGTATGGATGCCCTTTTTGTGTATTATATGGAGATTATGAAACAGGTTGGAATTATTGGAATGATATTCGTGATTTTTGTAAAATAACAGGTATCCCAACCAGTGAAATATGCGTGAATTTGAATTTTTCATTGTTTGATTAGTAGACTTAATTTAAAAAGTCTATTATTGTAAAAGGCATCTCTTCGGAGGTGCTTTCTTTTTGCCTGTTTTTAAGGAGGTGCCTATGAAACTGTCATCCATTTTTGGAATGAGGGGTGCGAGGGATAAGCCAAAGGACAGCTACGGCGGCCAGGCTTATTCCTTTTTCTTTGGGAGAAGCACCAGCGGAAAGAATGTAAATGAGCGTACCGCCATGCAGACCACGGCGGTCTATTCCTGTGTGCGGATACTGGCGGAGGCGGTGGCATCGCTCCCCATCCATGTGTACCGCTATACGGAAACGGGAAAAGAGCGTGTGTATGACCATCCGCTCTATTATTTACTCCATGACGAGCCGAACCCGGAGATGACTTCCTTCGTGTTCCGGGAGACGCTGATGAGCCACCTCCTCATATGGGGCAATGCCTACGCGCAGGTCATCCGGGACGGGAGCGGCAGGGTGTTATCTTTATATCCATTGCTCCCGGACAAGATGGAGGTTGACCGTGACGGGCATGGGCGGCTTTTCTACACTTACACCCGGAACACCGATGAGAACCCCAACTTTTCCGAGTATGGCAGGGTGCGCCTTAAGCCGGAGGATGTGCTGCATATCCCCGGTCTTGGCTTTGACGGGCTGGTGGGGTATTCGCCCATCGCTATGGCAAAGAACGCGGTGGGCATGACGCTGGCCTGCGAGGAATACGGCGCGTCCTTTTTCGAGAACGGGGCGACACCGGGAGGCGTGCTGGAGCATCCGGGGGTACTGAAAGACCCGGCGAAGGTAAGGGAGAGCTGGCATTCCGTTTACGGCGGCTCGAAGAATGCCGGGAAGGTCGCCGTTTTGGAGGAGGGCATGAAGTACCAGCAGATCGGGATTCCCCCGGAGGAAGCACAGTTTTTGGAGACGCGGAAGTTCCAGATAGACGAGATCGCAAGGCTGTACCGCATCCCGCCGCACATGGTGGGGGACCTTGACAAGAGCAGCTTTAGCAATATCGAGCAGCAGTCTTTGGAATTCGTGAAATATACTTTAGACCCGTGGGTGGTCCGCTGGGAGCAGTCCATACAGAGGGCATTATTTCTCCCGCAGGAGAAGAAGGAGTATTTCGTGAAGATGAACGTGGACGGCCTGCTCCGTGGCGACTACCAGAGCCGTATGAGCGGCTATGCGGTGGGGCGGCAGAACGGGTGGCTCTCCAGTAACGACATCCGCGAGATGGAGAACATGAATCTTATCCCGGAGGAAGATGGTGGGAACCTCTACCTCATTAATGGGAATCTATGCAAACTTAAAGACGCTGGGCTTCTCGGGAAAGTGCCGGGGGAACAGGAAAAATAAATATACAGGGGCAGGCGGAGATATTCTGCCTGTTTTTTCTATGCAGAAAGCGAGGTTAGCAGAGAATGAAAAGGAAGTTCTGGAACTGGATCAAAAACGATGCGGGGGATGAGGAGGAGCGTACCCTCGTGCTGAACGGCGAGATTTCGGATGAGACGTGGTACGGGGATGAGGTGACGCCCGCCCTGTTCGCAAAGGAGCTGAATGCCGGGAGCGGCAACATCACCGTGTGGATCAATTCACCGGGCGGCGATGTGTACGCCGCGGCACAGATTTACAACATGCTCATGGAGTACAAAGGCGATGTGACCGTGAAGGTGGACGCGCTGGCGGCATCCGCAGCGTCCGTCATCGCTATGGCGGGTACCACAGTGCTGATGTCCCCATTAAGTTTAATGATGATCCACAATCCGATTACAGTAGCTATTGGTGATTCCAAGGAGATGCAGAAGGCGGGGGAGATGTTAAATGAAGTGAAAGAAAGCATCATGAACGCCTACGAGATCAAGACCGGGATGGACCGCAAGAAGATATCCCACCTAATGGATGCGGAATCGTGGTTTAACGCGAAGAAGGCCGTGGAGCTGGGCTTTGCGGACGGCATCCTGCATGAAGGGGAAAGTACAGATGAATCAGAGGATGTGGCTATGGAGGGCATGATGTTCTCCCGCACAGCGGTGACAAACTCCCTGCTGACAAAACTGATTCCGAAAAAGCCGGAGGCGAAAGTACCCATAGAGCAATTGGAAAAAAGGCTGCAACTGTTATCACATTAAATTTATGGAGGGAAATGTTATGAGCAAGATTTTAGAACTGAGGGAAAAACGGGCAAAGGCATGGGAGGCGGCGAAGAAGTTCCTCGACAGCAAGAGGGGTGAGGACGGGCTGCTTTCCGCAGAGGACACCGCCGCCTATGAGAAGATGGAGAAGGAAGTGGTGGATTTGGGGAAGGAGATCGAGCGCCTGGAGCGGCAGGCCGCCATTGACGCGGAATTGAATAAACCCACCTCCGAGCCGATCACCAACAAGCCAAATAACCATCCCGATGGGGAGGAAAAGACGGGCAGGGCGACTGATAATTACAGGAGGACGTTCTGGAACGCCATGCGCCGGAAGAACTTCTTCGATGTGGAGAACGCCCTGCAGGTGGGGACGGATTCCGAGGGCGGCTACCTTGTGCCGGACGAGTTCGAGCATACGCTGGTGGAGGCTTTGGAGGAAGAGAACTGTTTCCGGGGCCTTGCCACAGTCATCCAGACCTCCAGCGGCGACAGGAAAATCCCCGTGGTGGCGTCCAAAGGCGAGGCGGCATGGATTGACGAGGAAGGGGCATACCCGGAATCGGACGATTCCTTCGGGCAGGTCTCCATCGGCGCGTTCAAGGTGGCGACCATGATCAAGGTATCGGATGAACTGTTAAATGACAACGTATTCAACTTAGAGGCTTACATCTCCAAAGAGTTCGGGCGCAGGATCGGGACCAAGGAGGAGGAAGCCTTTTTCATTGGGGACGGCAAGGGCAAGCCCACGGGCATCCTGAACGCTGCGGGCGGCGCTTCCGATGGCGTAACCACCGCCACGGCGAACATCACCTTTGATGACGTGATGGATCTCTTTTATTCCCTGAAAGCGCCTTACCGCAAAAAGGCTGTGTGGCTGCTGAATGACACCACCGTGAAAGCCCTGCGGAAACTGAAAGATAATAACGGGAATTATATCTGGCAGCCGAGTGTCCAGGCGGGCGTACCGGACATGATCTTAAACCGCCCTTACCACACTTCCTCCTATGTGCCGGAACTGGCGGCGGGAAATAAGGTGATGGCCTTCGGTGACTTTTCCTATTACTGGATTGCTGACAGGCAGGGGCGCTCCTTCAAGCGTCTGAATGAACTGTTTGCGGCCACCGGGCAGGTGGGATTCCTGGCAAGCCAGAGGGTGGACGGCAAGCTGATCCTTGCCGAAGCGGTAAAGACCATGACGGTGAAGAAAACTGCATCAGCGGCATCATAAGAAAGGGGGCGGCATGGATGGCGGTTCTTACGCTGGAAGAAACGAAACAGTATCTCCGGGTGGACAGTGCGGATGAGGACGATTTCATTTCCGGGCTGGTCGAGACCGGGGAAAGCCTGTGTGCGGATGTGGCGCGGATGGATATAGCAGAACTGGAAGCGCACCTCCCGATGGCGAGGATCGCCGTCCTTTATGCCGCCGCCTACCTTTATGAACACCGGGAGCAGGCAGACCACGGGGAGCTGGTGGGTACGCTGCGCTCCCTTTTATTCGGCATACGGAGAGAGGTGTTCTGATGGCGCTGGGGGAATGGAAAGATAAGATAACCATACAGAAAAGCATAGCTGAAAATGACAAGGCGGGAAACCATATTTTATCATGGGTGGATTATTACACCTGCCACGCCTATGTGAACAACCTTTCCGGGAAGGAGTATTGGGAGGCGGCGCAGCTTAATGCGGAGAAGGAAGTGTTCTTCCTCATCCGTTATTGCAGCGAGGCCGCCGCCATTGATACGGAGCATTTCCGCATCCTGTTCCGGGGACAGGTCTATAACATCACGTTCATTGACAACGTGAAATACCAGAATAAAACCATAAAGCTGCGGGCGGCTTTGGAAAAGAGGTAAATGTGTCTGAAAGAAAAGTATCCATCGAGCAGATGGCGGAGGCGGTCATGGACGGCCTCATTGAGTTTGCCGGGCTTGCCACGGACGTGATGAAGGACTGCGTGACCAAAGCCGGGAACACGGTCAAAACGGAAGTGAAAGCCAATGCCCCGGTACGGACGGGGCAGTACAAAAAGGGGTGGGCGGTGAAAAAGCAGAAAGAGACTGCCAATTCCTTAGAACTGGTGGTGCATAACAAAAAGCGTTACCAGCTCACCCATTTGCTGGAAAAAGGCCATGCCAAGCGGGGCGGCGGGCGTGTCCGGGCATTCCCCCATATCGCCCCTGCGGAACAAGCAGGCATCCGGGAACTGGAGGAAGGCATCAAAAGGGGGCTGGAAGGATGAACTATGATGATGTGATAAAAATGGTAGGCGAGATGGGATTGCCTTTCGCCTATGACCATTTTGTCGAGGGCGAATCCCCGGAGCCGCCCTTCCTCGTATTTTTATATCCCAAAGCTGCCAATTTCGCAGCGGACGGGATCGCGTATTTCAAAATAAACCAGCTTGACATTGAACTGTACACCGATCTAAAAAATCCCGATCTGGAAGAAACCATAGAGGCGGTGCTTTTGAAGCACGGTATTTTCTATAGGAAATCAGAAACGTGGATTGAATCGGAGAAGCTGTACGAAGTTTTGTATGAAATGGAGGTCTGAAATGAAGAACAACAATAAAGTGAAATTCAACATCTGCAACTGCCATTATGCCCTGCAGAAAACACAGGAGAATGGGGAAATCGGATTTGAGACTCCCGTGGCAATGCCCGGCGCGGTTTCCATCGCCTTAGACCCCAACGGGGAGCCGGAATCGTTCTATGCGGACGGCATCGAGTATTACATCATAGCCAACAACATGGGCTATGACGGCGACTTGGAGCTTGCTCTCATTCCTGAAAGTTTCCGCACGGACGTGCTGAAGGAGGAAGCGGACAATAATGAGGTGCTGGTGGAGAACGCCCATTCCGAGACGGCGGCCTTTGCGCTGCTGTTCGAGTTTGACGGTGACATCCGCAAAATCCGCCATGTGCTGTATAACTGTTCCGCAAGCCGCCCCAAGATCGAGGGCAAGACCAATGAGGAGAGCCGGGAGGTGCAGACGGAGACGCTGACCATCAAGGCAAGGCCGCTGGCAAGCGGCTATGTGAAAGCCAAGACGGGCAATAAGACATCTGCGGAGACGTATGCCAACTGGTATAAGAGCGTGTATCTGCCGGAACCCAAAGCGGTGGATGCAGAGACAGAAGGACAGGGATAAGGAGGCTGAAAGGATATGAGCATTGTCAGAAAAATAGAAATAGACGGGCAGGATGTACTTTTTAAGGCATCGGCGGCAATCCCGCGCATCTACAGACTGAAATTTCAGAGAGACATTTATAAAGATTTGCGGATTCTGGAGAAAAGCATCGGGGAAGGGGATGAGGAGAATTCCAACCTCGATTTATTTTCGCTTGAAATGTTTGAGAATATCGCATACACGATGGCGAAGCACGCCGACCCGCAGATACCGAATGAAGTGGACGAATGGCTGGACGGATTCAACACCTTTTCCATTTACCAGGTATTGCCGCAGCTTATAGAACTGTGGGGCTTGAACGTGCAGACGGATGTGGAGGCTAAAAAAACTTCGCCCAACTGAGCGGGAAATGACCACGCCGCTGTTCCTTCTGCGGTGTGTGCAGCTAGGGCTTTCGATGGCAGACCTTGAACTGCTCTCCATTGGATTAATCAACGATATGTACTGCGAGAGCCGCAACGATTCCTTTTCCTACGCTGTACTGGCTGATCAGGCCGCGATGGACGCATTTTAGTTGAAAAAACAGCCTTTTTCTGCTATGATTGGTAGTAGGAAAAGGCTGTGAAATCGTTAAAGGAGATTTGATTGCTGTGATAGAGGTATTGTTTGGCGAGAGTGAAGCCGCTTCCATGAAAGCGGCAAAGAATAAAATAATTGTGGGAACAGTCAATGGCCCTACGTCCGTCTGGATGGCCGGGAAAAAAGCACCGCCCCAAAAGCCTTTCAGCGGCTGGATAGAAGGAACATCGGAAGAAGTTATTTGTCTTGGATTTATAATGGATATAGGAAACATCAGGGAACCAATGGAAAGCCCATACCGCAGGGAACTGATCTATTCCATGTATGCACAAGAACAATGGGCGCAGGATGAAGAGATAGGAAATGAGTTAAAAAGTGCCGATGATTTTTATGTAAAAGAATTGCGGCGGTTAAGGGATTTTCTGGACGAAGGGGAATCTGTCAGAATATGGTACAGCGATGCCCCTTATTCCAGATGCGGTCTATACAGCCTGTGCCAGATATTAAAGGGGTATGACAACCAGATATCGGCAGTTAAGATTCCGGAGTATGTAGTCCGCGATAAAAATATTGTCTCTTATCATAGCTGGGGTGAGGTTTCGGCAGAAGAGTTTGCAGTTTTTTTACCCTATGAGAAGCCGCTTTCAAAAGAAGAAATTCATATGTATGCCATGCTGTGGGGCATTCTGGCTGAGGAAAACAGCCCTCTCCGTGCGGTGGTCAATAGCAGTGTCCTCAGTGTCCCGGAGGATTTCTACGATTTTCTGATATGGAAATGGCTGAAAGATGCTCCCATAAAAGAGGCTAGGCTGATTGGTGATATTATCGGCCATTCACAGCTTGGCGTGGGGGACTGGTGGTATGCCAGAAGAATTGAATATTATATTCAACAGGGGCAGATACAGGTTATTGAAGATTCAGAAAATAAATATGCGCGGATGATTTGCGGCAGAAGATAAGTTTGGGAAAATTTAATAGATTTCTTACATAGGCACTTGCCATAACGGCAGGTGTCTTTTTTTACGCTTTTTTTCAGGGAGCCTCCGGGCTTCCTTTTTTCGTGGGGAGGTGCTTTGGGTGGGGGCGTCAAGGATACAGGGAATCACGGTGGAGATCGGCGGCGACACCACAAAGCTGACAGCCGCGCTGAAAGGGGTAAACGGGGAGATCCGCACCACGCAGTCACAGTTACGGGATGTAAATAACCTTCTGAAACTGGACCCCGGCAATACGGAACTGCTGGCACAGAAGCACCGGCTCCTTGCGGATGCGGTGCGGGAGACGAAGGAAAAGCTGGAAACCCTGAAAGCCGCCGCGGAACAGGCAAACGAGGCGCTGGCAAAAGGGGAGATTACACAGGAGCAGTATGACGGCCTGCAGCGGGAGATCATTGAGACCGAGGAAAGGCTGAAAAGCCTCGAAGAACAGGCCAGCCAGTCGGCGGTGGCCGTGCAGAAGATTGCCGCCGTGGGCGAGGATTTAAAGAACCTTGGGGATAAGATTTCCGGGGTGGGAACCACCCTCACCAAAAGCGTGACCACGCCCATCGTGGGGCTTGGCACGGTGGCGGTAAAGACCGCCGCTGACTTCGATACCGCCATGAGCCAGGTGGCGGCGGTTTCCGGGGCAACGGGGAAAGACCTTGACGCCCTCCGGGATAAGGCAAGGGAGATGGGGAGCAAGACCAAGTTCTCCGCATCGGAGGCAGCCGAGGCCATGAACTACATGGCAATGGCCGGCTGGAAGACTTCTGACATGCTCTCTGGCATTGAGGGCATTATGAACCTTGCCGCCGCCTCCGGGGAAGATCTGGCAAGCACATCCGATATCGTGACGGATGCATTGACCGCCTTTGGCTTAACCGCAGCGGATTCCGGGCATTTTGCGGATATCCTTGCGGCGGCAAGTTCCAATGCCAACACCAACGTCTCCATGATGGGCGAGACCTTCAAATACTGTGCGCCCATTGCCGGGGCGTTGGGATTCTCTGCGGAAGATACCGCAGAGGCGATTGGGCTGATGGGCAATGCGGGCATCAAGTCCACACAGGCTGGAACTGCGCTCCGTACTATCATGAGCAACCTTTCCGGGGAAGTGAAAATCTGCGGTTCGAACATCGGGGAGGTCACCATCGCCACCACCAATGCGGACGGGAGCATGAGGGATTTGAGCGCCATCCTGGCAGACTGCCGGACGGCTTTCGGCGGATTGTCAGAATCGGAGAAGGCAGCGGCGGCAGAGGCGCTTGTGGGAAAGAATGCCATGTCCGGCTTCCTTGCATTGATGAATGCCGCCCCTGCGGACATTGAGAAGGTGAGCAGCGCCATAGCAAACTGTGACGGGAAGTCGGCGGAGATGGCGGCGACCATGCAGGATAACCTTGCGGGGCAGCTTACCATCCTGAAAAGCCAGTTGGAGGAGCTTGCCATTTCCTTTGGCGAGATATTAATGCCCGCCATCCGCCAGATCGTCACATGGGTGCAGGGCTTTGTTGACAAGCTCAACGGCATGGATGAGGGAACGAAGAACACCATCGTCACTATCGGGCTCCTTGCCGCCGCCATCGGCCCCGTATTAATCATCATCGGGAAAGTGGTCTCGGCGGTGGGCAGCATCATGACCTTCATCCCCACGCTGATCGGCGGCATTTCCAGTATCGGCGGAGGGCTTAGTGCTTTATGGGGCATCCTTGCGGCGAACCCCGTCACCTTAGTGATTGCCGCCATTGCCGCATTGATCGCCATCTTCGTGGCTCTGTGGAATAACTGCGAGGGCTTCCGGGAGTTCTGGATCAATCTTTGGAATGTCATAAAAGAAGCGGCTGTTGCGGTATGGAACGGTCTGAAAGACTTTTTCTCCAACATCTGGAACGCCATCACCGGGGCGGCACAGTCCATTTGGAATGGTTTGAAAGACTTTTTCAGCGGCCTGTGGGAAGGGATAAAAAATATATTCCAGACGTTGCTGGATGTGATAAAGACGCTGATTGTGGCGCGGTTCGAGTTCTATAAGCTGATTATCACAACCGTGCTGAATGTGATCCAAACGGTGGTCTCCACGGTATGGAATGCGATTAAATCCGTGATTGAAACCGTCACGAATGCCATCGGCTCTTTCCTGTCCTCCGCATGGGAAGCGATAAGGAACACCGTCACCACGGTAATGGAGACGATCAAAAATGTCATTACCACAGTATGGGAAGCCATCAAGTCAGCGGTGACAGCGGTGCTTTCCGCCATTAAGGATGTGGTGGTTTCTGCATGGGAAGCAATCAAGAATGCCATTTCCACAGCAATGGATGCCATTAAATCTGCGGTCATTGCCGCATGGGAAGCAATAAAGAGTGCGGTTTCCTCCGCAATCGAGGCAATCAAAAATGTGGCTGTGGCGGCATGGGAGGCGATCAAGTCCGCCATTACCGCAGCGTGGGAGGCAATCAAATCCGCGGTAAGTTCCGTGGTCAATGCGATAAAGGAGGTCATTACTTCCGTCTGGAATGCCATCAAATCCACGGTCACAGGCATTGTGGGCGGCATCAAGGACGCGGTGGTGAATGTATTCAACAGCCTGCTATCCGGCATCAAAAACGCCATGAGCGGAATCGCGGGTGCGGTCAGGAGCGGATTTGATGCAGCTATTAATTTTATCAAGAGCCTGCCCTCACAGGCATTGCAGTGGGGCAAGGATATCATCGGCGGGCTGATTGACGGCATCAAGTCAAAGGTCAGCGGTCTTGTGGACAGCGTGAAGGACATTGCGGGGACGATTGCGTCCTTCCTGCATTTCTCCGAGCCGGACGAGGGGCCGCTTTCCAACTTCCACACCTTCATGCCGGATATGATCGATTTACTTGGAAAGGGCATAAAAGGAAATCTCGGAAAGCTGACCGATCCCATGAAAGAACTGGCAGGCACACTTATCCCTGCCACGGATTCCATGACGGCAGGGGCGCAGGCGGCAGGAGGCTCCGGCAGCGGTTCTTCACTGGCGGCAAGGCTGGATGCCATGTATGAGGTGGTGACAAAGTATCTGCCCAGGCTGGCAGACGCACAGGTGGTATTGGATTCCGGTGTATTAGTGGGAGAGTTATCTGACGGGCTGAACCGGGAGCTGGGAAAGGCGTATTCATGATAAGGAAATTCAGGCTTATAAACGGGGAAGGGGTGTCATGGGATTTGAACGCCCGGACATCCTTTTTCCATTCCATTGGCGGCTTCGGCTATAAGGACGGGACGCAGTATGAACAGATCGGCACGGACTTCATCCCTCTGGAGGAATTATTCTCACAGGGCGTGATGGCCGGGCGGATATTTTTCGGAGGGATAAACGCATACCAGAACTACCGGGCATTCTCCCGTTTCGTCCGGACGGTGCCACTTACTCTCGTCTACGAGATGGAGGAGGCGTTCCGCGTTCCGGTGCGGATGACGGAAATCGCAAAGAGTGAGTTAATCACTGGCGGGGCGGGGCTGGATTGTGAAGTTGCATTTACGGCAACCGGGCTGTTTTATAAGAATGTTTCCGGCTACAGCGGGACGCTCTCCATCGGCGGGAAAATCTATCCCTACGAATACACTTATGCCTATGCGGACGTGACGCAGAACACGCTGATGATTGACAGCGACAGCAGAGGGGACAGCCCATGTAAAGTGACGGTATATGGCCCCTGCACGAATCCCGTATGGAAACACTATGTGAATAATGTTTTGTATGAAACGGGAAAGTACGAGGGCAGCATCCCGGACGGGCATAAGCTGGTCATCGACACCACGCAGATTCCCTACAGCATTACGGAGCGGGGCGTCAGTGACGAGGTGGTGGCGGACAGATACCAGATGTGCGATTTTACCACGGAGCGGTTCTTCCACCTGCAGTACGGCAGCAACCGCATTTCCGTGGTGCATGAGGGGCTGAATATTCTAAACGTGATGGTGGAAGGGAGGATCAGCTATGAGACCGTATAACGTGGAGATATTCACGCAGGACTTTGAGATGGTGGGAAACACCAATGTGAATGAAATCACATATAAAGAGGACTATTTATCATCGGACGGCAATACCGTGACGGTGCTTGCCCTGCCCGGCGTGAAAAAGCAGGACTATATCCGCATCAGCAGAGGGGATGAAGAATACGCGGGGATTGTTACGGAGATCGGCTATGGAACGGATAAATCCAAAAAACTGCAGACCATTTCCTATAAACCGCTCAGGGAGCTGCTCAATACGGATGTGCTGTTTGATGTGGATTTGCAGGGGCAGGGCAGCATGGAGCAGTTCATCTGTGACAGGATAAAAGAAATGTTTATCACAAATGAGGATGGGATGCAGAATATCAAAGGATTAAGTGTGGCGGCGGCAACAGCCACAAAGGACTGGAGCCTGCACATCACGCCATCTGACAAGGGAGGGCATTACAACATTGTGAACCTTATAGATTCCGTCCTCATCCCGGCAATGGAGAAATACAGCATTTTGGTAAAGACAAAGCTGGATATCCAGAACCGGGAAGTGCAGATAAGTGTGGGCAGGGCGGCGGCTGGCATCATCACCATAGAGAGCGACCTGCCGAACATCATCAAAAAGAGCGTCACGATAAAACAGGTCAGCGCCGATGTGAATAAACTGGTGATTTATGATGCAGAGGATTATTCCAACACCCGGATTTATTATCTGCATCCCGATCTTGGCTATGACACGAAGGACCGTGACCGCATTACCCCGGTGGTGTGTGAGATGCAGGCGGTTTCCCATGAGGAGGGGAGCAGCTTTGAGAGCGCCGCCATCAGCGCCGCCCATAACAAGTTCGCAAATTTATCCTATTCCAATCTGATAGAGCTTACCATGATGAACGGTGACGCGCTGGTAAAGCCGGAGGAACTGGAATTCGGGCAGGTGGCGGACATCATCTCGGACGGGCAGAGTTACCGCAGCATCCTCACCGGGAGGGAGCGAGGCAGGAACACAAAGCTGGTGTTCGGCACGGTGCGTTTGGACTTGACTAAGATTTTAAGGAGGCAGGAGAATGGCTGATAACATCACACTGAAAACCTATAAGGGCGGGAACGTGACCCCGCAGGATGACGCCATCATCTACGAGACGGCGATCCCCGGCAGCGGCATCTTCAAGGGCTGCGAAGTGACCTATGCGAGAGGGAATGTGCTGCACATCTCGCAGGGCTTTGGCATGATTCGTGGCCGGTTCTTTGAGGTGTATGAAACGGAGATTGACGTGCGCCTTGCGGACGTGGGGGAGACATTGCAGGGGCGGGTGTATATCCACCTTGATTTATCCAATGCGGATGAGCCCATCAAGATACTGGCGCAGGCGGCAGCGGAGCTTCCGCCGCTGGATGCGGATGTAAATATCAATTACAACAATTCCTCCTATGACCTGGAACTTGCCATCTTCACCGTATCTTCCGCAGGATTGGACGGGCTGACAAAGGTGTTCCCCACGCTGAAAGCCGGGAGCGGCGGTGGAGGAGGCGGAGGGGAGACCCTCACCCGTGCAACCTCTTATTCTGTAGGGGATGCGGTGACCGCAGTGGGCGCTCCGGGGTGGGCGACTTTTGTATGCACACAGGCAGGCACCACAGCCGCATCGGAGCCTTCCGGGTATTCGAGGATCACCAAAGTGGGGGATAAGGTCTTAGACGGAACCGCGGTATTTACTGCGAGAAATATCATCGGGGAGCTGGACAGTGTCATTGCCACGGTAGGGGAACTGGAAGAATCCATGCAGACTTTGGATGAAAGAGTGACGGAGATGATGAGCAGCAC
>CAJUCT010000056.1 GCA_910585015.1 uncultured Acetatifactor sp.
ATTTAGAACTGCGGAGCGGACAGCGTGCCGACTGGACTTCCAGAGGGAAGCTCAAGGGCACAGTTGCCGACTTCAACAAGGTACAGGCGGCTATGGATTTTCTGCGGAAAAAAGAAATCTCCACCGTAGAGAGCCTTGACACCCGGCTGGATGAAATCAGCCAGACCGCCGTTTCTGTCATGGCGAGCGTGAAAAAAAGCGAGAAGCGCATCAAAGCCATCGACACCATGCTGTCCTACATTGACAAATACGAAGCGGGCAAGCCAGTCCATAAGGAGTATGCCGCTATCGGCTGGAAGAAGAAAAAAGAGCAGTTTGCGGAGAGCCACCGGGAGGAACTGGACGCTTACAATGCCGCCATCCGGTATTTGAAAGCCAACCTGAAAGGCAACTCCTACTCCCGCAAAGATTTGGAAGCGGAACGGGAACAGCTTGCTTCTGCCCTGCCGGAACAGGGGGAGGAGCTGGAAGCGGTTCAGGCAGATGTAAAAGTGCTGCGGGATGTGCGCCGCTGGCTCAATCAGGTATTGCCGTCCGAGCAGTACCGCCAGACCGCCGAGCCGGGGAAGAAACCGTCCGTTCAGGAGAACCTGAAAGGACGGCAGGAACGCATCCGGCAGGAGCAGGCAGGGAAACAGAAGCCGCCCCGGACACAGAAACAACAGAATATGGAACTTTAAACAGGCACTTGTTTTGTGATTGGAAATCGCTGGCAGGTGCTTTTTCATTTTAAACAAGATGGATTTACAGACAACGTGAACGACATTGTGCCGCTCACGTTGGGATTATCAGGAGGAAACGCCTATTGAACGTATTTGAAGCCGTGAAGCAGTCCGTCACCACAAGGCAGGCTGCGGAGCGTTATGGAATAAAAGTAAACCGGAACGGGATGTGTGTCTGCCCGTTCCACAACGACAAGAACCCAAGCATGAAGGTTGACCGCCGCTTTTACTGTTTCGGCTGCGGAGCCACCGGGGACGTGATTGACTTTGTTTCCCGGCTCCACGGTATAGGCAGTAAAGAAGCCGCCCTCATGCTGGCGCAGGACTTCTCCATCCCCTATGAGGATAGAAAGAACACCGGGAAGCAGCCCATCCGGCCACGCTTACGGAGGGAAAGCGAAGAACAGAAATTTAAGCGCATGGAGCGGCACTGTTTCCGGGTGCTGTCCGACTATTACCATCTCCTGCGCCGCTGGAAGGAGGAATACGCCCCACGCCAGCCGGATGAAGCATGGAACCCCCGGTTTGTGGAAGCCCTGCAGAACATGAGCCGGGTGGAATACCTGATGGACGTACTTCTATCGGGGGAACTTCCAGAGCGGGCAGCCCTTATCACAGGACACGGAAAGGAAGTGAGGAACCTTGAAAGGCGAATGGCAGAACTTACCGCCAGAGATACGGCAGGAAGTAAAGAACATGGCAGAAAACACCGAGCCGCCCCGGAGCGTTGAGGACGTCAAAGCCTTGCTGGAAACCACCGAAAAAGGCGGCTTCCGAAACAGCATCCGCAACTGCCTGACCGTGTTCCAGTGCGACCCGCTCCTGTCCGGGGCGGTTGCTTATAACCTTCTGACCGACCGCACCGACATTTTAAAACCTATCGGCTACAAAAGAACCCCGGACAGCCCCATGACCGACACCGACATGAAATATATCCGGCTGTATCTGGAAGAAACTTACGGCCTGACAAGCGAAAAGAAGATACAGGACGCTGCCGACCTTGCCGCCCACCAGAACAGCTACCACCCTGTTCGGGAGTATTTAAACAGCCTGACATGGGACGGAACCGAACGGATACGCTTCTGCCTGCGGCACTTTCTGGGAGCCGGTGAGAACGATTACACTTACCAATCCCTGCGCCTGTTCTTGTTGGGAGCCATCCACTGGGCATTTTCCCCCGGCTGTAAATTTGAGGTCATGCTCTGTCTGGTAGGCGGGCAGGGAGCCGGGAAGTCCACCTTCTTCCGCCTGCTGGCGGTCAAAGACGAGTGGTTCTCCGATGATTTACGGAAGCTGGACGACGACAACGTATACCGCAAGCTGCAAGGCCACTGGATAATCGAGATGTCAGAGATGATTGCCACCGCAAACGCCAAGAGCATAGAGGAAATCAAGTCATTTTTGAGCCGCCAGAAGGAGGTTTACAAGATACCCTATGAAACCCACCCGGCAGACCGCCCAAGGCAGTGCGTGTTCGGCGGCACGTCCAACGCCCTTGACTTCCTGCCCCTTGACCGCTCCGGCAACCGCCGCTTTATCCCCATACAGGTATGCCCGGAACAGGCGGAAACACACATTTTAGAGGACGAAGCCGCTTCCAGAGCCTATTTAAACCAAGTATGGGCGGAAGCGATGGAGATTTACAGAAGCGGCAGATGGAAGCTGACATTCAGCCCGGAAATGGTGCGCTATCTAAAAGAACACCAGCGGGACTTTATGCCGGAGGACACCAAAGCCGGGATGATTCAGGCTTTCCTTGACAGCTACCCCGGCGATACCGTCTGCTCCAAACAGCTTTACAAAGAAGCCTTAAACCACGCTTTTGACGAGCCGAAACAATGGGAAATCCGGGAAATCAACGAGATAATGAACCAGTGCGTCACTGGCTGGAATTATTTCTCCAATCCCCGGATGTTTGCCGGGTACGGCAGACAAAAAGGATGGGAACGGGAGCAGCCGACAACGGACACCGGCAACGGGGCGGGAAAAACCCCGGAGGGATTTACGCCAGTGTCGGAGCAGATGGAGCTTCCCTTCTGAAAAAATCCGACAAATGACAGCCCGTTGTACACTTCGTTGCTATCCCGTTGCCGGGCCGGTTGCCGGGCAAAATCCCGTAACTGCGGGCTTTTCTCCCCTTTAACAACCAAAGCAACAGAAAAATAAAAGAAAAAGTATAAAATAACCCAACTGCCAGACAAGGATTAGTTCCAAGGTTTTTTGAAGCCCGTTGCCGGACTTCGTTGCCGACCTTCCCTGTCTGGCTGTTTTCATGTATGGAGGACAACTGCCTATGGCGAAAAATAAAACAGAGATTCATGTCACCACAGTATTTGACGGCGAACTGGACGCTACGGACGTTTTCGTGAGCCTTATCGCACAGAAACACAGCAGAAAAACAGATAAAGAATATCTTGCTAAATCACAAGAAATGGGGTATAATAAAGATGAGGTTCCAAGTGACCGTGTTCCGTCTGGATTGTGCGGGTAAACGGTTATGATGAACGCAATGGAATATACAGGGATGGACACACTTCTTGCCGGGAGCTTCCGGGCAGCTATCTATTGCAGGCTGTCCAAGGACGACGACCTTGACGGGACGAGCGCCAGTATCGAGAACCAGCGGGATATGCTGGAAAAGTTCTGCCAGAAGCAGGGATGGGAGGTTACGGCAGTCTATCAGGACGAAGGGATCACTGGGTCGAAAAATAGGATATGTTGTAGAAAAGTGGTATAATTTGAAAATAACTCGATTTAAAAGTTGTCGAATTATATCACTTTTAAATTGAGTTTCACGGATTAAGGTGTTACATTTTGCTTCTGGGATGCTGGGTGATTGGGAGGTGCGACTGGTTTTCATGTGTTCTGCGTAAAAAAGCAGACCTTATGGCAGAAATTTTATAGCAAACCAACAATAAGGCACCATTGGCCTGAGCGAACTGTTGAGTACAAAATATCTTAGGTAGCGGATTCGAAATCCAACTGGGACAGGCAAAAAGGTAACACTTTATCTGTACTGTTACGTACGTAGTGACGAAAATGTAGTGATGAAAATAGAAAAAAGTATTGATTGTAGTCGAAATTATGTTATAATATATTATAAATGTCGATAAGTATATAAAAAAATTATTATAAAGTAAATGGGGCAATATACGTCGGATCATATATGGTCCTCCTTCAGCTTAATAATACCAGATTTATTTCAAAAAGTCGTTTTGAATTTAATTATCCATAGGAGGAAAAGTATGGAGGATTTGATAAAATGGATTATTGAAAATAAGGAATTAGTTTTATTTGCAAGTATTAGCATTGCGATTGGTATTGCGTTATGTATTAATATTTCAATTCCAATTAAATTTCATTTTGGCAAAACAGAAATTAATAAAATTATAAATAATAATGGTAATACAGGGAAAGGGCAAGGGGAAAAGAATCATCATTCTAAAAAACAAAAAAAAACAGAAAAAAAGAATACAGGTAATAATCAGGCTATAAAATTGCTCAACACCCGATTATATGCGGTTGGCATAAAAGGAAGGGTATATACTAAGGAGTTTCGGAAACTGATTATTCATAATTTTGGTATAGAAATATCTTTGATAAACAATTCAAACGTATTACAAAATGTAAATATAAAATGGTGCATATGTAGCAATGGCGCAGAAATAGAAAACAGAACATGTCACAAGCGGATAAATGCCAATCAGAGAGTGGATAAAGAGTTCTATGTAGAAAAACGGGTGTTTAAACAATTGAGAAGCGGTCAATATGATTCTAAATTGTTGATAAATAATCGTATTGTAAAGAAAGAATGTTTTACAATAATGGATAAATAAGGAGAAACATAATTATGATGATTCCATTAAATTCTTCATCTCAGAAGAAGCGTCCTCCGTTAGAGTTGTTAAGCATAAAATTATATTCAACTGGATTAAATAAAGTGTACACAAAACACATTTATAAGTCTATGAACCATAATTTTGGGGTTGAAATTGTAATCAGAAATAATACTTCCAAATTACAGCATATGAAAATTGTTGGCTATATTTATGACAAACATGGAGAAGCTGTAACCAGATGGAACCGGATGAAAAAAATAGATCAGCATGGTATGATGGCATATGATTTTTATGTAAAAGAAGAAAATTTTTCTCGAATGAGGCAAGGAAAATACAAAATTCAGTTTTGGATTAATGACAAAAAAGTTCAGCATGAATATTTTAATATTACAAATAAATAAAACTTAATACGTTAGGAGTGCAAGATATTATTTTTTGTTGAGTGTTTGAAGTTCAAATGGTTTTGTCGTATAAGTTAAAAATACTACAAATATAAGTATGCACAAATTTTATTACAAATATCTTAAGGAGGTTGCTATTTTGAAAGTTGCTGTTTTTTTTGATTATGCAAATATTCATGCCGCATCCAAAGAACTTCACTGTAAGGTGGATTACGGAGCATTGCTTGAATATCTTGCAGATGATATGGAGCAGAGAAGTTTGCAAGTGGCCTATGCTTATGTGCCGATTGATCCGAGGCAGGAGCATGCTATGGATGAAACTATTGCAAGATTGTGGAAACAGGGTTATATTGTGAAATCAAAAGTAGGTTTTATAGTAGGTGACACCTACAAATGTGATTTTGATGTTGAAATGACGCTGGATATGACCCGGGTAGCTTTAGAAATGGATCCTGATATTGTCGTTCTTGTCAGCGGCGACAGAGATTTTATCCCTATAGTTTTATATATGAGAGATAAGGGGATAAGGGTTGAAGTAGCATCATTTGATAATTCTATGTCAAAACAGATGTCCTATAAATGTTCTGGATATATTAGCTTGGATACACTCATTCATGTGCAGAATGATACGGAAGAGGATGATGATACTGTAGAAGAGATGAGTTATTATACCGCAAATATAGAAGTAAAAGAGGAGGAATAATATGCCAGCAGTATTTGTAAATGGAAAGAAAACATTTATACCAAATTCTCAGGCTACGGCAGATGATATTATAAGCCGTTCTGGAAAAAAGAATGTAGACCCAAGAACACGTACACCAATTATTGTTGGTACAGGAAAGAATGTTCGAATGCATCCGGGTAAAACATACACTTTGCATGAGGGTGACAAGTTTAAGATTGTTCCTGATCGTGTGAAAGCGAGTGGCGAATATACTTATTTTGGAAATAAGGAACCATGGAGGAAGCAGGTTATTACAGAGCAGGTTGCCCAAGTGTCTGAAGGTTTTTTTAAGAATAGTAAGGTGGAGTTGGATGATGACTGCAATTGGGTATTATTTCATGGATTTTTGCTGCCAGATGAATGGCAGCGAGCGAATCCAGGGCAAAGCTTTGTACAAATGATGATTATATTTCCAGATCAGTATCCGGATTTGCCAACAAATGGCTTCTATCTGCCATCAAATCTTACAGTACCATTGAATGCAGCACACTTTTATAACAGGGGTTATGGCGGAGCGTTTGGAGAGAAACCTGATGAAATGGAAGCCATGGCACAGGGAAACTGGAAATGGTACTGTACCCATATTCGACCAGGAGCATGGCAGCCGGCCCGTTTGCGACAAATCAGTGATTGGAGGAATGGGGATAATTTGTGGGATATCCTGACAATTTGTATTGATGTATTGACGTATCCTTTGGATGATTGACAGAATCTGGGAGGAATTGTCAATGTTGAAGAAAGAAAAAGAGAAAAAAAGTAAAGAAACGAAACCGACAGAGCAAAAATGGGACAGAATAGAAATCAGGTTTAAAAATCAGGATTTGAATTCTCTCCGGAGACATCTTCTGCAGGATTTAAGCAGGGAATATTATGGTTGCCTTCTTGCAAAAAGAAATGTTATTGGAAATTTTTGCGTAATTACGGTTGCAGATGCAATCTTTCCGGATAAAGGACTCTACCATCAGCAGGGAGTGTCTTCCCTTCGTGTTACAGGTGAATTTTTGCGAGAGGTGCTGCTAGAAGTGGATAAGCGAATCGATGTGGATACTTTCATTGATGTTCATACGCATCCTTTTGCACAGAGTGATGTTTGGTTTTCAGGGACAGATGACAGAGATGAAGAGAATTTCGTGGAATATTTGACAAATGAGTCGGCTAGTATCTATTATGCATCTATTGTATTTTCGAAGACAATGTATGAGGCACGTTACTGGGAAACAGACAACTATGGACAAGCTATATGCTTTCCGGCAGTCATTAAAACGCAGAAGCTCAGTGAGGCAATTATTTCTTCGAAACAGGAATATCATGGAGCAAAAGATGATGGACTGATGCAGGGAATGTTTAACCGTAGTGTTCTGGCACTTGGCTTGGAGAATATGAGGAAAATTACTGGGGGGCAGCATATTTCCGTTGTAGGTGTCGGAGGAATCGGTTCGATTATAGCCGAACATTTGGTACATATGGGATTTAGCCATATCAATCTGATTGATTTTGATACATTGGAACTGTCAAATCTGAACCGGATTGTTGGTGTAACCTATGAGGATGCTGAAAAGGAACGTGTGAAAGTAGATGCTGTTCGGGAGGGGCTTCTTCGAATTAATCCGAATGCAGATATACGTGCATACAATCATAATGTATTTGACAAAGAAGTAGAGCGTGTGCTTGCAGAATCTGATTGGATTATGGTAGCAACAGACAATCATGCAAGCAGATACCATATTCAGGAGCTTGCATTTCGATATTATGTGCCATTTATTACTGCGGGTGTCAATATTTCTGTAAAAAATGGAATTGTTAGTGATATGAGCGGAGAAGTGATACTGATTCGAATCGGTGACAGAGTGTGTCTTTCATGTTTGAAAAGACTGAACTTTAACGAGATTGCAAAAGAAATCCATCCTGATAAAATAGTACGGGAAGGACTTGTTCGTAAAGGATATGTGCGCGGAAGCGATGTAAAAGAACCGGCTGTGAAGACGCTTAATTCCCACCTGGCTACTATGGCAGTAGATGTTCTTGTGAACCAGTATACAGAAAGGCATAGGGATGCGATTATTCAGGTTTATGAAGATAATGAGTTTCAAACAATATATGAAGATAAGGTTAGCGTAGCAAACAGGAATTTAGAGTGCAATGTATGCAGTATTTGAATATGTATCATTACTAAGAAAGGTCTTAATGGTGTCATCATTTCTAACATTTGGCACATGGCCAATACTCTTTCCTCTTCCTCTTTAAAATTTTGTATTCTGCCAACTTGTATCTTTATAATTTATATTGGATGGGGAAGTGCATGAGAGTTAGCTACTCATGTATACAGGCCCGCGTTAAAGGAGGAGAGGAAATGTACATAGGAGATTTTGCAGGCGTTTTGGGCCTTACGACAGAAGAAGCAAAAGAAATACTCAAAACTAAATATGAATCTATTATTTTATCTGATCATATACCTTTTCAGGATGATTTGGAAGAAAGAATAAAAGAAGACTTCCCATATTTTAACAGATCTATGAGATTCAAGGAAAAAGTCATGGGAATGGATCATAAAGAATGCGAAACGTTGGAAGATTTTGATGTAGATACGGAAGGTTTGATAAGAAGATGTATTGACAGGCATTTTGTGATATTGATTGATACGTGCAGTCTTTTGAACTGTAATTTTTTTCTCTTTTTTGAGAAAGTCAGACCAGTTTTGAGAGAATTGGGAGGGCGTATTCTTATTCCGCAGGTTGTCATGTACGAGCTGGAAAGAAAAGAAAGTGATAAGTATGATTTACGATTGGCAGAAACGGCAAGCAGTGTGCACAGCTATCTGGAGGAACAAATAGGAAATGGTTTTATTGCAGTTGTCCTCGATGGGGAAGATCCGGAAAATGATTTTGTAAAAGATGAAAAAGGTTGTGACATTGCTTTTGCAGACATCTTATGGGTAGAAAAAATGATATTTTACAGAAGAAAAAGAAAGAATGTACTGATGATCACGCAGGATCATGATTTGACTTTGGATCTCCTGCAGCAAAATAAGTTGGAATCATCCCGTTCAAATGCGGCGGTTATCGTAGTAAAGAAAATTGGGAAAAATGGGATGTTGATAGACAATGCTGAGGATACAGTAAATCCTCGTATTGTCTAATCCGATTTAGAAAGGGAAAATAGAATATGAATGAAGTGTTATCTTTAAAAAAGATGGCAGAGGCTGCTGGAGTACCAGTTGAAAAGGTTTGTGAGGTGTTGGAGTCTTGGGGAATCACGATACTGAGTGTACATATGCCTGCATCGAATGAAGATTTAAAAAAGAAATATATGGATGCGATTGAAGTAGCAAAAAGAGGGAGAAGGATTGTTTTGCCCAAATCTTATGGAGACACAACAAAAGAGGATCATGGAAAAAGTAGTTCTAGTTCTACAAATCATAAACCAATACAAATTAGTTATAAATATTCTGATCTGCTAAGCAGGAAGTTTATTATTTTTACTGAAGCTGCTTTAAGAAGTCCTGGTATTTTGCGAATTATGGAAGATGTTGTAAGATTTAAAACAAATAATAAAACGGATAGTAAATTAGTGATGGTTCGCGGTGTTCTTGATAGAATAGAAGCAAATGATGGGGAAGAGGAATACAATGATATTATAGAAGCAGCAGAAACATTGGAAGATTACAACATAGTCGTGATGCTGGATGGAGATGCGGCAAATGAAAGTGATATTTTAAAAAGATTTATTGATAAATGCGTTCTAAGCGACACGATACTCGTGATTGGAGCAAATCCCAGCTTGGTTAGAGTCATTAAAATAAGAAACGGAAGGAACAGAAATAATGCTGGCTATCAGCCGATTGTAATGCGGGACCTTAACAATAGTGGCAGTTTGTCAAGCAAAAAACCTGCTTTTCCAAGCGCAAGGGATAAGGCATGTACTCCGCTTACAAGCACACCAAAACAGCTTAAGGGAGCTGTTCCTATAACGGGAGGTTTTGTATTTCGTAAAAAAGACTATATGGAACCAGTACGTCTGGAAAAGGTGATAAATGACGGTGGAGCAGAAGGCATCATTTATCAAATTGATGAGGGCAGAAAATGTGCTAAAATTTTTAAAGCGACTAATTTTTCCGAGCTAAAACAAAGAAAGATTGAATTGATGTGTGAAAAGTATGGGGAGTTGTATCAATCCAATAGAGCAATCATGGATAGGATTGCATGGCCAGAGGAAGTGCTTTATATTGCATATGCTGATAGAACGTATGAACCAATTGGCTATGTCATGAAGTTAATTAAAAATACAGTTCCATTTTCTTATTTCAACTACAGGACATTTTCAACGCTGATACCGGGCGTAAAAAAAAGCCATCAAGTTACGATGGCTGTGAGTTTTGCGGAGTTGATACAATTTGTGCATGAAAACAATATTATCCTTTGTGATATTAATAGAGGGAATATCCTTTTTGATCAGAATCAGCAGGCGTATCTTGTGGATTTAGATTCTGCACAGATCGCCGATAGAACATACTATTATCCGTCCAATGTAGGAGTTCCGGAGTTTTTGTCACCGGAACATATCAATGATGAAGAGTTCTTATATCGTAAGGAACGGAGAAAGAAAGCGGATGATATTTGGATTATGCAGATGTTGTTATTCCATATGCTGACCCCTGATGGAGATCCATATGCTACGACGGAACAAGTGAGTGAGGATAAAGATAAAATCAGTGGAGGGCTATATCCTTATCAGGCAGGCGAGAATGAGGCAAGAAAAGTGATAGGTGGAGTAGGCGGACCGTGGCACATCATTGTTGGACATTTCCCGAAATCTGTCAAATTTGCATTTTGGAATGCGTTTCATCATGACGGCAAAAATTTTAAAGAACAAGATAGGAAAGATGCGGGATTCTGGTTGGGAATTCTATTACGGTATCAGGAACACCTTCCGCAGAGAGAAAAAGAAGATGCGGAGAGTGGACTTTATGAACCGAAAAATCCGAGGAAATATACAACCAATAAGACAGGACGCAGCGTGTCTGGAGCAAAGCGTAGGCAAAAGGACAATATTAGCGTAGGAAGTTTGAAAAGTCTCATCGAGCAGGTGAACAAATTAAAAGGAAACCATACTGGTACAATTTCATGGAAAGATTCTGCAAAATAAGGAATCGTGCGTAGTTGAGGAGGAGAGAGATGGCAAGAGAGAAAATTCAAACAGGACGTGTGTTGAATAGCGATAAGTTATCTGGGATGGGAGGGATTGATATCATGAACACCCAGAAGAGGCAGCCGGCTATTATTCTGGTGGATACATCGGGTTCCATGCGTGGAAACGAGGAGCTGCTTCAAAATTCTGTAGTGAGGCTATATGAAGAAATTATGTGCAATCCTGTTGCAAGTAATGCGGTAGAGCTCGGAATTATGGAATTTAATGACTATATTCATGTTCTTGTTGAGCCGAAGGAGGTTTATAAACAGGAGGACATGGGCCGGTCACTTGTATTTAAATGTGCTGGTCAGACGTTGACAGGACTTGCGGTGAAAGAAGCAATCGCTAGGTTGGAAAAGAGAATTCAGGAAATTAAAAAAGCTGGTATACCACATTATTCACCAATTTTATTTCTGTTGTCTGATGGTGAACCATATTGCAGTATCGATGAAGTAGAGCAGGAGAATAAAGCTGCACTGATTGAAAGTATTAAAAAAATAGAGAATATGGTGCAAAAAAATAAACTTCGGGTTGTTTGCGTTGAGGTGGGCCTAGGTTGCAACCATGAATTGATGAAAAAACTTACCGGTATCAGTGATGAGCCAAATGCGAGAGTTATGAATATATCATCGGCGGGAGAGTTGGCTGACTTTTTTAAATGGACGTCATCTTATTTAATTCAATCTGCGACAGGAGTAATCAATTGAGAGGACAGGAAATGAATGGGGATATTTATAAAGTAGTAACTTATAAAGAACAGGGTGTTTCGCATCAGTATTATGGAAAACCGTGTGAGGATCATGTAGGTGAATATTTTGATTCTAAAAGCGGTGTTGTGGCTGTGGCAGTGAGTGATGGTGCGGGATCCTATAAAAATGCGGAAACTGGATCACGGATCACATCTCAAAAAGCTGTGCAATTTATGGCAAAAAAATTTGAAAGACTATACGAACTGGATGAGGAAACATTTGCAGATTATATGTTACAGGAAGTTTATGCGGCTCTCATAGAGGAGGCAGAAAGAAATCAGTATGATATTATGAGCCTGTCGGCAACACTTCTAGTTGCTGCAATGCATCCAGATGGGAGATATTTGTTTTTTCATGTGGGAGATGGTGCGGTTCTTGCTTATACAACAGATGGGGAGGTAAAAATTCTAAGTCAGTATGAACATGAGGAAGCAGCAAATATCACTACCTTTGTAACGGTTCCTAATACGGATTATAAAATGGGAAGGGGTCGTGGTGATGTTCTGTCGTTTTTGCTTATGAGTGATGGTCCAGAACCACATGTTATTTCGAAGGAAAAAGCAGTGGGAAGATTAGGGCTTATGATACAGATGTCGTTCTTCTTTTCAAGAGAGCGTATGGAAGATGAACTAGAAGGGTTTACAGAACTTCTGAAACAAAATAATATGACTGATGATGCATCTTTTGCGGTTTTGTCTGACAAAAGGGGTGTCGGTAAAGTTTTTGGGCAAATGGATGCAGGATTTAAGGAACTTCTTTTTGGATTGCCATTAGCTATGAAAAAAAAGACGAAAAAGAACTATGAAGGTTTTTTTGGTCAGATGGCGATTCATCCAAGAGGAATGTATCCGAAAAAGTTGTGCAGCTTGTTCCATATACATAAAAACCGTGTCTTGAAGAAAAAGCTGGATGGTTTTATTTACGCGGGAGTTATAAAGAAAGAAAATGGAAGATATATTTTTTAACGTTTCGATGAGGGAATAACAATGTTTATATTTGTGATTGTGATTATAACGATACTTGTAATCTTATATTTGATAGGGAAAAATAGTGACACGGATTCTCAAAGTGTCCAACAAACGGACACACGAAGCAGGCAGCCATACACGATCCCGACTGCGACTCCATATACGACTGGGAATGCATCCATGTCAGATCAGATTAAGAAATTGTATGATTCAGGTGATGTGAAAGTTCAGTCAACTCCACAGCAGAAGAAGATGGTTTCGGATGTAAGGACCTATCAGCAGAGAAGAAGGAAGACTGTTAACACACAAAACCAGCGCGAGCAGATTTCCATTGATTTGAGCTGGAGTGATAATCTTTCAGAACTGTTAGAGGCAACCGAAGTGGTTTATTCGAATGCGCAAATGAACTGTAACAGGAGGCTGGAGTCTGCGCGTTTTCAGTACTACATTAATCTACATTTTCGTTCATTTACAGCGGCAGATCTCTGCCATGAAAAAGTCGAGCAGATGTACCCACATTATAATTACATTAACAGTATAATTAAACGGTTCAATGATAGATCCGATTCTCTTAGAGTGAGCAAGGAGGAATATACGCAGATTGTACAGATTAAAGATACTATGAAGTCAGTAATCTCAATTCTAACATTGAGAAGGGATGAATTAAATCAGCAAACAGGGGTTTTAAGAGATAAAATCAGGGATGAATGCGGGAGCGGTGGTGCAGCGTGGTATCAGAAGCTAATGGAGCGAAGGAACAGATAAGAAGGAACGGAGACGAGTGATGGATGATAATTTAAGTATAAGAGGTTATTCTGCCCATGTAAAAGGAAGCCGACTGCTGTTTCCACTTTATGATGATGTGGTTTTTTATATTAAATGGAAAGAATTCACATGGAGTAGTCTAGAGGAATATGATACAATCGAAGGCTTTTCGATGCAATGCAGTGATTTTAAGGTGGTATATGCATCAGACATGCAGCCGAAAGTATTGGCTTTTTTATCAAAAAGATCGTCTGAAACAGGGAGGCTGGAAATTGTTTTTGATAATCCAATTGATGAGCCGATGTTTTGTCTTTTTGATAAGGATGGTATTTTTTCAGATGAGATTGAAATTCCCGCAGGCTCAATAGGGATGGATTTGTACGAAGAAAACCAGTTTCTCCAAGTAGAAATTTATGATGAAGAATATACGGATGAAATCGAATATGACTATGACTATGAAGAAGATGAGGAGCATTTGATAGCTCAGGAAGACTTAACTTCAGACACAAATTGTCAGGATGATACAGATGAGCTTTCGGATATTGTAAATGCTGTTTCTGATGACGAGATTATAGAAGCAATACAAAAAGAAAATGAGTTTCTGAGAAGCGAAAATAATAGGTTAAAAGAAGAAATTGATGTGCTGCGTTTAAAAAAGGGAAACAGTGACATATTAGAGGACGAGGTTGCAAGACTGAGGAAGGTAATTACTGAGTTAGTAGACAGAGAATTAAATTCTCCGATTAGTGAAACATTGACAGAATTTGTTAATAAGATGATCGAAGAGGTAAATAAAAACAGAGAAGCTTTAAAGGCAAAGAGGCATTCGTTATCAGAACTAGAAGAAGAATTAAGTGAAACAAAGCAGAATGTTGAGTTCGAAAAACAAAAAAACAGCGAGTTGATTCAGTTGATTCAGGAGACGCAAAAGATTGCTGATGAGATGGGCAAGGATAATTCAAAAAAAATTGAAGAATTAAGAATACTTTTGGATGAGATAGGAATGGATGGAGATTATGTGATTTCTGGGTGCCTTGTAAGGGAGAAAGAAAGTTCGGATAAGAAATGAGGAGGTAGCTTTAGATTTTTCGTCAGGAAGGGTAAGGTATGGATAATGTTCCATTTATGATTGTTTGCGAAGAAGTGCATAATTATGCACCTAAAAATGAAGGTGCAGAGTATGCTTCGTTCAAAAAGTAGATTGAGCGCATTGCCAAAGAAAGCCGCAAATATGAGATTGGTTTAATGGTAGTCAGCCTGAGACCTAGTGAAGTATCTGATACGATTTTTACTCAGTGTAATAATTTTATAGCATTAAGGATTACAAATACATCAGATCAGTCTTATATAAAAAATCTCTTGCCTAATAATACAAGTGCAGTAGCTGATATTTTTCCGACGTTACAGACAGTGTCTTGTTATCGGGGACTTAAGCTCAATACCATCTGTTGTTCAGATGGAAAAGCCATATCTAGAAGCGCAATCAAAAAATGTCAGTGTTTATGAAGTATGGAAAGAGGAGTGAAAAAAATTGACAAAAATGAATCCATAACAATAGTGGATGTTTTGCAGAAATGGAAAAGATGATGATTAATGAAAAAATCAGGAAAATTGATATTATGGCTATGTACCAAAAATCAGAAAATATTTTATCAGATATACAAAATATCATAGAAACTTCTCAGCGAAAGGCTTATCATGCAGTTGATACAATTCTGTCACAAAGAAACTGGCTGATTGGATATCGGATTGCGGAGGAAGAAATAGATGGTTCAGACCGCGCTGAATACGGTGCAAATATTATAAAGAGATTATCAAAAGAGCTGACAGCAAAATATGGAAAAGGTTATGACCGCAGTAATCTTTACCACTATCTGCGGTTTTATAAAGAGTTTCCCCAAATTGTCGACACAGTGCGTCGACAATCCCATATTTGTTTAACTTGGTCACATTACCGTGCATTATTGCAGGTGGCAGATTCTGCTGCCCGCAACTGGTACGAAAAAGAAGCATATGAACAGACATGGAGTGTGCGTACTTTACAACGTAATATTAATACACAGTATTACTATCGCATACTACAGTCCCAGCATAAAGAACTGGTTGAACAGGAAATGATTGAAAAGACATCAGATTTTCAAAATGACAAGCTGGAGTTTATCAAAAATCCTGTTATTGCGGAATTTCTGGGTCTATCATTTAATACAGATTTTACTGAAACTGAACTGGAAAGCAGTATTATTTCCAATATTCAAAAATTTTTGATGGAACTTGGAAAAGGATATGCTTTTGTGGCACGTCAGCAGCACATAAAGACCGAAAAAGAAGATTATTTTATTGACCTTGTATTTTATAATTATATTTTGAAGTGTTTTGTTTTGATTGACTTGAAAACAGATAAAATTACGCATCAGGATGTAGGGCAGATGGATATGTATATCCGCATGTATGATGAATTAAAAAAAGGTGCGGACGATAATCCGACACTGGGTATTGTGCTTTGTACGGAAACAGATGAAGATATAGCAAGGTATTCAATCCTGCATGGAAATGAGCAGTTATTCGCATCAAAGTATAAATTGTATCTGCCGACAGAAGAAGAATTGAGAAATGAAATCGAAACACAGAAGACAATGTTTTATCTGCAGCAAAGAGAACGGACAGTCAGGCAAAAGAATAGTGAAGGCTCTAAATGAAAAGACAGTGAATTAGACAAAATGCGATATGTATAGATTAAATTCATACTTTATTTACAAAATAATTTTAGTCCGTGCTTGACAGGAGCTGAGGAAGTCGTGAGGGATTATGTTCAGCGGAATTTTGTTGACAAGGGAATGTGTGCGGATTGGGCAATCCATGACAGCGAGAATGACAAAGGACAGCGCAATCTCCATATCCATGTTTTACTAACCATGCGTCCTATTACTGAAAACGGGGAATGGGGAGCAAAGACCAAAAAGGTCTATGTCCTTGATGAAAACGGGGAGCGAGTTCCTCTCATTGATAAAAAGACAGGTCAGCAGAAAGTGGATAACCGCAACCGCAAACAGTGGAAATGTCAGACAGTAGAAAGCACCGACTGGAACAGCCAAGAAAACGCCAAGATGTGGCGGAAAAATTTAGCCGACACAATCAATGCCACCAATGAGCAGTTGGGGATTGCGGTTCATTGGGAACACCGTTCTTTTAAGGAACAGGGGATTGATAAAGAGCCAACGATCCATATCGGGGCGGTTGCCAACGCTTTAGAGCGCAAGGGCATACAGACCGAGAGGGGCAATATCAATCGGGAAATCATCAAGAGCAACATGATATTGGAACAGGCAAAGGCAATGCTTGAACTTGCCAAGCAGGAAGTACAGAGCATACGGTATTCCAAGATTAGGAGTACGGCAACCAGTGTGAAGAATGAAGTCATTGAAATGATTGCAAAAGTGAGGGAACGCAAAGGCAGACTTGATTTGCCGATTGTCAGCGGAAAGCACCTAAGAAAAATATCCGACAGAACCGCTTTGCAGTCAGCCGATAATGCGGAGAAATTCATTACCACAAGGAAGATAGACAGCTTTGAGAGCCTTGCGAAATTTACAGCAGATACAGAACAGAAATATGGACAGCTTGACAGCGTACATTTATCAAAGGGGCAGAAACTAAGCCGACTAAAGGAACTGTCAAAAATGTATGCCCTCTATGAGCCATACCGCACCACCTACAAAGAGAGCCAGTCACTAAAAGGATTTGCAAAAATGAAGTTTGACAGAGAGCATAAAGAGAGCCTTGCCAAATATCCCGAAATGCGTGAGCGTTTGCAGAACCTTTTGGAACAGGGTGAGAAGATAACACCGAAACAGTGGAAAGCAGAAATACAGTCTTTGCAAAGCGAGTATGACAGTATCAGCAGAGAGAAGTCAAAGACCGCCACAGAGTTAGCTTATGCCGAGATAATCGGCTAGAACAAGAAGAACCTTGAACGGGAGCTTCAGAACGAGAGCCGACAGCGTAACAGACAACCAGACAGGACTAAGCGAAAGGAGGAAGAAATTTAATGTGAATTTTATTGTAAAGATAGGCGTTTTTTTGTATAATTGAAGTGTGGCAAGAGTAAGCTATATCATATCTTTTGCTATAGATTTTAAGAAATCGAGGTGATAAGGTGCAGGACGATACAAGGCAGATACAGGAGATAATGGCAAAGCGTACCGCAAAAAACAGTGTATTCCTTGACCTTTTTCAAAATAAGAGTTATCTGCTAAAGCTATATAAAACACTTCACCCAGAGGACACCACAGCGACAGAGGATTCATTGACTGATGTAACAATAGAAAATGTGTTGACCGATAATCTTTATAACGACTTAGGCTTTATTGTCAACAATAAGTTGATGATCCTTGTAGAAGCACAGTCGACATGGACAATGAATATTTTAGTAAGAGTTTTGCTATATTTGGCGCAAAGTTATCACGAATATTTTCAACGCACCAACCAAAACTATTACAAAAGCAAGAAAGTGAAAATGCCGAAGCCTGAACTTTATGTGATTTTTACAGGAAACAAAGGGCGAAAACCTGATAAAGTATCTTTGTCACAAGAATTTTTTGAGGGTGCAGATATCGACATTGAGGTAAAAGCAAAGGTTATCTATGAAAGCGATAAGGACGACATCATCAATCAGTACATTATTTTCTGTAAAGTTTTTAATGAGCAGACAAAACAGCATGGAATGACACAAAAAGCGGTTATGGAAACAATCAGAATATGTAAAGACAGGAATGTTTTGAGGGAATATTTGCTTGAGAGGGAAAAGGAGGTTGTGACGATTATGATGAGTTTGTTTGATGAAGAACAGATAATGAAGTCGTTTATCAAGAGTGAGCGTTACGAAGAAACAAAGGAAAATGCCCGTAGGCTTTTGAAATTAGGAAAGATAAAAATTGATGAAGTATCTGATTGTTTTCCTGATTTGATTGATAGTGACATCAAAGAATTAGAAGCCGAAATTATGCAACTGGCATAATCAATAATTTAATATCAAAATAACAGCGTAAAGGCGCATGGAACAGTAAAATTGTGAACCATGCGCTTTTTTTATATGACTTTAGTCTGTTGACTGCGAAGCGAGTTTCTCAACAGAGAAATGA
>CAJUCT010000057.1 GCA_910585015.1 uncultured Acetatifactor sp.
TCCGTAGTCTAATGGATAGAACGAAGGCCTCCGACGCCTTTAATGCAGGTTCGATTCCTGTCGGACGCACTTTACATCACCTTGATTATTTTATGTGGTATTTTCGTAGAGACCACAATTGGCGCGAGAGTCCTGCATTTCGGACTCTTTTGTTTTATCAAAACGGAAGGATTTGAGATATGATTAAAGATAGATTGATAGTAGTTCGGGATTTTGCCGTGAGAAACAGTAAGCTTGTATTTCCCGTGATCCTGATTGCCGCTGTGGCCACTACTGTGACACTGGCCCTACGAGCGGGGAATGAAGATGCGCTGGATCCGTCGCTGCCTCTGCCGGAGGAATTGTCTTTGGCGGCATCTCCTACGCCTGAACCGGAGGCGGACCCCAAAGACACCACAATGGAGATGAACACAAACGGCGAACTCTATACGCTGATTGCCACCTATTACAATGCTTTTGCCACTGGGGATGTGGAGACCATAAAGAGCATATCCACCTATATGGAGGAGACGGAGGAGATCCGAATCCCGGAGATGTCTAAATATGTGGAGAGTTATCCGTATATTGAGATTTATACCAAGCCGGGTCCCAGGGAGAACTCTTATCTGGCCTATGTGTATTTCCATATGACATTGACGAGTTTTGAGGAGGAAGTTCCGGGTATGGATACCTTCTATGTTTGTACCAACGAGGATGGCAGCCTGTATCTGAATACGGACGAGGTGGTGCCGGACACCGAGTTGGAGTACATCCGCGAAATGAATCTTCAGGACGATGTGGTGGAATTAAATAACCAGACCAATGTGGAGTGTAAGGAAATATTTTTGGAGAACGCGGATCTGTTCTACTATGTGCAGGAGTTGGTGACAGATGTGAAAAAGACCACCGGGGAGACCTTGGCCGCCCAGAACGGCGGGACAGCAGAGCCTGCTGTGCAGGAGGAAGAGGGCGGTACTCCCGAGAACAATGGGGAAGGGGAGCAGCCCGTGGAAACGGCAGTTCCGCAGCCCACTTCCGGAACGACTACCACCACTGTCAATGTCCGTGCTTCCGACAGTGAGCAGGCGGAGAAGATCGGTAAAGTGTCTGGCGGTACAGAGGTGCCAATCGTGGCGCAGCAGCTGAACGGATGGACCCATATCCTCTATGAGGGGAAGGACGGCTATATCAAGTCGGAGTTTTTAAGCGTGGCGGAGACGGCGGACAACAGTCAGGTAATCGGGCAGGTGACGGCCACCACCAATATCAATGTGCGTCTGGCGCCCAGTCAGGACGCGGCCAAGTTGGGGATTCTCACTGGCGGAGACCAGGTGGATCTGCTGGAGAGGGCGGACGGCTGGTGCAAAGTTATCTACAGCGGCCAGGTGGGTTATGTGAAAGAAGAATTTGTGCAGTAAATCTGTATAGATTTTATATTTTGCCATATACTAGAAGCGAAAGGGATGCTGTCTTAGGACAGCATCTTTTTTATTATGCAGGAGAGGTTGCGTTTAACTTATTCCGGAAGGTACACGGGGTAACACAGGTACACCTAAACGGCCATATGCTGATCGCCAATCCTATGTACTGGCAGAGGGCAGTGCCGAAAAAACTAATAGTTGCGCAGGATAAACCTGCGATGTGGGTAGGAGGTTCAGATATGAGATCACAGGAAGTCGCAGTATATAAGGAGATCCAGAAAAATACGGAGATGGCAATGAGGGCCATCGACATTATCAACGACAAGATTTATGATGAGGACTTAGCCAGACAAATGTCCCGCCAGTCTCTGAAATATTCGGAGATTCACAACCAGGCCGTGTCGCAGCTGCTGCAGGCCAAGGCGGAGCCCTATCACGAGAGCCATGTGGAGAATCTGATGCTGGCAGGGGCCATCCATTACAACACCCTGCTGAACACCAGCACCAGCCACATCGCGGAACTGCTGATCAAGAACAGCAACCAGGGTATTATGGATATGAATCGGATTCTGAACCGCAATGAAGATGCGGGAGAGAAGCCCACTATGCTGGCCCAGCAGTTGATTTCCTTTGAGGAAAAAAACGTGGAGCGTTTAACCAAGTACCTTTGATGGCGGACTCTTGCATTCTCCAAACTTTATAATTGTATACATGTATATTTTGTTGTGCAATTTGTATAAAAAAGTCAAGAAAACTTCTCGAATTTAGCGTGATAAAGCATGTTGCCTGATTGAGAAAGTAGCGATATAATAGAGGACATGGGAAAATACTTTATAAGGAGGACATGTACATGTCATATGTTGATGAGGTACTAGAGGTAGTACAGAAGAAGAATGCCGACCAGCCGGAGTTCCTGCAGGCAGTTACCGAGGTTTTGGATTCTCTGAGGCCCGTGATTGAAGCCAACGAGGAGCTTTACAGAAAGAACGCGATCTTGGAGAGAATTACCGAGCCTGACCGCCAGTTTATATTCCGTGTTCCCTGGGTGGATGACAAGGGACAGGTACAGGTGAACAGAGGTTTCCGTGTGCAGTTTAACAATGCGATTGGGCCTTACAAGGGTGGCCTGCGTCTTCATCCTTCCGTAAACTTAGGCATCATCAAGTTCCTGGGCTTTGAGCAGATCTTTAAAAATTCCCTGACCACGCTTCCTATCGGCGGCGGCAAGGGCGGATCCGACTTTGATCCCAAGGGCAAGTCCGACAGGGAAATTATGGCATTCTGCCAGAGCTTTATGACAGAACTGAGCAAGTACATTGGCGCAGATGTGGATGTCCCCGCCGGAGATATCGGAACCGGCGCAAGAGAGATCGGCTTTATGTTTGGCCAGTACAAGAGGATCCGCGGCACATTTGAGGGTGTGCTGACAGGCAAGGGCCTGACCTACGGCGGCTCCCTGGCCCGTACCGAGGCCACAGGCTACGGTCTTTTATACTTAACCCAGGAGATGCTGAAGTGCCATGGTCAGTCCATGGAGGGCAAGACCATCTGTGTATCCGGCGCCGGTAATGTGGCAATCTATGCCATCCAGAAGGCACACCAGATGGGGGCAAAAGTAGTTACCTGCTCCGATTCCACCGGTTGGATCTATGATCCTGAAGGAATTGACGTGGATCTGCTGAAGGATATCAAGGAAGTGAAGAGAGCGCGTCTGACGGAGTATGCCGCTGCCAGAAAGAGCGCGGAGTATCATGAGAAAAAGAACGGTGAGCACGGTGTATGGAGCATCAAGTGCGACATTGCCCTGCCCTGCGCTACCCAGAATGAACTGGATATTGAGGATGCCAAGATGCTGGTGGCAAACGGCGTAATCGCCGTGTGCGAGGGCGCCAACATGCCCACCACTTTGGATGCTACCAAGTATCTGCAGCAGAACAATGTGATGTTCGTGGGCGGCAAGGCTGCCAATGCAGGCGGTGTGGCTACCTCCGCGCTGGAGATGAGCCAGAACAGCGAGAGACTGTCCTGGTCCTTCGAAGAGGTTGATTCCAAGCTCCAGAACATCATGATCACCATTTACCACAACATCGACGACGCCGCAAAGCGTTACGGCGTGGAGGGCGATTATGTGGCAGGCGCCAACATCGCAGGCTTTGAGAAAGTGGTTGTCGCCATGTTGGCCCAGGGCGTTTGCTAGTACTGTTTGATGTATCTGAAGTAGTAAGAAATATTTGAAATCCCTGGCCCGTGTCAGCACGAAGCCGGGGATTTTTTCAATTAGTAATCTCTCCTTCTTCATTAGAGAATTTGAGTTCCAGTGAGCCATAGCGGACTTAGATTTGAAGAGATTCAATACAAATGCTTAGAAGCGCCCTATTGCGTAACATTCCACTCTGTTCTTTGGGAGAGGTCGGGGGCGCGGGGGCAGAGCCACCGTAAAACCTACCGTCAGCCGCCGCAGTAGTGCAGATTGCTTTTCGTAATTGGGGGTGGTATAATTTCCCCCAGTACAAGCCGATAAATCGGAGCTTTCGGCTGTTCATAAAAGAGATTGGATAATTGGATTAGTGGTAGTGTGTGCACACAGCTATTACCATACTTTGTTTGGGGCTCCTGCGTCAATATAGGTGTTGCTTACAGTTAAGATTATGCACCTCAGGAAGTGTATCAGTGAACTGCTTGAAACAGGAGATTTATGCAGGGAAGTTGACTGGATTACCCCTGAAGACTGGATGCTCATTGAGTAGGGAGAAATCTGGACATTTTCATAAAAATATTGTAACATAATTAAGTATGTTTAGATGTGTAACATCCAAATGCGTATTAACGAAATCTCGCAGGTCGGCCAGCTGTGCGCAGGAACACGGTACATACTATGCGGGCAGGGGGTAGGCTTGAGGAATCTGGACTGAGGAGACGGAGATGGAGCAGGTCAGAATCGCCATTGTGGAGGATGAGGCGCCACATGCGGAGTTACTGCAGCAGCATATAGAGGATTGGCAGAGGCAGCAGGAGGTGGTGGAACTTCACCTGCGGCGTTTCTGCCATGCCGCCGAATTTCTCTTTGCCTGGGAGGAAGAGAGTTATGATATGATCTTTCTGGACATTCAGATGCCGGGCTTAAGCGGCATGGAGACAGCCCGTAAAATCCGGGAGACAGACGGCAGTGTGAAGCTGGTGTTTACCACGGGCATCACGGACTACCTTCAGGAGGGGTACGAGGTGGAGGCTGTCAGATATCTGCTTAAGCCAATCACCCGGGAAAAGGTATGGCAGTGCCTGGACAAGCTGCTGCAGGATCCTGCGGCGTCCCCTCAGTTGGTGCTTTGGACCCTGGAGGGTGTAGTAAAGATCCCGGAGCAGGAGATAGAGTATCTGGAGGCCAGAGGGCATTATACCATGTGCCATCTGCGGTCTGGGCGGGAAACGGCGGGAATGCACCGGGCGGCGGGAGGGCGTCGGGATCCGGCAGAAGAGATTCAGCTTAAGGAGAGCTTCAATGCTCTGTGTGAGAAATTGGCCCGGAGGCCCTTTGTCCGCTGCCACCGTTCCTATCTGTGCAACATCGCCAGGATCTACCGGGTGGAGCGGACGGAGATCCTGCTGGAGAGCGGGGGCAGCATCCCCATAAGCCGCAGAATGTACGATTCGGTAGTGAAAGCGTTTATCTCCTATTTCAGGAGAGAGGAATGATGAATATTATAATATCTCCCAAATGCGGCAGAGCAAGTGTTATGCAAGGGGAACATAATGTTATAAGACGTGGGATACGAAATAAGATTGGAGCGTGAACCGACATGCGGATCAGCAAAAAGATGGAGCGCAGGATGGCGGCCTACCAGCAGGATCTGATGGAAAAACACTGTGAGGAAGTGGAAAATATGTACCGCCAGACCAGGGGATGGCGGCATGATTACCGCAATCATATCCAAACCATGAAAGCATACCTGTCCATGGGGCGGTATGAGGAACTGTCCCGTTATCTGGACCAGTTGGATGAGGATTTAAGCCAGGTGGACACGGTGATCAAGACCGGCAATGTGATGATGGACGCGGTTTTAAACAGCAAGATATCGGTGGCCAGGGCCAAGCAGATCACCGTGGAAGCCAAGGCCAGTGTGCCCCAGCGTCTATCCATCGCCGAGGTGGATCTCTGCGTGATCCTGGGGAATCTCCTGGACAACGCCATTGAGGCATGTATGCAGATTTCCCAGGAGAGCCAGCGCTTTATCCGCATCTACATTGATATCCTGCAGGGACAGCTTTATCTCTATGTGATTAACACTGCAGCGGAAAATCTGCGACGGCAGGGCGGTAGTTATCTGTCCACAAAATCTGCCCGGGAGCATGGCTACGGCCTGATGCGGATGGATCGGGTGGTGGAAAAATATCACGGCTATCTGGAGCGGCAGGACGAGAAGGGCGTGTTCGCCACGGAGGTACTGCTGCCGCTGGATACCTCCGCCTAAAAGACTCCGCATACAGAAACGCCATTCGTGCATGAGAAAAACCATTCATGCACGAATTTTTTTTGCCTGAAAAATCATGCTATAATGCAGTGTGTGTTTGGAGGGAACATGCGGAACTAAAGAAACAGCATGATCCCGGAAAACAGACTGATGGATATCGGGACGCCTTAAGCGGCCGGATATTCATCACCGGAGTGTGTGTTTGGAGGGAACATGCGGAACTAAAGAAACAGCATGATCCCGGAAAACAGACTGATGGATATCGGGACGCCTTAAGCGGCCGGATATTCATCACCGGAGTGTGTGTTTGGAGGGAACATGCGGAACTTAATATAGAAGGAGAGGCTATATAACATGAAAGAGAACAAACGGACAGTCCATGCGGAGGGCGGCAGAGTGGTGCGCCACAGTATCCCCAGCAACATTCTTTTCTGGCTGAAGATCTATTGGAAATGGGAGCCTGGCGTGGTGCTGCTGGCAGCGCTGGAACTGATTCTGGGGGCGCTGGTTCCCCTGGTGGGCATTTACCTGCCCAAGCTGGTACTGGATATGCTGGCCGGGCATGTCACGGCGGCGGTGCTGATCCGCACCCTGGGGGTGTGGGGCCTGTTGGCAGCGGCGTTATACGGAGTGAGTGGCGGCCTGAGGGGAAAATATTATGTGCAGAACTCTGTGCGCAGTTATCTAATGCCGGAGCTTTTTCTCAAGAGTCTGCGAGTCTCCTATGAGATTCCCGAGTCCGAGTGGGGAAAAAAGGCATATCAGGAGGCTTTGGGAGTGGCATCAGGAGGCGATTGGTCCGCCAGTACCAGGACTTTTGACGGTACACTGGCAATCCTGCAGAATATTCTGTGTTTTGCTCTGTATTCCACGGTGCTGGGCGTGTTAAATCCCTGGGTTGTTCTGGTACTGATGGCATTGTCCATGCTGAATATCCTGGTAATTGAGAAAGGGCTGCGCTTTGAGGATTCCATGCGGGAGAGAGAAGCCCGGCATGGCCGACACTGGAATTACATCCTCTCCGCCATGGGCAATATGACGGCGGCCAAGGACGTGCGGATCTTCGGGATGCACCCATGGCTCGGCGGCATCCGGGATCGGGCGGTTACGGAGATGGAGGAGGACAAAAAGGCGTACCAGCGCCTGCACAACTGGCAGCAGGCCATGAACGGGCTCATCGGCCTTGTGCGGGATGTGGCGGCCTATGGCTATCTGATCTACAGTGTGTCCACGGGGCAGATTGGTGTCAGCGATTTTGTATTGTATTTCGGAGCAGTCACCGGCTTTTCCGGTTTCGTCACCGGAATGCTGTATCAGGTTGGGGATCTGAAATCCGCCCGCAATGCCACCGACTATTTCCGGGCGTACATGGCGCTCCCGGAGGAGGTTTCGGAGGAGGAGAGCATAAGGGCCGTGACTCCCGATGCCCAGAGGAACCAGACGGGAGCTATGACCTGCGGTGAGCATGGCGGGCAAAAGCTTATGGCGAGTGTGAAAGCAGGAGAGAACTTCCAGGGAACAGATGGCCGGGCGGCATACGCCGGGCAAAGGTTTCCGGCTCCCGGCATTGTCTTTGAGGACGTGGGTTTTGCCTATAAGAAGGAGGACGGTACTCCCGGGGAGAAGGTTCTGGATCATTTCAACCTGACCATCGCGCCGGGGGAGAAGCTGGCCCTGGTGGGGGTAAACGGCGCAGGCAAGACCACACTGGTAAAACTCCTGTGCGGGCTGTACCAGCCGGATCAGGGACGCATTTTGGTGAATGGCCGAAGCCGGTCGGAGATGGAGTCGGAAGAGTGGTATCAGATGCTTTCCGTGGTGTTCCAGGAGCAGCTGGTGCTGCCCATAACCATAGCGGAGAACCTATCCCTGCAGCGCCGGGAGGAAACGGATGACGAAAGAGCCTGGGCGGCGTTGGAAAAGGCGGGTTTATCAGAGACATTTGCGCGGCAGAAACTTACCCTGGATACATTTATGAAAAAGACCATATCCCGAAAAGGCATTGAACTTTCCGGCGGTCAACAGCAGAGACTGATGCTGGCCAGGGCTCTGTATAAGGACGCTCCGCTGTTGGTGCTGGATGAGCCCACGGCAGCCCTGGATCCCATAGCGGAGAGTGAGGTCTATGAAAGCTATCTGCAGCACAGCAGGGGCAAGACGGCCATCTTCATCTCCCACAGGCTGGCCAGCACCCGGTTTTCGGACCGCATTATCCTGCTGGATCACGGACAGATTCAGGAGGAGGGCACCCATGAACAGTTGATGAAGCTGGGCGGCGCATACGCCCACATGTATCAGGTGCAGAGCAGCTATTACGAGAAAGAGGCCGAGATAGGGAACATACGGAACTCTAAATTAGGCACTTACTAATAAAGTTATGTGCAAAATGGCAATAATTTGATGCCGGATCTGGGGACGCAGGGCATATGTAAAAATATATTAGGAGAATAGGAATGGAGACAGACTTGACAAGCAAGCTTCCTCTGCGGGAGCACATTAAGAATATAAGGAAAGTTCTGAAGGTAGTACGGGAACTGGACAAAACTTTTTTTCTGTACACGGGGCTGAAAGCCCTGTTGGATTCCATAGGGACATACGTGGGACTGCTGCTGTCCGTATATATTTTGGATCAGCTGGCGGCGGGGGCGGATTTCCGCCGTAGCTTCCTGGTGGCGGCAGTGACTTGTGTATTGCTCTTTGCGGTGCAGTTCTGCGGCGGTATGCTGCAGAACCGCCTGAATGTGCGGTGGGAGATTATATACCGCAAATGGGACTGCATGACGGAGGAAAAGATTCTGAAGATGGATTTTGCCAAGATCGACGATCCCAAGACCCGTAAAATGCGGGAGCGCATCTGGCAGGACAACAACTGGGGGGCGGGTATCAATACTATTCGCTGGTATATGGCGAACATTTTTAGCAGACTGTGCCGTTTGGCGGGCGCTTTGATCGTGGGCGCTCCGGTTTTCCTCTATATAGCGCAAGCCGGGAGTGCGGCTATCCTGCTGGTTCTGGCAGTTATACTTATTGCCTTGGCAGCGGGGAGTGCCCTGGGCACTCTTTACGAAAAGCGGCTGCAGCAGTTTATGATGGGCAAGGAGGAGACGGACGAGGAGCGGATAGAGAATGCCTCTCTGGCCTGGGATTTAGCCATGAACTATGGACACAGCTACCGGGAGGGCAAGGATATCCGGCTGTACCACGGCTACAGTCTGCTGCGCTACTGGACGTTGGAAAAGATGCTGAAGAGACGGCCCAGAGTGTGGGAGGCTTCGCGAAACAGCGGGAAAAGTAATTTCTGCGGCAGTTTCCCCTCCGGCATCGTGGAGTGCGGAGCCTATCTGATTGTGGCGCTGCTGGCCCTGGCCGGGACGCTGACCATAGGGAATGTGGTTCGCTTTGCCGGATGCCTGCGGAATATCTTCAGCGACGTATCGGAATTGGTCTATCAACTGCCCCAGCTGGCCCTGGGGGCGCGCAGGCAGGTCAGCACACTGGAATTTTTAGAGATCGAGGACGAGATGTACAAGGGAAAACTCCCCCTGGAGAAGCGCAGTGACAATCTGTACCGGATCGAATTTCGGAATGTGTCTTTTAAGTACCCCAATGCGGAGCAGTATGCCCTGCGGCATTTTTCCATGGAACTCAAGGTGGGGGAGAAGCTGGCCATTGTGGGGATGAACGGATCCGGCAAGACGACCATGATTAAGCTCCTGTGCCGCCTGTATGATCCCCAGGAGGGGGAAATTCTGTTAAACGGTGTGGATATCCGCAAGTTTAAACATGAGGAGTACAGCAGGCTCTTTTCAGTGGTGTTTCAGGACTACCAACTCTTTTCCTTTCTGCTGGGAGAGAATGTGGCGGTTTCCGGCAGCTATGACGAGACAAAAGTGCTAAAGTGCCTGGAGGGCGCGGGACTGGGGCCGCGGCTGGCGGAACTGGAACAGGGCATCCACACTTATCTGTACAAGGATTATGAGGACGGGGTGGAGTTCTCCGGAGGAGAGGCCCAGAAAGTGGCCATCGCCAGGTCAATCTATAAGAAGGCCCCCTTCGTGCTTCTTGACGAGCCCACGGCGGCCCTGGATCCCCTGGCCGAATTTGAGATTTATAAGCGTTTTGACGATATTGTGGAGGATAAGACTGCCATCTATATCTCTCACAGGCTGTCTTCCTGCCGATTCTGCCACAAGATTGCCGTGTTCCATGAGGGCAGGCTGATCCAGCAGGGAACCCATGAACAACTGTTGCAGGACCGGGAGGGTAAGTACTACGAGATGTGGAATGCCCAGGCCCAGTACTATGTAGAGACATAGCGGATGAAAGGGTATCCGCTTCACGCCGCAAAACGTTAAAAAGCGCCGCAAGGCAAGGTGAAAACCTGCTTTGCGGCATTTTATCTGTGCAAATATTATCTGTTCTCCATGGGCACATACACCCGGTCCTCTCCGATGGACTTGTAGGCGGGGCGGATAATCTTGCCGTTGTTGGCAAGTTCCTCCAGACGGTGGGCGCTCCAGCCGGAAATCCTGGCGATGGCGAAGATAGGGGTGTACAGTTCCAGAGGCAGTCCCAGCATGTCATACACGAAGCCGGAATAGAAGTCCACATTGACGCTGACGCCCTTGTACATCTGACGTTCCTTCTCGATGATCTTAGGGGCCAGCCGCTCCACCAGGGAGTAGAGCGCAAATTCCTTCTCCAGACCCTTCTCCTGGGACAGCTTCTCCACGAAACTCTTAAATACTACGGCACGGGGGTCGGACTTGGAATACACTGCATGCCCTACACCGTAGATCAGACCCGCATGGTCAAAGGCTTCCTTGTGCAGCAGCCGCTTTAAGTAGACCGTCACTTCGTCCTCATCCGTCCAGTCCTTTACCACCTGCTTCATCTCCTCAAACATTTTCACCACCTTGATATTGGCGCCGCCGTGGCGGGGGCCCTTCAAAGAGCCGATGGCAGCGGCGATGGTGGAGTAGGTGTCCGTCAGCGAGGAGGTCACCACATGGGTGGTGAAAGAGGAGTTATTGCCGCCGCCGTGCTCCATGTGCAGAATCAGCGCAATGTCCAGTATCTTGGCCTCCAGCGGCGTATAAGCGCTGTCCGGGCGCAGGATATGTAAAATATTCTCGGCGGTGGACATCTCCGCCATCGGCTGATGAATGTACAGACTGTTGCCGTCGTGATAATGGCTGTAAGCCTGGTAGCCGTAGATGCTCAGCAGCGGGAACAGGCTTATAAGCTGCAGGCACTGGCGCAGCACATTGGGCAGGGAAGTATCGTCCGCCCGGTCGTCGTAAGAGTACAGAGTCAACACGCTGCGGGCCAGAGTGTTCATCATATCCTTGCTGGGAGCTTTCATAATGATATCCCGCACAAAGCTGGTGGGCAGGGTGCGGTATCCTGCCAGCATCTGTTTGAAACTCTCCAGTTCCTGATGGCTGGGCAGCTTGTCAAACAGCAGCAGATAGGTGGCCTCCTCGAAGCCGAATGCCTCATCCTTCGGCAGTCCTCCCACCAGATCCTTCACGTCATAGCCCCGGTAGAACAGACGACCGTGATCCGGCACCTGTGCGCCATTCTCGGTTTTGGTGGCACGCACGTCAGAGATATTGGTAAGTCCGGCCAGCACACCTTTTCCGTTCAAATCTCTCAGACCCCGCTTTACCTCATACTTGGTAAAAAGCTCTGTATCGATGATGCCGGCCTTCTCTGACATGGCGGCAAGTTTTAATATTTCGGGTGTAATTTCGCTGTAACTGTTATTATCCATAAGGGATCCTCCTTTCTGAAATGGGCGGAGTAAAACCGCCTGTTTTGTGATTCCCGATTAGGGCGATACCGCAGGCGGATCTGCGATACACAAAGGAAATATTATGAAAGCGCAGACTTTCATAATATGGATGGTCTTGCCACCCGCCGCCGGGAAGGCATCATATGATGGGAAGTCGCTATGAGGGCCTTGGTTTCCATAGCTTGAATGGCCATAGGGTTACAAAAGATGGCCGAAAGTATGGCAGACGCTTGCTGTCATGAGGCTGCCGCTTCCGATATAAGAATGTCCTGCGGCTTATGACGGGCAACGGAATATATTAACAGTTTAGCATGAAGGAGGTGTAAATTGCAAGGAAAAAAATGAAGTTTAGTTTTTTTTAATATTTATGTTGGCTGATAAATTATATTTGAATAAATATGCACCTGGTTTGTGATATGCAGGGGCGCGGTAAGTACTAAGCATGTTAATCCGTTAAAATTTTTATGGGGCAACTGTGTGAGGTAAAAAGTATAGGATGAAAGTTTCGAAACACGGCAATCAGCCGAAAAATCAACATAAATACTGTCACGCAAAAGAAAAAATTTCGGAAGTTTCGAGAAATCCCCTTTCCAAAAAGAGAAGCATGTGATACAATCAATTTACCAAAGTTTACCATGAGGGCGGCAGAAGAGCGCTCTCAAATACTTCAAAAGGAGGGCAATTTACAATGGAAGGAAAAGCGACAAAGAAACCGGGGCTCAGGCGCGTCTGGGCGGTACTTATGACATTTGTGCTGCTTTTTCTGGCAACAGCGGACTGGATTGCGGGTATGTCGGTAGTGCATGCGGCCCAGGATCTGGTTCTGAAGCTTCACTATCACAGAGAGGATGGCAGCTATGACGGCTGGGATGTCTGGCTGTGGGAAATCGGCGGAGACGGAGGCGGTTTTGCCTTTGAGGAGGAGGACGGTGAGATGGTGGCCACAAAGGTGGTGACGCCGGGAGTAACCTCCATCGGCTTTATCGTCCGGACAGCCGATTGGACGAAGGACGTGGATAAGGATCAGTTTATTGATATCTCCGAGATGGTGTCGGGCACGGTGCATATTTATGTGGAGTCCGGCGTGGAGGGATATACCAAGGAATACGGTGAGGATGCCGTCACCGGGGTGAAGCTCTCAAAGGCCAGGTATGACCAGGAGAGCGGCGCAGTCACCGTAGAGATGACCGGCGAGGTGGAAGGAGACCTGCGGGAGGTTTTCCGGATCTGGGGCAGTGAAGGAGATGTGGTCATAGCGGAGGCTGTGGAGGGAGAAAAATGGCAGTATATCCTGACGCCGGACTCCCCTCTGGAACTCACCAGAGAATACAAAATCTCTTACGACGGGAATGAGTATAAGGTGACTATGCCTAATATTTATTCCACCGATGCCTTTGAAGAGGAATACACTTATACGGGAGATGACCTGGGCGCCCAATGGTCCCCGGAAGCTACCCGGTTTCGGGTGTGGGCTCCCACGGCAGATGAAGTGTTTCTGAACCTCTATGCCAGTGGTACGGATGGCACGGACGACCTGCTGGAACAGCTGGCCATGACAGCGGATGCCAACGGGACCTGGACGATTGAGAAGGAAGGAGACTTAAACGGTACATATTATACTTATACGGCAGTGATTAACGGGGAAGAGAGGGAAGCCTGCGATCCCTATGCCAGGACTACCGGGGTGAACGGAAAGAGAGCCATGGTCATCGACCTTGCCTCCACAAATCCTCAGGGCTGGGAGACAGATTCGGATCCCAATGGGGGCGGCGCCTACAATGACGCCATTATCTACGAACTGCATGTGCGGGATCTTTCCTCGGACCCCAGCTCAGGCATTGAGAATGTGGGCAAGTTTCTGGGATTGACGGAGACGGGGAGGCAGACCTCGGGGGGAATGGCCACAGGGCTGGATCACATCAAGGAACTGGGCATCACCCATCTGCACCTCCTGCCGGTGTATGATTATGGCTCCGTGGATGAGGCCAATCTGGAGAAAACCCAGTTTAACTGGGGATATGACCCGGTAAACTACAATGTGCCGGAAGGCTCCTACTCCACAGATCCCTATAACGGAGAAGTGAGGGTGAGAGAGATGAAGCAGATGGTGAAGACGCTCCACGACAATGGGATCAGCGTTATCATGGATGTGGTATACAACCATGTGCAGAGCGCCGGAGATTTCTGTTTTAACAGGCTTGTGCCGGGATATTTTTCCCGTATAGATGAAAACGGCGCTTACTCCAACGGCTCCGGGTGTGGAAACGACACTGCGTCGGAGCGGAGCATGGTGCGGAAGTATATTGTGGACTCGGTTAAATATTGGGCGGATGAGTACCATATTGACGGATTCCGCTTTGACCTGGTGGGCCTGCTGGACACCCAGACGGTGAACCAGATCGTGGAGGAGGTCCACAGGGATCATCCTAATGTGATCTTTTACGGGGAAGGCTGGACCATGGACACGGCGGTGACCAAGGAGGGGATCGTCATGGCCACCCAGGTAAATTCCACGGAGACGCCGGGATTCGCGTATTTCAGCGACACCATCCGGGACGCCCTGAAAGGGAGCGTGTTTGACACTTCCCTGGGATATGTCTCCGGGGCCGAGGGCCTGGAGGATACCATACGGCAGTGCTTTATGGGATTGACTGATTGGTGTACCACCCCGGCCCAGACCGTCAACTATGCGTCCTGTCATGACAATCTGTCCATGATGGACCGGCTCACCAGGTCCGCCTTAAGTTCCCCCAGGGCGGATAAGATTCGGATGAACAACCTGGCGGCAGCCATCTATCTGACTTCCGAGGGGATTCCCTTCATGCAGGCCGGGGAAGAAATGCTCCGGACCAAGATGAAGACCGACGGCACTTTCGATGAAAACAGCTATGCGTCGCCGGACTATGTCAACAGTCTGAAATGGGATACGCTGGACCAGGAAGAGTACAGGCAGGTCTTTGAATATTACAAGGGCCTTATCGCCTTCCGGAAGGCTCATGGAGCCCTGCGGCTGACCAATGCCCAGGATGTGGAGCAGAACGTGATACCGGTGGAGGGACTGCCCGCGAACGTGGTGGCATTTCAGGTAAATGGGGGTGTGAACGGGGAGATCTCCGAGGGCTTGTTCCTGATTTTTAATCCCAACAATCAGGCGGAGGAGATCACTTTGCCCGACGGCGTGTGGAATGTGTACGTAAACGGCGAGCAGGCCGGGACGGAGGTTCTGTCCACCATAGTAAACGGGAAGGCATCCGTGGAGCCCATCTCGGCGCTGGTGCTGGTGAAAGGAACCGGCGCCATGGTGCGGGATGAGGAAACCCCGGCTGAAAGCGCAGACACATCCACAGGCGCGGAGGACGCGGCAGCCTCCGGGGAGAACGTATCCGGCAGCGGCGTACTGATTGCCGCGGTATGTGCGGTGGCCGTTATTGCAGTGGCAGGCATTGGATTTGCCGTGCTGCAGGCGAAAAAGAAGAGTGGAAAAAAATAATGGATAGCTAAGCTGCAGCCCCCCTTTCTGACTGGAAAGGGGGGCTTGTAACTTATATAAAGCAAAAAAGAAAGTTTTGTGAAGGTATGGATTTTTATGGAAAGAAGAGTTAAAATATATAAGTACGCGTCTGCAGCCTAAAGGGCGGATGTAGGAAATATTGGCGGCGCGCGCAGTGAAGGAGATGTGGAGATGATGGATGTACAGGAGATGCTATGCAAGGTAGATCATACCCAGTTAAAAGCGTTCTGCACTTGGGAGGATATTTGCAAACTGTGTCAGGAGGCGGCGGAGCATCATACGGCCAGCGTGTGTATTCCCCCCTGTTATGTACAGCGGGTACATGAGACTTATGGCGGGCAGGTGAAGATCTGTACGGTGATTGGCTTTCCCCTGGGTTATCAGGTGACGGCGGCCAAAGTCTGCGAGGCCAGGGAGGCCATTGCCCAGGGCTGTGACGAGGTGGACATGGTGATCAATCTCACTGATGTGAAGAACGGCCGTTATGATCTGGTGGAGGAGGAAATCCGGCAGGTGAAGGCCGCCTGCGGGGAACATATTCTGAAGGTGATTGTGGAGACCTGTTATCTGACCCAGGAGGAAAAGATAGCCATGTGCAGGGCTGTGACCGCGGCGGGGGCGGATTATATCAAGACCTCCACCGGCTTTGGCACCGGCGGCGCCACCAAAAAGGACGTACAGCTTTTCCGCGAGCATATCGGTCCCGGCGTGAAGATTAAGGCGGCTGGAGGCGTATCCACTCTGGAGGATCTGGAGGAGTTTATCCGGCTGGGCTGTGACCGGGTGGGCACTTCCCGCGCCGTGGGACTGATACAATAAAATTTGGAGGTATATATTTATGGAAAACATTGTAATCAAAGAGAGACTAAAGGCTCTGCGCCAGAAGCTGCGCCAGGAGGGCATCGACTACTACCTGATCCCCACCGCCGACTTCCATAACTCGGAGTATGTGAACGCCTATTTTACCGTCAGGGAGCATTACTGCGGCTTCACCGGATCTAACGGCAGCCTGGTGGTGTGGCAGGACGGCGCCGCCCTGTGGACCGACGGGCGGTATTTTATCCAGGCGGAGCACGAACTGGAGGGAACCACGGTGGAACTGATGCGGATGCAGCAGGAGGGTGTGCCCACCATCGAGGAGTTCTTAAAGAAAGAAATGCAGCAGGGGCAGACCCTGGGCTTTGACGGCAGGGTGGTGCCTGCCAGCGAGGGAATGCGCTATGAGAAAGCGCTGAAGGATAAGGAGATCCGCTTTGCCTATGACCAGGACATCGCGGGCGGCATCTGGGAGGACAGACCTCCTCTGCCCGCAGGGCCGGTGAAGGTGCTGCCTGAGGAGGTGGCCGGGCGCAGTACGGCCCAGAAGCTGGCGGATGTGCGGGAGAAGCTGGCAAAGGAGAAGGCCGGGAGTTTTCTGCTGAGCAAGCTGGACGATCTGATGTGGCTGTTTAACATCCGGGGATGCGATGTGGAGTGTAACCCGGTGGCCCTATCCTACGCTTATATCACGGAGAAGGAGGTTCACCTGTTCATCCAGGAGAAGGCGCTCAGTGAGGAGGTCAAAGCGGATCTGGCCCAGAAGGAGGTCATCGTGCATCCCTATGAGTCCGTGGTGGACTTTTTGAAGGCACTGCCGGAGGGCGGCACGGTGCTGGTGGACCGCAGGCAGGTCAGCTATGCCCTGTACAAGGCTGTGGGCGAGAAGCAGCAGCTTGTGGAGGCATCCAACCCCACGGAACTGCTGAAAGCTGTCAAAAATCCCGTAGAACTGGCCAATATGGAGAAGATTTTCTTAAAGGACAGCGTGGCCCTGACCAAGTTTATCTACTGGGTCAAAACCAACATCGGCAAGACGGAGATCACTGAGATCACCGCTGCGGATCATCTGGAACGGCTGCGCCGGGCGATCCCGGAGTTTCTGGATCTGTCCTTTCCCACCATTTCCGCCTATGGTCCCAACGCGGCCATGATGCACTATGCGCCCACTGCGGAGAACCATGCCGTGTGCAAGCCCGAGGGGATGCTGCTGGTGGACAGCGGCGGACAGTACCTGGGCGGCACCACGGACGTGACCCGCACCATCGTGCTGGGACCGGTTACCGAGGAGCAGAAGATGCACTATACTCTGGTGGCCGGGGCCATGCTGCAGCTCACCGCCGCCAGATGGCTCTACGGCTGCACGGGCAGGAATCTGGACATTCTGGCCAGACAGCGGCTGTGGAACATCGGCCTGGATTACCAGTGCGGCACCGGCCACGGCGTGGGCTATATCCTGAACGTGCATGAGGGCCCTCAGAACCTACGCTGGAAATTCGTGGGCGGTCTGGCGGAGGTGCCCTTCGAGGAGGGAATGGACATCACCAACGAGCCCGGGGTCTACATCCAGGACAGCCACGGCATCCGTATTGAAAACGTGATGGTGGCGAAAAACGATGTGAAGAACGAGTACGGACAGTTCATGCACTTTGAGACTCTGACCTGGGTGCCTGTTGATATGGATGCCATCGACGAGAAATACCTGACCGAGGAGCAGCGCATACTTCTGTATGACTATCAGAAGCAGGTATATGACAAGGTATCTCCCTACCTGACAGAAGAAGAGGCCCAGTGGCTGCGCCGGGAGACCAGGGTGGACAGCACAATTCTTCTGAAAAACCAGAAAGTGTAACAGTTCAGACACCCCCTAAAAAACAGCTCGCTTGTTCATTGAAATTCTGT
>CAJUCT010000058.1 GCA_910585015.1 uncultured Acetatifactor sp.
ATGCAGTTGTTAATTGGGCATGGTCAAGTACCCACCATCATGCCAGAAGCCTCAACTAATGTGGAGTTTCACTCCGAGATTCCGGCAGATTCCAATGCCAGAGCTACAGACAACGGTGCAGCCCTGAAGGTTTGGGGCAAGCTGCTGTTTTCGCTGGGGGCGGAGGCTCAGGACGCAACGGTGAACTTGGCAAAGTGGAGCATTGTACCCAGCGATTCCGCTGACTGCTACCGCAATGTAAAGGTGGAAGTGGTGGCCGCAGGCCAGGTTGTGCGGCAGATTACGCTGCCCAATGCGTTCGTAATGGAGTACACAGAGGAACTGGATGATGAAACCGGCGTAGGTACCTTCTATCTGCATGTAAAACAGAAGAAGGATCTGACGGACTTGACTGCCATCGAAGGCGGTTTTGAACAGTAAAGGAGGGATGAAGAATGTCTTTGATCGTAAAAATTGACGGACAGCAGAGTTTTGAGGTCTCAAAGGAATGTGTTAAGAGGGTGAAATTTCAGACAGAGATCCCTCTGGATTCCAATGCCAGAACCAAAGATGTGGGCTGTGCTCTGGAGATTTCCGGTAAAATCCTGGTGGCTACAGACGGAGATCCCTTCGACAGCACCAGGCAGTTGGCGCTGTGGTCCATGGTACCTGCAGAGAATGCGGCGGCTTACCGTCAGGTAACTGTAGAAATTGTGGAAGCCGGCGTTGTGGAGAGAAAATATACCTTCCCCAGAGCCTTTGTCATCGATTATAAAGAAGACTATGGCAACAAGGACGGCGTAGGTACCTTCAGCATCGTGATCAAGCAGAAGAAGGATAAACTGAACTTGGTTTCCATTGATGGCGGATACGTTGGTGCCTGATTTCCGGTATCACAAAGGGCGTATCTTAAGGGATGCGCCCTTTTACCACTTATTTTTACTCCAAAGGATTCCGGCGTAAATCCTGCGGGAGCCCCTTGGAGTGGAGTTAAGGAAAGGCGGAAGAGACATGGTAGACACAAAAGACTATTACAGGATCCTGGGTGTGGCTTTATACGCCACGGAGAATGAGATCAAATCCGCATATCGGAAGATGGCCAAGAAGTATCATCCGGATGCGCATCCCGGCGACAGGGAATGCGAACGAAAGTTCCGGGAGATCAATGAGGCTTATGGCGTATTGGGAGATCCCAGCAAGAGAAAGAGATATGACGCGGAAAACAACAGAAGCAAGACCAGAGACAGCAGACCAGAAGTGAATTACCAGAATATTTACAATAGATTTAACAATATGTTTGGATTTCAAGGCAACATGGGAGATATGGCTCAGGATGGGAGGACAGAGCAAAGGGATAAGAATCCGCTGGACACCACGGAAATATTTGAACGTTTCATGGGGATAAAAAGGTGATAAGACAATGAAAAAGATGATAAATTGGCTGATTGCGCTGCTTTCCATAGCAATTGCCATGCTCTTGGCATTCGGAACCAATGCCTCCGGCCTATGGATATTTATAGTCATGGCATTCTCCCTTTTGCACGTTGTGATGGCGGTGAAGAGAGAGGCTGTCCCAGCGGGTAGAATAGCCTGCAAGTCGGTGCTGCCCTCCACGGCCCTGACAGAACTGGTGCTGTTGGGAGAGGAGGGAGACAGGCTGGCCTCCTGGAATATCTATGGCAAGAACGGCATTGTCATAGGAAGGGACGTGGGAGAAAATCATGTGACCGTGAACCTGGAGAACAGTGCATATGCCAGCATGATAGACGTGGAGCATGCCGTATTGAACTATTCCGGCGACAGTTGGTACATAGAAGATATATCGGAGAGAAACGGTGTCAGTATACAGAAGCAGGATGGTAGGAAATATAAGCTGGCTTACGGAAAGCCCTGTAGACTGGAGAAGGGGGACATTGTCTGTGTAGCCTTGACCAGATTACAGATCCTATAAGATTGGAAGTATAACAGAATAGACATAAGGACGGTAAGGGAAATGGGAGAATCGAATTTAATCAGATGCCAGAATGGACATCTTTTCAGCAGGAAGCGCTATGGAACTGTGTGCCCGTACTGCAATGTGGAGACGGAGACAAAGGAAAAGAAAGAGACCATGACATCGGAGGTGGACCTGGAGGAACAGATCTTTAAGGATGACGTAAAGCCAGTGTGCGGATGGCTGGTATGCATCTCCGGCCCCAGACAGGGCAAGGATTATAAGATTGTAAACGGGAAGAACTTTATTGGCAGGGCGGATGATATGGACATCCAGATTCTAGGGGACAATGAGATATCCAGAAGAAATCATGCGGTGGTGGTGTTCGATCCTAAGAAGAAGGAGACCGTACTGTTGCCGGGGGATTCCAATGGCCTGGTTTATCTGAACGAAAACGCGGTTTATACTCCCATGACTCTCAGCCCCTATGACAAGATAGAGATGGGACAGTCCGTATTCGCGTTTCTGCCTTTCTGCGGCAATCATTTTATGTGGGGAGAGAAAAACGGCAATGGGTGAGGCATATTGCGGGATCGCTGTCCTGGCGGCGCTGATTCTGCTGCTGGAGATCATAAAACTCTGGGGAGGCAGGGAGAAAGGCAGCCTGCTGCCAGATGTGGGAACCTGCATGACCATCGGCAGCCGGGAGGTGCAGGAAGACCAACTGGCCTGCATGAACACCGATGCAGGAATGATGGCGGTTCTGGCGGATGGGGCTGGTAAAACTTATGGGGGCAGGATCGCTGCAAGGACGGCGGTGGAAACTTTTCAGGATATATTTGGGGATTACAATGCCTTTAACAATCCCCAATATTACTTCCGAAAAGCGTTTCAATGTGCAAACAGGGAGATCTTGAAGGCCCTGGGAGATGAGAACCGTGGTACGGCCAGTGTGGGATGCGCTCTGATACGCAGCGGATATCTGTACTATGCTCTGGTGGGGAACGTGAAGATCGGTGTATTCAGGGAAGAGACTCTGGTTCCTGTCTCAGCAGGGCATACGGTGGCGGTTATGGCGGAGAAAAAATTTAAGGAGGGGAAGATATCCCGTCAGGATACGCTGTCCTTGTTGGAAAACCAGAGACTTTACAATTACCTGGGGAAGGACGGCTTCCGGGATATTGAGTTTTTCGACGCGCCGGTGCGGCTCTTAAAAGGCGACATTGTGATTCTGATGAGTGACGGAATCTATGAACTCCTGGGCTTTCGGGAAGTGGAAGAGGTGCTGCGGGAGCGGGGAAACTGCCAGGAGAAGGCATTGCAAATAATAGAGAAGGTGAACTGCAATGCCAGTGAGAACAAGGATAATGCCAGTGTGGTTCTGATTGGAATATAATCCGGGAACAGGCGGAACGGAGGCACGATGAGAAAACAGAATTCAGAGTTTTTGACAGCCTTCACCTCTGAGGCAAGCCATGATATCAAAAACACGGATTATTTTGGCTATGTGGAATTGGACAACTTTGCCTGCTATGTAATGGCCGACGGAATAGATGACCAACTGGAGGCGTTGAGTGCGAGACTTGCCGTGACTGCGGCCACATCCGCGTTTTTGGAGGGGCCGTCCATGAGCCGACGTGCGGTGAAAAGATGCCTGAAAGCAGCCAACAGGGCGTTATTGGAGGCGAAGAGCAAGACCAGACTGAAAGCGTCAGTGATTATTGTGCTGACCGACTATGTGAAACTGCGATACGGGCAGGCGGGCAATATCCGGCTGCGTCTGTATAGCAATGGCTTTCCGCACCATGAGACTACGGATCAATCCCTTACCCTGGATATGGTAAAGGAGGAACGAGTATCTCAGGATAAGGTGGCGGCGCATATAGAGAGAAATAACCTGTATGCCTATCTTGGGCAGGAGAAGGACTTTCATCCGGTGGTGTCCAGGAAACTGAAACTCACGGACTCCGATGTGCTGGCTCTGTATACGAGAGGTGTATGGGAGCATGTGGACGAGGGGGAAATCCGGGATGTAATTGCGGAAGCCTCAGATGATCCGGCGGATACGGTAAACAGCATAGAGGACATGCTGTTGTCCCGCCAGCCCGAGGATCTTAACAAGTACACGCTGGCAGTGATTTTTTGCAACAAATTGTTTGCTGATCCCAATAAGAAGAGAAAACTGCGCCGAGTTCTTCTGTTGATGCTTCCCGTGGCCCTGGCGGCAGGCACAATAGCTGTGATGCTGGTGGTGCGCCACAATAAGCGGGTGGAAAAGCGGGAGCAGATGGAACTGGGCTATACGGATACCATTGAGTACATCCAGATGGACAATTATCCGAAGGCCCAAGAGAAATGTGAGACCGCCTATGACCTGGCGAAGGATCTGAAGGACGCACGGATGATAACGGAACTGGGCGACCTTATGAAGCTGGTGGAGGCGGTAATGCGGGGGCAGCAGCTTTTGGAGGAGGAGAAATACACCGAAGCGCAGGAAGCTTTTCTGGAAGCAGCAAAGCGGGCGGAGTATGTAGACAGATTGGGAGCGGATTATATCAGCCAGCGGCTTGAACTGACAGCTACATACATATCCGTATATGATCTGATTTACCTGGGGGATTCCCTTACCGCCAATCTCCAGTATGATAAGGCGGAGGAAAAGTATCTGGAAGCAAAGGCACAGGCGTCCAAGATCTATTTCAATGAGGGCAGAACCGATGCGCTGGATGCGCTGGACGCGCTGTATGAGACACAGAAAGAGCAGCGCCAGGAGGAGGATGAGGCCCGCAGGGAGCAGCTGACCCAGGAGGAGGCGGGCAATCAATTGCTGGCCCAGGGAGATACGGCGTATGCGCAGGGGGACTATGAGAGCGCAAAGGTATATTATTCGTCCGCGATGCAAAAATTTGTGCAGCTGCAAGATCAGGTACAGCAGGAGGTCATACAGGAGAAACTGGATATTGCCCAGCGAAAGCTGGATGAGAAAGAGAAGCTGGAGACAGAAGCGGAAAAATATATCCAGCAGGCGGAAATCCTGTCTGACGCAGGAGACTATAACAGTGCGAGGAAGTATTATCTGTTGGCCAAAGATATATATGCGGCTATGAAAGAAGAGGACAGGCTGGATGAGATCGACAGGAGAATGGAAATGCTGAATATTAAGGAAGAGGGACAGGTCCCCGTCCCGGCTCCGGAAACGGAGTTGATTCAATAAGGAGAGAGGTGAAAGCAGTGGAAACGGGCAATGGCTTCGACATGGAACAATACATCCGAAAGCGCATGATGGAAATATCCCAGTTGGAGGACAGGGCATCCTACAAGGAGATTGTTGGGAACCTGCTTTTGGAACTCTACCGGTATAATCAGGAGGCATATGAAAAGCTGGAAGAAAGGATACTGCAGGAAAGTGATCCCGGGCAGGGCAGCTATGCGGTTTATATGGGGCTGACGGACGGAGAGCATTACGATGCTACAGACTCCTTTCTGTATCCCATGCGGGAGGAGGATACAGGAAAGAGGGAGGTTTCCGCCAATGATGTCAATGAGGCGGTAAAAAGCGGGGAGAGTATTCGTCTTTACACGGTTTTTCTACAGGCCAAGGCATCTGTGATCAGTCGTCTGCTCCATGAAAACAAGGTATTTTCCGGTGTTATCCAAACCGATAAGCGGCAATACAGATGTACCTTCACCCTGCGGCGCAGCGAGAGTTATCTTGAACTGGTAAAGGATCTGTACTACGTCTTTTCCGCCAACAGTCAGCCTTGGACAACGGTGTGTGAAGCCTATCTGATGAAGTTGCTGGATGTGTATCTGGTTACGGCGGAGAATATACCACAGAAGGATACCATCGAGGAAATTCGTGTGGACTTTGAGGGGTATGCCGACTTGGTGCGGTATGACAGGATTCCCCTGTGGAACCTGAAAAAGGTCAAAGAAAAGACCAGCACCTATCCTGAACCCTGTATTGACAAAGTAAACTATGAACATCGCATTTTTGCCCATAGGCTGGCTCCCGACTGTGAATACCTGGTTGCGGATACGAATGTGGAGATTACCAATATCAGGCGGGTGAATGGGGATCTGCTGATCTCCTGCACACTGGATACCCCCTACGAGTGGGAATTGTACCAGATAAGACAGGATAATAAAAAGGGATATTACCCCTATCCGGTCATGGGAAACTGCTGCAAGGAGAGTTTTTCGGGAAATATCACAGAACTGTACCGCAGGAGCATTAAGACCAGGGGAGAGATGGCCCGTCTGATAGAAGCCTTTGACTATGGCGGATATGTGGCGTTCAAGGGGGTAGAAGTGTGCAAATTGCCTCCGGAACGATGGGAATGGTCCAACTACAATATGGATGGATTTGTGCAGGACGAAATCCGCGTTGGGGATGCGCGGCAGGCGCTGCTGCTCCATTTTGTGCCTGCGGATGGGGAGAATTACATGAATGAAGACATCATGAGTTTTTATGTGACGCAGATACAGAAACTTTTCCCGGAGTACCAGTGCATAGGCAGGCTTGATAAGGAGAGTTAGTGATTTGGGTGCCCGCTGAAGCGGGCAGATGGGAGTTAGCGTGAATTTTTTATGGGATATCGCTTTACGGGCCCAGGTTCAGGACAGGGCGGAGGAGGATATGTTTTTCTGCCAGGCGGAGGAATTTAGCCCTTTTTATGAGCAGGCGTTTTCCTGCCTGAATGAAACAGACCTGCCGGAGGGGAAGATTGAATTAAATCTTTTTATCCGGTTTGCTTCTATTTTCCAGGATATTCTGGCCCGGGAGGAGGAGACACCGTCAGTCTTTGGGGAATACCTGACGGATGCGGCGCTGCACACGCTGCTTTACACGGACTTGCGCCAGGGACTTTCCAAGAGGGACATCTATATCAGAAAGCTCCGGCAGGAACTGGAGCAGGGGATATTCTGGCGGGATGCCGCAGGGGTCTTTCGGGAAATTCCCATGGCGGAGAGGAATCGCCTGGCGGCGCTGGCTCTGACCCAGATGCAGACAGGATCGTCACTTATGATTTTTCGCAGGGGCGTCAAGGTGCTGTTTCCGGATGCTGTCCTCTATCAGATCAGGGAGGAGCGCAAGAAGCTCCTGTTGTACCTGAGCGGCAACAGGAGTCGGCAGAGGGAAGAGAGACTTTGTCTTGTGCAGGATCTGTTTCTCCCACTGAACTATGAACTCCGCACTTTTTGGAAATACCACTTTGGCATAATCGGCGTGGACGATGCCATGCACATAGATGAGATCGCTATTTATTGAGAAGAGGATATAGGTTGGGATGGATAGATATACATACACGCTGAACCAGAAGAACCGACAGGAGAAACCGCTCCGCTATTACACCAGGGAGCAGCTGGATCTGATGACCACTTACCAGCTGCGGGATATCTGTTGGAAAGAGCAGATCCTCAATGGTATACAGGCGCCGTTGGACAAGGAGGAGTTGATTCGGCAGATTCTGCGGTTTAGGGGGCGAAAGGAAAATCTATATATTCGCGGGCAAAACGATGAGGGACTTCTGCGGCTGGAGGAGCTTTTGCACACGGCGGTAATCCATGCCAATCCACAGGCCATAAAGGGCTGTGCCAAGATTGTGGCCTATGATGGCCTGGCTGTGGACTATTTTGACCATTTTACCATTGGATACCGGCCAGAAATTGTGTGTACCAATGCCCTGCTTGTGAGCGGCGGTCAGATCTGCGCTATTTTCCAGGTGGAGCAGTTCGGGGAGAGAACAGACTGCCTGTATCTGACCAAGGCGGCGGATGTAAAATGCAGGGAATCCTCGGTGAAAAGTTACCAGTTGTACTGTATGGAACGTCCTCTGTCGGAATGGCTTTACCGGTTGTATGAATCGGATTATGACACACTGCCGGAGCACCTGAATTTCTATATTGTACCAGTGATGGATTTTCAGGTTCGGGAACTTCTGGAGATCCATATGCCGTTGGCTATTGACTTCGGCACCACCAATACCACAGCGGGAACCTATCTTGACTCCGGTTATCTGGAAAGGCTGGAGGGAGACCCGGTGCGGGAAACGCTGCGGGAGAACGACGTGAATTATGTGACCTGGCTCAAGGGCGACGAATGCGGCGGGGAAGAGGAAGTGCCAATTTTTCCCTCAGTGGTGGGAATTACAAGGATAGACGGGCAGCAGGTCCACTATGTGTTTGGACATGAGGCATCCAGGCTGTTCCAGATGAGTTATATAGACGAGGGATTCTGCGTATTTTACGACATCAAAAGGTGGATCAGCGACCCTGACAAGGAAGAGGAACTGGTAGACAGGGACGGACACCGCTGTTTTGTGAAGCGGAAGGAAATCATAAGAGCTTTTCTGGAGTACGTCATCTCCTGCGCCACCCAGCGGTTCAAATGCCGCTTTGACAGCCTACACATATCGGCTCCGGTAAAGCAAAAAAAGCTTTTTGCGGACTTGTATCAGGAAATTTTGCCCGGGTACAAAATCGAACGGGAGAATATGCTGGACGAGGGTGTGGCGGTGCTGTACAACTCTATATCCGAACTGATCAAAGCAGGAAATTATCAAGACAGACAGGAACTGCGGGCATTGATTATCGACTGCGGGGGAGGAACTACGGATCTTTCCTCCTGCCGCTTTTCCATCCAGAACCAGCGGGTGTCCTATCGGATTGACATAGCTACAGCCTATGAGAATGGGGACACGGATTTCGGAGGCAACAACCTGACCTACCGGATTATGGAACTGCTGAAAATTGCCCTGGCGGGGCAGCTGGGGGACGGCCAGGGCCTATTGCCGGAGGAAATCGTGGAGGGCATGGGAGATGATTTGTTTCGCCGGGTGGACGCGGAGGGTGTCGGAGGTGTCTACAGTCTGCTGGAGGAAGAGTATCACAGGGTGGAGGCCGTGATCCCCACTCGATTCCGGGAGTATGAGCATAAGAGCAACAGTGAGTATTATGCTGTAAAAAATAATTTCTACTATCTGTTCCAGCTGGCGGAGCAGATTAAAAAGACATTCTATGGCAGGGAAGAGATTCTCCGAATTGCTGTATCCGGCATCCTCATAAAGGAGACTGCCACAAAATGCCTGTTGGCAGACCGCTTTAAGCTATCGGTTCGGGAAGGGGGCCGGCTTAAGGTGCTGAAGGACATACCTACAGTATATTTCAGCATCAATCTGTTGAACCGGCTGCTGCAGGCGGATATCTATGGGATCGTCAAAAAATTCATAGAAAACGCCTACGAAAGCGGAGAATTGCAGGAGTATTCCATTATGAGACTCACGGGACAGTCCTGCAAGATCAATCTGTTCCGGGAGGCTCTCAAGGAGTTTATCCCCGGTAAGATTATTCAATCCTCCAAAAGGGAATGGCGGAGTTCGGGAGAACATGAGTTGAAGTTGATGTGTCTGGACGGTGCCATCAAATACATCAAGGACACGAAGTTCGGTTATGCGGATGTGCGCATTGTAAACGAACATGCCGCCTTCCCCTATATTATAACGGCGGCAACCCACACCGGGGAGGAGAAGGTATTGATCCAGAGCCTGGACAGAAAGAATATACGGGGATATATCTCCAGAAATATGGCGGATCTGACCTTGCAGCTGTATCTGAAGGACACTGACAGAAATGTCAGGTATAAATACAACTATTCGGTAAATTCCGAGGACTTTGCGGCCGTGGAAGCGGAGGAGATTCTAAGCAGATACCCTGGGGAGATTCGGCAGGGGGAGTTGGACACCATTATCAACCGGGAACTAAAATTCTTCGTTCTGGGGGATGAGGAGAGATGGGGCTTTATGGTGGTGCCGGTGCTGAGAAAGGAGGAGCAGCTGATGCTGGGACCGGATCATTTCTTCCTGTTTGAGACGGACAGCTGGCTGACCAATTTCTTTGACGGCACCAAATAAGGAATTTGGCGGAAAACTAAACGGAGGATTTCTATATGCTGGTACAGACGATTCCCTTGTTTCAGGATGCCCATCTGCTGCGGCGGGGCATGCTGGAGGCACTGTCGGATTATACTTTTTTATTTCAGGAATATATGTACAAAGGATACGGGGATGGAATCCTGGCGGGCTGTGAACTGACTGCCACAGAGGATGTCATTATTCTGGGCAAAGGGGTTCTGCTGTTTGAAAACAGACCCTACCTGTTAAAGGAACCGATGATGGCGGCCTATCATCCCACCAATAATCTGACGGTGCTGAAACTGATGTTTTTTGATGAAATGCGGGATCCCAATTATATTTACCGGGAGATGGAACTTATATTTTCGGAGCAGACTCATATGCGGAAGGGGGAGATGGAATTGTGTCGTTTCACCCTGCAGGAGGGAGCTAGGCTTCGATACCAGTACCGGGACTTTGAGGACAGGGACACCATATATGACACCATGAACAGAGTGCACGTACCCTATGCCTCCTTGGGCGGCAGTACATTATCTCCAGAGATAACCAGGAGTTTCGCGGCGGAGATGTTGGAACTTTCTTCTATCACGGACTATGACGCTCTGTTCTGTACACAGATCCTGGGGCAGAACCACCCCCTGGGGCCGGAGGCCCTGAGAGCCTATCTCAGGCGGAAGGGAACGGAAGAATTTATCGGGGAGACAAACCACGAACTTTATATGGGGCTGGCGGATATCCTGAGAAAAGCCGGGGGGGAGCACAGGCCCCAGGAGACAGAGCGCAGGAAGAAATGGAGGGTTACAGTTGAGTGAGTATGGCGAGGGCAATATGGGACAGGACAGCGGAGACGGCGGACTGAATGAAAACGGATATGTACACCGTTTAATGCGTATACGCTGTTCCCACGGAAGCATTGACAATTATATAAATATCCCGACGGATCACGGAGTCATGGCCGGGGAGGATCAGCAGCCCCTGCTGAACGCAAATGATCATATAGCGGGGCAAAATGTAATTCACTTTGGAAAATGTGACTCTGATGAAAACCCGGAGCGGGTATTCCGCAAGGCTCTGGTGGGCAGTCTGTTGGGAGGTCCATTGCTGGGGGGCCTGGTGTCGGATGTTTTGGAAAAGACAGGCATTATGAGTTTTGACTGCAAGCCCAAGACCGATGAAGTCTGGGAGGAGACCAATGACAGGAACATTTTGGACGGCGCGCCGGCCTTGCTGATGAAGAGTTGCCTGACCTGCCGTTATGGCGGTATCATCACCCTTGTGCCCCTGGATGAATATCCCCAGGAAAATGAGGACCAGGGACAGGAGGAAGAAACGCCGGAAGAGGAAAAGCACGACTATGTCAAGGAGGAGACAGACGCGGTTCTGGAGGCGGCTATGGAAAGAATCGCTTCCACCGGAGAGCAGGGGGAGCAGGCCGTACAGGAGGCGCAGATGTATATGGCTGCAGCGGCGACGGCCGGCACGGCAACGGAGGCCGCCAGCACCTGCGGCTCTATGGGGGACTATTTCCCTATGACTTTTGGCCCTGTATGGATGCAGGCCATTCTGTGCTCCTCACAGCAGAGGGAGGAGAATTATGCACACAACCAGTCCATTCCGCTTGCGGGACCGTTTTTGGACAGTGCGGGCATGATTGTCAGCCAGGGACTTATGGATGCGTTCAAGATCAATCATTTTACAGTGGCCCAGGCTGGTGGCGGGGCAGTTGCGGTCTACAATGCCTGCAAGCTGCTGAAGGGGGAGGAGACGCCGCCCTTCGCGGACATCGTCTATGACATGGAACCCAGCGGGTTCTTAAGCAACGCTTTCGGCATGATGCCCTGTGGGATCGCCAATTACTTCGTCCGGGAGGGGTATCAGGTGGAACTGGAGGTGTCAGACCTTGACGAAAAGATGCGGAAGGCAGGCGCAGGGGTGCTTATGTACGCGGCTTCCGGTCTGGTCCGCTGTGTGACCTGCAACAAGACGGAGGGGGAAAACTTTGCGTTCTACAACCTGCCCGAAGGTATGGCGGAGGCGGTTCAGACCATAGATACTTTCAAGCGTCAGGTCATGGCGAAGGGGGCGCTTACTCTGCTGGGAATGACGGTTTCCGACAAAGAAAAAACGGAGTTGGAGGATTAAAAGATGATATATACCGATGAAGCCATATTACAGGCGAGAAAGCAGATGGAGAGAAACGAAAAGGAACGGCATTCCGAGAAGGTCATCAAGGCGGAATTGGAGCAGTCCATCTATGACGAGGAGGTGGCCATATTCCACATTCCTGTGCGTTTTGAGGACAAGGCCCTGTTGGACGGAAAAGTCACCATGCGCCTGCCCGGGGATTTTACCCCCAGGACCAGGGAGGAAATTGAACGGGTGTACTTTATGGGGAACAGTCCGCAGTATGTATACAGCAATTCCTATCTGGATTTTGCGCTGGCACTGAATTGGACCAGCCATGAAGTACCGGAGGATCTGTTATTTGACGCAGCCAAAAATGTCCGCTATATGATGGAGCGGGTGGGTCCTAAGATGCGCTTTCTGGGGGAGGAGAAGCTGGACCGGGAAGAGGGAAAGATGGTGCTGTTCAAGCTGCTGGCCAATGCTATCGACGGCGTCAGTTACATGAATATGTTCTGTACCTGCGTGGAGGGGAGAATGCTGATGGGCACCTTATCCTTTGATCAGAAGCTAAGCAAAAGACTGGCGCCGCTGACAGATGAGATCGTCAAATCACTTCGCGTTACGAAGGAGGATTAATAAGTATGGATACCATCACATATGAAAACATAGAGATAAATGGGATTCCTTTCCACAAGATCGGGAAGCTCCACATTCAGCACACGGTAAATGACCATGGCTACTGCCATATCGAGGGAGAGATGGCTGAGGAGCAGGCCAGAGACATTATACAGAGGGTGGACGAAAGATTTGCCCTGAAGATCAAGGCCAAAGCAGAGGGCCAGCCCTCTGTGTTGTTTTATGGCAATGTCCAGAAGATCTCCATGGAGCAGGGCAACAGTTATGCTTCTCTGGTGGTGGATGGGATCACCTCCAGTGGGAAGATCGACAGGGCGAAGGCCAACAAGACCTATCAAAATACCACCCAGACTCATGAGCAGCTGCTAAACGGCATGTTGGGAAAGAGAGGGAGCGTTCAGGTATTGGCTTCTGATAAGCCGGTGAACAGTTTTATCATACAATGCGATGAAACCGACTGGGAATTCATTATCCGTATGGCCTCCCGACTGGGAGCGCCTGCCAGCGTCAACATCCTATCCTCCAAGCCGCAAATCTACATCGGGATTCCGCCAGAGGGAAGGACCGTGCAGGTGGATACGGCATCCTTTGGCTCTTACAAGGACGTGATGGGGAGCGGCGGCGCCTCTCAGAGCGCCCGTACATACGCCTATGCCTACCTGGGAGACCGTATTGTGCTGAATGGAAAAGGCTATCGCATCAAGTCCATGCAGGCCGATCTGGTGGACGGCCTGCTGGAATGTACTTATGGCTTCAGCGCTCCCACTGGCTTTTCCGTGCCCCAGGTGGCCAACGGCGGCGTCTCGGGAAGGATGCTTCGGGGAATTGTTAAGAAGGTGGAGGCCGACAAGGTACAGGTACATTTTACGTCGGTGGATTCCTCCTATGACGAGGGAGGCGACTGCTGGTTCCCTTATTCCACAGCCTACTCATCCCAGGATGGCAGCGGCTGGTACAGTATGCCCGCCGAGAATGACGAGGTGAGGGTGTTCTTTCCCTCCGGCGATGAGGGAGAAGCTTTTGCAGCCGGAGCGGTAGCCAAAAATGTGCGGGCCAATGTGAAGGACAAGGCGTGGAGCGGCATCAACGGCAAGGAGATACTGATGACGGCGGACGGTTTGGTGATCACCTGCAAGGATCAGAAGATCTACATAAAACTGTCCGATGAGACAGGCATATCCATTATCTCAGATCAGAACATAAATGTAACTTCCGGCTCCAATGTAAATATCTCCGCCGGTGACACCATTAAAATCCTGGCGGAGAATGAGGTGGTGGTCGGCACCGCGGAGTCCCACATCAACCTGAGAAAAGAGGGCATCAGCGCCACTGGTAACAACATCGTTATGATTTGAGGAGGGCGGCAATGGAGGAAATCAATTTCAGGGAGATTTTCAGGGAGACCTGCTATATTCCCGCCCTTCGGAACCTGGTGGAGACTTCCAGCGCGGAGATTGCCAGGGATATGGGCCAGGCGACGGAGGCATTCCTGGCCCCATTGGGGGCGTTTCTGGGATTGCTTCTGGAGCATCAGGACCGGGGGAGCGTCCCTGCGGCCAGGCGGCTGGGCATCTCCTTTCTGAGGACATCCCTATATCTGGGAAAGCCTACTCTGCTGGTGGAGGCATATGAAAACCTTCCCTTTCTGGAAAAGCCTGTCATGGGCTGTGAACTGAGCGGGGCATGGATGTTTCCCGGCTGGGATGCTTTTCGGGAGGAACTGGACGAGAATATCCGGCAGCAATCCCTGGGCCGCTATGTGCGTTCACCGGAACGGAAAGCCTATGAGGCGGAGGCGGTATCCATCCTTCTGCGGCGGCTGGCCATGCCCATGAAATATATGATAAGAGGTCTGGAATATAAGAGTATATGGAGCCGGCTGGCAGATATGGAAGGCTTTGGCATCTCATACGGAGAGTATATGGACTGGCAGTTTCCTCTGATGGAGATCAAGGGGGAGGTGGATCTGTTTCTGTGCGATGAGAAGGAGGATCTGACCTTTCGCAGGTTTCAGGGACTGCATTATGTAAACAAGGAATTTGGACCACGGGAACTGGATGATTGTGTTTTCAGGGACTGCACCTTTCAAAATGCGGACTTTACGGGTACAAAGCTTCGCAATGTGCGCTTTATCCAATGCGTCTTTGAGGACTGCCGTTTTGAGGATGTGGAACTGATGGGAAGCTCTTTTCTGTCCAGCCGCCTGAGGGGGGTATGCTTTAGGAAGTGCAGCCTTTTGCCTAAAGCGCCCTACTACAGTCCGGCAGATTACAAATGGAGCCTGCTGGAGGAAGTGGAATGGCAGGAGACGGAAACAGTAGATTCCCTGTTTGTGGACTGTCAGCGTTTCAACGCATAAGAACGAGGAGCAAAGTATATGAAGTATTTCATGGTGTCACAGGACAAGGCGCTCTCCAATGTGATAGCGCCGGAAAAACTTGACAGTTCCCTTTACAGGGACGGGGCATCCAAGAAGGAATTTGACGGGGTGCAGAGCATGATTGTAACCTACTTTGACAATTCCCAGGAGTTGGAAAAGCCGGATATTCTATATACCCCCGCATTCCTGGTGTCGGATAAACTCAAAAAGCTGCTCCGGGCTTTTGATCCCAAGATGAAGTGCAAGGGCATACGCTGCTATCCTCATGAGGTGGAGGACCCGGAGGCCCTGCTTTACTGGTGGCCCTGGATTCCCAGGGTGAAGTGTCTCAGCGAACAGACAGCCAAGTATCCCACGGGCCTGGTGGAGCATCTGGTAGTGGTGGAAAGCAGGCTGCAGGACAGGCCCATGCTGATGGTGGACGGAACCATTGAGACCATAGTGCTGGTATCTCTGGAACTGGCGGAGGCCATGCTGCGGCACGGGCTATGGGGTATGGACTATACTCCTGTGGATATGGAGAGGAGATAGGGGATGAAAAATATTTTTTCACTTAAAAATATTGTGACGGTTCTCTCGGTAATGGTCTTTTTTGCGGATCTGTATCTGCTATGTGTATTTCCCTCCAATCTGGTGCTGGATCTGTTCTGTGGCAGGATGGGGAAGGAGGAACTGGATAATTTGGAGTACAATTACGGCCAGATAGCGGGATATCCTGCGGGAAAAGATGCCCCTGTTCTGGAGAATATAGAGCAGTTTCAGGCGTATAAGGGCCGGGGCTACATAACCTTTGAAACGGACTCCATTATCCCGATGAATGCCTATCGGCTAAAAAGTGCCTCAGACAGAACCAACAATACCTACCGCCGGGTAGGCAACCGAGTGAGCAGCGGCAGACAATGGCATACCTATTCCACCACCCGTCCGCTGACCAAGGCATATATCTACAACCGCTACTATCTGGTCAAGCTTCCCGACGGAAACTATGTGGCGGCGTATCTGGAGGATGCCTACTACTGGAAATACAAGCTGGCCGGAAAGGTGCAGCTGCCTCTGGGTCAGATAGAAAGTATGCAGCCTCAGGAAAAGGAAATGCTGGGCTCCTATATCGAGGAATACGGGGCGGATGGGGAGAAGCTGCTGAGCATGCTCTCCGTGGAGCGGTATGAGCAGCAGAAGGGGCTGTACACAACCGTGCAGTTGGTTGTTTTTATAGTTGTTTTGGCGGCCTATGCCGCAGTGATACTTCTGATTAGGAAAGCGATATACAGAGTTGGGAGGTAACAATCGATGAGCAGTACAGAACCACTGGAGCTGGGAAGGATACTTGTGGACATACCAGTCAAGTACAGGGCCATAAGGGAACTCTATATCAGGGACC
>CAJUCT010000059.1 GCA_910585015.1 uncultured Acetatifactor sp.
AGGTTTGCGACAACGAACGAGGTTAAGTCTGTGACAACTCATGAAGTTATTAACATCAATGCGCTCATGGCAGGAATCCGGGCAAACTACACCGTCCCACGAGCAAGGCAGTTTCTTCTTACCGCCTACATCCCAGAGTATGATGAGTACATGACGCAGACAGCATATCTGGCAGACTTTCAGCCGCAGATTTACGGGAATTATGATGGGGTTCTCCGCTATAACCCCATGCGGCTTTCGTTTATAGGAGGGGTGTATCCGGGATAAGGAGGAGCAATATGCAGGTTTCTGAAGAAACACGGAAAGCTTATGCGCTGGGTGAATCAGTAAAAACCATGCGTATTTTTTTCCCTGACATCAATTTGACCATAAAAAACAATGCCATTCATTCAGAGACAATGGTACTTAAAGAATCTTTGATGGAAGGAAGCAACGTGGAATTTGTAGGATGTATTGCCTCTTCTTTTGAGGTGACAGTTCACGGAGTTTTGGCGGAACTTAAAAATCAAAGAATCGAAGTTTATTTGAGAGCAGACAACACGGAAGAAATACCGCTGTTTCACGGCATCGTTAATTCTGCAAAGATGCAAACCAACAAAAATTACAAAAAGATAGTTGCATACGATGAACTCCCAACCAGAGGGAGCATAGATGTTGCTGGATGGTACAAGGGGCTTTCTTTTCCCATATCGTTGCAGGACTTAAGGAATAATTTATTTTCTTATATTGGAATCGTGCAAGATGAACAGATTTTACCCAATGATGGAGTAATAATTGACCGACAGTATGCGCCGAATACGCTACAAGCCCTATCGGTAATCAAAGCTATTTGCCAAATCAATGGAGCTTTTGGAATTATCAACCGAAAAAATAAATTTGAATACCGAATTCCGAAAGAAATGTTCGAGGAAGAAGACTCTTTCCCGCCGCTGTATCCACCGTTTTACCTTGGAGCAATGGTCAGCAGCGGCGATGGAACGGGATGGACCACGGAAGATTTTGCGTTTTATAAAACCATAGTTCATGTCTGCGATTATTATCTCCTTCGCAGGGAGTAGTTAAAGACTGATTCCCAAACACAGCAATAGAATGTTCCGCAAGAGCCAGTTCGCTCCCAGGACAACTATCGCCCCATAGAGATACCAGTTATGGAATCGCAATCCGCGGAAATAGCGGTAACGGGTGATCCGGGCCGCCCCGTGGGAGATCATGAAAGTCCCGTATAGCACGGCGGAATAGGGCACCAGAGGATGATACCACAGGGACCGCAGAATGCGGCCGTGGAGCAGGCTGATAAGCGCCCGGGTACCGCCGCATCCGGGGCAGTAGAGACCAAGGTATTTGTACATCACACAGGGAGGCATGGAAATATGTGGCAGGAGTACGTAGTAAAACAGTACCCCTGCCACAATGCTCATTCCCAGGAAAACGCATCCCAGATAGAATAAATTGTCCTCTAATGACCGTTCTTTTCTCATGGATGAATTACTTAGTAGTAGTAGTTAAGAAGATCGTTGATATCAAGGCCCTGGGATGCCAGTATGCCCATGAACACCGCACTGAAGATAAGCAGGATCACTGTCAGCACAAGGCCGATGATGGAACATACCAGGCCGGCGGTGGCCAGGCCGCTTTTCCGCTTTTTGATGGACATTACGGAGCAGATGATGCCGCCGATGCCCAGAGGGATGCCCAAATAGGTGTAGCAGCAGCTCATCACGATAGTAGCAATTCCCAGAACCAGAGCCACAATAGCCAAAGTATCGGTTTTCTCGGGCCCATTAGGGGGAACCGGCTGCTGATAAGGGTTGTTTTGGAAATTTTGACCGTCCATTTATAGTCCTCCTCATAATAACTGAATTGTTTTGAGTGCCGCGCCTAGCGTGTCACTCAGTCAACGGTACGCCGTTACCGTCTACATTTATTTTACCAACCAGGATCATGATGCCTTCTATCAATCCCCAGATGGATGTGGCCATAACAAAAAAGACACCGATTACTATACAGGAGAGCAACAGGCCGACAATGGTCAGCACCAGCTGGATAATCGCTTTCTGCGTATAGCCCAGATAGAAATTATGTATGCCAAAACTTCCCAGAAATATGCCAAGCAGACCGGCGGCAATCTTGGATTTCGCGTTGGCATTGTTGTTCACCGGCTGATAACAGGGAACGCCGCAGTTTAAGCAGACCGACATATCCGGGGTCACAGGTTTGCCACAGTTGTGGCAGTAGTTGGTGCCCAGTCCCTTGCCAGCGCCGCACTTTACGCACAGCACGGCCTCGTCGGACATATAAGGTTCACCACAGTTTTTACAATAATACATTTCGATACCTCCTGCACATCACAAGTCTTGCCTGCGGTATGCTTTTACTCTCAAACAATTTTCCTTCCACAAAAGGAGCGCATCATGAAGCATCATGAAATGCGCTCCCCATTGCTGATCCAGTAATGAAAGATTACTTTAAGATCTTGATGCCGCCGATCAGCGGAATCTCTTTCTCCTCACCCTTGCAGGCTGCGATCAGGCCGATGAACCAGCATACAACCAGGAAAAGGCCAAGGATGCCGGCCACATACTTTACGATGGGAACCACACCCAGAATGCCGACAACAACGTTGCCGATAATCAGTACCAGCGACTGATTCAAATGGAATTTTGCCCCCTCCTTGTCACCAGCAAAAAAAGCAATCAGCCAACCAATTAAGGAAATGTAGGCTACAATACCAGTTGCTTTCTTGTCCATAATGTATAACCTCCTATGTATTTTATATAAACCTCATTATAATAGAAAAAAGATGCTATTGCAACAGGTTTAAAAAAATATTTTGGATAATTTATTCGGAGTTCCCAATATCCTCCCCCCGCAGCAGGGCCAGGATCACCTGTATTCGTTTACAGGCCCGGGAATAATTTTCTCGGGCATATTCCTCCATCTCCCGATGATAGCCGTCTTCATAAGCCTTGTGGTAGGAGGCTGCGGCCTCTGTCATGTACTGGCCGGCCTCTTGGGCCAACTCTTCCAGATAGTCAAATTCTTCCGGAAAATCAATGTTGGAGAATTTCATAAACTCTACCTCCAGCTCGTCCAGATAGGAGAGCAGGTCGGAGGTGGCATAGCGGATGCTGCTTTCTTCGGCATCCACCTGTATGGCGTCTATTCTGGCGCCTATGGCGGACACGTTCTCACAGAAGGCATTGATCTCGCCGTCAAATTTCGCGTTTACGGGGTTCTCGCCGCAGCCGGACAGCAGAAGCAGGCAGACCGCGGCCAACAGTATTATTTTTCTCACAAAGGCTTTCCTCCAGGTGGCAGTTTTACAATTGTCTATTTCACTCTAGCATAAAAGAGAAGAATCTACAACCATCTGCGGCAGGGTTTTATAAAAAATGGATATACCGTTCTGACGCAGGAGGAATAAAAACTTTCCTATCTGGCACAATATACCATGATTACATGCGCTTCAGCGCATATTCTGTTCAGAAGAGCAAAACGCAAGGCGTTTTGCTCAATATACCATGATTACATGCGCTTCAGCGCATATTCTGTTCAGAAGAGCTACGCTCATTATAGCTTAATCTGCGCGCTTTAGCGCGTGTTCTGTTTAGGAGACTTATCCAGGAAGGGAGTTTTTATGTCTAGCAGCAAGGAAAACCAATACAGCGGACAATTGTCCGCCGGGACACGGGGCCAGGGAGGGCAGGCATTTGGGGCGACTATCAGCGGCCGTCTGGAGCAGGATGGGGACTGGCTGGATCAAAAGCTGGCAGCGGACCGTAATTTTGACGTGGTGACACGCACTATAGAGGTGGGGGGCCGGGAGGCGGCCTTATATTTTATTGACGGTTTCTGCAAGGATGATATGCTGCAGAAACTGCTGCAGTATTTTATGGATATGAAGGCGGAGGACATGCCCGGGGACGCGGCCCAGCTGCTGAAAAAAAATATTCCTTATATTGAGGTGGACCAGGAGAAGGAGTGGGAGAAGATCACTTCCAGCGTACTCTCAGGCATCTTTGTGCTGCTTATTGACGGCTACCGGGAGGCGGTGCTCATCGACGCCCGCTCCTACCCGTCAAGGAGCGTGGAAGAGCCGGAGAAGGACAAGGTGCTGCGGGGATCCAAGGACGGTTTTGTGGAGACCGTGGTGTTCAACACGGCGCTGATCCGGCGCAGGATCCGGGACACGGATCTGCGCATGGAGATGATGAGCGCCGGTAAAAGTTCCAAGACGGACATTGTGCTCTGCTATATGGACTCACGGGTGGATCACGGTTTCCTGGAGAAGATCAAGGAAAAAATCCGGAATATCCAGGTGGATTCCCTGACCATGAACCAGGAATCCCTGGCGGAATGCCTGGTACCGGGGCGATGGTGGAATCCTTTTCCAAAGTTTAAATATACCGAGAGGCCGGACACGGCGGCGGCCCAGGTGCTGGAGGGAAACGTGATTTTGCTGGTGGACAATTCCCCCTCGGCCATGGTGCTGCCTACCACCATATTTGACGTGGTGGAGGAGGCGGACGATTACTATTTTCCGCCTATAACGGGCACTTATCTTCGGATCACCCGGTTTATTATTTCATTGTTGACGTATCTGATGACGCCCACTTTTCTGCTTTTGATGGACAATCCCCATTGGATCCCGGAGGGATTTGCCTTTATCTTGCTGCAGGAGCCGCCCAATATACCGATTGTCTGGCAGTTTCTGATTCTGGAACTGGCCATAGACGGCCTGCGGCTGGCGGCGGTCAACACCCCCAATATGCTGAGTACGCCCCTCAGCGTCATGGCGGCGCTGGTGCTGGGGGAATTTTCGGTCAACAGTGGCTGGTTTTCCTCGGAAGTCATGTTGTACATGGCTTTCGTGGCCATAGCCAACTACACCCAGGCCAATTATGAACTTAGCTACGCGCTGAAGTTCATGCGGATTATCACGCTGATCCTGACGGCCATCTTCGGCATCTGGGGCTACGGCGCGGGGCTGGCGGTATCAGGGCTGTGCATGTGCTGCAATAAGACCTTGTCCCACCGCAGTTACCTCTACCCACTGATTCCCCTGGACTGGAAAAAGCTGAAAAATCGTCTCATCCGCAGGCGCCTGCCCGGAGCCAGGCAGGAGTAGTCCGCAGCGGCGGGCCCTGCGGACTTGTGTCCGGAAATTGATTTTATGCAGAATACCCTATTTCCTTTTTGGAGGGAGTAGGGTATACTTTTTCTGTATTGTTTTTCTGGAAAAAGAAGATGGACGGGGAGAGACATATGGCGCACAGGATAAAGACAACGATACAGGAGATTGCGGCAAAGCCGGGACAGCGCTTGCTGGTGATCAGCGATGTCCACGGGCATCCGGACCGGCTTATACAGCTGCTGCGGCAGATGGATTACGGCGGGGAGGACATTCTGGTCCTGGTGGGGGATTTGATCGAGAAAGGGCCCGAGAGTCTGCGGGTGGTGCAGTATGTGATGGATCTGGCCCGCAGACACCCTGTGTATGTGTCCATGGGCAATGTGGATCTGTGGCGGCTTCTCAAAGTGGATGATGACTCGCCGGAGGGTTTGGAAGACTGGGCGGGGTACTTAAACTGGACAAAGCGGGTCTGGGGCGGCAGTATTTTTCATGAGATGCTGGCGGACATGGGCATTTCTGCAAAGCAGGCGGCGGGAGAAAAGGCGGCCTGTTACCGCAGCCGTATGCTGGAGCAGTTTCACGAGGAACTGGAATTTCTCTGGAGCAGGCCCACGATTCTGACGGCGGGAAAATATCTGTTTGTCCACGGCGGCATTCCCACGGAGGATCTGCGGGCCCTGGAGGGCACGGATCCGACGCCCTATCTGAAAAATGACAATTTTTTGAACCAGGGCTATGCTTTCCGGGAACATATCGTGGTCACCGGGCATTGGCCCACCTGCCTGTACCGGACGGACAGGGAGGATGTAAGCCCGGTCTTTGACAGCGAGAGGCAGATTCTGTGTATAGACGGGGGAAACGGACTGAAACGTTCCGGGCAGCTGAACGGGATTATCATTCCGGACTGTCAGGCAAAGATTGACCAAATCAGCTGGATGGGATATGACGGCTTTCCGGTGGTGGAGGCCCTGGAGAGGCAGAAGGGCCGGGCGGCGGCTGTCCACGTCCAATATTTTGAGAGCCTGGTGGAGCTTTTGGAGCAGAAGGGGGATATGGCCCTCTTGAGACAGGTCTCCACGGGAAAAACCTTCGAGGCGCCTGCGGAGTGGACCTATTATGACGGTGAAGGCAGACTCCATTACAACGATTATGCGGATACCCTGCTGGATGTGGAGCCGGGAGAGCGGCTGTCGGTGATCCTGCAAACCAGCGGGGGATACTATTGTAAAAAGGACGGATTGATCGGCTGGTACAAGGGGACGGGACAGCCTCTGGATCGGAAACTGACGCTGCGGCCGGAACTGGATCCGGGCAGGAGAGAGTGCCACCGCCGGGAGAGGGAACTGGCGGTGTATGACCTGCTCAGAAAACTGGGGATTGAATATCAGAGGATTGACCATGTACAGGCGGACACCATGGAGGCGTGCCAGGCGGTGGAGCAGGCGTTGGCCGGGGCCCTAATCTGCAAGAACCTGTTTTTGCGCAACCGGCAGCGGACCAGGTTTTATCTGCTGATGATGCCTGGGGATAAGGTGTTCAAGACCAGGGAATTATCCGCCCAGATTGGTAGTTCCCGGCTGTCCTTCGGGGAGGCGGTCCACATGGAAAAGTATCTGCATATCAGCCCCGGCAGTGTCAGTGTCATGGGTTTGATGCATGATACGGATCATCAGGTGCAGCTGCTGATGGATCGGGACATTTTGCAGGGGGAGTATTTCGGCTGTCATCCCTGCGTGAATACCTCCAGTATCCGCCTGCGGATAAAGGATCTGCTGGAGAAATTCCTGCCCGTGGTGGGACATGCGCCGATGTATGTGGAACTGACCGGGACAGATTAGTTTTTATGGATATGCTGTTTTACAGGAGAAATCTATGATATACACCACAACGTATGAATCCCCCCTAGGGAAATTGTTTCTGGCGGCGGAGAATGAGGCATTGCTCGGCCTGTGGATACAGGGGCAGAAATATTTTCCGGCGAGACTGTTTCCGGAGGGGGCGGGGGAACGGAATCCTGCGGAAAAGGACTGCGGGATTCTGGCCCAGGCCAGAATATGGCTGGATCAATATTTTGCCGGGGCCAGACCAAAGCCGGAACAGTTGAAGCTGGCCCCGGGGCGGGCTTCTGAAATTCTGCCTGCCGGCAGTGAATTTCGGCGGCAGGTGTGGAAGCTGCTGTTGGAAATTCCCTATGGGGAGGTTCTCACTTATGGGGAACTGGCCCGGCGTCTGGCAGGGCGCAGGGGATCAAGCAGCATGTCTGCCCAGGCGGTGGGCGGCGCGGTGGGACACAATCCCCTGTCCATTATAATTCCCTGCCACCGGGTGGTGGGGGCGGACGGGAGTCTGACCGGTTATGCGGGAGGGCTGGAGAAGAAGCGGTGGCTGCTGCAATTGGAGGGATATATACCGGGTAATAAATAATAAGAGATGGCGGGAAGACGGGGATGAAACTGGTCATATGTGATGACAATCCGGCGGATATAGACTATATCACAGGATTGGTTGGTGAGTGGAGGAGGCAGACAGGGGCAGGGGTGGAGATCCTTTCTTTTCCCTCGGCGGAGGCTCTGCTTTTTGCCTGGGAGGAGAACCGGGATATGGATATCCTGCTGCTGGATATCGAAATGGGGGAGATAAGCGGCATGAAGCTGGCCAGGCATCTGCGCCGGGCCGGGGCTGCAATGCAGATTGTCTTTATCACGGGCTATATGGACTATATCGCAGAGGGCTATGATGTGGAGGCGCTGCATTATCTGTTAAAGCCTGTGACCGGGGAGCGTCTGGGGCAGGTGCTTGATCGGGCCTTGGAGAGGATCAGGACCAGAGAGCATATGCTTTGGCTTACGCTGCAGGACGGCGTGGTGCGGCTGTCGGTGTATGAGATCCGCTATCTGGAGGTCATGCGCAATTACACCACCGTCCACGGGGCGGAGGATTACAGTGTCAAGCGCAGTCTGAACGATCTGGAGAGGGAACTGGACGGGGGCTTTTACCGGATTCATCGCTCTTTTATCGTGAATCTGCGCTTTGTGAAACGCATCACCCGGACGGAGGTGATCCTTAAGGACGGCACGGCGCTGCCTCTGTCACGAAAGCACTATGAGGGGCTGAACCAGGCGTTGATTGCCTATTTCTGATAGTGTGTATACCGCGGGAAAACGGGTATCTGGTGGCTTCTCTGAAAGGGAAGACAACACGAAATATTTCCCGGCGGTTAAAAAAACTTCTTTATAGTTTACTTTCCCTCTATTGCGGAGGGGAGATTTTTTCCGTTATACTGTATTTACCAGCTGGACCGAACCTAATGTATCGCGGATGTAAAGACTTGCCGTGAAATAAAATTTGCATATTATTTTATGACGAGTCCTAAGTGGTGAGATTTTTGGAAAGGAAAGGTAAATAGGATGGAATTAAACATGGGAACGAAGATCGCCTCGCTGCGCAGGGAAAGAGGCATGACCCAGGAGCAGCTGGCGGCTGCGCTGGGGGTATCCGCTCCGGCGGTGAGCAAGTGGGAGACGGACAATTCTTATCCGGATATCACGCTGCTCTGTCCCCTGGCCAGAGCGCTGGGGACGGATGTGGATAATCTGCTGACGTTTGAGGAGGAATTGTCCCAGGAGAAGCTGGGACAATATATGGTGGAGATTATTGAGATGATCCGACAGGGAGAGATGTCTCAGGCGGAGCAGAAGGTAAACTCTCTGCTGCACAGATATCCCTCCGACATGCCCCTGAAGTTCAGCGCCATTGGGGCATTATCCTTTTTGGAGATGAATTTGGAACTGGGGGGCAGCGGAGAGGACGGGACAGAAACAAGCCGGGAGGTGTGTGACAAAAAAGACACCAAGACAAAGGAAGAGGATCGGCAGCGCTGGTCCAGGCGGAAAAAGGAACTGGCCCGGGCGCTGCACGACGACGGAAATCCCGCATACTATCTGTCCTCTGTGTCCATGCTGGTGTCTCTGGCTCTGGAGGAGGGAGAACTGGAGGAGGCCGAGAGGCTGCTGAAAGAAAATCTGGCTAACACGGCGGATTTCACCGCTCTATGGGTGCGGCTGCATCTGAAAAAGGGGGATCGGGATCAGGCCCTTGGAACCCTGCAGAGGCAGACCTACAAGCTGGTGGCGGATCTGCGAACCTGCCTTATGTACCTGATGAGTGAAGATATGGGCCTGGAGAGGGACAGAGTGATAGGGATCTGCGGGATACTGGAGCAGATAGACGGCCTGTTTTCCGTGGGCGGCAACACGGGCGCGGGTCTGTCTGCGGAGGTCTATCTGCGGATAGGAGAGCAGGAAAGGGCTCTGGAATATCTGGAGCAGCTGGCGGACCAGATAGCCGGACAGATGGCTCCGCCCAATCCGCTGGTATTTGCCCCGGCCATCACACCAGAGAAGCTTACCTGGAGCCGGGAGATGAAGCTGGCCATTCTGCGTGGGCTGGAGAAAGATGCTTGCTTTGAGCCGCTCCGCAGTCTGGAACGGTTCCAGGCGCTTGTGCAAAAAGTAAAGAATAGTCTGAACGATTCCGCGCAATAAAACCATAAAGCAATAAAGAATATTTTTCACATTTCTCTTGTATTTTTTCCGTAAAGATGATATTGTAAATATACATTCGCATATCGAACGTTCTAAGTACGGTATCTGTTCCCCGGCTCTGCCGGGGATAAACGGGACATTTCGCCCCAGATTTACCTTTAAAACATGAATTGGCAGACGGGCAGGTTTACACTGTTGTTCTTGGTATATTGGCGTTTTCCTGTGGTTCTGCAATCTTTACGACAGGAGGGAGTCATTATGATCGAAAAGACACAAACCGTTTTTAACAGTACCCAGCTCAGCAATCCTAAGCTTCGGGACAGCAGCAGTAAAATTATTTTTGCTGACAATATTCTCAGTTCACAGTTTCTCCGCGATTATGCAGACATGGAGATCCTGCGCCATATCAGGCCCGAGGATATTGAAGATGTATCCGAGCGATATGTTCCTCTCTACAGCACGGAGAGAAACAGCGATACCGTCAAACGTGTTGATATTTCGAAATACCTGCCGACACAGGATTGCGAAGAGACAAAGGCGCCGGGTGGTCTGCTGGCGGTGGATTCCACCAAGGTAAAACCATTAAAATTACCCCTTTACATTATTTCGCTGGTTGAACATAAGTCGCAGGTGGAGTATAATATAGTTATGCAGCTGCTCCGGTATATGGTACATATATGGGAGGATTACGAGAAAGAGATGGACAAGATGCAGCCTGGCAGCAGCAGGCGGAAAGAGTTTCAGTATCCGCCGATTCTGCCCATCGTGTACTATGAGGGCACAGACAGATGGACTGCTTCCACTGATCTGGCGGATAGAATCCTCTGCGGAAAGCAGTTGGGCAAATATTTGCCCCACTTCCAATACCAGCTGGTAACACTGCATGGTTTTAGTAACGAGGAACTGCTGGCGAAAGGCGATGAGATTTCGCTGGCCATGCTGATCAATAAGATTCAGTCCTTTGAAGACATGTCGGCGTTTACCTGTCTGCCTGAAGAACAGTTGCAGAGCATATTGAGGGATACGCCGGAGTACCTTCTGGGGACGCTGGCGGATGTGCTGCGGGCCTTGCTTTATCATATGAACTTGCCCGAGAACCAGGTGGAGAGTGCAGTCGCCAAGATAAAGGAGCGTAAAATGGGATTGCTATTTGAGAACGCGAAACTGGATATTCTGGAGGAGAGAAGAAAAGTGGAAATCGAGCGCCAGAAGGCGGAGGCGGCCCAGAAGGAGGCGGAGGCGGCCCAGAAGGAGGCAGCAGAAGCCCGGCAAAAAGTGACAGAAGTGAGGCGTGAACAGGTGTTATCTCTGCATATTCTTCGCATGTTAAGGCAAGGCGCCTCTGATGAAGAGATTGTGCGGTCCATAATGCGGCATTTTTCTCTGGACGAAAAGCAAGCGGCGGAGAAATTGGCATTGGCATTTGGAGATTCTGATGCAAAGGAGTAAAGTATGTCTTTTCTGGACAAGATTATAGACAAGCGGATTGTACGCTACCAGAGCGATCTGCTGGCCACCCATTATGCGGAGGTTGAGAATATGTACCGGCAGACCAGAGGCTGGCGGCATGACTATCGCAATCATATTCAGGTGCTGAAAAACTATGCGCAGATGGGAGATCTGGAGGCGGTCAAGGCATATCTGGACGAATTGGCGGAGGACTTAAATACTGTAGATATGGCTTTGAAAACCGGCAATAAGATGACGGATGTAATCCTGAACAGTAAGATTTCCCTGGCCAGATCCAAGGAAATCCAGGTGCGGGCGGATGCCCATGTACCAGTGACACTGACCACAGCCCAGATCGATCTATGCATCATTCTGGGGAATCTGTTTGACAATGCTATCGAGGCGTGTTTGAAACTGCCCAGTAAGGAGCGGATGATCCGCGTCTATATGGAGATGAAAAACACCCAACTCTACATTTCCTTTACCAACACCACAGCCCAAAAGAAGCAGAAAAGGGAAAACGGGCGTTTTGCCAGTACCAAGGGCGGCGGCCACGGCTATGGACTGGTGCGCGTTGACACCATTATCGAGAGATATCAGGGCTATATCCGGCGCGGCAGCGAGGATGGGGCCTTTACCACGGAAATTCTGCTGCCGCAGTAAGGATCTGTCACGTTCGTCCCCAAGGGCATACATTTCGTCCCCGAAATGTGGTGCCCTTATTTTTTGTGGTAACATGAGGAAAATGTATTCCATTTAAACATTGACTACTAAGTAAAGGAATGTTGTGTATGAGTAAAAAAGAAGAAAAAAGGGGTGGGGCTTTGAATGGAGCCCAGAGCGGAGTTCAAAGTGGAACTCATAGTCCCCAGTATGGCATGTGCAGCAATGTATTATACATGCTGCGGCTGGGGCGGGAGGTGCCGGGACTGCTGCCGCAGAGGATTTGTCTGGTGATGGTGAGTGTGGTGATCAGCGTCACCGGCCTGTATATGTCCCCCACGCTGCTGCGTATTTTGGAAAAAGGACAGTCCCTGGAGCAGCTTCTTGGGGCGCTGGGGGGCTTTGTGCTGGTATTGCTGCTGGCAAGCGGTATCAAGGGCTATATGGAACAGCAGGGTACTCTTTTAATCTCGGCCAGGCAGGTCATATTGGATCGAATGAATGCCAAAGCGGGAACCTGCTCCTATCCGCTTTTGCAGGATGACGCTTTCCTGAGCAAGTGGGAGAAAGGCCGGCGTGCCACCAGTAATAACGGCGCGGCGGCGGAAGACATCTGGAGAACTTTGTCCCGCATCCTGGAAAACGGAATCTGCTTTCTGATCTATCTGGCGCTGCTTACACAGGTGAAGCCTTTTCTGATACTGATCACCCTGGCAACCACCAGTCTGGGCTATGGGATCACTTATTGCTTTGTCCAGAGGGATTATCGTCTCCAGGAGGAGGCATCCAGGCCCACCAGGGGAGCTTTTTGGGTATTCAATGCCACCCGCAATCCCAAGCTTGCCAAGGACGTGCGGATTTTCGGCATGAGGCAGTGGCTGGAGGGGATGTACGCCAAGTACCGCAAGCTGGCGGAGGATATACAGAAACGTCGTACAAAAAACAATATTGTGGCTGACCTGGCCGGCCTGGCTTTGGATATTCTGCGCAATGGCATCGCCTACGCTTACCTGCTCGCCGTCACTTTACAGGGCAATCTCTCCTCAGGGGAATTTCTATTGTATTTTACGGCAGTGACGGGCTTTACCGCCTGGATCACGGGAATCCTTGGCGGTTTTACTACTCTGCACCGGCAGAGTATCGAAATCTCCATGATAAGGGAGTTCTGCGAGTTCCCGGAACCCTTCAGAATGGAGGGAGGAAGGGAACCGGCCCTGGATGTCGGGGCAAAGTATCAGTTGGAACTGCGGGATGTGACTTATCGGTATCCCACGGGCGAAAAACCGGTGCTGGAACATTTCAACTTAAAGATCAGGCCGGGGGAGAAGCTGGCGGTGGTGGGCGTGAACGGCGCAGGCAAGACTACGCTGATCAAACTGCTCTGCGGTTTTCTGGATCCTGACCAGGGAACCGTATTGCTTAATGGGGCGGATATCCGGGAGTATAACCGCCGGGAGTATTACAGGCTGTTTGCCGCCGTGTTTCAGGATTTTTCCATTTTGGGAGGCTCCATTGCGGACAATGTGGCTCAGTGTACTTCGCCGGACCTCGAAAAGGTATGGTCCTGCCTGGAGCGGGCAGGGATCAAAGAGCGCATAGAGCGCCTGCCCGGGGGACTGGATGCCAAGCTGGAGAAAAAGGTATATCCGGAGGCGGTGGAACTTTCCGGCGGAGAGTCCCAGCGGCTGATGATGGCCCGGATGCTGTATAAGGAGGCGCCGATACTGATTCTGGACGAGCCCACGGCGGCGCTGGACGCCCTGGCGGAGCAGGATGTGTATGAACGCTACAATGAACTGGCCCAGGGGCGCACCAGCGTGTATATTTCCCACCGGCTGGCCAGCACCCGCTTTTGCGATCGGGTGATCCTGTTGGAGGACGGGGGTATCCGGGAGGAGGGTACCCATGAGCAGCTGATGTCGCTGGGGGGCAGATACGCGCAGTTGTTTCGGATACAGAGCAAATATTACAGAGAAGAGGAGGCCGGAGAGGATGCGTAAAAAGAAAGACCAGTTTTCCTGGAAACAGACCTGGCAGATCAATAAGAGAGTTTTTAAGATGTGTACCAAGGCAAAACCGGGATTTTTCGCGGTTCGGTTTGCAACGCAGATTCTGTGGGCCATATCCCCATATGTGACGTTATACTGCTCCGCAAGATTCCTAAATGAACTGACTGCGGCCCGCAGGCCGGAGGTTCTGGCCTGGTGGGTGCTGCTGATTCTGGGTCTGACGGCGGCGCTGGGGGTGATCGGTTCGCTTCTTCGGCGTTTGGAGGAGGCAGGGGACGGGATGAGGAGTTTCTGGCTGAACTGGATCTATGGGCAGAAAGCTCTGGATATGGACTTTTCCAAAGCGGACGACACCAGGTATTCCGACCGGCTGGTGCAGATTTTACAGACATCGAATTTCAGCGGACATGGCATCCCTAATTTCACCAGTCTGCTGCCCAGGCTGGCCGGGGCTTTCTTTAAGGTGGCAGGCGGCGTGGCTCTGTCGGTATCTCTGTTTGTTCTGCCGGTTAAGCCCCAGGCACAGAATCTCCCCCTGCTAAAGGCGGGGCTGGTTCTGGCCGTGGGCGGAATCTTGGCGGTGCTGGTGATTTCACCCCTGCTGGCGGACAAAAGTATACGGGCCTGGAACGCGGCGGCGGAAGCGGGCAGATCGGGGAATCGCTTTTTTAACTTTTACGGGAATCTGCTGTACACGGAGGAAAAGCGGGCTCTGGATGTGAGGATGTACAGGCAGGATCTCTATGGCCAGGAGGTAGATGCAGCTAATAACAGTTGGACCGGGGACGGTGTATTTGTAAAACTGAACAGAGGGATATTGGGAATTATTAACGGTATCACGGAGATGCTGTCCCAGATGATGATGGGCCTGGTCTATCTGTATGTGTGCCTGAAAGCCTGGTATGGCGCTTTCGGCGTGGGCAGCGTGACCCAGTATGTGGGAGCGCTGTCGTCCCTGGCAGGTGGTTTTTCCGAACTGATGTCAATAGGCGCGGAGATTCGGGGAAATACCGCGTTTTTAAAGCAGGTGCTGGACTATCTGGATATCCCTAACGAGATGTATCAGGGAAGCCTGACGGTGGAGAAGAGAAGCGACCGGCAGTATGAGGTGGAGTTCAGAGATGTGAGTTTCCGGTATCCGGGCAGCCAGGAGTATGCGCTTAGCCATGTAAATATGAAATTCAAGGTGGGGGAGAAGCTGGCCGTGGTGGGGCAGAACGGCTCCGGCAAGACCACTTTTATCAAGCTGCTGTGCAGGCTTTATGATCCCACAAAAGGGGAGATCCTGCTGAACGGTATTGATATCAGAAAATATGATTATCAGGAGTACATGTCCGTGTTTTCAGTGGTGTTCCAGGATTTCCAGCTGCTGGATGCGCCTCTGGGGGAAAATATAGGGGCCAGTCTGCATTATGATAAAGCCCGGGGGCTGGAGTGTCTGGAGAAAGCGGGGCTGGAAGAGTGGTTTCGGACCAAGGCGGTCAAGGGACTGGAGACGCGTTTGTATCAGCACGAAGATGCCAATGAGGGCATTCAAATCTCCGGCGGTGAGGAACAGAAGCTGGCCATCGCCAGAAGCCTTTACCGGGACGCGCCTTTTCTTGTACTGGATGAGCCTACAGCGGCGCTGGACCCCATGTCGGAGTATGAGGTATATACCCGTCTGAATGACATTGTGGAAGACAAGACGGCCATCTATATCAGCCACAGGCTTTCCTCCTGCCGGTTCTGCGACGAGATCGCTGTGTTCCATCAGGGACAGGTGATCGAGAAGGGCAGCCATGAAGAGCTGCTGGCCCGGGGCGGCAAGTACAGTGAACTTTGGAATGCCCAGGCCCAGTATTATGTGTAATATTGTCGCAATCCCCGCCAAATCCGGGGGCGGGGATGTTTTGAGAAAAACCTGAATCCGTGAAACTCATTGTTTTTATATGCCAATCTACAATCAGATTGGC
>CAJUCT010000060.1 GCA_910585015.1 uncultured Acetatifactor sp.
TGCCTGTCAGGAAACAGCAAGGGGAGAACAGCAGATTTATAAAACCGCCCAATTTTGGGCAGAAAAACTCGGCACCGACAGGGTGCTGTCAGATAAATTCGGAACCGGTTCGGAACCGGAGAAAGGGGTATGGAATGAAATTATCAAGATATGAGCAGGAGGTTGTCATCATTTTAAATGCCGATGAGGACGAGACAACGGTTTACACAGCTAATCCGGTGTGGATACGAAAAATGGATAAACTGTGTAAAGAGCTTCCGGAAGTGATCCGCTTAAAGTCATGGACGGAAGTGAGCAAGACTTATGTTTTGCCCAAAAATCTTATTAGGATTGGGAAACCAAGAACATTGAGCGAAGCACAGCTTGAACATTTGCAGGAACTACAAAAGAAAATATAAAATCTCCTTAAATAAGAGGATTTTATTCTGAAATTATATTTAATTACCGATATAAATTTCATTGAGTAAATCGCTCTATAAATTTTTCGATGACTGTGCTAATGTTAAATTGTATTTTTTCGATGGAGGGAATACTGTATGACAAGAAAAGAACAAAAAGAAGCCAGAAAAATACAAATTATTCAAGCTACGCTGGATTTATTTGTGGAGCGGGGATACTACGGAACCAAAACAAGCCAAATATCCAGACGGGCAGGGATCAGCGAAGGACTACTGTTTCATTATTTCCCTACAAAGGAAATGTTGTTAGAGGAATTGGTAAATATTGGTTTGGAAGGGATGCGCATGCCAATGCAGGTGAAAGCAAAAAATGGTTTGGATTTTTTTTATCAATTTACAAAAATGTTGTTTCTACAGATAGAAAAGAATCCTTTCATTGCAAAAATGTTTGTATTTATGGGGCATATTGTACGGAGTGAAGACGTACCAGAAAAACTTCGTAAGCTGGCAGTTTCCGTAGATACGATTGCATTTTGCCAAAACTGGGTGAGAGCAGGACAGAAAGACGGAAGCATTCGCAAAGGAGATGCCATGTCGCTGTCAAATATGTATTGGTGTGCGGTACATGGAATTATGGAACAGTATACTTTGAATCCGGATATTCCATTGCCGGAACCGGAGTGGGTGGTGGGTATGCTGCAAAATGGTAAAGAACAATTTAGTTTAAATAGTTTATTTATGGAGGAAAACAATGAGTGAAAACAAAAAGAGAATTGTAATTGTAGGTGGCGGCATTGCTGGATTGTCAGCAGGAATTTATGGAAAACTTGCAGGTTATGACGTGGATATTTATGAAAAAAATCAGGTTGCCGGCGGGGAATGCATGGGGTGGAACCGGAAAGGATGCCATATTGACAATTGCATTCATTGGCTTACCGGAACGAAAAAGGGGACAGCGCTCCGCAAAGTATGGGAAACAGTCGGAGCATTAGATGAACATACGGAATTTGCGGATTGTGACAGTTTTTATACAAGCATCAAAGGGGATTCGCAGGTAACATTATGGAAGGATTTGGAAAGGACGAAGTCGGAATTGCTCAAATTGTCCCCTGACGATGCGATGGAAATAGAAAAATTTATAGAGTATGTGAAATATGCGGCGGAATGTGAAATACCAGCCGAAAAACCTATGGATGCTATGGGAATCATGGATTATATCCATATGGGCGTTTCAATGGCGGATATGCCAAAGGTGATGAAGGAATACGGCTCCATTGATTTGGAGGAACTGTCCAAGAGGTTTAAACACCCTGCTTTAAAACAACTATTTACAGATTATTTGCCAAAAGAATATGTTGCAAGTTCATTTCTTGTTTCTTATGCCAGTATTACATCTGGTAATGGCGAGATTCCAATGGGCGGTTCTCTGGCAATGGTAAAACGTATGGTGAATCGGTTTTTACGGTTGGGTGGAAATTTGCACTGCAATGCGCCGGTTGTACGGATTCTTATAGAGAATAAAAAAGCAATAGGAATCGAAATGGAAGATAAAGAAAAGGTGTTAGCGGATTATATTATTTCATCAGTAGATACCATGGAGATGTTCGATAGGTTAATCGGGAAAAAGTATATGGATGCAAAATGGCAGTCCTGTTATGCTGATAATGAAAAATATCCTCTTTTTAGCGCTGTTCAGGCAGCATTCGTGGCAGACAAGACAGCGTATGACAGAAAAGGTACTATTTTCTTTGACTGTAGTCCTTTTGAAACAGGAGGAAGGAAAGTGGAGAGGATTTCGGTGAAAAGTTATGAATATGAACCGGAATTTGCTCCAACAGGGAAAATAGTGATTCAAGTAAATGTTCCGCAATTTGATAAGGAGTACTTATACTGGAAGGGGCTGACAAAGGAGGAATATGAGAGCCGGAAAAAGGAAGCGGTAAAGGCAATAGAAGAACGATTGCAGATGCAGTTCCCCAGTCTTTTGGGGCATATGGAGTTCCTTGATTTCTGGACACCGATTACTTATGAACGGTATTGCAACGCATATCACGGAGCATATATGGGATTCATTACAAGAAAAGGTGTAAAGTCCTTCCGCGTGAAAGGGCTATTAAAGGGGGTACAAAACCTGTATATTGCCAGTCAGTGGATTATGGCACCGGGAGGACTTCCAGTGGCAGTAACGGCAGGGAAATTCGCTGTGTGGCGGATTGCCCGAAAAGATAAAAGAATTATAGATTATAATAATTAAATTAAGAATTAAGGTGGGAAAGCGTTTGCTGGAAGAAAACCAATGAATGCTTTTTTGCATCTAGCGCCACACTATCGTTCACCACCCGCCCTGATTTCCTTTTAGATGAAGTTAATTTCAGGGATGGAGGTCAGGACAATGACAGATAAGGAAGATAAGACAGTGCGGCAGTTTGTACTGTTCTGTCGCACAGCTTTGATGTATGAAAAGATTTTTGATACATACCACGCTAATGCTGGAAAAGAGCGGATTTAAGGCTTTTGATGTGCGAAAAATGCCATACAAAAAAGCAGAAAAAATCTTATTCTTGGGGGTGGAGCGTGTTGTCGGCTGTCTTTGCCAGCGTGCGGCAGAGGAAATGGAGAGGGAGCGTGAAAAACATAGGGCGGAGGATGAACTTCTGCATATCCGTCAGATAAAAAGTGCAGGATTGCAGGACAGCACTTTCTTTGATTACACGTTTGCAAATTGTGATGAAATGCACCCTTGCGTCCAATATGCACGCCGCTATGTGGGGCATTTTGCAGAATTTCAGAAAAACGGGCAGGGGTTATTGTTCTGGGGCAACGTGGGAACGGGCAAGACATTCCTTGCCGGCTGTATTGCCAATGCGTTCATGGAAAAGAATATCCCTGTGCTGATGACAAGTTTCCCGAAACTGTTAAATGCGCTCGGAGGACTGTACAGCGGAGAAAAGAATGAATACCTGAAAAGCCTGAACCAGTACAGGCTTCTTATCATTGACGATTTAGGCGTGGAACGTGACACTCCCTATGTGCTGGAAACAGTTTATCTTGTGATTGATGAACGCTACAAAAGCGGGAAATCGTTTATCATTACAATAAACCTGTCACTGGAAGAACTACGCAATCCGGCAGATTTGGAACATGGGCGCATCTATGACCGTATCATGGAGAGATGTGTTCCGGTTGCTTTTTCAGGGAAGAATTACCGGATAGGCAGGGGTAGGGCAAATATGGAGAATGCTTCAGGCATTTTAAAGCATGAAACAGTGTGAAATGTTGTACGGTTCTTGAATTTGCAATGAAAAAATGATAGTATAAAACCACAAAAAAGAAAGGAATAACACATGGCAAATATATATGACGGGGCGTTCCGTACAATCTTAAATGACTGCCGGAAACTGATTATCCCTGTAATCAACGAGATTTTCGGGGAAACATATACAGGGGACGAAGAAATCCGTTTTTTCCCAAATGAACATTTTTTCAGACCAGCAGGATGAAGTGGACAAGGAACGGATTACGGATACGAATTTTACGGTTTTCGGGAAGATACCGAAGAAATATCATGTTGAGTGTGAAAGCAGCCTGCCGGACGGAAGAATCACCATAAGGCTTTTTGAGTATGATGCGCAGATAGCGCTTGATGAGGGCGAGGTTACGGAGGAAACATTGACTGTGACATTTCCCAATACGCGGTTCTGTATCTTCGGACATACAAAAAGACACAGGACAAAATGAAATATGTTATCATTACGCCGGGTGGGACGGTGCAGTATGACATACCGATTATGAAAGTACAGAAATATTCACTTGACGATATTTTTGAAAAACGTCTGCTGATGCTGATTCCGTTTTACATTTTTTCACATGAGAACAGCTTTCTGTTCCCTTATTAGGGTACATAATGTCCTGTGGGAAGATATAACACAAGGGAAACTTTAAGAGAAAGTTCACCTGTGATAAACTTAGTGCTTTCAAGGGTTAGCGGAGATTTTGATAATAAAGTATAACAGCTAATGCTTCTCTTAAAAATCATCAAATCACAATCGGGATTTATCGGGAAGCAAATAAAGCGGAAAATAAGTGTTTAGGAGAATATTGTAAATATGAAAAATTTACTTAAAAATACATACTTTGCAGTTTTTATAATATTAAGTTTTCTAATTTATGTAATGTCCAACGGAGAATGGTGTGTTCCGATTTTTGCGTGGATTTATCCAATTTTGTTTCTGTGTATGATTTATCTCAATCATACCCGAAAAGTATATCTTATAATTAGTTCTATATATGCTATTGGATTTGTTGTCCAGTTTGGAAGAGCCATTGGAATGGATATAAAGATATGTATAATGGTAGCAGTTTTGTTATCTTTTCTGAAAGTTTTACCGTATATTTACTGGTCAAAATCAAAAATGAGGTTTCAAGATACTATTATTTTTGCAAGTATCATGGTGTCAATAGAGTATATTATCTATCTGATATATCCCATATTGGGAGGGTTGTCTGACGCTTATACACAATACCAAAATCCATATCTGCTACAAATAGTAACGGTAACAGGAATTTACGGAATTACTTTTTTAATGTATTGGACGGCGGCAATGGCTATATGGATTTGGAACAATAAAAGCAAAAAAGAATACATCAGAAAATACATAATCGCATATGGTTCTGTAATTGGCTTGGTATTTGTCTATGGAGTTATTATGTTTCATTTTGCAGGAAATTCAGATAAAAGTGTTAGAATTGCTGGAGTAACCGTTCCGATTTCAGAACTGTTAAATTATGATGAAGATGTATATTCTACATTTTATACCAATACATTTACCGATGAAAATATTACAAATGCAAGGAGTAAACTATCATCAGTAGCGGATGAGCTTTTCCTAAAAACCGAGTTGGAAGCACAAGCAGGTGCAAAGATTGTTTTTTGGTCGGAACTGAATGGAGCGGTTCTAAAACAAGATGAAAATATGCTGCTGCAACGAGCGTCGGATATGGCAAAACAGGAAGAAATATATTTGATTGTTTCGTTACTGGTGAAAACGCCTTATGTGGACTTAAAGGAAAATAAAACGGTAGCATTTAATCCACAAGGAGAACTAATATCGGAATATTTTAAGTATGGACGTTCAATCGGAGAACTGTGCCAAAAAGGAGATGGAGTACTAAAAAGTTTCGATACAGAATATGGGAGAGTTGCACCGTTTATATGTTCTGATATGGCTTTCGTGTCAAAAATACGGCAGGCAGGTAAAGATAATGTAGATATATTGATTGTTCCGGCTTCGGACTGGAAAGAAATGACATTATTAGCTTCAAAGACGGCGATTGTGCGAGGGGTTGAAAATGGAAGTAATATAATCAGACATACAAATAAGGGAATGTCGATTGTTTCAGATTTTAAAGGTAGTGTGCTGGCACAGACCGATTACTTTCAGTCTGATACAAAGACATTATCAGCACAGGTTACTATGAAAGGACGCTTTACCCTTTATTCGTATATTGGAAATCTATTTGTTTATCTGTGTAGCATATATTTGTTAGGTAGTGTCATAATTCCTAAAATTAAGCGATTATTATGAGATTTTGTTAAAATTCATAGAACAAAAAATGCTATACCAATTTAAGGAACAATTAAAATCCTTATAAAAAATTCATAAAAGATTTGTTGCAACGGTGTACAAAGGGAACATAATAAAAAACTTAATAATGGACTGCCAATCTTACACAAAGTACCGCCCAAACGAGACTACGGGCGGTATTTTTGTATCTTGGCGGAGAAAGGAGGAACTTCCCACGGGGGCTTGACTGAAAAGTTGAGCCCCTTTTTTTACGCCCAAAAACAGGAGGTAAATGCTTATGGCAGATGATAAAACCACGAAAATGCCGGAGCAGCCGGTAACAGATACCGGGCCGGGCAAGGAAACTCCGCCCGAGCCGGAGAAAACGCCTACTCCCCCGGAGGCCGAAAAAAAGACGGAACAGCAGGCAAAGAGCCCGCAGGTGTCCGTCTATGACTTCGCTGAAATTATGAAAGGAAAGAAGGCCGAGGAACGGGCGGCGGCTTCTGGCGGGGAAAAGCCTGCCCCGGCAAAAACGGAGAAACCGGAAAAGCAGCCGGAGGCTCCGAAAAAGTCCGAAGGAAAACAGGAAAAGCCCAAAGAGCCCGAGCAGCCGAAGCGCCGGGGCCGTCCTCCGAAAGAGGATAAGGACAAGACCGCCGCTCCGAAGCTCAAAGCCCCCGCACAGAAAAAGCAGGAAAAGGCACCCAAAGAGAAACCGGAGAAAAAAGCGGCTCCCACGGTGCAGGCCGCTCCTGCTCCGAAGGAACCCGAGGGGCCGAAGGAGGCTCCCCGCCGTGGCGAGGAACAGATCGTATATATCAAGCTGAACGAGCTCCACGCCTTCAAGAACCATCCCTTTGAGGTCCGGGACGATGAAGAAATGCGGGCTATGGTGTCCAGCGTCAAGGACAAGGGCGTTACCCAGCCTGCTATCGTCCGTCCCCGTGAGGATGGCGGCTATGAGATCGTATCCGGCCACCGCCGCCAGAAGGCCAGCGAGCTTGCCGGATATGCGGATATGCCCTGTATCGTCCGCAACCTGACGGACGATGAAGCCATCACGCAGATGGTGGAGGACAATCTGAACCAGCGCGAAGAAATCCTCCCCAGCGAGCGGGCCAAAGCTCTGAAAATGCAGCTTGAGGCCATCAAGCACCAGGGCTCCCGCACTTCGGTCCAGATTGACCCGAAGGACGCCGGCAAACGCTCCAACGAGATCGTGGCCGAGCGGAACAAGATGGCCGTCAAGCAGGTACAGCGGTATATCCGGCTGAATGAGCTGGTCCCCGACCTGATGAAGCTGATGGACGAGAAAAAGCTGGGCTTCACTACGGCGGTGGAGCTTTCCTACATCGGCAAGAAGAACCAGAACTATATCGCCGTCGCCATCGACAGCCAGCAGTCCTCGCCTTCGCAGGCGCAGGCAAAGCGTATGCGGGAGCTGGACGAAAAGAAGCTGCTCAACGGGGATGTGATCGACGGCATTATGATGGAGGACAAAAAGGAGGTAGACAAAGTGATTCTGACGGGTGCGGAACTGAGCAAATACTTCGGCAAGGAAACCACGCCGAGGGAAATGAAAGACCAGATCATCAAGCTGCTGGACGACTGGAAGGGCCAGCAGAAAGAACACGAAAAGCCGGAGAAGAAAACCGAGCCGGAAAAGTAAGCCGAAACTTCGGGTCAAGATGGCCCGAGGATTGCGGGGCGCTGCCCCGCGCCCCGAAGCTCTGGAGATATAAATTATTCCCCGTCGCCAGTTATTCCGTAGCATAGCCGGGAAAATCAGTCAAGGGCAACGCCGCCGCAAGCGGTGCCAGAGGCACCCTTGACGGATTTCTCCCGGTTATGCTTTTTCCCGGACAAGCGACGGGGATATAAATTCTCCAGAGCCATCCCCCTTCCCGGGGGAAGGGGCGGAGGGGTTGGGCGAAACCTTGCTTTCCACAAATCAGAAAGAAATGGAGGTTGAACCAATGAAACGACCTTTGGCCTATCTGACCGCCGCATGGAGCGGTGAGCCGGATATTGATATGGAGCTGGCAGCCCACTACTGCCGTCTTGCCTATGAGGCGGGCTTTTCCCCCATCTGCCCGCCTTTGTATCTTCCGCTGTTCTTGAATGACAGCGTTCCCGAGGAACATAAGGCCGGGATTGATATGCGCCGGGATATGCTGCGGCGCTCCCATACCCTGATCGTCTGCGGCGGTGCGGTGGACGAGGATGTGAAAAACGATATTGCGGTTGCCGGGCGGCTGGGTATCGCGGCTACTACGCTGGACGGGGTTCTTGCCGTGAAGGGACACGGCGGCCCGGGCCATGCCGGACATTAAGCTGGGGAGCCTTTTTGACGGGATAGGCGTTTTCCCTCTGGCGGCCTCCCGCTGCGGTATCCGTCCGGTGTGGGCCAGCGAGATTGAAAAAGCACCGATCTCCATAACCAAAAGGCACTTTCCCGATATGGCGCACTTGGGGGACATTACGAAGGTGGACGGCGGGAAAATCCCGCCTGTCCATGTGATAACCTTCGGCTCTCCCTGTCAGAACCTTTCTTTGATCGGCAACCGCTCCGGCCTTGCCGGGGCAAAATCCAGCCTGTTTTATCAGGCGTTTCGTATCATACAGGAAATGAGGGATGCCACTGATAACCTATATCCAGCTATCGCTGTTTGGGAAAACGTCATGGGAGCGTTTTCTACAAATGACCGGATGGATTTTAGAGCCGTCCTATCCGCCTTCTCGGACACCGAAGTTCCAATGCCTCCTTCTGGAAGATGGGGAAACGCCGGAATGGTGCGAGGGGGAACGCCTGATGTGTGCTGGCGGCTCATGGACGCCCAGTATTGGGCAGGCTCCCGAAGGCTGGCGCGAAGGCAGCGAATTTTCATCGTGGCGGATTTTAGAGGCAAACGTGCCGCCGACATACTATTTAAGCCCCGTCCAATGCTCCCACTTCCTCCGCCTTGCCGAGAGGGCGGGCGGACCGCCGCCGAAGGAGATCGAACATCTTCTTTTGAAACAGGGCGGCAAATACCAGTCATCCACCCCTTTCAATGCTTCCGTATGCGGGGAGCGGCAAAAAGGCAGGAAGAAACCGCCTTCCGAAACAGCTTCGGATTATCAACTGACCCTTTTCCCACTCTTTTAGCCAGCGATGTGACGCCCTTCGCCTTTTGGTACGAGGGCGACCCGGACGGCGGCTGTATCCGCTTCTTGACGGAAACGGAAAGCGAGCGGCTGATGGGGCTGCCGGAGGGCTGGACAAAGTACGGGGCGGACGGCGAGGAAATCCGGCCTCTGCAACGCTACAAGGCGCTGGGAAATGCGATTGCTCTCCCTTGCGCCGATTACATCATGGCCGGGATTTATGAAGTGCTGGCAGACCGGGCCGGAAAGGAGGATTGAGCCCATGTTTGAAGCCTATATAACCAACACGGCCCTGTACCCCATGATGGGGATTGAGGTGGGAACAACGGTCCTTTTCCCCACGACCACACAGGAGGTACAGGCCGCCCTTGCAAAAATCGGGATAGACGGAAAGCGGTACAGCGAAGTGTTTATTACCAGCTTTGACAGCGATGTGCTGGGACTGTACGACTATCTGGACGAGTACGAGAACATCGACGAGCTGAACGAGCTGGGCCATGCCCTGCTGGAAGTACGGGACAAGGGCGGATTGGAAACCTTTGAGGCCGCTCTTGTCTTGGGAAAACACACGGGCAGCGTGAAGGACCTAATCAACCTGACGCAGAACCTTGACCTCTACCGCTTTTACCCGGATATTTCCGATGATGAAGGGCTGGGCCATCTTTACGCCGACGAGCTGGGGACCATCGACATACCGGAGCACATTCAAGGCTACTTCGATTATGAGGCATACGGGCGGGATATGCGTATCAACGAGGGCGGCGTATTCGCTCCCGGCGGATATGTGGCGGCGGACCCGGTTGGCTTCAAGGAGCATTACCACGGGACGCAGGACATACCGCCGGAACACCGGGTATTTGCCTATCCCGAAAAGGCCGAGCCTGTCCATTCCATTCTCGGCGCGCTCAAACGGTTTCAAGAGGCCCCGCCCGCTCCGCAAAAGGGCAAGGCGGGGCCTTCCCATGAGGAACGGTAAGACTTCGGGCCAACATGACCCGAAGCATGAAGGAGGTGCATACCATCAACTATTACCCCATCAATGAAGGGGCCGCCCGCCGGGCAAAGGAAATGAACAGCTTTTCCGACTACAAGGAAGGGAGCGCAACGGCGGAATACCGGGCAATGGTAGACAAGGCCGCAGCCATAGCCGAACAGCAAAAATCCCGGGTGGACCCCATGTACCATGAGAAGATCGACCATCTGTTAGACACCTACGCCCGCAAGCTGGCCGAAAACATGAACCAGGGCTTTGCCATTGACGCGAGGGTTCCCTCTGTGCTGATCGCCGGGCCTTCCAATTTCCCGGTGGGAAAGAAAGAAAAACAGAACCGGGCGCGGGACAGCAACATGGAGGAATGGCGGCATATTCAAGGGCTGCTGGATAAGATACGCAGCACCGGCATGGGCGGTATCAGCGCCGATGACCCGGCGGCCATTGAAAAGCTCCAGAAAAAGCTGGACGGGCTGGAACGCTCCCAGCTCATTATGAAGGAGGTCAACGCTTATTACCGCAAGCATGGCAAGCTGGACGGCTGTGCGCTGCTGTCGCCTGACCAGATCGAAAAGCTGAAAGCCAGCATGGCGTCAAGCTGGCGGAGCGACCCGAGGCCCTTTGAAAGCTACCAGCTTACCAACAACAACGCGGAGATCCGCCGGGTAAAGGCCCGTATCGAACAGCTTTCCAAACAGGCGCAGCGAGAGTTTTCCGGCTGGGAGTTTGACGGGGGCCGTGTGGAAATGAACCGGGAGGACAACCGCTTGCAGGTGTTCTTTGACGGAAAGCCTGACGCGGACACCCGGGCCGAGCTGAAAAGCAACGGCTTTCGCTGGGCTCCCAGCGTGGGCGCATGGCAGCGCAGCTCACGGACAACGCCATCCGGGCGGCTGACCGTCTGGAATGTATCAAACCGCTGTCCGGCGAAAAACCCTCCCAGCTTCAAAAGAAGCCCTCCATCTTGCAGACCATGCGGGAACAGGGCGAAAAAGTCCAGACGGAGCCGGAAAAGAAAGCTCCGTCCGGCAGGGATGCCGGGCGGTAAGCCTCGGGCCACATTGGCCCGAGGTTTTCTGTTGCCCCGGAGTGTACGGGGGCCTCCCGTCTACCGGGAGTCCTGACGGAAAGGAGGTTTTATGCAGGAAGAAGTAAACCAGAAAACAGTTGCCCTTTCGATCAAGACGGCAAAGCTGACGGGAAAAGTGCTGGCCGCCGCTCTTGGCAAGGTGGTTCGGGCGCTGCAAAAGCACCACCGGAAGGCGCTGACCCCGCAGGGCCGCCAGAGCGTGAAGAAGCTGATGAACCACTACGGCGGTAAAAACGCCATGCAGTATGTGGGTGCGCCGAAGGATTTTGACCGGATAGCGAAGGAGTTCCATGTGGACTACGCTTTCCATAAAGTGAGCCCCGGCCATTACCTGCTGTTCTTCAAAGCCAATCAGGCGGACGCCATCACGGCGGCCTTCCAGAAATACAGTACAAAGGTGCTGAACAAAGACCAGGACAAGACTTCTATCCTCGGCCAGCTCCGCAAGCTCACGGAGCAGATCAGGACGAAGCCGAAGGAGAAGCAGCGGACCAGAGAGGCGGTGAAGGACGGACGTTGAGTGACAAGATCAGAAAATATGTGCTCCCCAACCTGCCGTACTTCTTTGTGTTCTGGTTTTTCTCCAAAATCGGGACGGCCTACCGTATCGCCCCCGGCGCAGACTTCGGGACAAAGCTCATGGGGATGCTCGACACCTTCCCCAAAGCATTTGAAACTTACTGGCCGGGGCTTGGCGGCATTGACCTGCTGGTGGGCCTCGCCGGTGCGGCTGGGGTGTATCTGCTGATACAGTCCAAAATCAAGCAGGCAAAGAAATTCCGGCGGGATGCGGAGTACGGCACCGCCCGCTGGGGAACAAAGGAGGATATAAAGCCGTTTGTAGACCCCAAATTTCAGAACAATGTCATTCTGACCGGGACAGAGTTCCTTACCATGAACACACGCCCGAAGATACCCGCCAACGCCCGCAACTTAAACGCCTGCGTCATCGGCTCGTCCGGCTCGGGCAAGACAAGGTTCTGGCTGACCCCGCAGCTCCTTCAAGCCCATTCCTCGTATGTGGTGGTGGACCCGAAGGGCGGCACCCTCGACCAGTGCGGGCGATTCCTGCAACGGGAGAAATATAAGGTGCGGGTGTTCAATAGTATCGACTTCTCCAAATCCATGCACTACAATCCGCTGGCCTACATCAAAACGGAAAGCGACGTGCTGAAATTCGTCACCGCCCTGATCGCCAACACCAAAGGCGACGGCAAGGAGGGCGACGAGTTCTGGACCAAAGCCGAACCCCTTTTGTACTGCGCCCTTGTGGCCTACATCGTGTTTGAGGGGCCGGAGGAAGAACGCAACATGAATACGCTGGTGGAAATGATAAACAGCATGGAAGTCCGGGAGGATGACGAAACCTTCAAAAATGCGGTGGACTATATGTTTGACGGGCTGGAGCGCCGGAGTCCCCAGCACTTTGCTGTGAGGCAGTATAAGAAGTACAAGCTGGCAAGCGGCAAGACAGCTAAGAGCATACTGATTAGCTGCGGAGCCAGACTTGCCCCCTTTGACATTCCCCAGCTTCGGGAGATCATGTCCTATGACGAGCTGGAGCTTGACCGGCTGGGGGATGAAAAATCGGCGCTGTTTTTCCTTATCAGCGATACGGACACCACCTATAACTTTCTTGTGGCCCTCGCTTTCTCGCAGATGTTCAACCTTCTGTGTGAACGGGCCGACAACACCTACGGCGGACGCCTGCCCCATCATGTACGGGTGCTGTGGGACGAGGCGGCCAATACGGGACAGGTGCCGGGGCTGGAAAAAATCGTTGCCGTTATCCGTTCCCGGGAGATCAGCCTGACGCTCTTTTATCAGGCTATGAGCCAATGCAAGGCGCTGTACAAGGACCATTCCGAAACCATCATGGGAAACATGGACAGTATCGTGTTCCTCGGAGGCCGTGAGGCTTCCACCCTAAAGGATATTTCGGAAAACTGGCTGGGCAAGGCCACTATCTCCATGCAGACCGAGGGCCGCAGCCGGGGTCAGTCCGAGAGTTACAGCCAGAATATGCAGCGGCTTGGCCGGGAGCTGATGACGACCAGCGAGATCACCACCATGCCGGGAGACAAGTGTATCTTGCAGCTTCGAGGGCTTCCGCCCTTCTTTTCTCCCAAATATGATTTGAAAAAGCACCCCAATTACAAGTACACAGCCGAGTTTGACAAAAAGAAAAACGCCTTCCACTTGGAAAGCCTGTTCCGCCACCGGCCATTGAGACTAAAGCCGGATGACGAATACACGGTGTACGAGGTGGACGGCTCCGATACAGACGAAGAAGCTGACCCGTTGAATTTCGACGATCTGGACAGCGACGAGTTTGTGTAACTTCGGGCCATGATGGCCCGAAGCGCCGCCAATGTGGGCGGCTTTTTTTGTACCCAAAACCAAAAAACAAAATGGAGGAACGTATATGGAATTTTTCAACTCTGCTATCGACATTCTCAAGATTCTGGTCATGGCTCTGGGCGCTGGTCTGGCGGTGTGGGGCGTCATCAATCTGCTGGAAGGTTACGGGTCCGACAACCCCGCGGCAAATGCTCATGTACGGTAAAGAAGCAAGCAACCGAAAACAAGAGATAGACCGCCAGCACCACACTATTCCGAACCAAAGACCAAAAGACAAGCACCGTGGAAATGTGTATAACTTGCTATTCCGTCATGGAAAAGTCCGTTCACAGAACATGGAAAAGCTAAAGTGCAGCTTTCCCACAACTCCATAAGACAGCAAGTTATGCACATTACGCACAGTGCCGACTACTACGGAATCCCTCTCACACCTATATCTTTTTTTGAATATTAGAAATAGCAAATGTTAATAGAGCGACTATCCGATAATGGATTTTGTCAAAGAAACTATGGAATATACTTTAACCCAAATTCTGTAATTGCGTAGAATACTGGCAACAAATCTTCTCCTTTTGGCGTAAGAGAGTATTCTACATGAGGAGGAATCTCATTAAATTGCTTCCGGCATATTAGCCCATCAGCTTCCAACTCACGCAGGGCATTTGTCAGCATGGTATTGGTAATACTGTTTAGGATTTTTTTCAGTTCACCAAATCGCATAGGGCTTTTGATACATAATTCATAAATAATTTGCAGCTTCCATTTGCCTTGTAACATACTGATTACAGGTGTTACCGGGCAATTCCCATTTTTCGTAAGAATAATGCTATTTACTTTTTGCGTATATTCTTCATAAGTCATTTTCAATACATATCCTTTCACAAAATCTTATAGTACATTTCAACATACTATATATGAAAAATCTGCGTACTTGAACTTGATTTTGGAATTAGTATAATAAATATATCGTAAATGGTCAACTACGAAATTTTATAAAACGAAAGGAATTTACAACCATGAAAGAACTCAACATTTTTGAAGCTACTGCTCTTACTTCCCCTAATCCCCTTACACTGATTTGTAGTGAAAATGAGGACGGGACAACCAATCTTGCGCCGATTTGTTTTGTATCATATCTTTCTTTTAATCCGCCGATGATAGGGTTTGCGACAGGAAAACAGGCTCATACCGGAGAGCGTGTCCGGGAAACAGGAAAAGTAATTGTTACTGTACCGGGTGAAACTCTCTCTCAGGCTGTCATGTCCTGTGGTTCTTCCACTGGAAGCAAGGTAAATAAGGCTACGGAGTATGGGATTGAAATGGTAGATGTAGAAAATAGCAGCATTAAAATTCCCAAAGATACAAAAGTGGCTTTTGTTGCGGCTTTGAAAGAAACCTTAGAAGTAGGCGACCATATTCTTCATATCTGCAATATCGAAAAAATTTTGGGAGATGAAAATAAAGTAGGTCTTTTTGCGTGGAATGGTTTTGGTAAAGCTGCTCCGGCACAGGAAAAATAATAGGGCAAAGTCTAGGGGCGACAGCAATGCTGCGCCCCTTTGAATCATAAAGCAACTATAAATCATGCAACGCCCTATGTGGGAGAAAGGGGGAATTTCCGTGAATTGCACAGAAGCATACAAGGAGCATATCGAGTACACATTTAACGCCTTTTGCAGAGTAGTTATACACTATGCCGCTATCAACGCATGGCGTGACAGGGATAAACGGCGGCAAAGGGAAATATCTTTTGAATACCTCACCGAAGAAAAGTTTTACCCGTTCAGTACGTCAGATAAATATTTTACAGACCCCTACAAGCAATACCCGGTTATGATATGCGGTCAAAGGGTTATCTTCACAAACGGGGAGCTTGCCGAAGCCTTGTCTGCCTTGCCGGAGAAAAAGAGGGAAATCATCTACCTATACTTTTTTGGGCGTTATACACAACAGGAAATTGGGGAACTGTACGGACGCTGCCGGAGTACGGCGTGGCATC
>CAJUCT010000061.1 GCA_910585015.1 uncultured Acetatifactor sp.
CCTGGATGAAGCCGCGATGAAAGAGTGCGGCGCTGCAACAGATATACTCAAAGTGTCGGAAGCCCAAGTAGTGCTGGAACCGGGCGTGACAAAGATCGGGGATTCCGCCTTTAGTGATTATTTTATGATGACCAGTATAACGATTCCGGAGGATGTGACAGAGATCGGTGAGTGTGCCTTTAACGATTGCAGCGGTCTGATGAGCGTAACAATCCCGGATAGCGTAACAAAAATCGGAGAGGGTGCCTTTCAGAATTGCTACGGCCTAACAAATATAGTGATTCCGGAAGGTGTAAAGGAAATCAATAATTGGACCTTTAGTGAATGTTATGGATTGACAAACGTAACAATCCCAGAGAGTGTAAAACGGATAGGAAAGTACGCTTTTGAAACATGCGGCAATCTGACCAACGTAACAATTCCGGACAGCGTGACGGAAATTGGAGAATCAGCATTTTCAAAATGCGAAAACTTGACCAACGTGACGATTCCGGAGAGTGTAACGGAGATTGGAGAAGACGCTTTTGAATTTTGTTACAGTCTGACGAGTGTGACGATCCCAGGAAACGTGACGGAGATCGAACGCTCAGCCTTTGAACACTGCACGAATCTGACCGATATAGTAATTCTGGAAGGCGTGACGGACATCGGAAGTAATGCCTTTCATGGCTGCCAAAGTCTGACAAGCGTAACGATTCCAGAAAGCGTAATAAAGATCGACAGGATGGCCTTTAAGCAATGTGCCCTGAACAGCGTAACCATTCCCAACCCCAGCGCGATTGTAGATGCGAACGCATTCGACGACGGTGTAACTGTCAATCATTAACCAACAACTACGCGAAAAAAGCAGTCAGGCCCGGACAGCGGTCCCAATATGCCGGACTAACGGATTTTCAAATGATCGGAGAAAACCACATGGAAGAACTGCTGCATAGCTGCGCCTTTACCGGCCACCGACCCCACAAGCTCCCATGGATGCACAATGAGAAGGACCCCCGGCTTGCCGCGCTCATAAGTGGCATAAAGAATCAAGTCGCAAAGCTGACCGCCGAGGGCATAACCGATTATTATAGCGGCATGGCCGAGGGGGTGGACCTCTGGGCGGCGTCGGCTGTCCTAGAGCTAAAAGAGAGCAACCCCACCGTCCGGCTACACTGTATCGTCCCGTACCGCGCCCAACCGGACAAATGGGGAGCCGATACCCAGACAACATACCGGGAGATCATAGCCAAAGCAGACGAAACCAGAGAATTGAGCCGCGACTACTACGACGGGTGCCTACTGGACCGGAACCGGTACACGGTGGACCAGGCCGGGACGCTGCTTGCCGTCTACAATGGCGAATACAGGGGAGGGACCGCCGCCACGATACGCTATGCCCGGAAGCTGGACCGGCGAATCATAGTTCTGGACCCGGCCACGGGAAAGGTAAAACCCGACGCATAAACAAGCAAAGAATTGTAATGATAACTCTTTACAGACATTTTCCGGCCTGCTATAATAGGGAGTGCCAAGGAGGTGTTCACTATGGCACAAAGCGTAAACGTAAATTTCCGCATGGACGAGCAGCTAAAGAAGAACGTGGAGGAAATTTGCCAGCGCATGGGGATGAACCTCACGACGCTACTGACGATCTGCTGCCGGAAGGTGGAGCAGGAGCGGCGAATCCCGTTTGACATAACCGCAGACGCGGACCCGTTCTACAACGAAAGCAACATCCGCTACCTGAAAGGAAAACTGGACGCTCTGAACGCCGGTACTCTCCCATTGGAAGAGCATGATCTAATCGAGGTAGACTGATGGGACGGGGAATACAGTGGGACGGCGACGCTTGGGAGGACTACTGCGAGTGGCAAAAGGACAAGGCCACGCTGAAACGGATTAACGCCCTTATCAAAGACGCCCGCCGGGACCCATTCGACGGCATAGGAAAACCGGAACCCCTAAAGCACGACCTGACCGGCTTATGGAGCCGCCGCATCAATGACACCGACCGGCTAACGTACAAAGTCGTCGGGGACATGATCGTGATACTGGCCTGCAAAGGACATTACGATTAACGGAAATGGAAAGAAAAAAGGCCCCTGCGCCCTCATTCCAAAGGGTGCAGGGGCCTTTCCATGTCATGCTCGGACCTGCTGCAGAGCAGCGCCCCGCCTGGACTGCTTTTCCGCTGCCAGCGTCACCAAGCACTCGTCAACGTAGCCCGCCAGCATGGACATAACCCGTTTCAGCTCAGCGTCCGTACAGTTGCCCAGCTTAACGGCAGTCTGATCGGTTAGGAGGGCTTTCACCATAACGCCTGCCATCCGCTCTTTCTCCTTCTCCATTTCGGCCCGCATCTTCTCGATACTCTGTGCCATTTCACCATAACTCTGCTGCTTCTTTTTCGACATTCCAGACACCTACCCTTCAATACAATTTTTCATTATCCAATCATGCAATATATCGGACATAGTGGTTTCATGGTCCATAGCCCACCGCTTAAAAACGGCCTTATCGCCCTTGCTGATGGACAGCGTGATCGTCGTCTTATCCTCAATTGCCGCAGGCCTTCCCGGCCCCGGCGACGGCTTCCCCGTCACGGCGGCTTCGATCTTCTCCTGCTGCTCCTTCCGCTGCTGGGCGGACGCGGCAAAGCCGCCAAACATATTGTCCTTCTTCTTACCGGCCATAACCTTTTCTCCTTCCCACAATTATCTAATTATCTAATTACATACTTATACATTTATCGTTCCTTTTTGAATCCGGCCAGCTTGCGGACCGCATTGCACAGCTCCAGCGTGGCCTTTGCAGCGCCCCCGTGCCTTGCGTACTCCACCACAGAGACGCCGGACGCCCCCGCCTGCACGAACTGTTCCGACTGCGGCAGCTTGTAAATCAGAACGTTGCCGCCCATACTGCCCCTAAACCACTCCAGGAAATCACTGGATGCCCGCCAGCGGTTCCAACCGTTAAGGACGTAGACCACAGGCTTTCCGGCCTGCTGCGCGGGCTGTACGGCCTGCTGCATCCTCATAAGCGGTTCAATATCCCGGCTGGTGGTCCTCGTCGGGATAATGATAATATCAGCGTGGGCTATCCAGTCTCTAAGCTCGGCCTGCAAGGCCCCCGGCGTGTCCACAACCGTTACCTTGGCGTCCTCCGGCTGGGCCGTCTGATGGATGGTGCCACCCTGCGCGTCCAGGTCAATAAACGAAACCGGGACCTTCAACCGCTCGAAACTAAAAGCCAGCTCATCGGCTATCAGGGACTTCCCGACGCCGCCCTTCTGATTGCATACCAGGATATTTACCATTCCGTTCTCCCTCTCTTATTTTTCCTCAAAGGCTATTGTCAACACTATAATTATATCACTATATAATTACGCCGTCAAGCTCATAATTTAATAAGTATATAATTATAAAATAAATTGACAAATAACCACAAAGCAAGTATAATGTAAGTACACAAAAGGGGGAAGTATAACCAATGCGATACAAGGAAACAATGACATTGAGCTTTTCAGCCGAGACAAAAAACCGTCTCCGCGCCTACGCGGAGCAGAACCACACAACCGTCTCCCAGGCTATAACGGACTGGATATGGGCACAACCGGTCCAGCAGGCCCCCGCCGATACACAAGATAACCAGCAAACGGGAATAAAAAAAGATACGGGAGTGGAAGAAAAATGACAATAGACGAACTCCAGAAATTGACGAGCCACCGCTTCGAGTTCGTCATACCGACAGCAGACGGCCATATCCTCTTTGCAGGCCCGCTTCCGGACGAATACGGGAAGAATCTCCCCAACATCGAAAACCTGGACGAAACCGGCCTTTACGCATGGGAGGACGCATGGGAGCGGTACATAAGTAGTCTGACGGCCCTAAAACAGAACCGAACAAAAAAGCAGGCCATAGAACAGGGAGCAATAACCGAAATGCCAAAACAGCTTGCGATCCCAACACTCATACCGTACCAGGACGCCATGTCAACGGTAAACAATCCAGCCGCACACCTGCAACCGATCACGCAGGCACTAGCCGACAATCTGCGTTTCGAGGACGGGACGCTTTACTTCCAGGGCATGGAAGCAAGCTACGCCAACCTGATAGAATACTACGACAAACGGCCACAGGCCGTCTCCGAACTGGACCTGCCCACACTCCGAGCCTTATACAGCGTCATTCTACAAGAATTAAAAGACGCAGCCGAGGACCCGGACGAAATCATGGAACGGGCGAAAGACCCGAAATACCTAAGCCACAGCGTCAAACTGTATCTGCCCGACGTGATGAAAATGCTGGGGTACAAGCAGAACAGCAGCAAGGACGGCGTGACCTACGCAGTAGCAAAGATTATGAGGTACAACCGGATTCTGGGCGTGATGGAAGAAAAAGCGAACGGACGGGTATACAGGAGCCATTACCCCGTCATGCTGTTCGTGGGCCACGACGGTAAAGATAACTCGATAGAGTTGGCCAGCCCGTATATCAACAAGCTGGTTATGACCGTCCTCCATGCCAGCATCCAGCGGGACAAGAACGACAAACCCAAACTGAAAAGGAACGGGAAACCGTTCATGCTGCCGTCGCACTCATACTTGATAAATGCCAGCATCGCCAAAGAACGCAACAAACGGGCCGTGGAGATCGTCTGCATCGTCGTAACGCTGATCGAGCAGGCCGGAGACAGCGGGACACCGCATATCAGGGCGCAGACCATAATCGACCGCTGCCCGGACCTGAAAAACGCCCTGGATGCTGCCGCAAGCAGCAATAAAAGCCTAATTCTAAAACGGGCGTTCTCCAAAGCATGGCAACTACTCCCAAAGCAAACCAGGCTTGCCGAAGTCTATAGGAATATCAAATTCCCCACAGCCGTACCCACAGCATCGACCCTCGATATGGTTTTCGAGTTTCCACACGACGGCAAGATCAAGCCAGAAAAGAAAGGCTAAACTGTCCTATATTTTCGCAGTACTGCCCTACTTCGACACGCTTCCATTTTTCGCAGTGCTGTATGTCATTTTTCGCAGTGCTGTATGTAGATTTTCGCAGTGCTGTATGTCATTTTTCGCAGTGCTGTATGTTGCCAATCTCCAGAAAAGCCCGTCCCATGCGGATTTCCAGGCTTTTTCCAACCCCTAATACTATAATACCTTAGTATTATAGTAACGGCGGACTGCGCCCCTTGCTTACGCGGGGCGCATCCGCTATACTCGTTACAGATGGAAGTAAGCAGCAGGTGTCCACAAAACAAATGGGCGGACCAGCCCTGCCGGTTCCGACACGGCCAATACTGCTACCATCTGTACCGACGGGAATGGAAAGAAAAATGGGAAACAGCAGATTGGTGTCTCGCTGTTGTTACCAGGAACGGCAGAACGCCGCTTCCGCGGCGTTCCGCCGCGCCTAAACAAGAGACGAGCACACCGTATCGACTGGACCGACCGCCGCCACCAGATACCACCTTCTTTCTTCCATTTCCGTAACGGCGGCATGATAAGCCGCGCTGGAAGCGACAAAGCTAGTACGCCCATTTGTTTTGTGGACACCTGCTACTTACTTCCCCCTCCGGGGCCGAAGGCCCCGGACCATAGCGAAAACGAAAGGAGCATCTAATCAATGGCAGATAACAAGATACCCAGCCCGTTTCCGCCGCCGCTTCCTCCTGGCCCTGAGTGCGGAAACCCAGGAGATGCCCGGCAGGCCGCGCCGGAGAAAAAGGCCGTAGAACTGGCTAAGAAGGAGCAACAGAAAGATAGGACCGTGACGCCTACATATGCGGCAAAGTATTTCCGCAGCGGCCAATTTGACGAAGAAGTTAAGTTGTATCAGGTGTATGCTAACCGAAAGACTGGCTATGCGGAGCTGGACAGCAAGCAGCCTTTCTATCCCGGTCTTTACTGTTTGGGCGCGATCTCCAGTTTGGGAAAGACTACGTTTGTCCACCAAATGGCAGACCAGATAGCTGCATCGGGCGGGAACGTGTTGTATTTCTCTTTGGAGCAATCCCGTTTTGAGCTGATCTCAAAGTCCCTTGCCCGTGGTTTCGCCTTGACAAAACGCGAGGAAGAGAACCGGACTAAATGTGTGAGTAACTACCCGACACCCTCCAGCATTGACATACGGCGTGGCCTGACGACCGACTACCCCGACAAAATGGCCGCGCAGATCGACGCCTACACCCAGGCCGTCGAGAATCGGTTGTGCGTAATTGAAGGTGATTTCTCTTTGACGGTAGAGGACATACGCAAGCTGACCAAAGCCTATATGAAGGATACGGGGACGGCCCCCGTTGTGATCGTGGATTACTTACAGATCATAGCCCCTACCCTGATTAACAAGCGCATACCCGACGCCAAGACCAGCATCGACCATATTGTGCATACCATGAAGATCATGCAAAGGGAATTGAACTTGTCCGTGCTGTTGATCTCCAGCCTGAACCGTCAGAACTACATGACGCCTATCGACTTCGAGAGTTTTAAGGAAAGTGGCGGCATCGAGTACACCGCTGACGTGATGTGGGGCTTGCAGCTTTCTGTCCTGAACGACGAGATTTTCAGCCGGGATGGCAAGATCAAGGAGAAGCGGGAGAAGATCAAGGAAGCAAAAGCCAAGCTTACCCGCGAGATCGACTTCGTGTGCCTGAAAAATCGGTATGGGATTTCCAGTTATACGATTCCTTTTTGGTATATGCCCGCGAACGACCTGTTTGTTCCTGACGTAATCTCACTGAAAAAGAACGCTCCTTGATAATTATGTAATTATGTAATTATATAATTATTTAGCCGCGAAAGGAGGGCCGCACAATGGCCCAATATGTGAACTCCGATTCCGTGAAAGCCGCTAGACGGGCGAACCTGTACGATTTTTTGTTGCGCCATCATTACAATGCCGTAAGGAAAGAGGGGAACAGCCTGCGCCTGCTGGACAACAACAGTGTTTCCGTCAAAGCCGGTTATTCCGGCTATACCGACTTCGCGACCGGCGAGAAGGGGAACTCCGTGGACTTCCTGACGAACTACCTCGGCTACGATTTCCAGGACGCTGTATTGGCCCTTTGTGCCGATATGGGCCAGCCAGGGAAGCCTACGCAACCAGCAGCGGCCCCGGCCAGGAAAGCACCGAAGGAGTCGCCGCTAGACGCCGGGAAGTCGTTCGTCCTTCCCAAACCGGAACCGGGCAAATACCGGCAGCTTTTCGCTTATCTTCAAAAACAGCGGTGCATCCCGTCAGGGGTTGTGCAGCGGCTTATAGACTGGGGCCTGCTCTACCAGGAAGCAGGCCACGCCAACATGGTATTCGTCAACCTGGAAAGGACCTTTGCGGAGTTGCGCGGCACGAACAGTTACAAACCGTTCCATCAAGTGATGTTCAGCGACCCGGCGGCGTTCTGGTGGTTCAAGCCCCACGGTCCGGACAGCATAACGACCGTGGCCTATATCTGCGAGAGTGCCATTGACGCCGTATCCCTGTTCTTATTGCGGGAATCTGCCGAAAACGCCCTTTATTGCAGCATCGGCGGCGTCGCGAACCAGCAGCGCATCGACCGCATCAAGGCGGGTATGGGGGCGGCTGGGTGCCAGACGATCATAGCCGTGGACAACGATCAGGCTGGTGAGGACTGCCGCCAGCGTAACCAGGACTGCCGGTCCATTATCCCGGACGGGAAGGATTGGAACGAGGACTTGACCTACTGTGAACATCTGTAACAAGGAAAGGGGACAGCCGCCCAGGACGTCCCCCGTTCTATTTATTTCTGTTTCCGTAATTATGCAATTATATAATTATATAATTATAGCTCTGATTTCCTGATGCCCCGCTTCCGGGCCTCCCGCGTCACCGTGGACCTGGATATGCCCGTCATGTTTGAAACCTCCGTGAAGCTGTGCTTCTCCAGCAGCTCCATAGCATGGTCAAGCTGGGCCTTGCTGTACCCAGGCTTCCGGCCCTCCCTGTAATTCGGGTCGTTGGCCCGCCTGTAGGCCCGCCCGCTCTGGCACCGGCTGACGATCATATCCCGTTCAAACTCGGCAAACGACAGCATGACGTGAAGCAGCAGACGCCCGATCTCGGTGTCCTCTATCAGCCCCATATTCAGTATGCGGACCTTTACGCCGGAACGGACCCAGGATAGCACCTGTTCATAGGCTTCCGTTTCCGTCCGGGCGAAACGGTCCATCTTCGTTACCATGACCGTATCGCCCGCCTTGACCTCTGAACAAAGGCGGGCGAACTCCGGGCGGTTTATGCTCGTCCCCGTGTAGGTGTCCTCGTATATCTGCTGGCACCCTTCGGCCTGGAGGGCGGCCCGCTGATCGTCCAGCGACGTTCCGTGCTGCTGCTTCTTCGTACTGACCCTTGCATACCCTCTAATCATGCCTAAATCCTCCTTCCACTTATGACTATAACTTATGACTACGGCAAACCCCTTGAAAACGGGCCATTTTTCTTTCCATCTCCGTTATAGTCATAATGGCTAACTTTTGATTACGCTATCTTTTTCCCCGCCGTTCTGCTGCTCCTGTTCGGCCCACCGTTTTTCGTTGGCTGCATTTATGCGTTGCAGCTCGGCGTAAAGTATGCTGCGGCCCTCCGCGATCTCCTGCCGCGCCCGTTCGGTCAACTTTGCCTGTTCCGGTAGCTTCTCCGGTTTAACTCGCTGCGGCTGCTCCACCGGCGCGGGTTGCTGTTCTGGCTGTTCCTGGATGGCTGCATATTTCTCCGGGTGGTCCCGCTTGTCCAGGAACTCCGCGAACTGCTTTTCAAACTCGCCACGGGGAACAGAGACGTAATCGCTGCTTTTGTTCTTGACATAGATCCCCGGTAGCTTTTCGCCGTTCCGGGCCAGCTCCTTCCTGCGGTCAACGCGCCATTCGGTAAACTGCTCGAAAGCCGCGTCCCGTTCTTGGTGCTGCCGGTTCAGCTCGTCAATGTCCGTTGCCCGCTGCCATCCATAGACCCGGCGCATGAGGGTGAAAGCATATGTCCGCGCTATGTTTCTTGCGTCGTCCATAGCCTTTTCCTCCAGGGACTTTTCCGTGGTTTCCGGCTTTGGCTTCTCTGCGTTCTTTTGGGGTTTCCGGCGGCGTGGCGACGGCTCAAAGAATACGGGCGGGGCATCGTACTGATCTTCCGCGTCCGGCCTTGTCCTGCCTTCAAATACGACGTTCGGGGTTACGTCCTCCTGATCGTCCTGGACGGACGGAGACGCCGTGCCGAACAACTTTGCTATTGCTTCCGGTAAATAGTTGGTCCCCAGCTTGTGGGCCTTGGATTTTAAGTTTTTCGGTATCTTGTCCGGGAACCCTGATATGTCTACCAGCTCGTAGGTGTAATATGCGGGCTGTTTCTTTGTGGCCGGATGCAGGTATATGAGGTTTCTGTTTTCGTCCCTGATTGGCTGCTTGTCTTTGTTCTTGACCGGCACCAGCTCGACGCCGGAAAGGCGGAGCTGATGGGCAAAACTTTGTTCGTCCGTGGCCCTGGCGGCTGCTTCCTTGACGCGCTGCCGTAAATCGTCCTGCCAGATGTAACGCTCGGCCTTGATCTTGTCCGGGTCCACTTCGCGCCCTTCTTCTGCTGCCTGCTTTCGTTCCAGCTCGTTACTGGCCCTGATCTGCTCGTTCTTGATACGGGCACCCCGGACAGCGTGGTTTATCTTTTCCGGTTGCGCTTCCGTTTTGGTAAGGTCGAAATACTGCTGGCATACTTCGTCTACGATCTCCTGGAAATGGAAGTGGGCATATGCCAACGGGTCCAGGCCCTTGCAGTCCGACATATTCACGTCGCTTGTGAGTATGTGCAAATGTACTTTGCCGCCTTTTCCGTCCGTTTGCAAAAAGACCGCCGATTGATTATCGGGGGCGTTCCGCTTTGCGATCTCGCACCCGATAGCAAGTCCCAGCGCGTGATCTTCTGGCCTTTCCGGGTCCAGTTCTGACGGATGGAAGGATACTATAAAACGATTAACCTGTGTCGTATGCCGGAAGTGCGCCCGTTCCCAATATGGGCGCATCTGCTGTTCAAAGGGAACCACCTCGTCGGGAAGCATATTGACGCCTGCCGTGTACTCGTTCCGCACATCCGCGCCGTTGTGGCCCGTGCCGTCTCCCCTCGCATATGCTATGGCATCGGCCCCGAACGATGTCCTTGTTATATGAGAATACGGCATAGCAGCTCACCTACCTTTGACGTCGCTTTTTCATAGCGGGCCATGAGGGTGTCTATTTCATTTTGGGAAAACTCCTTGCACTCCGATTTCACCCTTTCTTCTTCGTCGTGCCGTTGGAGTAGGGTGTTGATGTCCTTTCCCAGATTAGCGTATTTGCGCTCTATATGCTTCAGGCGGACTGCCTGATTGTAATTAATCCCGATACGGCGAAGCTCCATTCTGACCGCCGACACCTCGTCAAGCAAAGCCCGTAATAGGTCTTTTATCTCCGCTGCCAGTTCCTCGTCGATAATGCGGATAGTGCCCATATAGCGGTACAGATTTTTTGTGACTGTCATTCGGATGAACTCGGTCTTATTCATGCCCAGCTTTTTTGCTTCCGCGTCGAACTGTGTCCAGGCTTCCTCTGAAAACCGTATCGTCATGGGTTTTAATACTGTTTTCTCGCTACGCTTATAGCTCATATTGACGACCTCCTTTTCCCTTGTTTGTCACCGCCTAACGGCGCTGGCAAACAAGGGCGGAAACGGGTGGTATCGTCCCGGACATAGATATATGTGTAGGAACATTACAGCCAAAACATATATCTATGTGCCGAAACATTACAACTTTTTCTTTCCATTCCCGTTGCCGCTATATCTATTAGTTTGACTTTAATTTTAACACAAATTTGCTACGTATGCAAGCAGAGAGTTGAGCACCTATCGGTGCTCAACTCTTGCTTGCCAGGGGAACCACTCGCTGCGCTTGTGGTTCCCCCTGGACCCCCTCCCGCCGCCGCTACGCGGCGGCGCAGTCGTTTCGATTGTCGTCACTTCCACAAGAGGTATCGAGCAAACCGCTGCAAAACGGCGGACAGAAACGCTTTCCATTTTGCACCATTTATATATCAGTCTTTACACGAAAAACCCGCCGTTCCACGGCGGGTTTTTCGCATTTAAGAGGGTGATAGTTTTGTAGTCCGTGCCCCAAACAAATGAAAGGAGACATGGTAATGAGCGAATCCAACAGCACTGTTTCCGCCGTCGTCCCTATAGCCGTTATGGGGACCACCCAGCGGGAGAAAATTAAGTGCATCATTGACAAATTGGAAGAAGGAGTGCGGGCGGTTTTTGCCAGCGGTGAATACCGAGAATACCTGGACTTTCTTTCCCGTTTCCACCACTATTCTTTCCGAAACGTGATTCTCATTAAAATGCAGCTTCCTACGGCGAGCCTTGTCGCCGGGTACGGGGACTGGGTGAAGAAGCACCACAGATGGGTAAAGAAGGGCGAAAAAGCAATCAGGATTTTGGCCCCGACTCCGTACAAGAAGAAGCAGGAACAGGAGGTAGTAGATGAACATGGCAATAAGTTCAAAGAGGAAGTGGAGGTACTAGTTCCGTGCTTCAAGATCGTGAACGTGTTCGACGTCAGCCAGACCGACGGTGAGCCTTTGCCGACGTTGGGCGTGGACGAACTGGAGGGCACCGTCGAGCAGTACGACGCTTTTATGGCCGCGCTGGAATCCGTCTCCCCTGCCCCTATCGGTTTTGAGGACATTCCCGGAGGGAGCCACGGTTACTACCACCACGTTGAGCGGAGAATCGCGATTCAGGAGGGTATGCCCCAGCTCCAGACGCTAAAAACGGGAGTGCATGAGGTAGCCCATGCGGTGCTCCATGCGTGGCCGGAGGACGGAACCATGCCCAAGGACGGCCCCGACCGGAACACTAAAGAAGTACAGGCCGAGAGCGTGGCCTATACCGTTTGCCAGCATTACGGCCTGGAGACTTCGGACTACAGTTTTGCCTATATCGCTGGTTGGTCAAGTGGCCGGGATATTAAGGAGCTAAAAGACAGCCTGGACGTGATACGGCAGACCGCGCACGACTTGATAACCAAGATCGACGCCGCGCTGGACGTCCCAATAGGAGAAATTGCCCATGAATGATAAACTGTCCCTCCTAGTAAAATTCCAGTCATACAAGACCCATATCGGTATCCGCACTATAACCCGGCAGGCTAAGTCCCCGCAGACCTTCTACCTGCCCCATCTGTCATTTACGGACTTGGAAGCGTCTGGTTGTATCGTCCTTCGTGATAGCTATTCTTTCGCGGAGTTCGAGCTGATCGACGGTGGGGCCACGGTCAAGATCGACTTTACCTGGCTTACCCAATATGGAGACAAAACGGCCAAAGGGTACGCCCAGACCGTCTATCTGGACTACGACGCCCTGGCTAACCGTATATGGGACAGCCTGGAGGGTAATCACGGCCCCAAAGCGTGGTCCATGCTGTCTGTGGAGAGGTCCAGCCGACGCCCCAAGCTGGATTTCAGCTCACCGGGGGCGCAAAAGACTATACGGGAGGTCCTGGCCGTTCCTGTACTCCGGCACAAACTGACGCGGGCCGTCCGCGACAATTTCCAGTGGCCCGACGGCAGCGATCACGTTGTCCGGTTCTACGCTGACTACGACCGCTACAGCTTCTTCTTTCAGGAGTACCGGGACGGGAAAGAGGGGATATGCGGTGGGCTGATACTGGAGCACTACGACGGCCTGGCGAAAGCCAAGTACGGCGTTCACACCTGATACCTTTTGTGCAGTCTGCCATCCGTAAGCCGACGATCCGGCGCGACCCACAGCGGCAGAACCGGCAGATTGCACAAGATTTCTGATTATACGAAAGGAGCTGAACACAATGCGGGCCTTGCGTCCTATGACCCAGGAAGAAAGAGAGTTCGCGGAGCAGGAACATGACCGCGTGCTTGATTTCCTCCGTTACAGGGGCCTCCCAATAGCCGACTATTACGACGTCGTGATCTTCGGCTATCTTTCCGCCGTGCAGCAGTATTTCCGCAACCCGCCCTCTAGGGTGTCGTTTGGGGCTATAGCCGTCCGGGCCATGAAGGATTCCATACTTCGCGACGGCGAATACCGCTCCCGTGCAAAGCGCACCGGCGTCACCGTGGGGCTGGACGATTTCAAGAACACCATTACGGACCCTAGGCAGGACACGGAACGGCAGGTAGAGGGCAAGGCCCTTTTGGAACAGGCCGTGAGCGTAGCCACTCCGAAGGAAGCCAAGATCATAAACCTCTTGCTGGACGGTTTCGTGCTGCGTGAAGCTGCGCGGCGTCTGAAAATGCCGAGGGCCGCTGCGGTGAGCTGCATGGCGGACTTCTGCTGCCGCGCCAAGGCGGTTGTAAAATAACAGAAAACGACGGGCCACTGCGGGCGGACAGGCTTGCAGTAATCCTTAATACCTGATACAATACCGAAAGGGGAACTTGATAATGAAATATTATAAGGTCATCTACACCTATTTCAGCCATGGCCTTATGGAAGAAGAAGAAATGCTGGTGGGGGGGATGTCCCTGCCCGACGCCCTGGCCTATGTTCGCCAGATGGCCTATATCTTCTGCCATGAGGACTTTGAGATCAGCAAGGTCTACGCGGAGGACGGCACCGACTGGACGGAAGTGCAGGACTGGGCCGAAATCGAGAGTCAGCGGAAGGAGGGCTGACAAATGCCGGATGCCAAGCGGGACCCCCTCGCGGAATTGTACTGGCAGGGGGGAAGCCTGAGAAAACGCGTTCCTGCGCTACAAAACTGCCATGATGGACTGCCCCATGGAGGAATACAGCACGTTCAAGGATAATTCGTCGCTGTATAAAACCGTGTTGGGGCTGTTCTACGGGGCGAAAACCCAGGCCGAATTGACAGCTACATGGACAAGACGCCCGCCGAGCTGGCGGAGATCGTCGCACAAAGGTACAAAGGAGGTGACGGGTCATGAGCGGACCCGACGAGAAGAAGATCGAGCAGCTATACGCGCTGCTGCATGAGAAAGAGCAGTCAGACCCGGACGTGGCCGCGTCGCTGCGATGGGCCATATTTAACCTGGAGCAGCAGGACCGGCAGCAGCAGCCCACCGACATAATATCCCGGAAAGAATACCTGGAACTTTGGGGACTCCTTGAAATCCTGAAAACGGACTTCGAGCAAAAAGCCCGGACAGCGGCCCAGCGCGGCGACGAAATAGGAGACAAAACGTCCGCCGAATATCTGCGGCAGGCAGCAGCCACCCAGGAAATGCAGTGGAAGATCAACACAAAGGCTATGAATATGCCGGAATAACGGAAATGAAAAAAAGACCCTTGCGCTCTCCCTTCGGAGGGTGCAAGGGCGTCTTTATGTCCGCTTCGGGCCGTTGTCAGCCTTTATCAGTGGTTTCTGTCTCTTCCCGCTTCAACTGCTCCAAGCCCCGACGTATCAATTCAACGGTCGCATCGGAGCGCGTCTGGAAACGGTACTTGAAACGGAAATCCTCGATCTGTTGGAACAAATCGGTATCCACGGAAACCGTATAACGTGATCTATCAGTCGCCATGTCTATCACCTCACCTGTGATTATACACCAGTGAACCAAAGATGTAAAGAACCACTTAAAGAAAAGAAAAATTTTCCTTGACGTTGGTTCAGTGAACCAATATAATATAGTGGTTCAGTGAACCAGAAAAAGCGAAAGGGGGGGCTTGAAAATGGCTACGGACTTAAAGCGGTTCACTATTTCCGTGACACCGGAGATGGAAGCCGATTTAGACGCCATGAAGCAGCGGCACTATTACCGGGATACTCGAAATACCATGATTCAAGATCTGATTATCCGGGGTTTGGAAGCTCTAAAGGCCGAGGACGAGGCAAAAGGACAAGGCCAGGACGCAAATCCCAAAACAGCCACTTAAAAACAATACGAGAGGGGAAAAAAATGAAAAAGACGATCACTTTACTGTTGGTACTTATGATGTGCCTTGCGCTGCTGTCCGCTTGTGGCGGAAACAGTACAACAGAGACGCTAGAGCCACCATCCTCCGAAAACACCGCACAACCGAAACAGGAATCCAATCCCGTTGAGACGAAGCCAGTCGAGACAGAACCCGCTGAAACAGAGCCGACGAAAACAGAACAGCCGACGGAAACGGAGACGCAGGAACCCGAACCCACGAAGGAAACCAGCGGCACATTTACATACACTTATGAGAACGGCATATTTACCATTTCAGGAAATGGCGTCCTGGATGAAGCCGCGATGAAAGAGTGCGGCGCTGCAACAGATATACTCAAAGTG
>CAJUCT010000062.1 GCA_910585015.1 uncultured Acetatifactor sp.
ACTGGGCGTAATTCTTAGCTGATTATTTGAGTATACATTATACGACTTTTAGGATTCTATTAACGATAACAAATCGGAATTTTTTTGGGGGGGGGAGGAGGTAATTAAAATGATTTCTGCAATTTATGACAGGCGGAGCATAAGGAAATTCGTGGATAAACCAATTTCTCAAAAAGATATTACAGATATTATTCAAAGTGGAATTAAAGCTCCTTCTTCTAAAAATAGACAACCTTGGAAGTACATTGTGATACAAGGAAATGCCAAAGAAGAAATGTTAAAAGTTTTCCGTCAAGGAATTGAACGGGAAGAAAACGATAGCGCATTGCTACCAGAAAGTAAACAACACATAGCTACGGCAAAATACACTGTTGATATCATGGCAGAAGCACCAACCATTGTTTTTGTTGTTAATTCATTGGGGGAAAGTAAAAGCATTTTGTCAGAATTAACACCAGAAGAACGTGTTTATGAAATCTGTAATATTCAATCTATAAGCGCTTCTATACAAAATATGCTTCTTGCCGCTACTGAAAAAGGGATAGGTAGCCTTTGGATATGCGACATTTATTTTGCATATTCAGAATTGTGCAAGTGGTTGAATAGTGACGGACAACTTATTGCGGCTGTTGCGTTTGGCTATCCAAATGAATTTCCGAAAGAAAGACCACGCAAGAAGATGGATGATATTGTTGAATGGAGAAACTAATATTTTACAGGTAATTCAGTTTTCAAAAGATTTTGTTTTAGACAGCAGGTACAACAATGTGGAGTGAATATCTTATTTGGAGGAATTACAAAATGGCAAAATCATTATTTGAACAGTTAGGCGGTATATATCGGAAAGAAAGTGATTATTTTATACCATGCCTAACTGTATCCGCTGTCGAAGAACAGCCAATAGGCACATGGGGACAGCAGCATCTGGACTATCTGAAGCAGTACCGCAAGGCTACATACACCAATCTTCTTACAAGCGGCAAGCTGAATACATACCTTGCCGACATCAACAGGCAAGCACAGGAACGCTTTGAAAGGCTCATAGAGGGCTTGAAACAGGCACAGGGCATAACGGAACAGCTAAAGGAAGAAAACGCCTTAGAAGGGGTACAATACTTAAATAACATAAGGGCGTGTGCAAGGGAGATTGTGAACGAGGAAATCATATACGCATAAAGAGTTAAAATCAGAGGGTAGGGATGAAATTTCTTACCCTCTTGTTTTTGGTTTTCTCATACTGGTATTGAGACACAAATTATTTAAAGAGTCTGGCAACCAGCCAGACTTAAAACAGCCATTAAATTGACTATACAGAATAATTAAGTCAAACAGTATGGAGGCAGATATGATTACAGTAGAAAATCTTTCGTTTAGTTACACGAAAAGCCCATTTATTTCTGGTATGAGTTTTTCTGTTCCAGAGGGTGAAATTTTTGGATTTTTAGGACCATCTGGGGCAGGCAAAAGCACATTGCAGAAAATCTTGATTGGAATGTTGAGAACATATCAAGGCTCTTGTCTGGTAAATGGCATTGAGTGTAAAAATCGTACAAAGAATTTTTATGAGAATATAGGGGTTGATTTTGAATTTTCAACAATGTATGAAAAGCTGACGGCAAGAGAGAACTTGCAGTTTTTCTCATCATTATACGAAAGAAAGCCACGCCCGATAGATGAACTTTTGGAAACGGTAGGTTTGGAGCAGGATGCAGATAAACGTGTAGCCGATTATTCAAAGGGCATGAAATCCCGCTTAAACTTTATAAAAGCATTGCTGCATGACCCTGTCCTGCTCTGTCTTGACGAACCGACCAGCGGGCTTGACCCCGCAAACAGCCGTATGATGAAAAATATGATTTTAGAGGAAAAGGCAAAAGGGAAAACCATTCTTTTGACGACGCATAATATGCAGGACGCAGCCGAGCTTTGCGACAGGGTGGCATTTATCGTAAACGGCAAAATATGCGCCCTTGACAGCCCGCACAATCTGATTATGTCAAAAGGAGCGGCAACCGTAACTTATACATGGGTTGAGAATGGGGAGCATAGAGCAAGCTGCCCTTTGGAACAAATATCTTCTGATGAGCGGCTGAAAAATCTGATAGCCCAAAACCGTCTGCAATCCATTCACAGCAGTGAGCCAACCTTAAATGATATTTTTATGGATGTTACGGGGAGGACACTGTTATGAGGTTGAAAAAGCTGTTTTTATTGGATATGCGCTTTCAAGCGAAATATGGCTTTTACTTTTTATATGCAGTGTTGACTGTAATCTATATAGCAGTGCTTTTTGCGCTTCCCGAAAATTGGAAACAAAAAGCTGCCGCAATTTTAATCTTTTCTGATCCCGCATCAATGGGGCTGTTCTTCATGGGAGCGATTGTCCTTTTGGAAAAGAGCCAGCATACAACCTGTGCATTGGCAGTTTCTCCTGTCCATGCGACGGAATATGTGATTGCTAAAGTCAGTTCATTGTCAGCCATTTCACTTGTTGTAGCAGCTATTTTAGCATTAGCCGCAGATGCGGATAATTTGCACATTGTGCTTTTTGGTACGTTTATATCCAGTGTGATATTTACATTACTTGGAATAATCGTTGCAACAAAAATTGCAAGCCTTAATCAGTTTATATTATGGACTGTGCCAATCGAAACCGTTTGCTTTGTTCCTGCAATTTTGCATTTATTTAAAATTACTCCTGCATGGTGCGGGTATTATCCTGTCAATGTTTGTATGGATATGGTTTCAGGGCATTCTTCGTCCGCAATAGGTTTTTTGGGCGTGGTGGCAACGACGGTAATTCTATTTGTGCTTTCAAGATTTTGTGTCTTGAAAATGTGGGACAGCATGGGAGGTGTAAAGCTAAGAAAGCAATTAGATTGAGCTTTTTTCAAATGGCGGCAGCTATGCGGCGGGACATGATGTTGTTTGTATCTTGTTTTGTGCCAATCCTTGCAGGCTTTTTCTTTCGGTTTGCCATACCTTTAATAGAAGCTGCTTTGACAGACAGTTTTCATATAGCGGCAATTATTTCTCCCTATTACAAGTTGGTTGACATCCTGTTTGCAATGCTGTCATCCACTATGTTCTGCTTTGTTTCAGCAATGATTTCTTTAGAGGAAAGGGATGAAAAGACAGCCGTCTATTTATTCATTACGCCTTTAAGAAAAACAGGTTACATAATCGCACGGTTTGGTGTGCCTTCTGCTATTGCATTTCTTGCGACTATTATTCTGTTGCCTGTTTTTAAACTGACGCCTCTTTTTCCGCTTACCATTTTATTGCTTGCGGCGGGAGGAACTTTGCAGGGCATAATTGTTGCATTGCTTGTACTGACGATTTCATCAAACAAGCTAGAGGGTATGGCAGTAACGAAGTTATCTACGCTGACTATTTTTGGTGCTGTTATCCCGTTTTTCATTAAATCAGATATACAGTATGTAATATCTCCGCTGCCCTCTTTTTGGATTGGAAAAGCGATTTTAAAAAATATGCCGCTTTATATGCTGCCCGCATTTGCTTTATTTGCTATGTGGATTTGCTTTTTGTTTAAACGATATTTGCGTAAAATCTAGGAAGAAATAAGAGTATAAGGTAAGCGCAAAATATCCCGACGGAGAGACAAGGGTATAATTCGGCTTCATAATGGATAGTGGAAATGCAGGCATCTTACCCTGCGCATTGTGCCAGAGTTCTGCAAACGCAAGCATTTCACTATACCTATGGAGGTTCAATATATGCCAGCAAAGCCAGTCAAAGCGAAAGAGCAGTACCGTCTGGTCATGGAATGCCGCTCCAGTGGCCTGACAGACCACCAGTGGTGCAGGGAGAAAGGCATCTGCCCAGGTACATTCTACGGCTGGGTGCGCAGGCTCCGCCAGAAAGGATATCAGGGCATACCAGAGCCAGTCCACAGCCAGCGTATAAGTTGTTCTGCTTCTGTTTTACCTTTTTTGGCTTTCAGCATTTTTATAAACATTTTCATCATAAGTTTTGACGAAGCAGACATTTTATCATAGTTAAATCCGCCCGGGCAATAAAATACACTTACTTTTTTCGATTCTTGTAAAAATAATCTTCATCTTTGCTATTTTTAAGATATGTAGATAGCACACCCCATTGAAGTTATCTGCGGGTATGATATAATTATCTTATTGGGGGTGGGTACAATGAAACAAAAAATCCTTGTGATTGAGGACGACCCTGTTATCTGTGCAGAACTTATCACGCTTTTAGAGGGGAACAGTTACGAGGCTTCTGCGGCTACGGACTTTTCTTCTGTTATCAAAACAGTCAGGGATGTTCAGCCCCACTTGATTCTGCTGGATATTAAACTGCCGCAAACCAATGGCTTAACCCTCTGTTCACAGATACGCAGTTTCTCCAATGTGCCCATCATTTTTGTGACAAGCTGCACCACAGACATGGACGAGCTGAACAGCATCATGCTGGGTGGCGATGCCTTTATCACAAAGCCCTATAATACGGCAATCCTGTTGGCAAAAATCGCATCCCTGCTAAAGCGGGCCTATCCTGCGGTAATCCAATCCGACCTTTCCTATCAGGGGACGGTTCTTCATCTGGACAGCGGCAAATTGGAATATGCTGGCCAACAGGTCGATTTGACAAAGAATGAACTGAAAATTCTGTGCTATCTTTTCAAGCACGCTGGGATGATCTGCCCTCGCGCTGACATTGTAGAATACCTGTGGGACAATCAGGTTTATGTGGACGATAACGCCCTCAGCGTCAACATAAACCGCATCCGTGAGAAGCTGGCATCTATCGGTCTGACGGATTTTATCAAGACAAAGCACCGGCAGGGGTACACACTATGAATGGTAAAGCATATCGGAAACAGCGAATGCCTCTTTTGTTCTTGAATTTCCTCTGCACGATTGCTTTAGGCGTGTTCCTGTGGGCAAACGGGAATCGCCTTGACAGCATTTTTCTCGTTTTAGCGATCTGGCTGCTCATTTTAGCGGCATGGCTCTGGAAGTCCTACCGTGACCGCAAAGCGGTATTGGACGATCTGCTGCGTATAGCGGAGCAATTAGACGAGCGATACCTGATTGCTGAGGTCATGGACAAGCCACAACGGGCTGACGATCAGGTGTATTATCAGATTTTGAAGATGGCTGGGAAATCCATGCTGGAGCAAATCGGCATAGTCAGACGGGAACGCATAGAGTACAAGGACAGCATAGAACAGTGGGTACATGAGATCAAAACGCCTATTACCGCTATGAGACTTCTTTGCGAAAATCATCGTTCTGATTTAACAAAAGAATTGTTGGTAGAGCTTGAAAAAATAAACCGCTTCGCGGAGCAGGCCCTTTACTACGCCCGCAGCGAACACACGGAAAAGGACTACTCTGTGCGGGAAATCCGATTGTTTGATGTTGTCCATCAGGCAATCGCTGAAAACAAATATATGCTCCTGCAAAATGGTGTCAACATCGACTTGCAGGAAACGGATGATGCCGTTTACTCCGATGAAAAGTGGCTGTGTTTTATTCTCAATCAGCTTATAGCAAATTCAGTCAAGTATCGAACAGAGCGGCCCGTAATAGGTTTCTATACGGTGAGGCAAGGGACTGACATTGTTTTATGCGTTCATGATAATGGCATCGGCATTGAGGCCAGCGACCTCCCGCGCATTTTTGAAAAGGGCTTCACTGGCAAAAACGGAAGAAGTGCCGCCCAGGACGCAACCGGCATCGGCCTATATCTGTGTAAGCGGCTATGCGATAAACTGGACATTGGGCTGTGCACTGATTCTACGGAACATGGTACAACCATCCAACTTTCTTTCCATGTCAATGACTTCATCCATCAGGTGCAGGGCTGACCGGCCCTGCACTTCTTACAATTCTGTTAGAGTTTTGTAAGAAAACTTGATACAAACGAGGGCCGGTTTCATTTACAATGGCTGTGGAGGTGAACCCAATGAACGAAATTTTGAAGCTGGATCATATCCAGAAATTCTACGGAAACCAGGGAAATATCACAAAGGCAATCAATGACATTAGTTTTTCTGTGAGCGAGGGTGAATTTGTCGGCATTATGGGCGCGTCCGGCTCCGGCAAGACAACGCTGCTGAACTGCATTTCTACGATTGATACGGTCAGTGCGGGCCACATCTATCTGGATGGAACCGATGTAACCGAAATCAAGGAAAAGGCATTGGCCCGGTTTCGCAGGGAAAACCTCGGCTTTGTCTTTCAAGACTTTAATCTCCTGGACACGCTGACAATTTCCGAAAATATTGCGCTGGCCCTGACGATCAACAATGTGCCAGTGGAGCAGATTGACGGAAAAGTGCAGGAGATGGCAGGAACGCTTAACATTACGGACATTCTGGACAAATACCCCTATCAGGTGTCTGGCGGTCAAAAGCAGCGCTGCGCCTGCGCCAGAGCTATCATCAATATGCCCAAGCTAATTCTGGCCGATGAACCCACTGGGGCTTTAGACAGCCATTCCTCTCAAATGCTGCTCAGTACCATGCAGAGTATCAATGAGCAGTTGGGGGCTACGATCTTGATGGTAACGCATGATGCCTTTTCTGCCAGCTACGCCAACCGTATCCTGTTCCTGCGGGATGGGGTGATTTTTACCGAGATTTTGAAGGGCCAGGATTTCCGCAAGGTGTTCTTTGAAAAAATTCTGGACGTTCTCACCATGATGGGGGGAGGGCAGACGGATGTATGCTAAACTGTTCCGAAATAATATCAAAAAGGCATTGCGGGACTATATGATCTACTTTTTTACCCTGGTGATCAGCAGTACTCTGTTCTTTGCCTTTCTCTCATTGACCAGCCAGTATAATGACATTTTGGATGGTGACGGAAATTATTCTCTTGCCCTGTTCCAAAACACCATTCGCTATGCGGTGCTGGCGATTTCGATTATCTTTGTCGCATTGATTCGCTATATCAACAATTATATGCTGAAACAGCGCAGCCGGGAATTTTCGGTCTATATGATTCTCGGTATGGAGCAGCGTACCATTGCAAAGCACTTCTTCGGAGAAACCTTTGTGTTTGGAATGGCGGCTGTGGCCGCTGGGTGCATTGTGGGAACAATCCTGTCCGGGATTGTAACAACATTTGTCATGCGGACGATCACCGCCGCCGCCTCTTTCCGGTTAGGTTTTTATCCTGACACGATACTTGTAACGCTGTTGTTTTTCGCCGCCTCCTTTCTTCTTGTGGGCGTGTGGAACGTCCAAAGAATTTATAAAATCAAACTCGTAGACCTGCTGAACGAAAAGAAGATCAGCGAAGGCCAGAGCAAGAAAAAACGGCACTACATCATTTCCTTTGTCATAGCTGTGCTGTGTTTTGGCATTGTGGGTGTAATGCTCTATCAGTTCACAAACATGAACGGTATTTATGCCGGGAGTATTCCAGAAGAAATCAGTAACCGCTATCAGGCAGTTGCTGTTGTGGCGGCGATTATTGGCATATCCGCCCTGTATCATGCGGTTACATTCATCATAACTGCGATCCGGCGGCGCAAAAAGTGGAAGAATCGCAATATCAATTCCGTTCTGCTGGGCAACCTGTTTCAGAAGGTGACCTCAACCGCAAAAATACTTTCCATCTCGACTTTGGCAATCACGATTGCTCTTGTTGCCTTTGTCATCCTGCCTATGCTGGCAGAGATCACCACGGGCTATCTGGACTACCGGATGCCCTACGATGTTATGATTTACAACACTTATATGTATATTGACGAGGTAGACGATATTCCGCAAATCGACTTCTCCTTTGTAAATGAAATCCTGCAAGAGCATGATATTACTGTGTCGGAATATGTGTCCCAGCGCAGTTACTTTGTGTGGGAGCGTGATTTTAACACGGTGGATACCAGAGAATATTGGCGCGACCTGCCAAGGCTGGCTATGCGGATTTCCGATTATAACGATATGCGGAGAATGGCAGGAATGGAGCCGGTTCAGTTGGCGGAGAACGAATTTTTCATGCACCTGGACTATGAGATGAATATGGAAAGCGTTGCGGACAGCATCGGCAGCGGAAATCGGTCTATTCAACTGGACGATGGGACAATCCTTGCACTGGCAGATACGGCGATTTGCAATGACCCATTGGGAACCTACCTGTTCCATCACGGTGATTCTACCCTTGTGTTTCCCGATTCCGTGTGCGACAATCTCCGTCTTGCGCGAACCTGCTATTATGCAAATACGGAAACAACAGTCCCGTATAATCTTTGCGATACAGTCAGGGATGAAATTGCAGCTTCTTTCAAGAACCGCTATCCTTATCTGTTTGAGCAATATGAAACCAAGTATCAGTCAGACCGGCATTACACCAGCTTTATTGATCCGATCCGCCTTCGGACGCAGGAAAACAACGACACCGCTTTGACCGCGACCAGCGTCCGGCTGCTCGGTATTTATTCCGGGATTATTTTCTTCATCATCTGCATGACCGTTTTGGCCCTACATCTCACAACAGATTCTATTGACCAGCATACGCAGTATAGAATTCTGTATCAGATGGGAACAGACCGGGACGATATTGTAAAGATGGTGAGCAAGCAAAGCCTGTGCTATTTCTTTACCCCATGTCTTGTTGCGTTTATCATTGCAATGCTGCTGATTTATTCGTTTGTTGTACGGTATGGACACAAGGTATTTACCTATATGAGTAGTATCGGATTCCAATTTGGCGTACTGATTCCCAGCCTATTGGTGGTGCTTATTTTGGCGTGTTACTATGGAGCAACAATTTATACAATCAAAAAAGGAATAGCAAACACACTCGATAATATCACATAATTGTAAGCAGACTGCCGCACGACGGTATTCATGCGGCCAATCCACTCCATTTGTTCGTCTGCTTTGAACTGTTCTGTAATACCCTCTTGCGCTGCCATTTGCTTTACAAGCTGAGAAAACATGGTGGACATTTGCGAGAAAGGCCATGGGGCATTTAACAATATCATTGGCGGCAACATGGGCGGGTTTGACTTGGAGCAGGAATAGAACCCACGTTAGCAGAATAAAAAGAAGTATCTGCGGGTTGTCCTCTTTGGTGCGGGATTGATTTCGACACGGTTCACAATTTGTTTACAAATTTCTATTAGTCCGTGCTTGACATTGGCTGACGACGGCTATACGGGTACAAATTATGACCGCCCAAGCTTTAAGGAAATGTCGGCGGACATTGAAATAGGGCTTGTAAAGACCGTCATTGTCAAAGACTTATCACGCTTCGGCAGGAACTATATCGAGGCCGGCTCTTACTCCGAAATGGTTGATGCAGAGACGGAGTTTGAAAAATACAGAATTATTCAGGATAAGCTCTTTATGTCTGATTTTGACCGCTATATGTCGGAACTGAATGAAGCGGCAGACGATACAGATTCAATACAAAGATGAACTGACGGCAGAGGTGGTTCGGCAGAGGTTGCCCCTGATAGGCTCCTGTGCCTAATCCACTGACTTCAGCGACTCCGCCATATTGATCCGATCCAGTTTGCCCGCCATGATCCGGTTGACAATCCATGTGAAGGCAAAGGTGAGCAGTATGCTCAAAAGATAGCTGATGGTTTTTATATGCACATCAAAGGAGATCATGTCTATGTCCACCTGGTACATTACATAGAAGTGGAGCAGCTTTCCCAATATAAGCCCCAGGCCGCAGCCCATGGCCGTGAGAACCGTGTTCTCCCGAAATACGTAGGAGGAGGTCTCATTCCGGTAAAAGCCCAGCACTTTGATGGTGGCAATCTCCCGTATGCGCTCCGTGATGTTGATGTTGTTCAAGTTGTAAAGCACGATAAAGGCCAGCGCGGCCGCACAGCCGATGACCACAAACACAATATAGTTCATGCTGCTCATCATGCTGGAAAAGCGCACCAGCATGTCTGAGTTTACCTGCACGGAAGCCACATTTTCCATATTCATCGCGGCAGCGCTGAACTCATATACATCCACATTCTCAGGAAGATTTACATAGAGGTTCCTGAAGGTGATCTCCCCCGCCGCCTTCTCGTAAGTCTCCCTGTCCATGTAGACATAGTTGTAAATATAGTTTTCGCAGATGCCGCTTACAACCGCGGAAACCATCTGCCTGTCTTCGTCGTAAAGACGTATTGTATCCCCGACATTGATGTGATACCGCTCTGCCAGCTTGTTGCAAATTACAATTTCTCCGGGGCCGGGATAGGCGATTCTTTCCCCGGAGGAAGTATGCAGATCTATAAATTCCCCAAACTGCTGCGGGTTTTCCGCAATAATCAGATTGACGGATTTTATCCCGTCCGCAGTCTCCAGATTCAAAGCCGTCTCAAAGGCATAGGTGTATTCTCCGCCCAGGGCCTCCAGCTGCGTGGGCGCCTCCCCGGCCTGTTCGTTCAGGGTAATATTCAGCTGATAAGTCTGTATCTCCTCATATTGCTGGTTGGCAATGCTGGTCACGGAGTCCCTTATACCGAAGCCGGTTACCAGCAGGGCCGTGCAGCCGCTGATACCCATGACCATCATAAACAGCCTCTTTTTGTACCTGACAATATTGCGGACGGACACCTTGTGCAGGAATTTCAGCCGGGTCCAGATAAAATTTATACGCTCAAGCAGTATTCTTTTTCCCGCTTTGGGTGCCTTGGGGCGCATTAGACCTGCCGCCGAAGTCCTCAGTTCATGCCTGCAGGACAGCCAGGTTGTACCCATGGAGCAGAGCAGGGCGGCGGCAAGGCAGAGAAGGGCCGTCGCCCAGTCAAATACAAACACAATGTCCCCCAGCCGGTACATCATGCCGTAAGCCTGCCAGATCACCCAGGGAAACAAAAAGATGCCAAGGAAATACCCTGTCACACAGCCGCCCAGGGCTGCGCTGCCGGAGTAAAACAGATACTTTCCCATAATCTTGTCATTGCCGTAGCCCAGCGCCTTCAGCACACCGATCTGGGTGCGTTGTTCCTCCACCATGCGGTTCATGGTGGTCATGCATACCAACGCCGCCACCAGAAAGAAGAAAACGGGAAATACATTGGCGATTCCTTCCACGATGCTGGAGTCATTTTCAAAGAGGGTATAGCCCACATTGGTATCCCTGCCCAGCACATAGGTGTCGGGTTTCTTAATGGCGGCTATGTCTGCCTCGGCATCCGCAATTTCCTGTTCCGCCTGGGTGATCTGCTCCTCAAATTCCCCCCGGGCCCGGCGGTAATCTTCCCGGCCCTGGGCCAGTTCCTCCCGGGCCTTGGTCAGGGTCCGGCGGTTTTCTTCCAACTCCGCTTCGGCCTTGGCAAGCTGTTTTTTGGCCGCTTCCAGAGCGGCCTCGCCGTCTGTGATCTGCTCCTCGGCCTGGGTCAGCTGCTGTCTTGCCGCCTGAAGCTGCTGTGAGTAGTTCTGTAGGAGGAGATCCTGGCCGGAATATTCCTGCGCAGAACCATTCTGCCCGGCGGATATGGATTGGGCCGAGGCTAGAGCGGAATAGTTCTGCCCGGCCAGGGCCTGTTCCATATTGTCCAGCTGTGCCTTCTGCTGATCCAGGGCTTCCCTTGCGTCCGCCAGCTTCTTTTCCTCCTGCCGAATTTGGGCCCTGTGGTCCGCCAATTGCGCTTCTCCCTGGGCCAGCTGCGCCTCCCCGTCGGCGATCTCTGCTTCTGCCTCCAGCAGCTCCCTCTCCCCGTCGGCCAGTTCCTTTTCCGCGTCTGCTTTCTCTGTCTCAAGTTCTTCCCTTGCGCTTGCCAGTTCCGACTCTGCCTCCGCCGTCACGGCCAGATATCTCCGTTCTCCCTGTTCCTGACAATATTGTTTCCACTGGGTCTTCCGCTCTGCCATATAGGCATCATAATCCGACGAAAAGATCCGTTCGTCCATGTCAAATTTTACATATATTTCCGTGTAGTAATCTGTTTGGAACCCCTCCGGGAGCAAATAAATGAAGCCGTCCACCCGGCCGTTCCCGAGAGAAGTGTTGCCGCGCTCAAACTGAATATAGGCAGATGCCTGAGCAAGGCCCACGATGGTATATTCCCGGTAGGTAAAATTGTCCAGATCCTCCTGCGCATTATCTTCGGAGAGAGTGATTTTGCTTCCCAGATCTTCTTTCCCATAGCGGTTGGCATCCACAACGCACTCTGCAGCGGTCTCAGGCATTCTTCCGGCCAGGATTTTCAGGCCGTTGATATCCTTGAGCAGAGAATGGGCCTTGAGCACACCCTCATTGCCTTCCTCGCTCACATATAGAATATCCGCCTCCACCGCGCCTTCCGCGGCACGGACAAACTCCTTGCGGCTCAGGGCCAGCACGTCCTCCTCCTCAAAGCCAAGGGTGGACAACAGTCTGTAGTCAAACAGCTGGTGTTCCTGCAAATATTCGTTGGCGGATTCCACCATCACTGTCTTTGTGACCTTTAGGCCCGCAAAAAAACCAACGCCCAGCGCAACGATGGCGTAAATGGCAATATAGCGTCCCAGGCTCTGCCGGATTTCCCGCAATGTTGTTTTACTCATCATGGATTTCATATAGACGCTCCATTTCTGTTATAACCCGATGTACATAATTGTAAAGTTCAACTGCCAGACCAATAGGGGGCATTACAACATCGCTGGCTTCGCCTGCGATACTGCATTAATCAGTATTTGAATGTTATACATTCAAACTTACCACTCAATATCTTCCACTTTTATAATTTGCTCATTCTTCACCATGCTGACGATGGTGCCGCTTTTGACAGTGATAATGCGGTCGGCCATGGCGGTGAGCGCCTGGTTGTGGGTGATGACGATGACGGTCTTGCCCTTGTCCCTACAGGTATCCTGCAGCAGCTTTAACACGGCCTTTCCCGTGTTGTAGTCCAGAGCTCCCGTGGGCTCGTCACACAGCAGCAGTTTGGGGTTCTTGGCCAGTGCCCGGGCGATGGCCACCCGCTGTTGTTCTCCGCCGGAGAGCTGGGCCGGGAAGTTCTTCATCCGATCTCCCAAGCCCACTTCTCCCAGGACCTGCGCCGCGTCCAGCGGATCCGTGCAGATCTGCGCCGCCAGTTCCACATTCTCCAGCGCCGTCAGGTTGGGCACCAGGTTGTAAAACTGAAACACAAATCCCACATCGAACCTTCGGTATTTGGTGAGTTCCTTTTTATTGTAGGCGGAAATCTCTTCTCCATCCAGAAATACTTTGCCGCCCGTCAGAGTATCCATGCCCCCCAGGATATTTAATATGGTGGTTTTGCCTGCTCCGGAGGCTCCCACAATGACGCAGAACTCTCCACGCTCTATCTGGAAATTCACATCATGCAGCGCCTGTATGGATACTTCTCCAGTCTGATATATTTTGCTAACATCCTGAAATTCCACAAATGATCCCATGGACTGCTTCTCCTCTTACTATTATGGGTTGATTTAGCGATTGCAAAACACACCTCTTTGTGGATACCACATGTTTCGCCTGTGATATTGTATCAGTTGATATTTGGAACATTAGTTCCAAACTTACCTCTACATGCATATCTGGAGTTTTGTTTGGCCAAACTCCGGCTTTGCCTGCGATATTGCACCAATCAGTATTTGAATGTTATACATTCAAACTTGTCACTTGCAGAGAATGTTTCACAATTGGCTAACGGATTGATATTTTTAATGATAGCACGTTCTTTTTTAGAATATCCACAGATTTATAGTTATTTTATAATTTTTCACAAATTGTTCGCAAAATTTACAAGTTACCTTACTTTTACATGGTTCTTTGTTCTTATAAGGAACAGGGAATTATTGCAATCAGCGTGAAGAACAGAGCAAGGGCAAAGAGAGATTAAGCAAAATTTAATGGAATTGTGTATGCATTTATGGTAGGATAAGGGTACTGAATATTATTGTCGAAAGCATGGGGATAAGTATGCGAAAATACTATGTTGACAATATACGTTGGATTAACATTTTGCTTCTTGTTCCCTGCCATGCGGCAATGTTATCAAGGAAATTTTTTCGGCATTAAATATTGTTCAGTGATTATCTTAACAGAAATCGGTGTTTGAAAAAATAAGTAAAACAAGAGGAGTTGTAAATATGTTAGAATTAACAGCTATGATTAATATTGGTAAAGAAATGGAAAAAAAGCTAAAATCTGTTGGTATTGAATCTTCCGATAAGCTTATTGAGATAGGTGCAAAAGAAGCATTTCTTAAGCTAAAGCAGAAATATCCAAATGTTTGTCTAGTACATTTATATACATTAGAGGGTGCGATTCATGATACAGAATACAACAGACTTTCCGAAGATACAAAAAAGGAATTGAAAGAATTTAGTGATTTTTTATCAAAATAACCATAACCACAATCACAACGGAATAAGTAACACAGCGTCAAAGCGTAATAGAAACAAGTCTGGCAGCACCGGGACGGTGGATACTTGGGGCTGACTGTGTATGCGTCATAAGAGAGGCGCAGCGGGCGGCAAAGGAGGGTCTTGACTTGTTTGCTTCTGTGCTACACTTCCTATCTATAAATAAAGACCAATATCAATACGAAAGGGATATTATATGAAACGATTAATGCCTCTTATACTGTGTGTTTTGCTTTCCGCCTGCGCAAAAGTCCCCGATTCTGATTACGTTCCGTCCAGTGAAAACACCCTTGGGGAAATCCATACGGATACGGATTATGTCCCGCATAATGATGATACCGTTGAGGAGCCTCTTTCAGATTTCAATTATGCCTTACCCGATTACAGCGCCCATGGGGAGACCTATGCAGATGAGGAAATGTACATAACCGAGCTGGCGGATCTGAAGATGCTGTCTTCGGGCAAACAGACGCTTGCCTGGGAGATAGAACCAGCCGATTGGAGCGCCAGCGTGTGGGATGGAGAAAATAACGTCTTAAAAGAATATCTGATGAACAGAGAAGTGGAGGTAGTGACGATTATGATGAGTTTGTTTAATGATGAGCAGATAATGAAAACATATTGGAAAGATATGGAAAATACTCTTGCTCATAAAAAAGACAGGGAAACAGCCGAAAGATTGATAAAAAAAGGTAAAATGTCATTGGAAGATATTGCGGATTGTGTTCCGGCATTATCCTTTGATGAATTAAAAGAAATCGAAACCGAGGTTATGCAGTTAGCGTAATCGGCAAAACAATTTAATATCAAAATAACAGCGTAAAGGCGCATGGAGCAGTAAATTTGTAAACCATGCGTCTTTTTTGCGCCCAAAAGGAGGAACATGAGCGACAACATTCAGACCAACACCACAGGGCGATTAACG
>CAJUCT010000063.1 GCA_910585015.1 uncultured Acetatifactor sp.
GTATTGTATCAAAGAAAAACAGGGAATAACAGATACGGATGATTACCTACTTACGAAAGAGGTAAGGATGAAAGAGGAAAATATGCAGGAAAGAGGTAAGGATGAAAGAGGAAAACATGCAGGAAAGAGGAAGGATGAAAATATGAGTAAAACCAGGGGGAAAAAGTGTGGGGGAAGGGCTGTTTTCTGCGCTTTTCTGTGTATGGTGTTTGCCGGATGCGGCGATGCGGGAGAGGCGGCGAGGGAAAGGACTGGAGAGAATTTGGCGGAGAGTCTGGGAGCTGAGTTGACGGAGACTGTGTCAGAGGAGGCTATATCAAAGAGAACTGTATCAAAGGCGACTATATCAGAGGGGAGCATATCGGAGGCGCTTAAGAGGGCAGATGCTTTAGAGTTCTCGGAATTGCCGGGGGCTTATCAGCAGATGGCGCTGTATATCCAGGAGGGGTTTCGCAGGTATCAGGTGGAGGGGAGTTATCGGGCGTACTTTTCGGCTATAGAAAATGAAAACAGATCTCTGTGGGTAGACGGAAAATATTGCAGTTCGTCGGAGAATACGGAGAGGCGTCATTCAACTTGTGATATTCTGCTGGAACGCGGGGGTGTCTGGTGGAATGAGAATCTGGCATTTGAGTATGACGAGGAGGCGGATTGGTACATATTTGCCAGTCAGTATGAACCGGTTCTTTCCCAAGACACTTTTTACGCGGCGGAGGAGGATTCTTCCCACGTGGCGGATATTCTGGGGAACTATGTATATGAGATCGAGATTGCCAGGGACGCTTATATGGCCGTTCCCATACGGTATACCTCTGAAAACGGCCCGGTGGAAAAGGACGAGCGCATATATTATCCTTGGACTTTTCAAGAAGAGGAGAAGGAGCATAACTATTTTGTGGCGCCCATGATTTATTCCTACCGGGATGAGAGGGTGGATACGGATATTACCATTTATTATCCGCAGCTAAAACTGTACGACGAAGGGAATGACATAGAGGAAATTGTAAACCGGAAATTGCGGGAGGCTTTTTTTTATGGTTACGACTATGAAGAGGGTAGTGTGTTGGTTCCCGACGAGCAGATCTACACAGATATAGACCGATATTACAAGATTACCAGGGAGGATGACCGATATCTCTCCATGCGTATCTATGAGTATAACAGTCCGCGGAGAGCCAATCATCCGAATGAGTGGGAAACAGGGCTGACTCTGGATTTGCGGACAGGGGAGAGGGTATATCTGAAAGATGTGCTGGGAGAGGATTTCACGCCGGAGATGTTGTTTGGCAGCGGGGCTTTCAGGGAACTGTGGGGGTGGGAAGGAGGCGCTGAAGGGGAATGGTTTGAGAGACTGAAAGAGGGGGTGGAGAGCATTGATTTAAGCGCTTATGATTCCTATTATTATCTGACGGATACGGGACTGGGCCTGATCACTTTTGAGGGCAGATACTATACCAATCTGGAAGCGGAGTTTGAGGATTTGGGTGTGGAAGGGTTCTATACTGACGACCATTAAGACTTTACGGTTTCTGCCCGGCACATGCAGCGTAATCGGGCAACATGCGCCGGACAGAAAGGAAAATCTAATCGGTGATGAGTATAAGAGGAAAAAAGGGGGATGGATCGGTTGAAGAATATAGGCAAATGGAAGATAGGTGTATTGATATTGAGTCTGTCCGCGGCGGCGGGGACGGCGGCTATGGCTTTATGGATCGGACGGGTACGCCGGTGTTTTATCTGGACTGTGACAGTGTAAGCACCTTTCAGGAGGGCCTTGCCTTTATCAGTGTGGACGGAAAATACGGTTATATCGACAAAACGGGACAGATTGTCATCCAGCCCGTATATGACTGCGCGGACTATTTTAAGGGGGGACTTGCGGAGATCTGGGAGGATAACAGGCGGGGGATAATCGACAGGACGGGGAGGGCAATACGCTGCTGGAAAACCCCTGCGATGCGGTTTCCACCTACAGGGGAGAAATTGAACTGCGTTATGCCGATGGGGATAGAACAGGCTTTATGCATGAGGGGAAAGCGGTTCTCTTTGATATACCCTATTTTTTCGGGACGATTATCCACGACCGGGAACTTGTGATTGCGAAGCGGGATGAAGCAAGGGGAGTGATAGACTTCCGGGGAGAGGTCAAGATACCGTTTTGTTACAGCGGCATTACCTATGATGAGGGGGCGGAACTGTTTGTCGTATCTGACGCGGAATATAAAGAAGGTTTGATAGACGCGGATGATTTCTCGCAGAGGGTCATGTGCGGATATGACGATATCGGTTCATTTGTAAACGGGCAGGCGGTGGTTGCCATGGGGGAGAAGTACGGAACTATTGACAGTGCCGGAAATCCGGTCATGCCGATTGTCTATGATAAAATCGGCCTGCTGGAAAACGGTTCTTACTGGTATAAAAAAGATGGCATGAGTTATCTGTATAGTGGGGACGGAACATTGCTGACTGTGGGAACCTATGACGATATTTCCCTTATGGGAGATTGTTATAGGGTATGCAAGAATTATCTGGATATTGGTATTTTAAACGCGGCGGGGGAGGACATCCTTGTGCCACAATACCATGAAGCTTCCGGAGGCAATTATTACGGATATAGCGGGAGCCGGTCGGAGTTTGCCGTGTTATACCGCAGGGATTACAAAGACGGGGATATGATTGTAAGCACACAGGAGGGAAACAGCGGGAGCGGGGAATTGCCCGGGATCTTTCTGCTCAACGAGATTACGCCGAGAGTTTCCGCGTTCTGGGAACTTGTGCAAAGCGGTTCTTTTATGTGGGCAATATGGCGGATCTGAACCCCAGGATGGAAATCTTTTTCTCGGAGTGGAACTTTGCAAGAAGTGTTTATAGAATATACGATTTGGGGCATACAGGCCAGCCGGTTCTATATGTTTATTCTGAGCCCTACAATCAGAGTGGACCCCGGAAAATGAGCTGCAGTGGTTTTTTCACCGCGCAGGAGGGGAACCCGGTATGCCTGCTCTCGGGCTATGAATGCGGCGGCACTTCCGGAGGAAATTACATGTGTCTATGGTATGACAATCGGGAGGAAAAGCTGCTGCTGGGAGAGAGCGGCTACGCCGGAGGCTTTGGAGGAATAGCCAGTTATGGCAGCATATATGACTATGCGGACGGGACGGCTGCGGCCAGGGTTTCTCTTGAATGGATAGAGCAGGGCAGCGGTAATTACAGTGAGGAGGAACTTCTGGAAAACGCGGAATTGTATTATGACGGACATGGTCAACCCTATACCGAAGAGTCCATACTGGACGCGGAGAGTATAGAGGAGTACTCGGTGGACGGGGAACTTACCACTGTGGAACGCTATCTGGAGGTGAAAGAACGCTACCGCCAGATGGGACTTCCGGACTGAGTCCGGCGGCCCGGAATTGCCGGCAGTCGAAAGGAGCGGAGATTTGTCGGAAAAGCTGTTTTACAGCCGAAAACGGACGGAATATGCCGGTAAATATCGGCGAGTATACGCCCGGGAAATATTGCAATGTCGTGTGTATAAGAGATATGATGTAGTAGGGGAAATTATTCCTGGAAAGAACACGGATGGATATCGGGACGCCGAAAGCGGCCTGATATTCATCACAGATTTGTGTGCTTGACGGGGACATGCGGAACTCTGCCAGCATGTTTCCGGCAAGCACACGGATGGATATCGGGACGCCGAAAGCGGCCTGATATTCATCACAGATTTGTGTGCTTGACGGGGACATGCGGAACTCTAAATAGAAAGGACGACAATGATGACAATGTTTCCAATATTTGAACAAGAAAAAGTTGCCTCCATGGTCATGCTTGCCTGTATGGTCGGCAGCATATTGATACGGATAGGGCTGGGGCTGATGTATCTCCATTTGATTCATGAGACGGACAATATGGCCAGCACCCGCAGCAGGCAGCTAAAGCAGTGCAAACTGAAATTCGCCAACTGTTACCAACTCAACAACGGCATGGCCAATGTGCCGGTGTTCGTGGACAAGTTCATCAGCCGTATGAGCTTGGGACCCGTCTCCCCCCATCTTCTGGAACACCTGTCGGGACAGCTGATGCTGCTGTCCGTGGTCAGCGCCGGGGTAGGGGTATGCCGGGGTATCATCTCCGGCAGCACAATGGGCCAGATCCTGCCTTTTTACATCGCCAGCATGATGGGGCTATATCTCTTTTTCTCCATCTCCGCCATTGTGGATCTGAAGGGGAAGAGGAGGGTGCTAAAGATCAATTTGGTGGACTATCTGGAGAACCATCTTTCCGGCCGCATGGGTGTGACCCAGGAGGACATGGAGATGCTGTTCGGCCAGGATACATCCGTCAAAGGCAGAAAAAGGGGAAGAAATGCCCAGGAGAATCTGTACGTCGTACCGGCCCGGCGCAGCGCCAAAAAGGGTGTGGACGTAATCCCTGTGGGCAGCAGGCTGGGAGAGGAGTCCAGGGTCGCCGCAGAGCCGGAGAACGGCATGGACAGGAAGGTTCCGGAGGACTTTAAAGGGAAGTTTACCGCCGTTCAGGAGCAGGAGCTGGAGCAGCTGCTGCGGGAGTTTTTAACTTCATGATATATCCGCTTCAAACAGGCTTTTGGGAATCACCCCAGAAGCCTGTTTTACTTTAGCCAGGCTTGGAGTAATTGCCGGAAGAAGAAATAGATATTGCTTAAAAAGTGGAAAACAGATATATTATAACTATAGGCAGAGGTAAATACCAGAGGAGGAATCATCATGAAAATTGCCGTACTGGAAAGACACAGCGTAGGCCCCGATATCCCCGTGCAATACGAGCACCTGGGTGAGGTAACCTACTACCGCAACACCACCACCATTCAGGAGGTACGTGAGCGGGTCAAAAACGTGGACATCATCGTTGCCAACAAGGCTCCCCTTGGGGAGGAAACCCTGAAGGACGCCCCGAACGTCAAGCTGATCTGCGAACTGGCCACCGGCTTTGACAACGTGGACCTGGCCTACTGCAAGAGCCGGGGCATCAGCGTCTGCAATGTGGTGGACTACTGCTCCGGTATGGTGGCTCAGCACACCTTTGCCCTGGCGTTGGCCCTGCTGGAAAAACTCCCCCACTATGATCAGTACGTAAAGTCCGGAGCCTACAGCGCCCAGGACCGCTTCTCCAATTTTGACCTTCCCTTCCATGAACTGGAGGGAATGACCTGGGGCATCATGGGCATGGGGAATATTGGCCGTCGTGTGGCCTGTATTGCTACGGCCTTCGGCTGCCGGGTGATCTTCCACTCTGTGACAGGCAGCAGCTGCTGTCGGGATTATCCCCAGGTGGACAAGGCCACTCTGTTGGCGGAGAGTGACGTCCTGTCCCTGCACTGCCCCTTAAGCGATTTGACCAGAGGCATCATTGACAAGGATGCTCTGCATCGGATGAAGAACACGGCTATCCTGGTGAACGTAGCCCGAGGGGCAGTGGTGGACAACCTCGCCCTTTACGAGGCGCTGGCTGCCGGGGAGATCGCCGCCGCGGGTCTGGACGTGGTGGACGGCGAGCCCCTGCAGACAACCAATCCCCTGAGTCTGCTAAAGGATAGTAACCGGTTGATTATCACGCCCCATCTGGCCTGGGCCAGCGTGGAGGCCCGCACCCGCTGCGTGGAGGAGGTGGCCAAAAATATAGAGGCTTTCCAGAGAGGCGAATTGCGGAATGTGGTAAACCCCTGATCATTAATCTTTTATGAATATGCTTGACAAGCCAGTTTTCCCATAGTAAACTTGACCATAATCTCGGCAGAGAGCGGCCGGATGGCCATCCATAAAAGCAGTATATTATATTGGGAAAAGAGGGTATACATGATTGAGAAAATAAAGGGTTTAATGAAAAAATACCAGGAAATGATCGCCTATCTGATCGTGGGAGGACTGACCACTCTTGTGTCCTGGGGAGCCATGTATCTGGTCAGCTGGCTGCTATTTGACAATCCCCTGCATCCTACCTCTTTTCAGAATGCCGTGATGAGTACGGCGAACTGGGTAGCGGGCGTGACTTTTGCCTACTTTACCAACAGGCGCTTTGTGTTTAAGAGCCATGAACCTATGCTGAAGGAAATTCCCAAGTTTGTGCTCTCCAGAGTGTCCACCTTTATACTGGATTTGGCGATCCGTCAACTCTTCGGCGCGCTGGGAATCAACACTTATATAACCACTTTTGTATCGGCAGTGCTGGTGTTTATCGGCAACTACGTATTGAGCAAGCTGCTGGTATTCCAGAAAGGTAAATCTAATTGTTCGGAAGTATAAAAAATCCCGGCAGTGGGAAATTCAACTGCCGGGATTTTAATATCCTCATAAATTATACCTTATAGGGATCGGTGTTGTAGGGATCCTGCCCCTGTTCAGAGAAAGCGCCCGCAAAGCCCTGGGTCTGATTAATCTCAGCTTCCTTCTGGCGGCGCAAACGGGTAAACTCATCGTAATTCTTGTTGAACAGAGTCTTGAGTTCATCGCTGTAGCCGAAGATTCCGGCAGGGCACTTCCTGTTCAACTCGTCGATCACCTGATCGCAGGAGGTCTTGCTGGGCATGGTCAGCTGGTGCTGTTTCTTGTCCTCTGTGTACAGTATGATGGAGTAGGAAGTGCTGACGGTGCGGCCGTATTTCTGGTGGTTGACCTGATGTGTGTAAGCCCATGCCACCTGGCGCAGAGCAAAGACATCGGTCTTGGCGCCGCTGCAGTCAAACAGATAGTTGCGGCCGATTCTGATGCCCTTGACGGCTTCGGAAGCGCTCCCAAAATCCGCATCCGCACGTTCCAGTTCCATTTCGCCCAGTGCCTTAAGTGACTTCACCAGCTTTCTCTGGTAGCCGCCGGTGAGGGCCTTGATCAGCATGTATGTAGCCCATAGAAGCAGTATGACAGCCAAGGCATCCATAGCCAATACAAAGTCTACATGGCCTCTCTTCAGATGGTCGATCTTGATGTAGTAAGGGGCGCAGTACACAGCGAACTCTTCATCGGTGTAGTCTGCCTCGCGGAAGAAGGAACGGTAGTACCGCAGCATCTCATCGTCCATGGGAAGGATCTGCCCTGTCACCTGCATGGTGGTATCCAACGCTCTCAGATCATAAGTCTCAAAGAAATCATCACTGTTTCTGTCGATAATCTTGGCAGTGTCAAAATACCTGGAGGGAACTGCCAGACCAATGAACTCCCAATACAGATCTTCATCAGTGTAGATATAGCGATCCAGGCCGCCCACCAGCACGGCGTGGTACTGCATGGAATCCCGCTCGGATACCTTGGAGCCGTTTTGGGTGGTGGTAGTGACCTCAGTGGCATAGGTGCCGAAGGACAACTCAAAGGTCATGGTGACATATTGATCTTTAATCTCGTCAATAGACAGATCCTCAAAAGTCACAGGCCCCTTTACCCAGGTAAAAAAATCCGGCCCGAAATATACCAACAAGGCCGCCGCCGCGATATACAGGATTATTATCCCGGGCAGCACTTTTTTAATGGAAGCACTCTTTAGTTTTTGTAACATCTCATCCTCTCCTTACATTTACATTATATTTTAGGCAATTGCGAAAGGTTCTCCGCAGGTGACGCAGCTGGTCAATATATACAAAAACGGGCTCCGACGCAGTGGCAAGTCGCCCTTATTTTGTATATATTGCCCATCCGCTGTTACCGGAAAGGGAGTTTCGCAATCGCCTAACATTATATTTTATTGACAAGAACCTCAACCAGGCGCGCACAATGTCCGGCGGCTTCCCGCTCAAAGGTGGGGTAATCCATCTCTGCGCTGTCGTCCGCTTTGTCGGAGATGGCGCGGATAACCACAAAGGGGAGCCCGTTCAAGTAGGAAGCATGGGCGATAGCGGCCCCCTCCATCTCTGTGCAGTCTGCATGAAATTCTGCAATCAACCGTTCTTTTATCTCTTTGTCGGAGATAAACTGATCTCCGCTTACAATGCGGCCCACTGCCGTATGCAATCCGGGGTTGGCCTCCTCGCAGGAACTGAGGGCCAGACGGATCATGGATTCATCTCCGGGAAAAGCCAGGGTGTCCAACTGGGGAACCTGCCCCAGGGCATAGCCAAATACACGAACATCCACATCGTGGTGAATCACATCGCGGGAGATGACGATATCCCCGATGTCCAGGGCGGCATTCAGGGAACCTGCCACGCCGGTATTGATCACATGGGTAACCTCAAAGCGGTCGGCCAGGATCTGTACACACATGGCGGCATTGACCTTGCCGATACCGCAGCGGACCACCACAACCTGGGCCTGCCCCAAAGTACCCTCAAAAAAAACCATGCCGGCACAGGTGGTCTGGCCGGTGACGCTCATCTGCGTCTTTAAAGTCTCCACCTCCAACTCCATGGCGCCGATAATGCCGATTTTACTCATAACCTACCTCCTTATTGAAGATGATATCTTCTGTTTTGCATAAACCCTTATTCCGGGTAGAACAGGCGGCTGTCATCGATATGGTACAGAACCTGCTCCAGATATCTGGAGGCCAGGTAGTTAGCCATATTCAGATTCATATCCAGATAGTTGCCGCAGTCCCTGGGGGAGGCGCCGGGAACTTCTCCCCGGTAATCCCGGATGTATTCAAACATCTGAGTGACCAGAGGAACAATATCCTTAGAATGGTAATCTCCTGCCAGCAGCAGATAGAAGCCGGTGCGGCAGCCCATGGGACCGAAATAGATGGTCTTGTTCCCATAGTCCTGATGGTTGCGCAGGAATGTGGCTCCCAGATGCTCAATGGTATGTACCTCCGCCGTGTTCATAACGGGCTCATCATTGGGACTGGTCATGCGCAGATCGAAGGTAGTGATTACTTCCTGCCCTGCCGTATCCTTACGAGACACATATACGCCGGGCAAAAGCCGGATATGGTCTATAGTAAAGCTTGCAATTTTTTCCATAAAGCAATGACTCCTTTCCGGGCAAAAACAATGTTTTGCGCCAAATTATAAAAAAAGCATAAACTAAATTCAGTATATACCATTTCACCATAAATTTCAAAGGTATTTTGCAAAAATAGAGGATTATTGCTGACCGGCCGGGGACATCCGTTTCGTCTTGTGTTTGAGATGCTTGTCTGTTATAATGTATAGAACCATGTGGAACATGCCCACAAGAGGAATATAATTATTGCCAAGAGTCAGGATATGGTAAAATGAGTTGAGGGGGATACCTTGCTATGACAAATGAGGACACCCAGAGCATGGGCATACGCTTGCTGAAGAGGGGACAGAAAGGGCTGATTCACGCATTGTTCAGCCGTTTCGGAGTGATACTGCTGTTGTTCCTTTTACAGGTAGCGATTCTGTTTAGCGTATTGTTTTGGTTCCAGGATTTGCAGCCTTATATTTCAGGGTTGATGACGTCTTTTTCCGTGGTTATGGTGCTGTATCTGCTGAACAGCCGTTATGATCCCACGGCTAAGATCACGTGGCTTGTCATCATCATATTGATGCCCGTGTTCGGCGCCTTTTTACTATGGTTTACCAAGAGCGAGATCGGTCACCGGCTGATAAAGAGGCGAGTGGATCAGATCACAAAGCAGGCGAAGGGCTGTATTCCCCAAGACGCGGAGGTTATCCGCAGGTTGGAGCAGGAAGCCCCCGGAGTGACGGCGCTGGCGCGCTATGTGAGCAGAAGCGGCTGTTATCCGGTGTTTGACGATACCGCCGTGACATACTTTCCCACGGGGGAAAGAAAATGGGAAGAGATGCTGCGGCAGCTGGAGCAGGCACAGCATTACATTTTCCTGGAGTATTTTATCGTGGACGAGGGCCTGATGTGGGGAAAAGTTCTGGAAATACTGGCCCAAAAGGCGGCGGAAGGCGTTGAGGTTCGTCTTATGATCGATGGTTTCTGCGAGTTTACCACTCTGTCCCACAATTATCCGGAGAAGCTGAAACATCTGGGTATCAAGTGCAAGTTGTTTGCCCCTCTGACTCCGTTCGTATCTACCCATTACAACTACCGTGACCACCGCAAGATACTGGTTATCGACGGCCATACGGCATTTACGGGAGGAGTCAATCTGGCGGATGAGTATATCAACCACAAGAAGAAACATGGGCACTGGAAGGATACGGCTGTCATGGTGAAAGGCCAAGCGGCTCAAAGCTTTGCGCTGATGTTTTTGGAGATGTGGGGGATCGAGGAAAAGGAACTGGAGTTTGACCGTTTTTTGTCCGAGACTGCCGTTTCACGGAAAGGGAAAAAGTCTCCGGGCTATGTGATGCCTTACGGTGATTGTCCGCTGGATGAAGACCGGGTGGGGGAGAGGGTGTATATGGACATCCTGAACCGTGCCCATAAGTATGTTCATATTATGACGCCCTATCTGATTCTGGATGGGGAGATGGAGACGGCGCTGAAATTTGCCGCCGAGCGGGGAGTGGACGTGAAATTGATTCTGCCCGGTATCCCGGATAAGCGGGCGGCCTATGCTCTGGCTAAATCCCACTACCGTTCTCTGCTGGATTCCGGCGTCAGGATCTATGAGTATACCCCCGGCTTCGTACATGCCAAGCTGTTCGTCAGCGATGATCGGGAAGGGGTGGTGGGCACCATCAATCTGGACTACCGCAGCCTGTACCATCATTTTGAGTGTGCCGCCTATCTGTACGGCGTCCCCTGTCTGGCGGATATGGAAGCGGATTACCAGGCTACGTTGGAGCAGTGCCGGACAGTGACCTATGAGACACTGAAGGCGGAGCCCTGGGGCAGGAAACTGCTGGGATGCATTATGAAGGTGGTGGCGCCGCTGATGTAGGCTCTTAAGCCCATCAGCCCGGCTGACATATTGCGGCGGCTCCGTGCCGAAAATGCTTGCGTTTCCATCTTCTGCCTGCTATCATAATAAGGATGCTCCATCGGCTTTGCGTCCGTGGAGTCTTAAAAAAGATGCTTGGCGGATGGGAGTTAGTGCGGGCAATTGCGAAAGGTTCTCTGCAAGTGACGTGGCTGGGCAATATATACAAAAACGGGCTCCGACGCAGTGGTAAGTCGCCCTTATTTTGTATATATTGCCCAGCCGCTGTTATCAGAAAGGAAGTTTCGCAAGTGCCTAGAGTTAGTGTACAGAAAGGAGTTACAGATATGACCAAGAGAGTGCGGGAAATCTGGCGTTTACGCTGGAAAATGAATATGTGGGCGAGTTTGCGAAGATCAAGTCATCTCTGGAAGCGATCTCATCTGAACTAAATGGGGCCATGGGGCAGCTGCGGGCGGCTTCACATGATGTGGCGGCAGGAGCGGAGCAGGTTTCCAACGGCGCCGTGATCCTGTCTCAAGGATCTACTGAGCAGGCATCAGAGGTGGAATCGCTGGCCAGGCATATGGGCTCCGTATCCGACAGCGTGGGCAGGATCGCCCAGAGGGCACAGAGAGCCAGCGATATCTCCCGAGAGGTACGCCAAGGGCTTTTGCAGAGCAATGAAAAAATGCAGAATGTGACAGAGGTAATACAGAATATCAGCGACAAGTCTGCGGATATCCGAAAGATTGTCAAGACGATTGACGATATTGCTTTCCAGACCAATATTCTGGCTCTGAATGCGGCAGTGGAGGCGGCCCGGGCCGGGGAGGCCGGAAAAGGTTTCGCGGTGGTGGCTGACGAAGTACGTACTCTGGCCGGCAAATCCGCCCCGGCTGCCCAGGAAACCACAGGCCTTTTAAGTCAGATGGTTGTTTCCATGGAGGAGGGCGCGCTGGCGGCCCGGGATACGGCTGAGTCCATGGTGAACATGGTGGCCCATGCGGATGAAATGAATGAACTCATTGGCCGCATAGCGGAATACACAGGAGAGCAGGCAGTCAACGCGGAGGAGATCACCCATGGAATCAACCAGATTTCCCTTGTTGTCCAGAATAATGTGGCAACGGCGGAGGAAAGCGCCGCCGCCAGCGAGGAACTGTCCGGGCAGGCCGCCATGCTGAAAGGATTGGTATCTCAATTCCGTTTGAAAGGTTGAGAGCAGTATATGGAAGCGGCTACGGGATATTAGTCCTCGAAATTATATTTGACAAATCAAATGGGGTGTGTTAAGATGGCACTATCTTGAGGAGAGGGGTGAAAAGATGAGAATTTAGTTCGCTTTTGATTACATGAAGGCTTGGGACAGCATGAGGGAGAGTACCCATGTTGTTTGTTCATGTTGCCAAAAGTGGATTATGTTCTCATAACCCTTCTTTTTGTGCGGTAAATTTATGGCGGACTTTCGGGGAAGACAGCGCTTAATATGGTCTTGTCAGAATGGCGTGTCTATGGCATTTTACAACAGCAGGGTTGGAGAATATGACGGAACTGTTTGGCAGCAAACGGTTCCGTTTTTATATTCGGGGCCTTGGAGGGAGGAATGCATATGGCACAAATCAATGTGAGTCATTTGACTTTTTCCTATGAAGGCAGCTTTGACAGTATTTTTGAGGATGTTTCTTTTTCCATCGATACAAATTGGAAGCTGGGACTTCTGGGACGCAACGGCAAGGGAAAGACTACCTTTCTGCGGCTGCTGCTGGGAAGGTATCCCTATCAGGGAACTATCAGCGCTCAGGCGGTGTTTGACTATTTTCCCTATAGTGTCAGCGAAAGGCAGATGCAGCTGTCTGCGGCGGAATTCATGGAGGAACTCAAAGCCGGGTGCGAGCAGTGGCGCGTGATCCGTGAACTGGAGCAGCTGGGGCATGGGCCGGAAATCTTATACAGATCTTTTGCGGGTTTAAGCTTGGGGGAGCAGACAAAAATATTGCTGGCGGTTCTGTTTTCGGGGGAGCGGGATTTCCTGCTCATCGATGAACCCACCAATCACCTTGACCAGGCATCAAGAGAGATTGTGAAGGGCTATCTGGCCTCCAAGAAAGGGTTTGTCCTGGTGTCTCATGACAGGGATCTGCTGGATTGCTGTGTGGATCATGTGCTGGTGCTGAACCGGCGGTCCATTGAACTGCAGAGCGGAAATTTCTCCACATGGTGGGAAAACAAGCAGCGCAGGGATCAGTTTGTCCAGGCGGAGAACGAGAGGCATCTAAGGGAGATAGGGAAGCTGAAGCAGGCGGCGGCACGTACCGCCAGGTGGGCCGACAAGAACGAGAGTACAAAGATAGGATTTGATCCCATAGAGGAGCCTGACAGGCGTAAGGACACCAGAGGGTTTATCGGGGCTAAGACAAAGAAGGCCCAGAGCCGGGTAAAGCAGATGGAGAAGCGCATACACCGGGAACTCGAGGAGAAGGAGGGACTTCTGGAAGATTTGGAGCGGCCGGCGGATTTAAAGATTGTGCCGCTTCGACACCACAAAGATATACTGGTGAATATTCGAGAGTACAGTTTGAAGTATCATGGCACCGGAGAGCCGCTTTTTACAGATCTGACCTTTTCCGTCAGTCATGGACAGCGCATTGCCATACATGGCAGCAACGGGTGCGGCAAGTCAACGTTGCTGAAAATGATATTGCAAAAGGCGGGCGCAGGAGAAGAAAACCTTTTCCGGGCGGAAGTCTGTGAGACAGGAACTTGTGAGACGGCCTCCGGGCTGGTTATCTCCTATGTGAACCAGGATACGTCCATGCTCAGGGGAAGTATATCCGCATTTTGCGGGGAGCGGAATCTGGAGGAGAGCCTGTTTTGCGCCGTACTCCGGCAGCTGGATATGGAGCGCGGCCAATTCCTAAAAGGAATGGAGGAGTATTCGGAGGGGCAGAAAAAGAAGGTGCTTGTTGCTGCCAGTCTGCTCACTCCGGCGCATTTGTATGTGTGGGACGAACCTTTGAATTATATGGATGTCTTTTCCAGGATGCAGATCGAGAAGCTGATTCTGGACTATGAGCCGACTATGCTGTTTGTGGAACACGACGGCAGGTTCCGGGAAAAAATAGCCACAGCGACAATTGCGTTGTAAGCGGGCGGCAAGGCATACGTGAAACATAAAGGGGCATCCGCCCTGTCATCGCGCGGAGAATTTCCGGCTGCCCCGGCGGGCAGAAACTGCCTGGCGGCAGAAGGCGCTGACGTGCAATTTGTCTCTCCCAGGTGTGTGCCCAAGGGACTTCACTCTTTAGTGCCGTCGCGCAGCGATTTTATATAGGAGGAAACTATGGATAATATTTTTATAGAAGGCTTACAGGGCATGGGAAAGTCCACTCTATTGTCGGAGATCGCCCGGCGCAGGCCGGAGTACAAAGTGTGCCGGGAAGGGGATTACTCGCCGGTGGAACTGGCCTGGTGTACATGGATGGACGGGGAGCAATACGCGGCAATGCTGGAGAAGTACGTTTCCATACGCAGGGAGATCGAGGCAGGTACATTCCGGGAGGGAGAGCATTATATTGTGACCTACACCAAGATTTTGACAGATGTACCTGGCTTTCATAAGGATCTGGAGCAGTATGAGATCTACAATGGCAGGAGGACATTGCAGGACATGGAGCAGATTATTTTTACAAGGTATGCGCGGTTTCACGGCAGCGGATACTTGTTTGAGTGCGCCTTTCTCCAGAACATTGTGGAAGATCTGATCCTGTTCCACCAGTTGGACGATGAGGAAATCCTTTCATTTTACCAAAGACTGTACGCTGTCATGCCCAAGGAGCATTTCAGACTATTGTATCTCTACAGTGACAAAATTGCAGAGAATATCAGGATTATACAGAAGGAACGCTCCGACGATCAAGGAAACCAAATGTGGTATCCTATTATGATGAAGTATCTGGTAAATTCGCCCTATGGAAAGGCTCATGGATATAATGACTTCGAGGACTTGATCTCCCACCTGCAGCACCGACAGCAGGTGGAACTGCGGATTGTACGGGAGATAATAGGAGATCGCGCCAGGATCATTCCGGCCAAGGAAGACTTTGCGGCGGTGTGATTGAAGAATCTCCCAATGTGGGGCGCTCTTGCATTGCGGCCCCATATTTTGAAAAGGGTCTTGACAAATCCGTCTACATAGTGTAGTCTGTATGTTAGACTACACTATGTAGACAGGAGGCTGTGCTTATGGCAGAAATTCAATTAGGGGCTGTGGAGGCCCGTTTTGCGGACATCATCTGGGAGAGAGAACC